>NZ_CP117707.1:0-3975 GCF_045277205.1 Bacillus sp. A01H | reverse complement strand
AGCTAAAAGGTGTAATTATGTAACCGCCATTGAAATAGATCCTAAATTATGTAGGATAACTAAAAACAAACTTATTGAATATGAGAACTTCCAGGTTATCAATAAAGATATTTTACAATTTAAGTTTCCTAAAAATAAGTCATATAAGATATATGGAAATATACCCTACAATATAAGTACAGATATAATTCGAAAAATTGTTTTTGAAAGCACAGCTACAGAAAGTTATTTAATAGTGGAATATGGATTTGCTAAAAGGTTGCTAAATACAAATCGTTCACTAGCACTATTTTTAATGACAGAAGTTGATATATCCATATTAAGTAAAATCCCTAGAGAATACTTTCACCCAAAACCTAAAGTGAATAGCTCGTTAATTGTATTAAAAAGATACCCTTCAAAAATATCACTCAAAGATAGAAAACAATATGAAAATTTTGTTATGAAATGGGTTAACAAAGAATACATGAAACTATTTTCCAAAAACCAATTTTATCAAGCCTTAAAATATGCAAGAATTGACGATTTAAACAATATTAGCTTTGAGCAATTCTTGTCTCTTTTCAATAGCTATAAATTATTTAATAAGTAAGTTAAGGGGTGCGTAAACTGCACCCCTTAACTTGTCTTGTTTTGCTTAAACAATCTTGGCCCTTTTGTTGAATTACTCTTTAATAAAATAATTTTTCCGTTCCCAATTCCACATTGCAATAATAGAAAAGCCATCTTCATCTGCTTTTTCTTCATCATCTGTATGTATTAAATCGCCATCTTCTGCGTCATCAAGATTTAATTCCTTATGAATTTCCTTTAATAAACCACCATATGAAATTAATCTTTTTCGATAAAGTCCTTCCTCCAAATCAGCTAAACGCTGCAAATTTCTTTCTTCGTCATCAGTCATAAAATCTGTATCTTTTACTGGATATTTTGCAGTTTCATCAATGGCTGATTTTATATCAGATTTATGTTTATTTTTTGGTCGAATCATTTGGACTTTAACGTTTGGATCATAATCTAATTTCATAGCTCTTTTCCAAAATTGAATCCATTGCTTTTGATTCACATAGTTTTCAGTGTTATAAAAATAAGTGCTTTCTACACAAACCAACACATGCATGTGTTGGTTATAAGAATTATCTATATTATTTACAGTTACTTCTGTCGCTCGCATAAAACCAACTAAGTTTTTATTAATTTTCTTATATTTCATCATACGATTAAAACCTTTTGACATATCCGATAAACTTTTATTTAATTCAGTACCATCATAAACATTTCTAACGGTCAACGTAAGGAAAAGCCAACGAACTGTTGGTTTTTGTTTGATAACTTCTGCAACAACCTTTTGTGACTGAATACCATGCTTCATTGCTCTCCTCCAGTTGCACATTGGACATAATCGAGATTTACAAAACCACACACGATATAACGTTTTTTCTCCCGTTTCATAACTCACTTTATATTCAAGTACCTCTGCACAATCTTTTACACGTTCAGCCTTTTTAAATTCAAGAATATGCAAGAGTTCAAAATAATCTACATTTGCCATTTTCTTTTCTCGCCAAGGTCTTATTTTTCCACTTTTTGTTTTGTCGATTAGTACACTTGATTTTTCATCTGAATTAATGCTATTATTATTGCACATAATGAATACAGAAACCCCCTATGTAAATTTGTTTTTGTGTGGTAACTTAAACAATAACATAGGGTATTTTTCTGTGCAAGGATTTTTAAAGGTTCATTAACCTTATAAAGCCAATCACACCAACACTTTAAACGCGATGTAAACTATAAAAATAAAAACTTGTTGTTTCTATATGTATCAAGAATAGAAAGAACTCGTTTTTCGCTACGCTCAAAACGCAAAAAAAAGCACTCATTCGAGTGCTTTTTCTTATCGCTCCAAATCATGCGATTTTCTCCTCTTTGCTTTTCTTTGCTCACGAAGTTCTCGATCACGCTGCAAAACATCTTGAAGCGAAAAAGTATTCTTCTTTTCTTCTGATCGCTCATGCTGACGCACGAAAAGCCCTCTAGGCGCTTTTTCTTTCACTTTACCTACAAATACCCCGAATAACTCCTTAAAACTCTCTAAATCGTTTGTACGGGCTTTTAAAAAGTCTTTCGTCAATACATATAAACTTTCGATCTCATTCGTTAGATGCTCCACTGTACTCTTTAAACGACCGTTTTCTTCGGATAAAGATTTATTTGTAGATCGCAACTCTTTCACTTCTTTTTTCAACGATTGATTCTCTTTGGCGTAATCAGTATTCAGCAACTGATCCACTCTCGTTTGCAAAACTGCGCCTGCTTTTACTTTTTGCTTCAAATCTTGAAACACTTCGTCTTTTAAAATTACATTCCCCGTTGACTTCATGACCGTTTTCTTTTGCTCGATCCCCAAAAGATTTCGTTTCCCTGTCGGAACTTCAACGCTCTTCTTTTCTCTTTTCACTGGAATCTTAAATTCACCCGAAACTTCTTCAGATAAAATCGCCAACTCACTTTTTTTATTTTTCAATTCGCTCTCTAAAAGATCAATCTCTTTTTCTAACGTTTGTTTTTTAAATTTACTCGTTTCAATATGCTCCCGATCCGAACCTTTTTCTCCACGTTGTAAATCAAATCCGAGCTTCTGCATATGCTCTGGAAACTTGTCTTGCAGCCACAACAATTCTTGACGATTGAACACATTTTTTCCTTGCAATTTTCCATCACGCATTGGCACGACACCTAAATGCATATGAGGAGTTTTTTCGTCAACATGAACAGTCGCATACGCAATATTTTGTTTCCCATATCGATCAGCAAATAATTTATAACTTTCCTCAAAAAATCGTTTCTGTTCATCAGGCTCTAATCGCTCAAAAAAATACCGATCAGACGTGACAAGTAATTCATTTACAAGCACAGCATCTTTTCTTGTTTTTCTCGTTCCAACTTTTTGCGATTCAATAATTTCTTTTACTCGCTCGTTATAGTCGATCGGTTCATCATTCACCAAATCATAATTTTCATGAGTACGATCTGGATCAATATCCTCATTCGTTTTCGATTCTCGTTCTCTCTGATTATGAAATTGAATTCCTTTCAGATCGTGTGACTTCATTTTCTGCATACGGACTACTGCAAAACTCATTTATTTTCGACCTCGCTTTCGAGAAAATTTGTCATGACAAATCGGCGCAACTTCCATGTAAAGTATAACACACTATACTTTATATTCATAAAGTGTGTGCTCTGCGAGGCTGTCGGCAGTGCCGACCAAAACCATAAAACCTTTAAGACCTTTCTTTTTTTTACGAGAAAAAAGAAACAAAAAAACCTGCCCTCTGCCACCTCAGCAAAGGGGGGTTTTGCTCTCGTGGCTCGTTTAAAAAAGACAAGGGACAGGTCGTATTTTTCAAAACGCTGCGCTGAAAAATCTCCACCTTAAACCCTTGTCTTTTTTATTTTGTCCGTTATGTTTTTCGTACCGAAAGCCGTACTCAGCAAAATCAAAATTTGCTCGACTTTCGGTTTTCCAGGATAACGGACAAAACCACTTAAAATAACAAAAGACACGAGAATGATCTCTCGTATCTTTTGTATTCTTATTCAACAATCGCGCCCGATTGCAGTATAAATTTAACAGTCGTTCATCATGTTCTTATTTATCAGAGCTTGTGCTATAATTATTTTAAGTTTATAAGAAGGAGAATTAATATATGGGCATTTTTAGTATTTTTGTAATCAACACAGTTCATTATCAACCAAACAAAAAATAAGTGGTTATAATGGATTGTTAATATAAACATTCATTATAACCTCATAGGAGTGGGTTATAATAAACAAAAAAAATATAAAAGATAGTCAAAACTTTATTACTTCAAAGCATCATATAAATGAAATTTTGAGAAATGTACATTTAAATACAAATGATAATATTATTGAGATTGGTTCAGGGAAAGGTCATTTCACGTTTGAATT
>NZ_CP117706.1:0-40843 GCF_045277205.1 Bacillus sp. A01H | reverse complement strand
ATAATCTGTATAGTGCTTCTTACTCTCTAGGATTTGATATAACTGCTCCATGCTATTTTTGGACCTTATATGTTCGAGAAAGTCCTCGACAAGTATCTCAGCTAGATCACTAGCATTGCATTCATAATCTTCCTCTTCCATATCTTCGATAATAATATTCATGCGGAACAAGTAAATCTTGAGCATTTTCACTTCAAAGCGGTACTTTTCTTTTAATTTCCATTCAATCTTAGTTCGTTCCCACCAATTACTTGCACTCATAAGTTGTATTTCTTTTGTCATCACATCGTATTTACTATACATGTTGTCACCTCTCACATAGTGCGTAATGCAAAGCATAAAATACGTGTTGCTGCAGCTCTTTGTGAAACTCCCCATTTAATCGCTAATTGGACAAGCTTAGAATGTGTTTCCTGCTCCAATTTCGCATGGATGTACTTTTTAGTGTCTTTATATTCATACGCATGTATTTCGCTTATATAATCGATTTTGAGATGTTCTGTGATTAATTTAGACATGTATTGTGTGGTAGTAAAATTATTGTGGAAGGCTGAATTCCTTATCAATTGTCGTTGTATTTCAGTTACGGGGATTTTTACATCTTTCTTTTTATCAGAACGAGTTTTACGAGGTTGTTGGTTTGTTATTGTAGTAGATTGTTTTCGAGGTTCAAACATAGGGTTAACATTGCTCATGATGCTCTCCCCTTTCAAAAATCACCTCCTCCCTCTCGTTTATCTCAGGGACACTTTTCCATAATTCCGTTATTCCATGAAAAAGTACCGAGAGGGAGGGAAGAGATAATATTTTCTGTAGATAATTACTTATTAACCAAAATTACCATCTGTAGATAATTTGGGTCTTTTCTTTTTAGGTGTTTCTTGTTGTGTTTGTGGTTCTTCTATAGCGATAGGCGCTCCTGTCACATTTGGCATGTGGATGCCACTGCTGCCACCATTACTCGCGATATAATAACGTATTGCATGTCGTACAGTTTCCGCTTTTCTGCTTCTTGGAATCTTTTTTAACCACTCATGAATGTCTTTATCCAGCTGATCGTCATAACTAAGCTGATAAATTTTATTCGCCATCTTCTTCACTCACTTTGAACATACCGTATTTGAAAAATCCTTCTGCGTTTGCTTGTTGTGGTTTCTCTGCTACTTTCACACCACCAACTAAGTCCTCAATAGCACTTGCAAATAGTTCCGCTCCACCACCAGTAATGATGATTTCATCAAAACGATCAAACGTTTTCCATGCGTTTTTAATACCTTGTTTAATCTTTTCAGATACCTGGAATACAGCTTTTGGCTTAACTTCCTCAAAATCAATAATATGACGTTCTGAAAGTTTATACTGTCCCGATTCAAAGAACGGTTCAACATGGTAGTATTCCACTTTTGCATTAGAGTTTTGAGCGTTAATATAATCTGCGATTTCTTGATAAACATCTTTCATACCAGCTTCCACAGATTTGAATTCATTCTCACGACGTAATCCGTTAATTGAGTCTAAATCTGTTGTTCCTGTTCCGATATCAATTACACCTACACGGATGTCTTCATAACGATCATCAGCTACAAATCCATCTGTATCTAAGTATTCTCCCATCACTGTTCCAATTGGTTGTGGAAGGATAATAACCTCTTCAACATTTACTTTTACTGTTTTCCCCTCGACTTTTACTGTATGTAATCCTTCAAATACTGCTTTCAAGTCGTTTGCTGCCTCTGTTCCAATTTCATTACTTGGTACACCTGTAATTACAATTACTTCATCTGTTGGTTGCACTTTACTTTTAAGAGCAAGATCAGCAAGAGCGATACTCGTTAGCACTTTGTATAAAGGTTCTTTATATCTATTTTGGAATCCGTAAGTTGCAAAAACATCTTTTACTTTTGTGATGTCTTTCCCCCACACATACTCAATGCCTTCAATTTCATAAGTCTTTAATTTCGCTTTTTTACCTGTTATAGATTCCCCTACATCCTTTTTAAAAGCCACTAATGAAGGTAATACTCCTGCTGCAACTTCACTTCTACCTTTAATATTTCCATTACCATGGTCGATTACTAATACTTTTTTCAATAAATACACAACCTTTCACTAATAATTGTATAGAGTTTTATTATTTATAAATTCATTATACAACAGACAATCTGTTTTTCAATCAAAATATTAAAACTTTACACAATTATACTATTAAACTTCACTTTTGATTATTCCTTTAAATTTGCGAAACTTATAAAACCTGCTAACGGCATCGTCGAACATACGTAGCGAAGCATTAGACAATCTTATACAATCCTCCCTATGTATCTTTTAAGCTTCGTTATGCCTCCACAGGGCTCGCCAAGAATCCCTATGAATATAAAACCATTCATTACATCTTTTATTTCTTTAAAACTAATTTAAATCGGGTATGTGAAATTTTAAATTTGAACAAAATAAAAAAGAGCCGAAGCTCTTATTTAGTCAAAACATTAATTTGTTCTAAAAGTGCAATTGCTTTTAAATCGCCTTGCTCCGCTTTCTTCATGATGATACTTAATTTATGTACTCTTTCCTCCACAGTGCTCTCTTCTTTCGTTTGTAGTACTACCCCTTGATTCATCATTTATATTTCCTCCCTAGTTGTTGGTAAATATTAGGAGTCGGTTTTTTGTTCATTGTCCAAAAACCAACATTTCCCTAAAATCACGAAAGAGGCTGCGCAATCGCAACCTCTAACTTTTTATTAACTATTCAATTTTTATTATTAATGCCCACCCGGTTCCACCTGCATATATTGCACTGGTTGTTCTTTAATATCTTTTTTCGTTGCGCCTACATTCAACGATAATGTAAAAGCACTCATAATACATAAAATTGCTATACTAATTTTTTTCATCTTCATCCTACTTTCTTTTCTAATGATACTAATACACGCTTCACAGCATTAGCATAGTGATAGTTTCCGACACGTTCGAAACGCTTCAAGGCTTCTCTTAACCCAAGTATATCATTGCTAATTCTGGAAATATAGTACATTGTGAACGGCGAATCTAATTTTCTTTCCTTAGCTAATTCTTCAAACATTTTTAATGCTTTTTCTTTGTCGCCATATAGCCCTTCATAATAAGCTACTTCAGATAGATCAATAGACGTAAAATCTATTTTATCGAGGTTAAAGCCGTTATCTATATACAAGAAGGCTAATGTAGACTGAAAAGACTTATATTTCCTACTATCTTTTGAAATCCCGTTTTCGTCTAAGTATTTTAGACTTTTTAATAAATATTTTTCAGATTTCAAAACATCTGTGAACAAATAGCTCTCTCCAAGACAACATAAAGCAGTAGCTTTTATGATAGGTGCTTCAAGTTCAGAGTTTAATATCTCTTTGCATTTACTTCTACACGCTTGTAATTCTTCATTAAAAAGATTGATATATGCAACTCGGTCATTATAATGCATTTCTAAACATGATTTGATGAATCCTTTTTTTATTTCATTTAAGTTTTTCTCTACCTTATCAGAGTAAGGAAGCATTGCTCTATAATTGAAAATATCATACATAGAAAAGCTATATAACATATTTACTAATACCTGTATTTCTGAATCAGTCGAAAACGTAACCGCGTCCATTTTATCGATCATGGCTTGTCCACGAGTTTTATTCTGATTCCTGAAGTTATACAGTTGATAAATTTTAAAGTATTTCTGTAATTTTTTATGATCTTTATGTTTTTCAATGAGTTTATCTATAACTTCATACTCACCAATGCCCTGACAATAACATAATGCTTTGCGAATGTTTAAATCTCCCGTACACAGCATGATAAATTCATTAAGAATCTCTTTTCGTTCTTCCATATCTTCAAAAAGAATCGAAGCTACAGGTAAAAACTTATCAAATTTCATTTCTGCTGTTTTACCACTTACTGCATCTGCTATTACTACACGATCTACTCCAGTTTTTCGTTCAATATCCGGAAATGTTAATTCCCTTCTATCAGATTGTTTTTTAATACGTTTCATTAACTCTTTCACAATAACAACACTTCCCTTTCCTGATGAAAACAGGACACCATCCTAACAATTTCTCAAGTTGGAAACAGATTACGAGAAGGGAATATCTCAATTTTGTGTTATACTTGGATGTGACTCGTATGTGGCAAGTGTTTCCTAAGCGGTAGTTAGGGAACGGTTTAAGAGGCGGTGTGAGAGTCCCTCTTAAACGCGCTCATATGGGTCTTTTTTTCGTTCGTTTTTAGTTAACTAAATATTATCACGAATTTTTACAATTTTACCAAAACACTTGCAAATCAAATGTTGAGAAAGTTTTTTTATCGCTATAAATCAAGATTTCGGTTCATATGCAATTTTGCATATTAACTAATGATTTAATAGCACATGAATATTTTACCACTAATAGAACAATTGTTCTATACGAAATTTTTCCGTAAAAAAGGTTAGTTAAATAAACTTATAGGATTGTATATCTAACTTTTATGGTATGCAAATACAACAATTACTATACTTAAAATATGAAAACAATTGGACAGAAAATAAAATTTTTTAGAAAAAGATTAGGGCTTACACAAGATGAATTTGCTGATAAATACGATTTTAGTCTAGGTCAAATTAAACATTGGGAAACGGATCGTCACCAACCTGATGTGGAAAGTTTAAAAACTCTATGCTCGATTTTCGGAATCACATCAGACGCTCTTCTCGGCTTTGAGGACGAACGAGATGACCAACTACTAGATTTACTATTAAGCGACATTAAAAGGGACTATAACAAGCTAAATGGACGCGAACAAGGTAAGTATGCTAAACAAATGGCTGTTTACTCTAGAATGTTACTTCAAAACAAAGATTTGTTGTAATATAATTCCATCATAGTAGAAAAGTTTCCCAATTTGTAGCGGTAAAATATTACATTATTTTACTCAATGTGGAAGAGAGCTGAATGGCTCTCTTTTTTTATACTTCTAACATATTTACTTTTATATAATTAATAATTTCAGCTAATCGCTCATCTTCTAACACGTACCAATCAAACTCATCTCTAAAGTGACCGTACGTTTCTAATATATATTTGTGGACTCCAGGAGCATTGTGCACATATATAAAAGAATCTACCAAATTAACTGGAACTTCTGATTCTTTTTCGAGACTATCCAGTCTAAGTTCTAATTGCTCTTTAATTTTTTCTAATTTATTTTCATTACGAAATACGCGAACACGATGACCACCAAACTTAAATTTATAACAAGATTCATTTGTTTTTTTGATAATAAACATATAAGTGGGCTTATACTGACGTTCGTGTTCTTGTTGCTTTTTATTTTCCTCTTCTCTTTCTTTAAACTCCTCATATTGTTCCTTTTTCAGATCTTTATTAAACTCAGAAATATCCGCATCTGATACACTATCATAAAATTCAGAGATCAAACGCATAGTTTCGAATGCTGTTGCTTTATCCATTATAGCTCCACGATTATCTGCAAAGACTTTCTTACCATCCTCTGTATTCCAAACAGCCCAATGAGTATATGGTCTTACCATGTAATTACCTCCAATTTTATTAGTCACGTTTATATTTCTTTAATACTTCATCTAAACGTTTTTGACTTTCCTCTAAATCTTCAGGAGCTTGTTTATTGCCTTCCACAGTTGATGATTCATTATCTTCTTTTCCGGCCCAATCAGGTAGCATTTCTTTACGAACAACAGTAGTTGTGGAATTAGGCATTTGTGTATATGTCTCTGTTTTTAATGATTTTTCTAATAAACCTCTAAAACTAGATTGTACTTTTAATTTAAGTACACGGGCGATAACGGCATTGAAAGCCACTTCTTTAAGTACATCATTGTAGATATCAAATAATTCTAAGATGATATTTAATTTATTATCTGTCAATCTATCAATATTTTTACCTAATACAGTTTTAGTAGTATCAGGTAAATTAGCATTTTCAATCTTCTCTAAGATAGAAAGATTACTAGATTGTTTTGAAGCATTAATAGATTTTGAAACATTAGATAGATTATTTGAAACATTATTGGGTTCTATTTCAGAACGGGGCCCTGTTCCATTTGAGAACACCCCCTGTTCTATTTCAGAACCATCCCCCTGTTCTATTTCAGAACGGGGTACTGATGCATCTTTTTTTGGACGTCCGCCAAGTTTTGCAAACACTTTGGCTTGTGAAGTGTAATCAGTATCATAGTCACGAATTTGTTCTAAGGGTTGTACAGCTAAATCGTAATTATTTTGAGGATACTCATACACAATAATGTTTACATTACCTTGTCCTTTCCAACCTTCAGATTTGTATTCAAATACATCGATTAATCCATGGTTCCATAACGGTTTTAAAATTTTATTGTAAAAAGTATCTTTTCCTACACCTAAACGTTTTTGGACTTTAGTTAAACTAGATGGAATCACATCATCTTCAGGACGATTGCCGTGTGCATCTTCTTCACGATTACACCATGTATAGAATTTTAACCATGCAGTAAATGCTTTATCTCCTAATTTTTCAATCCAGTCATCCATACAAACAAAGTGTAGAATAGGTAATTGTAGTTCGTTTCTAGTTTTCTTTTTAGCTTTTTGGAATGTTACAGTCATAATAAATATCCTCCTTGAGGACAAAAGAAAAAGGCTTACTCCCTAAATTTAAGTATAGGGAATTAAGCCTCTTGCATCTCGTTTTTAAAAATTGTATACTTAGAGTATAAATTAATAAAAACAAGCTTTGCAAAAAGCTTTTTGTTTTCGCGAGGAAGTTGTCTAGTACTTTGGCCGGTAGCAGACGACTTCTTTTTCTTTTGTCTTTTATTTTATTTTAAAAGTTATTTGTGTTAAAAATTTATGTATTCATCCCTCATCATATCAAATTATTGACGAAAAAAGAAGAATATGAGGGAAAAAGGTTGAGAGCTGAAAAGCTCTCTTTTTTGTTTTTAGAAGTTATCAATCAAGTTTTCGATTAATTTGCGTTTCTCAGGCGGTAATTTATTTATCTTTTCCATGAGAGCCGCAGCATCTTTAGAGATCTTCTCTGATTTTTCTTTATCCAATGATTTGTGTTCTGATAATCCGAGCATGTAGTCAACAGATACATTGAAAAGTTTAGCCATCTTAACTCTATTATCATTTGAAGGAGATTGTTTTCCCGATTCAAACCTGGAAATATTAGATTTTTCAATATCCAAGAAATCTGCTAGTTGTTGTTGCGTCATCCCCTTCTCAAGGCGCAAAGCTTTTAAGCGTTGTCCAAACATTTTTTTGCTCCTCTTTTCATTCGAATTAATAAGGTGTGTTTTTCACATCTTATATATAACTACATTCTATACGAAAAGTTGAGTGCAAATCAACAAAATAATTCTTTTTATAAAAAATCAAAATAATAGTTGCGTAATTCGCAACTTTGTTATAAACTCGATTTATGAAAGAGGTGTTCATCATTTATGATCATTAATAACGAATTTCTTCGTGAAATCAGGAAGGAAAAAGGATTAACGCAAACTCAAGTAGCTAATTTACTTAACATTGATAAGACATCTATTTCAAAGTACGAAGCGGGCATTCATTGTCCTAGCTTAAGAGTTCTTGTGTTATATTCAGAGACTTTCGGTATAAATATTGAAAAGTTTCTCAGGCAAAGTTAATTTTTTTTGCAACAAGGTTGTGTAATTCGCAACAAGTTGTGTAAGGAGGGAAGATCGTGAAAAACGGTAAGAATCCAACAAATAAAGAAAAACAACTAATTAAGTCATATAGCTTAAACCCACATAACTGGTTGATTTTCAAGAAAGTAGATGGGCAACTTCATTTAATCCACCGAAACACTTTTTGCAAACGCGTAATTCCAAATTCATAGTTTGAGAGGGTGAAAGTAATGATAGAAGAAAGCACAACGTCCTTATTAGTTGTAGCGTTAATAATTTGTACAGTAATGCCACTTATAGCTGTGTTAGATAAACCAATTAAAAGATTTCTAGAAAAAGAATGAAGGGAAGGTAAAAGAAAATGACACCTGAAGAGTTGTTTGCAAAGAAAGATCATTTGGTACTTACTGCAATCAAAAAAAGACTTGGTAGTTATGAAGCTGCAATTAGAATAGCGATTGAAAATAATATGGAATTTGATGATTTAGTTCAGGAAGGCCGAATAAAACTGTGGGAATTATGTTTGAAGTATGATCCTGATAGAGAGATATCATTTAATACTTATGTAATTAAAACATTGGGATGGTATATAAGCGAAGTAATTCATGTGAAAGGGACACCATTTAAGTTAAGTAGATATACAAGTGTTGAAGAAAAAAATCAAATCAATATCCGTTCTATCGACTTAAATCGAAATGGTGAGGAAACGAATGAGTTCTTTGCAGTTGCTCCAATAAATATAGAAGAAGATGTTATTGATTCAATTACATTTAATGAAAAAATTAGCGATTTAGATAGAAAAGAAAAATTTGTGGTAATACAAAAATCTTATGGCTATACAGACAAAGAAATTGGAGAAAAATTAAATGTTCACGAATCCACAGTAAGTAGGATCAAAAATAAAGCTTTCAATAAAATCAATCCTAATCTTAAGAAATCAAGATTAATGATTAGTAGAAAGAAAAACCACCTGCTGCAACAGGTGATCTAAGAAAATAAATTTTCAACATGATTATAGCACGAATTCAACTCATGTAAAGGAGTGAAGAAATGGTTAAAGAAATACCATTGCAAAATGGAATGGTTGCTCTTGTGGATGATGAAGATTATGAGCGTTGTATGAAACATAATTGGCATATACGACTTAATGCAAGGGCTACTAATTATACTGTACAAAACAATAATGTAGGTACATTAGGAAGATTCGTACTTGGTTTAGATGAAAATAATGATAATAAAGTAACTTTTAAAAATCTAAATAGACTAGATTGTCAAAAAGAAAATTTAATTCTTTCAGATGCGATTGGCACTTTAAGAAAATCTAAAGGGCATAAGGGTAGTTCATCAAAATATAAAGGTGTTTTTTGGAACAAACAATCAAATTCGTGGAGAACCATACTGATGTATAAGGGAAAAAGATATTCATTAGGACTCTATGAAAATGAAGATGACGCGGCTAGATCTTATAACGAGAAAGCTTTGGAACTTATGGGTGAGGAAGCATTTCAAAATGTTATAGGTGAATATAACAATACAAAAGAAATGGATTTCAAAAACACAATTCAAACTAGAAAAAAAAGTGGGAAATATAAAGGGATAACCATAAAAGGAAATAGGTATCAATCGTCTATAACAACAAATGGTAAGAAAATCTATTTAGGATTATTTAAAACTCAAGAAGAAGCCGCCAAAGCATACGACAAAAAAGCAATTGAATTATACGGTGACAAGGCAATATTAAATTTTCCTAAAAAACTGTTAATTGAAGATAAGGAGTGAACTGCTAATGAACATTAAAGAAGTGAGTAAAGCTGTACAAGCTATCAGGTTAGCAGGGAATGAAGATGGCATTATTAGTATTCGTGGTAATGAAGTTCATCTTAATAATGAAACATTTGAATCAGCGTTAGCTGAATACAGAATGAAACCAATCATAGCAAATCGTGATTCAGAAGATCTTCCACATGAAGTGGCTTTTATACATGACAACATAGTCTATTACTCTCTCTATACTTCGGAAAGGATGGAAGAGAAAATTGCGGGGATACCAAACAGTAGAAAACTTAATGGTAGTTGGGAATCGTCAGGATTCAGTTGTAAATAATGTTATGTGCGATTGTACAAGTTGCGGGAAGGAAATCTATTTTGGTGAAGAGTACCGCGATATTGATGGTGATTACATACACGATGAAACAGATTGCATCAAACAATATGTAGAGTCTCATTCCATAAAGAAAGTTGCGGGTGAGTAAAATGAACGCTGCTATTGAAGAATTAGAAAAATCATTGAGTGTGGAACAACGCAGATTAGGCGAACATGAACGAGAATTAGAGCGGCTAATAGAAAAGAAGCCTATTGTTGAAAAGAACATTCGGGACGCTGCAAGTAAAATATACGATCTTGAAGCTTCAATCTTTGTCCTAAAGAAAATGGTGGAGGGGTAAAAAATGTTTCCTGCAAGGCTTAGAGAGATAAGAAAAAAGAAAGATCTTACTCAACAGGAATTAGCAGAAATGATTAATAAAGATAGATGTACGATTTCGAATTATGAAATTGGGGATTCTAGACCAACCATTTATGTATTATGCGATTTAGCAACTGCTTTAGGTGTATCAACAGATTATTTATTAGGAAGAGTAGAGGTGAATTAATTGGAAATTACAAACGGTGCTGCCATTACCAAAAGTAAAAAAGCAAAAATCATTATCTATTCAAAACCAGGTAACGGTAAAACAACGGTTGCTGGATTGTTACCAGGTAAAACATTAGTCCTGGATATCGATGGGACAAGCCAAGTGTTATCCGGTTATGAAAATGTAGACGTAGCTAAAATTGATGGTGAAAACCCACATGATAGTATCCTACAGTTTTACGCATTAGCAAAAGCGAAAATTGGTAAGTATGACAATATCTTTATCGATAACTTAACGCATTACCAAAAGTTATGGCTACTTAAAAAAGGTGAAAAAACAAAAAGCGGTATGCCTGAATTAAAGGATTACGCTTTACTTGATAACCATCTTTTAAAGTTAGTAGAAACATTTAATTCATTAGATGCAAATGTTATTTTCACAGCTTGGGAGACAACAAGAAACATTACTCATGATGATGGTCAGCAATATACACAATTCATTCCAGATATTCGTGAGAAGATCGTTAATCACATTATGGGAATTGTTCATGTAGTCGGGCAATTGGTTAAAAAGGCAGATGGAACAAGAGGATTTATGTTAGAAGGTAATCAAAGTGTGTTTGCAAAGAATCATCTTAGTCAGCATAAAGGGTGCCTCCAAGAAGAGTTAATAAAAATCTTTGGTGAGGAAAATGAGTAATAGGATTGATTTAACAGGAAAAAAGTTTGGAAGACTTATTGTGATTGGAAGCAATGGTACTGATAAATACTATAAATTGTTTTGGAAATGTAAATGTGATTGCGGAAAAAATGTATCAGTCAGGGGAGATCGATTGAAATCTGGTAATACAAAGAGTTGCGGCTGCTTAAATGCAGAGTTAGTAAAAAAGAGAGCAGCGGAAAAATCAATAATGGGAAGAGTTAAAGAGGAACGTTTATATAGGATTTGGCAAAGTATGAAACAACGATGTTATGACAAAAACTCTTGTGAATTTGAAAGATACGGAAAAAGAGGAATAACGATTTGCGAAGAATGGACAAGTAATTATTACGCATTTAAAGAGTGGGCAATTCAAAATGGTTATTCAAACTCTCTTTCTATTGATCGAATTAATGTTAATGGAGATTATACGCCAGAAAATTGTAAATGGTCTACACCGAAAGAACAAGCAAATAACAGAAGAAATAGTTGGTTTTTAGTTTATAAAGGCAAAAAGCAAACATTGGCTGAATGGTCTGATGAACTAAAAATCCCTTATGCATGCTTATATAGGAGATTGAAAAGTAATTGGCCTATTGAGAAAGCATTTACAAAACCAAGTAGAAAATTAACCACAAATTGAAAATAAAAGGAGAAATGACAAGATGAGCTTTTTTAAATTCGATGAAACAAACGTAAACACAGGTTTTGAATTAGTAGCTGAAGGTAAGTATGAAGCGGTTATTACAAATGCGGAAGCTGGAAAAACGCAAGCGGGTAAAGATAAATTATCAGTAGATTTCGAGATTCGCAGTGATGTGTCACAAAATCACCAAGGTGCAAAAATCCTTTATAACACATTTACATTCGAACATGAGGTTTCAATTAAAATCGTTAACTCATTATTAAAAGCTTGCGGATTTGGTAATAATCATGTCTTCGATTCTCCACAAGACATGGGTAAACAACTTATCAATAAGAACCTACAAATCACAGTAAAACATGAAGAGTATGAAAAACTTGTTGATGGTCAAAAACAAAAACGTACTGCTGCTAAAGCGAAGTACTATGATGTATCAGAAGTAAATCCAGTAACAAGCGGTCCTACGGTCACAATTGGAGATGATTTACCCTTTTAATCCATGGGCAATAGTAAATGGATATGAATAAATAAAACTTAATAGAGAGGTTGGTTTTGACCGACTTCTCTTTTTTATACCCTAAAATCGAGGTGAAGAGTAATGATTGGTACAGAAATTAAAAGATTACGAAAATCTAAAGGTTTAACTTTAATACAAGTTGCAGAGATGACAGACGTTTCGCAACCATATTTATCGCACGTTGAAACAGGTCAAAGAAATCCATCGCCAGAAACTCTTTCAAAAATATCAAATTGCTTAGGAGTTTCGAAGCTTTATTTGTACAAAGTAGCTGGCATTTTAGATGAAACTGACATTATTCAATTAGTTGATGAAAATAAAAAGCTTCGTGAAGCGCTCGGAAGAGCTTGTAATTCATTAGGTGCAGATATTGATGATTATTTACAAGAATAGCAAATAATCGGAGGGCGAAATGAAAAAGAATCCATACAATTTTAATGAAATTCCTGCCGAGTTAAAGGCCCTTCCTCAATGGATTTTGTGGAAGTTCGAAATGCGAAATGGTAAGCAAACCAAAGTTCCGTGTCAGGTAACTGGCGAAATGGCTCAAGCAAATAACAGACGTACTTGGTCAACATTTGCAACGGCGGTCAAATTCTACTTAGAAGGTGACTATGACGGAATAGGCTTCGTGTTTAGTAGGCAGGACAACTATATAGGAATAGATATTGATAAGTGTGTTCTGGACGGAAAAACAAATGCTTTTGCAACAGAGATTATCAATACATTAGATAGTTACACAGAGTTTTCACCTTCAGGAAAAGGCATCCACATCATCATCAAAGGTAGTCTTCCACAATCAGTGTTAGGTACTGGACGTAAAAATACAAAACACGGTTTAGAAATTTACTCATACGGCCGTTTCTTTACCTTTACAGGAAATCGTGAAAATTCCAATGATGTGTATGATCGTACAGATGAACTAGCAGAAGTATTTGAACAGTATTTTGATGATAGTGATATCCAAGGGCGCGTGAACTTAGCAGAATTTGAAAAAGATGAAATCAAAATTTCAAATGAAGCATTATGGGAAAGAATGTTTCGAAGTAAAAACGGTGATAAAATCAGGTCATTATTCAATGGGAATTTAATTAATAACGATCATTCGGGAAGCGATCAAGCATTATGTAATCATTTAGCGTTTTGGACAGGTAATTCAGCACCTCGAATGGACTCAATGTTTCGTGAGTCAAGCCTTATACGTGATAAATGGGACGTTATCCATTTCAGCGATACAAATGAAACTTACGGTGAAAGAACAATAGCAGAGGCTATTTCATCGACTCCCACGACTATTTTAGATAATAAACAGCAATTCGAAGAATTTTCATTTGATTTCCACAATGATGAAGACAGTGAAGATGAAGCAAGGCCAACAAATCGAAAATTCATGCTCACTGAAATGGGAAATGCAGAACGTATTGTAGCTGAATATGGACACGTAATTCGTTTTGTAAACGGTTCTGGTTGGTACACATGGGATGGGAAGCGTTGGAAAGAAGATAGAAGCAGGAAAGTTGAACGTATCACTTCAAAAACTCTTAGGAAATTATTAAAAAGTGAAGATGAATATGAAATCAAATGGGGTAAACAATGTGAAAAACGTGCAATTCGCATGAATAGTATCAAGGATATGATTCCGCTTGTACCCGCTCAACGAGAAGATTTCGATACTCACCAATATTTATTAAATGTAGAGAATGGTGTAATTGATTTGAAAACAGGTGAATTATCAACACATGATCGTGATTTAATGCTTACAAAATTAGTGAATATCGAATTTAAAAAAAATGAAGATTGTCCGAATTGGAAGTCATTTTTAGAAAGTATTTTCAAAGATGCAGAAGGAAATACAGATTACGAATTAATAGACTTTATTCAAAAATCGATCGGATATTCATTGACAAGTGATATATCTGAACAAGTTATGTTTTTCCTCTATGGTAGTGGACGAAATGGTAAATCCACATTCATTAATACTATTAAAAATTTGTTAGGTGATTATGCAAAGCAAACAAATAGCGAAACATTTATTAAAAAGAAAAATGATAATGGTGCCAACAATGACATTGCTCGTTTAGCTGGATCACGTTTTGTATCAGCTGTTGAGAGTGAAGAAGGACAACAATTGTCAGAAGGCTTAGTAAAACAAATTACTGGTGGTGAACCAATTACAGCTCGATTCTTAAGACAAGAATATTTTGAGTTTCAACCAGAATTTAAAGTGTTTTTTACAACTAATCATAAGCCAATTATCAAGGGTATTGATGAAGGAATTTGGAGAAGGGTCCGAATGATACCTTTTACCGTAACAATTCCAAAAGAAAAAATAGATCGCAAACTTCCTGAAAAGTTATCCTTAGAGATTTCAGGAATATTAAATTGGGCAATCGAAGGGTGTTTAAAATGGCAACGTGAAGGCTTGGGCGAACCAAAATCAATTAGAGTAGCAACAGATAAATATAAGGAAGAAATGGATATAATTGAACCATTTATACTCGATATGTGTTTTTTGAATCCTCTCGCAAAAATCGAGGCGAAAGAGTTATATACCGCTTATTCTCGTTGGTGTGATGATGAAGGGGAAATTGCTTTAAAGAATCGTACTTTTTACAGATTACTAGAAAACAAAAGCATTCATAAAAAACGTGGAGCAAAAAACAAGACGTTTTTAAATGGTATTGGGTTACAAAAAGAAAGTTACAAATATTTACAAAAAGAAGATGAATCAGTAACCCCGAGCAACCCAGAAAAACATTCAGTAACCCCATTTAAACTATCATAAAATCCTTATGTATCAAGGGTTTGTAGTTAATTATTTTTTGTTGGGTTATTGGAGGTTACTTATTTTACTATAATCCAAAAATAATAAATATATAAATATATATTATATTATTCTCGGTTATAGCGATTCGAGGTAACCTATAGTAACCTTTGAGAGAAAAATGACCTCTAAGCGTTGATATGACAGTGTTTTTAACGGGTTACTAAAGTGGAATTAAAGGGATATCGTGTTACTGAAAATGAAGGAGAGAAATTTTCGTGAACATTAAACCAATTGAAACGATATATAAAGGTTATCGTTTTCGGAGTCGTTTAGAAGCTCGATGGGCTGTATTTTTCGATGCGTTAGGTATTGAGTGGGAATACGAACCGGAAGGATTTGTTTTAATCGATGGTACTTATTATTTACCTGATTTTTGGTTACCTAAATTGAAATGGTTTGTAGAAGTTAAAGGAAACTTAACTGATCAAGAAGGTATTAGTAAAGCTAGAATGTTGGATGATCGTCCACCTATGGGGGTTAATGGTTGTTTAATATTTAATCAACCGGAATATGCCGAACTTGTTCCTAATAAAAATAATGGCCCACATTTCAATCGTGCATTCATACATTATGAAATTTTATCACCTATAGAAAGCTCTATATCTTTAAACGATTTTAATTTAGCAATTACAAAAGCTCGTCAATCTCGATTCGAACACGGAGAAACACCATTATGAAAGTTTTAGAAATTATAAGTTTAATTTGGAAATCGGGTGCAAATATCTATCTTGATCCAAGTGATGGACGAATCGGAATAAAACGACAGAACTTAATTCCTGTGGAAGTAATGCAAGCTGCGGAGAAAAATTTCAATGGTATTGATACTTGGTTTAAGTCCTGGAAGGATGCAAACAACGAAAAGATTACAATCTTGAAGATTTTTTATGAGTTTTCTGGTTGGAAACATAACCGAAAGTTACATGATTGGTTGCTTGCTGATACAGATTCATTACAAATGTTCTATGACTGGACGATTGCGCTTGCGAAGAATGGATGGACAGACGTGTATGAAGATTATCGACCATTTGAAAATGATGAATCGAATGCGATGGCAAGGAAGATATATGAACGTGCAGTTATACATGCGAAGAAAGGAGTAGGAGCATGATCAGTTATCGTTATACCGATACGGAAATAAATAACATTCTTAAAACACTCACCATCGTGATGGATACGAGAGAGAAAGATAATACTCATATTCGAGATTATTTACATCAAAAGGGAATATTGATAAAAAATCAAAAATTAGATACTGGCGATTACGGTTGTATGATTCCGAAAAATGAAGAGCTGGGCATATTTCGTGATATCTATTTAGATAGCCGAGTAGAACGGAAAGCCCATATGGATGAAATCACAGGAAATTTACAAAAAAATACGCAAACAGCGTTTGAGAATGAATTAATTCGATCAAAAGAGATTCCCTTCACCTTAATTGTGGAGGACCTACATGGATATGAGAAGATGTTGCAAGGGAAGTATCATTCCAAATACAATCCACTAGCGTTACTGGGAAGGCTAAATACATTTAAAGCAAAATACGGTTTTGAAATCGTGTATTTGGATAAGAAATTCAGTGGGAATTGGATTTATCATCATTTTTATTATCAAGCTAGACATTATCTTAAAACAGGGATTTTCTAAGCAAGGAGAAGCAATGGACAGGAAACAAATATACATCGATGTCCTGATACATAAGGGAATTTACAAAGAGGAAAAAACAGGACGTCAGCTTTATGAAATGGATGAAAAAGAGTTATGGAAACTAATAAAGGGAGAGAAACAGAATGGCAGCTAAGATCACTATGTTTACAAAGAATAATTGCGGAGACTGTAAAAGAGCAAAATTCATGCTAGAACATTGTCCGGTTGATGTGGAAGTAAAGGAAATTAACGTTGAACTGAAAGAAAATGAACACCATATAAAGCAACAAGGTTTAATGACATTACCAGCTTTCTTGATGGAAGACGGGAATATCATACATGGATTTCATGAAGGGAAGATCATGAACGCATTAGGACTGTAGGAGGGATTGCGTGAAGAAAGAAACTGCGGTGCAGGTGCAAAGCGAACTCGATGTAGTAGAGGATGAGATTCGTAAAATGGAATATCACTTGGTTGGATTGAATAACGAGAAGCG
This sequence comes from Bacillus sp. A01H, assembly GCF_045277205.1. Classification (NCBI taxonomy): domain Bacteria; kingdom Bacillati; phylum Bacillota; class Bacilli; order Caryophanales; family Bacillaceae; genus Bacillus; species Bacillus sp. A01H. The sequence continues at coordinate 23,708 of NZ_CP117706.1, read as the reverse complement.
GAAAACGCAACTTTCCTTGGAAGTGTTGAAGAAACAGAAAGAGAAATTGAAAAGTTATTTATAAGGAGCGGAATTTATATGGAATTAACTAAATTATATGAGGTACAAGCAGGTTTGAAAAAGCATATCGGATACAAAGGAAATGATAAGTTTCCGAAAATGATGCTTGCAATGTTAGTGGAGTTTATGGAGTGTGCGAACGATTGGCGTGGTTTTAAGTATTGGAGCGAAAATCCTAAGCCGAAAGCAACATTATTAGAGGAATATGTGGACGGATTGCATTTTGTACTAGAGACAGGATTAGACCTATTAGAATCTGATTTTATAAGATTTTTACCTAAATATTCAGTGGCTCATTGTTTGAAGTCAGAGAAGAATGAAACACACATTATCAGACAGTATAAACAACTAACTCATACCGTTTTATATATAGATCGTGAAGTTGAAAGTGAAGAAAATTACTTGGAAAGTGAATACGAACAGTTAATTGAACAGTATTTGTATTTAGGCAGATTGTTAGGGTTCACTGAAGAACAAATTGAACAAGCATATATAAAAAAGAATGAAGTAAACCATCAACGCCAGGAAAGTGGATATTAAGACCAATTTTGAATTTTATAAGAAATGGGGAACAAGAAATGATACAAAGAAAGTTTTCAATTGAGGAAATAGAGGGTGTGTTACAAACGTTAGTTAACCAAGGACACCTTGCTGACGGAGATGCTGATGAGATTCTAAATGTACTGTATGGAAAGTTAGGGGAAGACGGTTACGAAAAAATTTAACCAAAGCGTTATTTGAATAGAGAGTGAGGTTACAAGAATGAAAGGTTCAACTAAGTATCAGCTGTTGAGAGATGATTTTAATCATGCCACGCAGCAATTGAGCTTGTACCGAAAGGAAATAGATAGATTAAAGTTAGAAAATGAAAATCTTAATCGTGAAAATAAGCGTATTCAGAAAGAGAACGAAGAATATTTAGATGAATTAGCAACATGTAGAGAGCACTTATTACCACTTATGGAGCCATATGATGATTACGAACAATTGCTGTCTATGACAGTAAGCGAACCATTATCAATATCAGATTTATGTGAACGTGTTGCAGAAGAATTTTGTTCATTGAAATAATAACAAAATAGTTATTTGGGAGAAAAGGGGAGCGGAAATGGAAATCTACAAAGTTAGTGAAGTCGGAATGTACGGTGAAGAAGTAAAACCTAAGTTTTATAAATTGCTAGATGATGCACAAGAAGCATTTGATAAGCTTATGAAAAAATTACAGGAAGAACTAACGGTGGTTAAAGATCCAGAAGATGTAATGTATGGTGAAAAGCCAGTTTGGATAAAAGATGGTAGCGAAAGCATGGTTCTGGGCGTGAGTGATGTGTTACGTAAAGGTGTAATCAACTATTGGTATAAATGCAGTTACGAACACGATGAGTGGGATGTCACTCATACTACAGTCACAATAGAAAAAATCGAAGTGTTATAACAAAATCCTTATTTGGCAGGTGAATGGAATGGGATTGCATGAGTGGTGGAAAATGAAAAGCTACTCGAAGTGGTATCACTACTTTTGGTGTATGCCTTTAATAGCTATATTTCTTTGTGTTACTAGTATGGTGAATGCTTTTGACGATATGGTTTCTAGAGTAATTAGTGCATTCAGAAAGTGACAAACTCGTTATTTTGGAGGGGATTAATTTATATGGAAAGCCAGTTTAAAAATACAATATCGATCACTGAAAAGGGAAAGGTAAGCACTGTTATTAAAGCTACTGATGACGGAAAGGTTTTATTGAACGGAAAAGAATTAGAATCCATTGAAGACTTTAATATGGCGTTAAATTTAATCATTAAAGCTATGAATAATATGGTTCGTTAAATATTTTAACCAAAACGCTATTTGGGAAGGAAGGAGAATGAACAGTGAAGGTAAAGGAGTATGTCGTTTATAAAGGTGAATCATTCGTATGTGTCGGGACCATACTGCAATGCGCTCAATATATGGGCGTACGTCCTGAAACTGTTAAATTTTATAAGAGGCCAGCGTATAAGAGACGAGTGGCGGAACGGAAGAATGCTAGGAATTATATAACTGTTACGGAACTTGATGAAGATTAGTATAAAAATTTCATTTTGTAGAAAAGGGGAATGGATATGGATATAAAGTTATTGGCACATACACAAGCTTCTAAGGAGTTCGCATTATCATTACCGATATACCATGGTAATCCTGATTACACAGATGGACAAGCAGTAGCATTAACAGCTATCCGTACCTGTTACTCAGCAAATAAATCTAGTGAAATTGTAAAGCTTGAAGGATATAAATATTTCGGTAGAAAAGCGACTGACGGCAAAAAAGGAAATGAAGCGAATCGACTGATTAGACAAATTGTAGGTTCAGGTCATACGAGTACTTTGGAGCATCTAACATATACATTCGCGGTAGAAGGAGTCAGTCGGGCGTTATTAGCACAGTTGACACGACACCGTGTAGGATTTAGTTTTTCGGTACAGTCACAGAGGTATGTGCGCATGGGTTCAACGGATAAGATTGGTGGTTTTGACTATGTAGTACCTAAGACAATTAAAGATAACGATGAAAAAGAAGAGTTATTTGAGTCTGTTATGAGTCAAATTCAGTTATACTACGATACTTTCCGCAAATTAGGTGTACCTGCCGAAGACGCTCGTTCAATTTTACCTAATGCAGCATGTACAAACTTGGTTTTAACAGTAAATTTGCGTAGCTTACTAGACTTCTATTCTAAACGTAGAAAAGGGAAAGGTGCACAACATGAAATTACAGAGTTGGCTGAACGATTACGTGAAGAGGTTGTAAAAGTCGAACCGTGGACGGATGAATTCTTTAAAAACTAAAAATAATAAATTCTCACGAAAAAACGGCTTTATATAATAAGGAAATTAAACGTTTAAATTAATTCCGAATGCAATAGGTCTTGAACGATATAAAACGGCTAAAAACGTGTAATAACACTGTATAAAATGATTCATACGTTTTGAGGTGAATTTAAAGGGGGAAAAACGATGAAAAAGCTTAAAAAACGAAAAATAAAGAAGGCAATTGCTCGTAGAGATAAATTATTTGATAAACAAAGAACAAATGAAGCTTGGAGAAATCTATTTGTACAAGCTGGCATCCTAAAATAAGTGAGGTGGCATACACATTGCTAGAATGGTTAAAAGATTATCGAAACCTGGAAGATAGAATTTGTTATCTAGAAAACAATTTATTACGAAGCAAAAGAGAATTGAAACGTTGGGTATATGGCGACTTGCAAGATGTTCGATTGACTGAAGGTTCAGAGGGAACGAAACTAGAAGATCGTATTGCTGCCATTGAATATGAATTAGCCCATACAATGAACGATATGCATGAGTTAAGAAACATGATTAATAAGTTTGAAGGATTGGACAATAAAATCATTCAAAAGAAATACATCGATGGGATGACGTTAGAACAAATTGCATACGATTTGGATTACAGTCCATATTACATTAAACGTAAACATGCTGAGATAAGAAAGGTCCTAAAGTTTGTGGACGGATTATAGAAAGGTTACCTTTTAGTAGGTCACCTTTAGGTAAGGTACTTTGTGGGTAACGAAACCCTTGTAAAAATGGGTTATAGTAATAACATAAAGAATTAACGGAAGGGCAACTGAACGTATCGGTTGCTCTTTTGTTTATAAGTGGATATTAAAATATCACGTACCGGAATATTAATAGAAAAGGTGAAGATAAGTGATTAGGGGATGAGCATTGGAGTTATTATTTGGTTCATCATTATTGTTCGTTATTATAAATACGTTACAAAATAAAGAAAAATACAGTTAGTTAACAAGGTGAAGTTTATGCAAGAAATCATCAATGCGGAGTGACAAAAACGTTGATTTAAAGCCAATGTATAGAAATTGCATAACGATATATCTTATGTAAACTAGATAAACGTTGATATAACAGTCATTTCCCGATTTATCTACTAAACATAAATAATATTATAGGAAGTCATTGTGTATAAATAATTCATTTCCCTGTATAAATTAAATCAGACTACAAAATTATTAAAATAAGATTCTTTTAGCATCCGTTTGGGTGCTTTTTATTTTGGAGGAGGATGAAAGATGAAAACAAATTTAGTTACAACTATTAGCAAGGATGGTAAAACTTCAGTCGTGGATCAGAATGCGGAACGAATTTTAATCAAAGCGGAAAAGATTACTATCGCAGGTGAGAATAAATGAAACTAACTAAACAAGAACAAGCGGTTGCGATTGGAATATTCATTGCCATGTTAGGACAGGATCTTGTGAATGAACGTATCGATAAACAGAAGTTAGAAGGTGCAATTCCAATCTTTAATGAGTTGGAAGACAACACAACACCAAAGCAAAAGAGAGAAGCGATGGTTAGTTTGCTTGGTAAAACAGTGGATGAATTTTTAAAACAATAGCCATAAAAAAGGAAAAGCAACTCGCATGGGGGCGAATCGCTTTTCCGGATGGCAATGTTAATTTTATTATAGCAACTTGTATTTATTTGTAAATATATAATCGGAATATTCTTTCAAAAGGAGTGAGGGAATGCAATTAACTAAACTTGAGAAAGCAATTGTTCTTGGAACAATCCTTAATTCTATTGGTGTGGATGATATTGAAGAGTATGTAGATTTAGAAACTTTACCAGCTATTGTTGAAACATTAGATGGGGTACCGCCAGCATTTCGGAAAAAAACCACGCTAAGAAAACCCTGGTTGCAAAATCAGAAAATATATCCTTAGTCCTAGACACAGGCAGTGTCTTTTTTTTGCACAAAAATAATACAACACAATATTAATTGTGTTGTATTGGGTGTTATAATAACTATGAATCTACGAGTTTTACGCAACACAATTTACTATTAAATAAACATTTGTGTATGCAACACAATTTATAGAAGGGAGGAAAATACATGGATGTTGCAAAACAGTTTTCTTCTTATCTTAAACAGGAGAAGAAAAGTGAGAACACTGTTAAGGGATACACATTAGGTATTAGACAATACATAACATGGTTTGAAGGTTCATATGACAGAAAATTAATGAAATTGTACCGACAAAATATCTTAGAGTACATTAGTTATTTAAAGAATGTCAAAATGTTGAACGCCAAGACCATCAATCACAAGATTAGTAGCCTTGCTAAATTTAATGAATTTCTAATACAGAAAGGCAGTCAACAAGATCAGGTAATTTTAAAAACAGACATGATAAAAATTCAAACTGCGTATGCTTCCCCAACCCAAATTGTTGAATTGGATGTAAAAAAATTTTTGCAAAGTGTGCTAGAGGATAATAACAAACGTAATTATGCAATTGTCACTCTCCTGACATACACAGGGGTACGTATTTCAGAGGCATTATCTATCAAAATGAATGACTTCAATTTACAGACTGGGGAATGTATTATTCGAAGTGGAAAAGGAGATAAACAACGAATTGTATTACTAAATAGTAAGGTACTTCGTGCTATCAAAGATTATCTCATCGATCGAAAAACATACAGTACAGCACATGAATCTCCTTATCTTTTTATTAGTAAAAAGCGCGAAAAGCTCGACCGTACGGTCGTCAATCGTATCTTTAAATCATATAGCGATGTTATTACCCCGCACCAGTTACGACACTTCTTCTGTACGAATGCAATTGAAAAAGGATTTAGCATTCACGAGGTTGCAAATCAAGCTGGGCATTCTAACATCCATACAACATTACTTTACACAAATCCAAACCAACTGCAGTTAAAAAATAAAATGGAACTCTTATAAAGGAGCAAAGGGAAAACAATGGGAGTTAAACAATTACTGTCAGAGGCACAACGAAATGAGTTAATGGATTTATCACGTTTAACAGAATGGGATTTAGTAACATTTCATACTTTTTCTAAACATGACTTACATTTAATATTAAAACACCGTAGAGGATACAATCGTTTAGGGTTCGCTCTTCAGCTCGCATTAATCCGTTATCCTGGCTGGTCTTTAACAGAATATAAAGATATTCCACAATTTGTAGTGGATTATGTTGCGAGTCAGTTACAGATTCCACCTGAAGAATTTTTAGTATATGCCAAACGTGAGAATACTCTATGGGAACATCTTGGTGAAATTCGAGCAGAATATGGATATCAGAATTTCTCTTCTGAATATAAAGAAACTTTATTACAATTTTTAGTACAACAAGCAATGGATAACAGTAATACCCTCTATTTAATTGAAATAGCAATATCTACATTGCGAAAAATGAAGGTCATTCTTCCTGCTATGTATGTGATTGAAAATATCGTCTGGGAAGCAAAGCAACAAGCAGATCAGAAAGTGTATAGCATACTACATGACGGTTTGGTCCAAGAACAAAAAGATCAATTAGATGCGTTACTTTTACCAACTATAAATGGGAAATCTTCATTAGCATGGTTAAAAGATGTACCTGCCCAACCTTCACCAGAATCATTTTTAAAAGTAATAGATCGACTACAATTTGTTCAAAAAATTGGTCTTACTATTGATACCACAAAAATTAATACAAATCGCCTTCGCCAACTCGCTAGATTAGGATCAAAATATGAACCATATGCCTTTAGACGATTCAATGAAGTAAAAAGATATAGTATGTTAGTTTCATTTTTATTGGAGATTACACAAGATCTCATAGATTATGCAATCGAAATTCATGATCGCCTCATGATGAACCTTCAAACAAAAGGGAAAAAGGAACAAGACGAAATACAGCAAGCAAATGGAAAAAAATTAAACGAGAAAATTTTACAATTTATTACCGTATGTGGGACATTGATTGAGGCAAAAGAAACTGGTAAAGATGCTTTTGCAGCTCTAGATGAAGTAATGTCATGGAATGAGATGGTCGAATCTGTTGAAGAAGCAAAACAACTATCAAGGCCTTTAAATTATGACTATTTAGATTTGTTAGATACTCGTTATTCATATGTTAGACGATATGCACCTACTTTATTACGCAGTCTTCATTTTAGAGCGACCAAATCTGGAGAACCCGTTTTACAAGCACTTGATACGATTCATGAATTGAATGAAACAGGTAAACGAAAAGTGCCTCATGGCGCTCCCTTACATTTTGTGTCTAACCGTTGGCAAAAACATGTATATGATGATGATGGAAACATTAATCGGCACTATTATGAATTGGCAGCTTTAACAGAGTTAAGAAATCATATTCGTTCAGGAGATATCTTTGTATCAGGCAGTAGACATCATAAAGCATTTGATGATTATCTTATACCGTATGATGAATGGAACGAAGTTTCAAACATTCCAAATGGTCTTACAGCCCCTTTAAAAGCTGAAGATTATATAACTGACCGAATAAACATATTAAATGAACGTTTAAAATGGTTATCAGAAAATAACGAGAAATTAGAAGGAGTAGATATTAGTCAAGGAAAACTACATGTTGAGCGATTGGATAGAGGGACTCCAGAAGAAGCAAAAGCATTTAGTAAACTTCTTCATAGTATGTTACCCAGAATAAAACTTACAGATTTACTATTAGAAGTGGCAAGTTGGACTGGATTTCATAATCAGTTTATCCATGCTTCTACCAATCAATCTCCTGATCAAGATGAACAGAATATTGTATTAGCCACTTTGATGGCAATGGGGACAAATATAGGTCTTACAAAAATGGCGGAAGCTACTCCTGGAATCTCCTACAGACAAATGGCAAATGCTGCGCAATGGAGAATGTATGATGATGCAATGGTTCGCGCTCAATCTATTCTCGTGAACTTCCAAAAGGAACAGAAGTTATCATCCTATTGGGGAGATGGGACAACTTCCTCCTCTGATGGTATGCGTCTATCCATTGCTGTACGTTCTCTACATGCAGATTCCAATCCACACCATGGAACGGGAAAAGGTGGAACAATTTATCGATTTGTAAGTGATCAACTATCTGCCTACTATGTTAAAGTCATTACTACAAATGCACGAGATGCTCTTCATGTATTAGATGGGCTTCTTCATCATGAAACAGATTTAAAAATTGAAGAACATTACACAGATACGGCAGGATATACAGATCAAGTATTCGCCTTAACACATCTGCTAGGATTTCGATTTGCTCCTCGTATTCGTGATTTGGCGGATACTAAGCTTTTTTCCATACCCGGCGCAGAGGAATATACAAATGTTCAAGCCCTTTTAAAGGGAAAAATTAATTTGAAATTAATAAAAGAAAATTATGAAGATATTAGAAGGCTGGCATACTCAGTTCAAACAGGAAAAGTATCTAGCGCCCTTATCATGGGGAAAATCGGATCGTATGCAAGACAAAATAAACTGGCTACAGCACTTGGAGAAATGGGACGAATAGAGAAAACCCTCTTTACACTGGATTACATATCTAATAAGGCAGTAAGAAGACGTGTTCAAAAAGGGTTAAATAAAGGAGAAGCAATAAATGCATTAGCTAGGATTGTGTTTTTTGGACAACGTGGAGAATTTAGAGAACGTGCTCTTCAAGATCAATTGCAACGAGCTAGTGCGCTAAACATTATTATTAATGCAATAAGTGTGTGGAACACAGTATATATGGAAAAAGCTGTAGAAGAATTAAAAGCAAGAGGGGAATTTAGAGAAGATTTAATGCCTTATGTGTGGCCGTTAGGATGGGAACATATCAATTTTCTTGGAGAATACAAATTTGAAGGATTGCATGAAACTGGACAAATGAATTTACGTCCTTTACGTATAAAAGAGCCGTTTTATTCTTAATATAACGGCTTTTTTATAGAAATAATCCTTAGCGTGGTTTTTTTCCGAAATGCTGGCGATACCCCTAGAAGAAATTAAATTGGACGGTGATTAATATGCGTCCTTTTCAGTACAAGAAACCACTGAATACAGGTGATTGTAGAAATCGAATTATCATTGAACAACCTGAAGTAATAAAAGATGAATTGAATCAAGAAGTTGAAACAGGTAATTGGGAAGAAGTAAAAAAAGCGTGGGCGATGATAAAAACGGTAAAAGGTTCGGAGTATATTGAAGCTTCGGCTTCACAGTCTACACGAATTTATCGGTTTGTAATTCCTTATACGACAGGTATTACAGAATTAATGCGAATTAAAATGAAGGATCGTATCTTTGATATTATCGAACCGCCAATGAATGATGATGAAATGTATCAAACATTGACTATTATCGCAAAGGAGCATGTTTAATATGAACGATTTTGCGAGCGAACTTGCTAGAGAATTACAAAGATATGCAAATGTTGTGGAAGAAGAATTGTTAACTTCACAAGAAGAAGTGGCTGATGTTGCTGTAAGTAAATTAAGACAAAGTGGTCCTAAAAAAACAGGTGCTTATCGTAAAGGGTGGCGTAAGAAAAAAGAAGGTAAAAGCGTTATCGTGCACAATACTAAAGGGCAACTAACGCATCTGTTGGAAAATGGTCATGCAAAGGCTGGTGGTGGACGTGTTCCGGCTCAAGTGCATATTCGTCCAGTTGAAGAATATGTAATTAATGAATTACCAAGACGGATTGAAAGGGCACTTGAATAATGACATTAGGTGAATTAACAAAAATCCTTGAAGCTACAGGTTATCCTGTGGCTTATTCGCATTTTACAGCCACACCAACTAAGGCAGTACCAGCGCCACCTTATATTTGTTTCCTTGTGGACGGATCAGCGAATTTAATGGCTGATAACAAGGTCTACCACAAAATAAATGATTTAAATATTGAGCTTTACACAATTAAAAAAGATTTAGTTGCAGAAGCAAAACTTGAAAAAGTCCTAGACGATCATGAGATTCCTTATGACTCGTACGGGACTTTTATTGAATCTGAAAAAATGTATCAAAAAATATATGAAACGAGGTCGATATAAATGAACAAAGTTACTTTCGGTTTAAAAAATGTTCATTATGCATTATTAGATACAACAAATGGTGCGGTTAAATTTGGAGTTCCAGTTCGAATGCCTGGAGCTGTCGAACTAACAAATGAGCCAAAAGGTGAGCTAACGGAATTTAATGCTGACGATATGGTTTATTATTCTTCTGATAATAACCAAGGTTATGAGGGTACTTTATCGATTGCTACTATCCCGGAACAATTTGCAATTGATGTATTAGGCGAGCAATTAGATGAAACTGACGGTGTATTACACGAGGTTGCAAACGCAAAAGGAAAACCATTTGCACTTTTATTTGAATTTGATGGTGATGAAAAAGCAGTTAGACATGTTATGTATAGCTGTACAGCAAGTCGTCCAACTATTGCATCGAAAACAAAAGGCAGTTCCGCAGAGCCAAACGTAAATGAATTAAAGTTTGTTGCTAGTCCAATTCAGATTAACGGAAAACCATTGGTTAAAACGAAAACAGCATCTAAAACAACAGCAGCTATTTATGATGGCTGGTATACAGCGGTATATACAAAAAAATAATAATGTAAGGGGAAAAATTATATGGAAAAGACAATTACGATAGATGGTAAACAGGTTCGATTGAAAAGTACAGCAGCGACAGTCAAACGTTATAAGGCTCAATTTAGACGTAATTTATTTGCAGACTTGATGGGATTAGGAGCAATTAGCGCATTAACTTCACCGGATGGTACGCAACAACCTATTGATATGTCTAATGTTGATTTAAGTAATGTTGATTTTGAACTTATTTATGATTTAACTTGGTTATTCGCTAAAACAGCGGATCAAAGTATTCCGGATCCTATGGTGTGGCTAGATGGATTTGAAGAGTTCCCAATCGAAGACATCATGCCGGAAATTATGGATTTAATCCAAGTTACTATGGGAGCAAAAAAAAAATAACACAAAATAATGGAGAGCAAGGGACTATCGGTGATGAAGAATTAACATCCGATACGTTCCTTGCTCTTTGTTATAAAGCAAAATTAACGCGTTGGGATTTAGAAGATATGACAATTGGTGATTGCTTTGATTATATTGCTGAATTCGCTGAGCTAGAGAATCCGGATAAAGAAAAAGTTAGAAAAGCAAATCAAAAAGACTTCGATTCATTCTAAGAAAGGGGTGAGAAAATGGCAGGAAGAATTAAAGGGATTACGATTGAAATAGCTGGAGAAACTACAGGTCTTCAAAATGCTTTAAAAGATGTAAATAAGCGTAGTAATGATTTAACCAAAGAGTTGAAAGATGTTGAACGGTTGCTAAAGTTTGATCCTGGTAATGTGGAAGCATTAGCGCAAAAACAACAGTTACTTACACAACAAATTGAAAATACAACACAAAAGCTAGATAAGTTGAAGGCAGCGGAACAACAAGTACAAGCTCAATTTCAAAACGGTAAAATTTCTGAAGAACAATACCGAGCATTTCGCCGTGAAATTGAATTTACAGAAGGGTCTCTTAATGGTCTTAAAAATAAGCTTGGAAATATGAAGGCTGAACAAGATAATGTAGCGAGTTCTACAAGGCAATTAGAAACATTATTTAGTGCGACAGGAAAAAGTGTTGATGATTTTGCAGGAGCATTAGGAAATCGTCTTGTGAATGCAATTCGAAATGGAACGGCTACAAGTAAGCAGTTAGAACAAGCAATTGGAATTATCGGCCGAGAAGCATTAGGAGCAGGAACAGACATTGATAAATTGCAACGTGCCCTTCGATCTGTGGATGCCGGTAATTCGATTCGACAAGTCCAAAATGAATTAAGGGATTTACAGCAAGAAGCCGAAAGAACGGAAAAGAAGTTTGAAGGGTTAAAAGTAGGACTTGAAAATGTTATTGGTGGTATGGCAGCTGGCGGAGGTATGGCAGTAGCTGTTGAAAAAGCATTAGATATGTCCAAATTAAAAACAAAAATTGAAATAGGATTTGATGTCCCTGAATCCTCAAAAAAATCAGTAGAGGATGCTGTGAGGGGAATTTCAGCCTATGGATTAGATGCAGAAGAAGCACTTGAAGGTGTAAGAAGACAATGGGCTTTGAATAAAGATGTTAGTGATGAAGCTAATGCTTCTTTCGTAAAGAGTGCAGCTGTTATTTCTAATGCTTATGCTGGTATAGATTTTACTGAATTAATTCAAGAAACGAATGAAATTGGTAATGAATTAGGCATTTCACAAGAAGGCGCTCTTGGTATGGCTGATGCCTTATTAAAAATGGGTTTTCCACCGGAACAATTAGATATTATCGCCGAGTATGGCGGTCAGCTTACGCGAGCAGGCTACAACGCCGAAGAAGTACAAGCTATTATGGCGGCTGGCGTCGAAACAGGTACTTGGAATATTGATAATCTCTTAGATGGTTTAAAAGAAGGACGTATCAAAGCGGCTGAATTCGGTCAAGGTGTCGATAAAGCTATGAAAGAATCCCTTGAAGGTACAAAAATTTCAGCAGAACAAGTTGAAAAATGGGGGCAGGCAGTAGCTAAAGGCGGTAAAGACGGATCGGCAGCTATGACTGAAATTGCACAGGCTTTATCAGAAGTTGAGGATGAAACAAAACGTAATGAATTAGGTGTTAAATTTTTCGGAACAATGTATGAAGATCAAGGGCAAAACATTATTAATACTTTGCTAGGTGCGAAAGAGAAAACAGTTGATTTTGGAAAGCAACAAGATAAGTTGAATGATTCCATTAAGAAAATGGATGCAAACCCAGCAGTTAAATTTCAAAAAGCGATGCAGGATTTACAAGTTGCGATGCAGCCAGTTCTTAGTGTCATAGCGGATGTCATTTCCAAAATAGCTGAATGGGTTTCAAACAATCCGAAGTTAGCAGCTACATTAACAGCTGTTACAATAGCTATTGGTATAATTTCAGGTGCAATTATGGCACTTGCGCCAATAGTCATGACAGTCATGAGTTTCTTTGAAATTGGAGCTTTAGCAGCAGCTGGACTTGTTGCTATTGTTCCTATTATTATCGCAGCTATAGTGGCTCTAGGAGTTGCTATTTATAAAAATTGGGATTCTATAAAACAATGGACCATTGATGTTTGGAATTCTATTAAGGAATATTTAATAGAGCTTTGGAATGGGATAGTTCAATCCTCTAGTGAAGCCTGGAGTTCTTTCTTAGAAACAATGCATTCATTCTTTGATCCAATAGGGCAATTTTTTAGCGATTTATGGACAAGTATAGGCGAAATATGTAGTACTACCTGGAATTCTATTGTTGAATTCTTTTCAGGGGCTTGGGCTTCTTTTACTGAAATGATGCATAGTTTCTTTGATCCTATAGGCGAATTCTTTAGTAGTTTATGGTCCGGAATTGTTGAAACGGCGTCTTCTTGGTGGACTTCTTTAGTTACAATAGCTTCAGAATTGTGGGGAACACTTGTACAAGCTTGGCAAGAAACCTGGAATACCATTGTTACCGTTTTAGATCCAATCATTTCATTAATTTCAACAGTACTACAAGCTGGATGGTTATTAATACAAGCAGGGGTACAAATTGCATGGGCAGCCATTTCGCAATATATTATTCAACCAATTCAACAGGCTTATGATTGGGTAAGTACAAAGATAGGTGAATTAGTTACATGGCTCGGTACACAATGGGAAATTGCAAAGGCGATGGCTCAAATTGCTTGGGGATTATTCAAGCAATATATTATTCAACCAGTCCAGGAAGCTTGGACTATAGTGAAGCAAAAGTTTAGTGATTTAGTTTCTTGGTTAAGTTCACAGTGGGAACTTGCAAAATCATACACCCTTACGGCTTGGAATTTGGTTAAACAGTATGTAATTCAACCAGTTCAAGAGTTGTGGAATACAACAAAGCAAAAACTTGCAGATTTAGCTAACTGGATATTATCAAATTGGGAATCTATAAAATCCTATACGCTAACAGCTTGGAATTTAGTGAAACAATATGTTATTCAGCCAGTAACAGATGCTTATAATCAGGCAAAGCAAAAATTCACTGATTTATATAATTCAGCTAGAGAAAAATTTGATTCTGTAAAGAGTGCAGCACAAGAAAAATTTGAAGCAGCGAAACGATTTATTATTGATCCAATACGAGATGCAGTTGGAAAAGTAGAAGAGTTTATCGGTAAAATAAAGGGATTCTTTACAAATCTGAAGTTAAAAATTCCTAAACCTGAAATGCCACCGCTTCCACACTTTAGTTTACAAACTAGTACGAAAAATATTTTAGGGAAAGACATTTCTTACCCATCGGGAATTAATATTGACTGGCGCGCGAAAGGTGGTATCTTCACTAAACCGACTATCTTTGGAATGATGGGTGGAAACTTGCAAGGTGCTGGGGAAGCAGGACCAGAAGCGGTTTTACCTTTAAATAAAAAGACACTCGGAGCCATTGGTGCAGGAATAGCAGCAGCGATGCCTGATGGAAATATACATCAATTAATGGGTGACATGAGCCGTATGATGGCTAGTTCTATGAATCAATTATCAGGTTTGAGAACTGTGATGAGTGATGTGTATGGAAATATGTCAAATAGTAGACAAGCCATGGCAAGCAGTGTATCAAATCAAGTGATTAATTATTCATCTGGAACGTCTGGCGGTGGAGTAATTCCAATGCTTGGTGGCGATTTGATTGTTGAAGTTCCTGTTGTTTTAGAGGGACGAGATGTGGCGCGCGGTACTTATCGATATACGAAAGAGTATCAAGAAAGAGAAGACCAAAGAAACTCAGCCTTTTAGGTTTGGGTTTCTTTTATTTTATAAAGAAATGAGGTGTCAGCATGAGTTCTTTTACATTTAATAACGAGCGGAAAAACTTTGTTCAAATTGCAAAGGGGTGGAAAAGACCTACTTGGGCACCATTGAAACGTAATTTTCTAAGTGTTCAAGGATATCCAGGTGCAAGACTATTAAACACACAAACAGAAATGCGTGTTTTATCTATTCCTGTCGGAATTATTGTTCCTGATGGTGGAGACTTAGAACTATTAAAAGAAGAAATTGCGGATTGGTTAATTACAGACCAACCAACAGAGCTTACTTTTGATGTAGAACCAAATAGAACATATTTAGCTGTTGTAGATGATAGCTTTGATCCGGATGAATTTGTAACACTTGGAATTGGTACAATTAAATTTATTTGTCCAATGCCTTATAAATTAGGAAAAGTACAAACTCATCCATTTGTACAAAGTTGGTCTACTGAGATTACTTCTTATTTCACGAATAAAGGAAGCGTAGAAGTTCCGGCATTAATTGAAATGACTGTAAAAAAACCAAGCACCTTTTTAGATGTATGGTTTGGTAAATATCCTTCAGAACGAAACTATTTCCGTATTGGTTATCCTCTAACTGTGGAGGAAACAACAGTACAAGAGCGTGAACGTGTGTTATGGGATGAAATGGCTTCACCTATAGGTTGGACTCCTGTTACGGGACAAGTTGAAGAAATGAAAGGTACAGGTAGTTTTAAATCAAGGGATGGTTACGCATTATATTGTGAAGATTACGGACAAGAGAAAGGTTTTCATGGTGCGATAGCAAAGAAAAGTATTCCTGGTGGACCATTACAAGACTTTGAAATGGAGACATGGGTGCGTTTGAAATCTAAAAGTATTGGGGAAATGGGGCGTGTCGAGGTATTGCTTTTGGATGATGCAAGTAATATTGTCGCACGAATCAACATGAACGATTTATATTGGGATGCTGAAATCACAAAAGCTTACATGCGAATTGGAAATGCTGGAACACCCAACAGTATACGAAAACTAGTAGACACAAGTGGAGCGCACCCTAATACATTTAACCAATTTTACGGAAGGCTTAGAGTCGCTAGACGAGGCAATCAGTGGTCTGTTTATGTGGCACGTTTTAAAGACGGAACGGAGATTGACGATGCTTCATTAGTAGAAAGATGGATTGACGAGAGCGGAAATCCAATGACAAATCGTAAAGTAGCTCAAGTCATGATTGCGATCATGGCATGGGATATAAATGATCCGGTTTCAGTTATGTCAATTGATGATTTAAAGATTTGGAAGATAAACAAAGTCCCGTCTAATACAAAACCGTATATTTTCGATGCAGGAGATAAAGTAATTATCGATACAGAAAGAAGCCTTGTCACAATTAACGGAAAAGATGCTATCAATATTAAAGATATATTTAGTGAGTTTCCTAAAATCATTCGCGGGGATAATCGTATTGATATAATGCCGCCAGATGTTACAGCGACAATCAGTTACAGGGAGAGATACAGATGAGAACGCCAAGTGGTGAATTGCATGTTGTTGATTTTAAAACAGAACAAATTGTGGCATCTATTCAACCTGCAGATTATTGGGATGATAAACGACATTGGGAAATTAAAAATAACATTGATACATTAGAATTTCGAGTATTTGATAATACAAGGCATTCATCCACACTTATGCAGCAAAACTTAGTATTAAAAGAAGTGCGTGATGGTCGTATCGTTCCTTATGTAATTACTGAAATTGAAAAGAATTCCGATGATAGATCAGTAACCGCTTATGCATCAGGAGAATGGATTCAGCTTGCTAAAGCTGGAATTATTCCTCCACAAAAACTAGAAGGTAAAACCGTAATTGAAATGGTCGATATCGCTCTTGCAGGTACAAAGTGGCAAAAAGGGAATTTAGAATACGCTAGTTTCCGTTCTATGACTATTGATGAATTTATTGATCCATTAAGCTTTTTAAAAAAGATAGCATCATTATTCGAATTAGAAATACAATACCGCGCTGAAGTTGTAGGCTCTCAAGTTGTTGGGCGTTATGTAGATATGGTTAAGAAGCGTGGTCGAGAAACAGGAAAAGAAATAACCCTTGGTAAAGATTTAACAGGGATTAAGCGTATTGAGAACTCTCAAAACATTTGTACAGCCTTACTAGGTTTTGTGAAAAA
The DNA here is from genome assembly GCF_045277205.1 of Bacillus sp. A01H. Lineage (NCBI taxonomy): Bacteria > Bacillati > Bacillota > Bacilli > Caryophanales > Bacillaceae > Bacillus > Bacillus sp. A01H. Next base: position 6,804 of record NZ_CP117706.1, on the reverse strand, counting down.
AGAAGGTGGAGAGTTTGTTACTATTACAGAAATAAATGGCGGTGTCCCTTATCTTGTGGACAGCGATGCATTTCAAAGGTGGAATGAGAAAGGGCAACATAAATTTGGATTTTATAGTCCTGAGACAGAAAACGAAGACATGGATGCAAAACGTTTAATGACACTTATGAAAACAGAGTTAGCAAAACGTGTAAATACATCTGTTTCTTATGAAGTTGAAGCACAATCAATCGGTCGTGTATTTGGACTATCTCATGAATTAATTAATGAGGGCGATACGATTCGAATAAAAGATATAGGATTTACACCAAAGTTGTATTTAGAAGCTCGTGTTATAGCTGGCGATGAATCATTTACTGATCCTACACAAGATAAGTATATATTTGGGGATTATCATGAGATTATTGATCCGAATGAAGAATTAAGAAAGATTTATAACCGTATCCTCAGCTCATTGGGTAATAAACAAGAAATGATAGATCAGCTAGATAAATTGGTTCAAGAAGCTAATGAAACAGCTAGTAATGCAAAGAAGGAATCCGAAGCAGCGAAAACACTTGCTGAAAAGGTTCAAGAAAATATTAAGAATAATACCGTTGAAATTATAGAAGCTAAGAATCCACCAACAACAGGGCTTATAGACAGAAAAACGTTATGGTTAGATATTTCTAATGGTAAACCTGGTATTTTAAAGCTCTGGAAAGATGGTGTTTGGGATCCCGTTGTACCTGATATCGAATCAGTAAAAAATGAGGTTGCTGGTCAATTTAACGAAGTGAATGAAACTCTCCAAGGCTTTTCGCGTAACATAATTGATTTAAAAAACGATCAGGGTGTCATAGATAAAAAAGTTACATCAATAGAACAAACAGCAAACGGATTATCTTCCTCGGTTTATAATTTAAACAATATAGTAGATGAACAAGGGAAGAAACTTACTGAAGCAAATACAAAAATCGAACAACAGGCAACCGCAATCGGAGCAAAAGTTGAACTTAAACAAGTAGAAGATTATGTTGCTGGGTTTAAGATCCCTGAGTTGAAGCAAACAGTCAATCAGAATAAACAAGATTTATTAGATGAATTAGCCAACAAGCTTGCAACTGAGCAATTCAATCAAAAAATGACTTTGATTGATAATCGCTTTTCTATCAATGAACAGGGTATCAATGCTTCTGCTAAAAAGACAGAGGTATATACAAAAGAGCAAGCAAATGGGCAATTTGCCACATCATCTTATGTAAGAGATATGGAGTCGCGTCTTCAGTTAACTGAAAAGGGCGTTAGCATATCTGTAAAAGAAAATGATGTAATCGCAGCCATTAACATGAGTAAAGAAAACATTAAGTTAAATGCTGCACGAATAGATTTAGTTGGTAAAGTTAATGCGGAGTGGATTAAAGCTGGATTGCTGAGCGGTTGCCAAATTAGAACATCAAATACGGATAACTATGTTAGTTTAGATGATCAATTTATACGTCTCTATGAAAGAGGAGTTGCTAGAGCATTTCTGGGGCATTACAGAAGATCAGATGGTGCAGTACAACCGACTTTCATCTTAGGTTCAGATGAAAAGACTAACGCTCCAGAAGGTACTTTGTTTATGTCTCAAGCAGGTGCAGGATGGTCAGGGGCTTATGCGAGCATTGGTATTAGCAATGGCATAGTTGATGGTGCAGTCCAAAAGTCTGTGTATTGGGAGTTGCAAAGAAACGGACTAAGTGTTCTAAACGCTAATGATTACCATGTTTTTTATGCTGGAAATGGAAGTTGGTATTTCAGAAGAGGGAAACCGGGGTTGTATCAAACTTCGTTAGTCGTTGAAGATAATAGTACAGATTCTGATTTAAGATTACCTAATGTAACTATACGTAATAGCCGTGCAGCAGGATATACAGGAGTTATTCAATTGAAATCCCCTGTTACTCAAAATGGCTGGGGTGCTGTTCAAGGGAATTTTATGACTCCTTCATTACGGGAGTATAAATCTAATATCCGTGATATTCCTTTTTCCGCCTTAGAAAAAATTAGAAGTCTTAAAATTAGACAATTTAATTATAAGAATGCTGTAAACGAGCTTTACAAAATGAGAGAAGAGAAAAGCCCCAATGATCCACCATTGACAATAGAAGATATTAAAACATACTACGGTTTAATCGTAGATGAATGTGATGAAATGTTTGTGGATGAAAGTGGGAAAGGAATTCACTTGTATTCATACGCATCCATTGGAATGAAAGGTTTACAAGAAGTTGATGCAACAGTACAAGAACAGGAGGTAGAAATAGCAAATCTAAAATCACAAGTAGCTAATCAGGAAAATCGGATAGTCCGATTAGAAGAGTTATTACAACAATTAATTGATAAGAAACCAGAGCAGCTATAAGCTGGTCTTTTTTATTTTGCATAAATAAAGGAGTGGTTATATGACATTCAAAACACGTGAGCTTACTGTAGATTTAGTAAATGAGATATCCACAAAGGAAATACGTTTCTCACAAGGTGATAGAAATTCCGCTAAATTAGTATTAAACATAACAAATGAAGGACAAGAATTAGATTTAAGTCAGGCGAAAGCGGTTCGAATCACTTTTAAAAAGCCAGACGGTACAACAGTATTTCAGGAAGATTTGCAACCGATTAATGCGATGAAAGGTAAATATCAAATCATCTTAAAAACACAAACTCTAGCAGCAGCAGGAAATGTGTATGGGCAAGTTCGGATTTTTGAAAAGGATCAGGAGTTAGATGCAGAACCGTTTGGTTTCACTGTTAAACAATCATATTCGGGTGATGGCGCGGTAGAATCAACAAACGAATTTACAATTATTCAAAAAGCAATTGAAGCAGGGGAGAAACTTGAAGGTGTAGATATTAACGGGATTATTGCAGCAGGGGAATTAGCGAAGGGAGCATTACCAAAAACAGGTGGTACCATGTCGGGTAATGTTGACATGGATATTTCAGTCGGATCTAAGAGTAAAGGTTATCGTTGGAGAGATGCTACTGGAGCTTTATTCGGTTTAGAATCCGCTACAGATGGGGCACTTATCTTATATGACTACAAAAACCTTGCGAGGGTGTGGCAATATGACCCAGTGGCTAAACGATTTACAGTCTTGTCAGATACAAACCTGTTAAAAACTACAGGTGGAACGATAACAGGAACGACGATATTTGAAGCGGGTGACCTCAGATTTAAAAATGCCGCTAACGATATTTTATTTCGGAACAATACATCAGGAATATTTTCATTTTATGATATTGCACAAAATCAAGTCGTATGGTCGTACAATCCTGCCACTAAAGAATTCACAGTAAACTCTGCATCCAATCTTCTAAAGAAAACAGGAGATACAATGACGGGTACTTTTGTATTGTCTAGTGCGAATGCGGAGATTAATTTTAAAGATGAAAAATCAGAAGTGGCTATCCAAAAAACTAGTGCTGGAAATATTGCTATGTGGGACAGGAAGAATCAGAAAACTGTTTGGTTATACGTTCCCGAGTCAAATGAATTTAGACTCCAAGCGGCTAAAACAAATATTGTGACAAAAGATAAAGATACACGGGCTTTAATCACTGTAACGGCTGATGCTGAGTTAACAACCAGTGATGGTGTTATTGCGGATAGAAGAGGGAACACCGTTACTTTACGAGCGCGCGTAAGAAGAAAAAACGAACAAATTAATACTGTATTCATGATGCCTGAGGGTATGAAACCACTATTGACTGTAGCACACAATATCATAGCTAACGATGGTACAGTGGGGGCGCTGTCTATCGGGACTAGCGGCGATGTAAAGATTTCGTCTGTAGGTCCATCTCTAGTAAATAAAGATTTCAATTTCACAATCTCGTATGTAGTAGATTAAAAGGAGGAAAGATCATGGCTAGACAATACGGTTATTGTTATGACGAAAACGGAAAGTTTACAGAAATGATTCCCATCGATGAAAAACCGATTTACGAGAAACAAACATTTTACCGAGAAGAACAGAAAGAAGTCGTTACAGAAGAAAAACTCTGTGAGCTTCACCAATCTATTGAGGATGGTACGTATGAGCCAGATCAAGAGAGTGTGGAAGAACCAATTAGTAAATACGAGTGCCCTGATTGTGTAATGCATAACGTGGAATACGTACCTGTTCAAGTACCATATGAAGAGGAGGTTATTATAGGTTATGAGCCTGACATCCCTGAAAACTGTACTTTAGAAGTTTGTCCTTGGTTAGCTTACGAGCCTGTATTCAAGGAAGGTAAATGGGTGAAAACGGTTGAACCGAAGCCAGAAGAACCGCAACCACAAGAACCATCAGAGCTAGAAAAACTTAAAAAGCAGTTGGAACTAATGCAGCAAGCAATGGATGAAATGATTATAAATAATCCAGGACAAGAAGAATTTAAAGCGTTAAGTGAGCAACAAGCTTTAATGCAAAAAGCATTAGATGAGTTAATCATTACTAGTATTCAATAAAAGGAGTGTTGAAAGATGGCAGAGTATATGGCACAACGAGTAATTGATGAAGTTTTTACGTATACGTTTATCATTGTAAAAATGAAGGCTTACAAGGACAGAATTGATAAATACCTAACTGACAATGGAAGAGCAGATTTAATTGTAGATAACGTAGGGCTTATTTAGTATAAAATACGACTTTTAAAGACAAGCGTGCAGAAGCAGGCTTTTTTATTTTGAATAAAGGAGTGGAAAGATGGATCGTATTGATGTGTTAATGAAAACATTTATAGCTACCTTTGGAGCTTTTTGCGGGTACTTTTTGGGAGGATGGGATACAACATTGAAAGTTCTAGTTATCATGGCAGCTATCGACTATATCACAGGAGTATTCGCAGCAGGATATAACGGAGAGTTGAAAAGTAAAGTGGGATTCAAAGGCATCGCCAAAAAGGTGGTGCTTTTTCTTTTGGTTGGCGCGGCCGCCCAGCTCGATACAGTACTTGGAAGTAACAATGCAATTCGTGAAGCTACAATCTTCTTCTTCATGGGTAATGAGTTACTTTCACTTTTAGAAAACGCTGGTCGTATGGGAATTCCCTTACCTTCAGCATTAACAAATGCAGTTGAAATTTTAGGTGGTAAGAACAATAAGACAAGCTCTGAATATACTAATAGAAAAGGAGATGTAAAGTAATGGAAATTAAACAAATATTAGTACCTGTAAGTCGTTACTCCGTCTTATGCCCGTATGAAATGAATCCAACAGAAATCACATTTCATAACACGTACAATGACGCACCGGCTATAAATGAGCGTAATAATGTCGCTAACAATAGCACCGGAACATCATTTCATATCGCTGTGGATGATAAGGAAGCTATTCAGTTAATTCCTTTTAACAGAAACGCATGGCACGCTGGAGATGGTACTAATGGAAGAGGGAATCGTCATAGTATTGGGGTTGAAATTTGTTATTCACAATCAGGCGGAGCAAGATATCGCAAAGCTGAATTGAATGCAGTTGAAGTGATTGCTCAATTAATGATTCAATTTGATATACCGATTAGTAAAGTTAAGACTCATCAAGAGAGAAATGGGAAGTACTGTCCACATCGAATGCTAGATGAAGGACGTGTTCAGTGGTTTAAAAATCAATGTGCAAATAGAGCATCTAGTATTAAAAATTCAAATAAAACACAAGAGACAGGAAAGGTGGAGATTATAGTGAATAAATTTAATAAAGTTGTTACGTATGAATTTGGTACAGCATTAGTACCTGAGATGTTAGGAATGATGGATGCTCTTGGGTATGAATCTCGTATTATCTCATATGGAGATAAACAAGGATTAGTTAGATTTGAAACAGCATATCGCCAAGGGAATGAACTAGATCGAGCAACAGCGTGGTTAGATGCGAAAGGACTTAAATACTTCTATACAAAAGAATAGTTTAATAAAAACGAAAGCCGTCCTGTCGGGCGGCTTTTTTTGTTTCTATGTAATTAAAATTTACTTTTAGATAATGCCTTTATTATTGGATTAACAATCCTACTGATTAAACGAAATCCTCTAAAAATGGACTGGACAACCTTCATCATATCATCCCCTTTTAATTAAATAAATCATACCAATTTTAGAAGAGAATTGTAAGATTTAATTTCCAAATGTATCTAAATAACGATTTGTTGTTTTAAAAGCATAAAAAAAGTGCCATCACTATCAAGATGATGACACAATATACGCAAAGATGATTATATCACATTGTCCACTAAATGCACTATTTTTACATATCCCAAAAATCATCAGCTTTAATCCTTGGATCTAATTCGCGGAGAACCTTTAATATCTTTTGCATGGTTTTCCTTGTGGGTGATCTATCCGGATTATTAGCTAAATCCGCTACAGTATTTCTCCCTAGTCCTGATTTCCTCACTAACCATTCTTGTTCAATTCTATGTTTATCTAAAAACCTTCCTAGTGGCGTTCTCTTGGAACGAAACCTCCACATTATTCTCACTCCCTATGAAAATTGTTATCTACAGTACTTTCCTAATTACACAAAAAATAAACCCCTAAAAATAGGGGCCTAAAAATGGTGCATGGACGACAAGGTTTTACGAAAAACGCCTTTTCAGTAAGGAGAGTTTCTTTCCTGGTTCCTCAGCGTAGTATTTCATGTAATCGCACATTAGAATATTGATCAATTTATCAGCCGTGTAGCCATGCATAGGGAATGAATGAGCCATATCAGAGAAAAACACTTCAATTCGTCTCAATGTTCTTCTGTCAATCTTCACTTCAATCGTTCCATATCGTTCATCGTTTTCATTAAATTCTAATTC
>NZ_CP117705.1:0-49211 GCF_045277205.1 Bacillus sp. A01H | reverse complement strand
GTTTAGTAAGTTTCAGCATAACCATTAGCTCCTTCTCGATTATTACCATTATTTGAGGTATCCTCTTTCACTTCAGTTTCAACTTGTTTTTTTTCTACTTTATTATCGAGTGCCTTTAGTGCTTCATCAGGACTCACTCCTGTTTCTTGAATTCGTTTGAACACTTCACTATATTGCAGATTAAACAGTAGCTGTTTATCTGTTTCTAATCGACTTTTTTCATCTTTTAAATTGTCGTTTAATTTTTCAATTCGCTGTTCTCTTTTTGCGATTTTTTCCTCTAATTTTTTTATGCGATCTGACAAAAAAACCACTCCTTAATACTTTTTTAAAACTAATTATCTTTTTACCCTATGGATTCCAGCAAAATGCTGTTGCCAATATGGAGTTTTCCAGTTGTGATAACCAATCCCAGCATTTTGACTATCATACATAGTATTTTCATCAATATAGAATCCAACGTGAGAGATATGATCAGGACTTTGATAAGTACCTTTGAAAAAGATTAAATCCCCTGGTTGTGCTTCACTTGGATTAATTGGTGTAGTTAACTCATATTGAGACAGTGCGTATGATGGTAAATCTATTCCAATTTGTTTTAACCCCCAAGATGTTAATCCGCTACAATCGAATCCTTGAGTTGGATTTTTACCGCCCCACACATACGGCCAACCTTGAAACTTTTCAATTTCCGTTAATACTGTTTTGAAATCTCCTGAAATGTTTGCCCCAGAACCACCAATGTACTCACTAATTAGCTCACCATAATGGAAGTTTCCTCCGTCAACATATCTATAGGGTTTACCTACTCTAAGCGATGTTTCATTAACGTAAGATGTAGTTCTTCCGGTAGTGTTTCCTAAGCTTGGGGCTACTACAGTCCGTGAGTATTCTTCAGCTACCTCAAGGGAATAATCTCCCCCTCTGTTACCAAGCCATGTTGCGAAATAATTACCATAATTGTAGGCCTGTGCTAATGCTTTAACATTATTTTCATAGCCTCTATTAAAAGCTTTTAAGGCAAGTAAACAATCTTTTAAATGCTTTACACCTTGTCGAACTGACTCTTCCTCTGTTTGAAATACGTTTGGTCTACCATAACCCGCAGATTCCGATGACTGCATAATATCGCGAGTACCCGTTCCTCCGCTCTCGATCTGTATTATAGCTAAAAGTAAATTAACGAAATCTTGCATGCCTTGTGCAGCAGCTTCTTTTTCAACTAATCCTCGCCATTTTTCAACTTCAGGAGATAAGTTTTTTGAAGCTCCAATGTTTCCACTGACTTGTTCTTGTGATGAAGATCCTGCACCAAATGCACCTGCAATTAATAAACATATCATCCCAATAAGTAGTAACGGCACAGCACTAGCCAATCCACCACCAAATATTGCTGCAACCTTAGTTCCTATTAGTTTTTTAACATTTTGAAGATTTATCTTACCTAAACTTTTAAACAAATTAGCAACTTGATTTTTAACGTTAGATGCAATACTAGTTAAGGTTTTTGCCTTATTCTTATCTCGAAATGAACCGTAGTACATTTTCTTTTTAACAGCTTTTTTCTTCAAGATGGATCTTGATTCTACTTTGAGTTTTTTATCTTTATTAGGAAAAGCTACGAGTTTACTTTGTTGCTTACCCATTTTTCCTAATTTCGCATTTGCTTTAATTTTATTTTTAGCAAGTTTTTTTGTAGCTCTAGCAATTTTCGTAGCACTTTGACTCGCTAATTTTACGCCTTCATCACCTTTTTCTAGTTGCTCCTGATACTTTAAAGCACTACTTCCTGCTACATTTACTGGTACTTTTGTTAACTTTTTCGCTGTTGCTTTCGTTAATTTTTTTGCGTTAATCTTTTTATCTAGTTTTTTGTTTAGCTTTTTTTCCTTTAGGTAATTTTCAAGTTTCCCTTTATCAAGTGTTTTTATATAAAGCTTTTCTCGTCTTCTATGCCTTAATTTTTTAAATCCCTTTTTAGCTAATCCAAAACCCTTTCTGGTTAATGTTCTGGTTGCTCTATAACCTTGAGTGACTCCTTGACTCCCTATCCTAACGCCTTCATCTTCTCTTTCTAATGCTGTTTGATACTTTTTAATACTGCCCTTTAAAGCAATTGCAGTAGTTTTAGCACCATATTTCAGACTGTTTTTTGTATCAATTAAGTTTTTTTTCACTTCAGCTTTTGTAGCAATCAAGGAATTTTTACCGAGTTTTCCAACAAAGCGCATTCCTTTTTGGATTTTCGAGTTATCAGTTGATAATTTAGAGGAATCTTTCTCACTTTCTTTTAAAAGAGATTTCCCCGTTTGGCCTATTTGATTTTGTTTGGATGTTTTTAATATCTCTGGTTGCTTAACATCTTTAATGAGATCCTGTTTTCGAATCTTTTGATTAACATGTTGTGACTGTTTAAAAGATTGCTTTTGTAATTTTCCTTGATCCGTTTCCTGTTGTGAAATTTCTATCGCACTTTTAGTTTGTGATACTTGTTTTTGCCTAGCTGTTTCAACCTTTCGATCAACCCCCTCTACCGCACTTTCTTGGGGTTGAAATCCCTGGTTGATGTGTTGGGATAACTTAGACGATTGCTTCTGTAACTTCCCTTGCCTTTTTTCGGGTGGGCTCTCAGTAGCATCTATCGTTTGTAAAAATTGTTTTTGCTCGACTGTTTCTTGTTTTTTATTTAGTACCTTTACGGTACTTTCTGGCTGCTTTAATTCTTGTTTACTGTGTTCTAGTAACTTGGAAGATTGCTTTTGCAACTTCCCTTGATCTGTATCCTGTTTCGAGCTCTCTATGATACTTGTTGTCTGTAAAAACTGCTTTTGTTCAGTTGTTCCAAACATTTTATTTTGTACCTTTGCGGTATTTTCTGGTTGATGGAATTCTTGGTTGATGTGCTCCGACAACTTGGAAGATTGCCTTTGGAGTTTCCCTTGATTTGTATCCTGTTTCGGGCTCTCTATGATACTTGTTGTCTGTAAAAACTGTTTTTGTTCAGTTGTTCCAAACGTTTTATTTTGTACCTTTGCGGTATTTTCTGGTTGATGGAATTCTTGGTTAATGTGCTCCGATAACTTGGAAGATTGCTTTTGCAATTTTCCTTGGTTTGCCTCTTGGTGTGGACTTTCTAGAGTATTTACAGTTTGTGAAAACTGTTTTTGTTCAACTGTTTCAAACGTTTTATTTTGTACTTTTGAAGTACTGTCTTGTTGATGAAATTCTTGGCTGGTATGCTCAAATAATTTAGAAGATTGTTTTTGTAATTTCCCTTGATCTGTCTCTTGTTGTGGGCTTTCTATAGTACTTGTAGTTTGCGAAAACTGTTTTTGTTCAACTGTTTCATATTTTCTATCTACTACCTGTACCGCACTTTCTTGAGGTTGAAATTCTTGGCTGGTGTGCTGTGCTAACTTGGAAGATTGTTTTTGTAACGTCCCTTGACCTGTATCCTGTTTTGGACTTTCTATAGTACTTGTAGTTTGCGAAAACTGTTTTTGTTCAACTGTTTCATATTTCCTATCTACTACCTGTACCGCACTTTCTTGTTGCTGAAACTCTTGATTACTGTGTTGCGATTGTTTAGATGATTCTTTTTGTATTTTCCCCTTATCTATTTCTTGTTGCGGGCTTTCAATAACATTTTTAGCTTGTAAGATGTTTTTTTGCTCTGCTGTCTCAACATTTTTATCTAATTCCTTCATAGCACTCTCTTGTTGCCGAAAATTGCTATTTGATTTATCAGATGTTTTTTTCCTAATCAAGTTTCAGCAGCCCCCTCATCACTCATTTGCGGTTGCCCTCAAATGCTTAATTTCCTCTGGCTTTGTTGTCATAACTGGATATAAGGAATTGTTTTTAGGAAACTTATCCTTAAATGGTAAAATGACACCTGAATAAACAATTAAACCTTCTCCTTCTTTAGAGTTAGTTATATAGTTTGCTTGATAATCACTAATACCGAATTTACTTTGTAAAATTCTTCTATCACTTTGTGCTTGATTTAAAAGGTAAACAAAGTCTGTATTATCTATGATTGTTTCAATCTTTGGACTTGATAATAAATCTTTAACGTTTTGCGTCATACCTGTTGGTATACCGCCCCATTTTCTAAATCTTTTCCAAAACTCCACACTATAATTTGCTGTTTGTTCTTCTGCTAAAAGTTTGTGGAATTCATCCATGTAATACCATGTCTTCTTATCTTGATTACGGTTTATCGTAACTTTGTTCCAAACGTGGTCCTGTAGGACTAACATGCCTAACTCTCGTAAGTTAGAACCTAACTCTTTAATATTGAAACAAATCAAGCGATTATTAACGTCAACAGATGTAGGATGATTAAATACATTTAATGAACCATGAACATATAATTCTAATGCATCTGCTAACTCTCGCCCTTCAGCTCTATCGTTATTAAGTAAAGCTTTATATAGATCCTCTAAGATTGGTATGTTCTCTGGTATTGGTTCTTCAAGATAAGGACGATAAATAATACGAACACATTTATCTACAATTGTTTTTTGTTTTGCTGTTAGTCCCGCTTTCCCTCCTGCAATTACTTCCATCATGGTAAGAACGAACTCCGTCTTGAAGGAAATTGGATTTTCTCCTTCCCCGTACTCTAATGAAATATCTAATGGATTAATAAATTGCTTTGAATTAGCAGATATTTTAATTACTTCTCCACCTAGCCTGTAAGCAAATGGGGTATATTCCGACTCTGGATCGCAAATTAATATATCATCAGTAGTTCTCAAGAAGGTATCTATTATTTCTCGTTTGGAAGAAAATGATTTCCCCGAACCAGGTGTACCTAAAACCAATCCATTTGGATTTTTTAAAGATTTTCTGCTGACTTGAATTAAGTTATTACTTAAAGCATTTAAGCCGTAATAAACAGGCTCTTGTGCTTCTTGATATAGCTCTAGTGTCGTAAATGGAACGAATATAGCAGTAGATGAGGTTGTCAGTCCACGCTCTAAATCTGTTTCATTAATGTTTTCACCAAGTGGTAAGGCACTAATTAAAGCTTTTTCTTGCTGTAGTTTCAATTTTTTCAATGTACAATTATGCTTTTGAGCGACAGAATTCAATCTAAAGACTGCATTATCTAAGTTTTTACGAGTATTTTCAAAGACTATAATTGTAAAGGTTAAATAAAAATATTTTTCGTTTTCTCTTTGTAAATCTTTTAAGATTTTTCTACTTTCTTCAACGTGATAATTTAAATCTGTTGGAAGAATATCCATATCATACCCACTACGTAGGGCCTTTTTTTGTTCTTCAATTTTAATACTATCCAAGTCAGATGCTTTTGATTTAACCATTTTGACAGCCTGTTGTTGTCCAAGACCACGAATGTGCATACTAACAAGTAGTTCGAGGTCTAACTCTATAAAATCCGCTAGAACTCTATCTGATAACTCTGTAGCTTCAATTTTCAGATGTAATACTGATCCGTGTTTGTTATTTACTTTAAATTCATCTGGATAGGACTCAAAATCTATATTCTTTGGTGCAATCAAGTCTTTAGTTGTACCGCTACTTAATAATTCTTTTGATAAATTCTCTAATTCTATATAGTGTTTAGAATTATTATTCAATAAATAATTAATGATCGATAATCTTTCAATTCCGTTTAGTTCCTCAACTCCTACGCCCAATGTTTTAAAGTGATCTCTGATATTTTCTTCGATACTTGCCAAACGTCTAACGGCATTATCATAAGTTTCATCTGTAATTGAAAAAACCAAGTACTTATTTCGGACAATACCATTATTTCCTTTTTGCCTTTGTTCCTCTAAGAATGAAAAGTATTCTTCCTGCATTGTTTCAAAATCTTCAATATTACTCATGCTTTTGCTGTACTCAAGCACTTCCTCATTCTCTTGACCATTCATGCGATAATTGATAAAGCAAAATTGAATTTTAATCGTGTCATCGAATGAGTTTAATAATGTACTATATTGTGCGAAAATCCTTTGTTTTATTTCGTCTTGTGATAATTGATACGATATATCCGAAAAGCGAATCATTCTGTTATATGTTTTCTGTCCAACATGACAAACCCCATTAGGATACATTTTGTTGTAATTTAATGTTTCTTGTGTAGTTTTTCTTATTGGCCGTTTTGAATCAATTAGTTTTTGCAACGCTTGAAACAGATTTAGTTTTTCTAACCTTGCGTTTTTCATTCATCATATTCCTTTCTGCTGCAACTTTAACGTTTCTTTTTGATACTTTAAAGTATCTCTTTTGCGGATTTAAATATTTATATTCTAAATACAGTTTGATCCACGTTTCAGCAGGCATACCATCTTTGGTGAAGATTGTAGCAAAAATTGCTGGGCATGCTGTAAAGAAAAGACCATATAAAGCAATATCTACACTAAAGCTTTTTAGTAAGAAAAATACTGGTAAACCTATTGCTAAAGCGATTGAAAATCCGATTAATTGTCTTTTAGTTAATCCAAAAAACAATTTAGATTTTATGGTCTTTAACTCTTTGGGAATAGATACAACGAAATTGTTATTCATTCTTATCTAACCCCCTTTTAAGTTGACTAGGCATATCTTTCAAAAATTTTAATTCCTCTATAAATAAGGCGTTGTGTACTACCTTTTTACTTGGGAAAATTATTTTTAGAAAGATAAGTATAAATGTAAATGTCCAAAGAACAAGTAGTATCATATTAAACACACCTAGTACACTAACAATCTTTAAACCATCTGTAACAGTTTTTGATGTTGAATATTCGTATAAATCTTCAGCGTTACCTACAATTAAATGTATCTCAAACAATGTTATTATTAATGTTATTAGAGACATTACACCAAACGTAATTAATAACTTTTTATTTTTAGTGAACCATAGCTTCATCTACATTGCCCCCACTACAGATTTAGCAAGTGTATGTGTTCTAGTTAACGTGACTACTAGAATTGCCATTGAAACAATCATTAGCATTAATCCGTATAAACCAGTTCCTTCGGTAGTTATTAAGCTACTTGCCTTTTCAAGTAGTCCAGCGTATACAACTAGACAGACTAACATGAAATATCCCTGAAGCATTAGAGCCAATAAATTTTTAACGTATGATTGCCCTATGCTTCCAATCCAATCACGATTTAAAAATGTTGCAAATGGAAGTGGAGCAACTGAAATATAAAGCATAATTGTAACGATACGACTCCAAGCTACTAAATAGATAATCCCACTCATAACGAATGTTATGACTAAGGCAATACCTGAAACAAACCACATTGACATAGCAGATCCTACATCTCCCTCTTCTATTGAACCAACAATGTTCTCTTTTATAGAATCGGGAATCTTTAATGCCGAGGCTGGTACATGATTTGTTATCCATTTACCGAGATCAAATACCGCAAGTGTTATATCAAAAGCGTTAGTTAACAATAAAATCATTGCGCTTGTTTTAATGATTAAAAACATTAATTGTCCCGTTTCAAAATCGCCACCACGATTCTTTTCAACAACTAGTTGATATAGCTCATAGCAAAACACATATGTTAAAATCAGCCCCGCAACGGGCAATATGGCGGTGTCAGAAATAATCCTCAAGTTATCGACAATCGTTTGGGAAAACTCTGTTGGCGTTTCTGAAACATTTGTTTGAACCGTATCCACGCTTTTTTGGAACAATTCAGTAATCATATCAAGGAAGCTCTTTGTACTCCCCATAAGCATATCAAAAAAGAAATTCGTTATACCCTTTATGATGTCGTCTAACATTCGTCCACCTCGTTTAATTCAAATCAACATAAACAAGTTTATTTGTCTTATTTATTTTTTGAACGATTTTTAGTTGTAAGCTTTTATTTTTAGCGTATTTATTCGGAATCGCTAATAATATTTTTCCTGATTGTTCAAAAGTCGATTTTGCTCTATGATCGGCGGTAATATATCTTTGCTGGTATTCTAAAAATTCATTTTCACTAGCTAATTCACTTTCACCTATTACAAGACCTGAACCCTCATTTAATAAATAGCCTTCATATGGATTACTTCTTGCTTTTTCATTTATTTCATGTTTCATATTAATAATTAGTAGTTTAAAATCATTTTTGAGGTTTAAATTTTTTTTACTTACATAATCGTTATACCGATCCCGAAAATCAAGTTCAGATGATTGGTCAAAATCTTTTATTTCAACATTAGTAATGCTACGAGTGAATGTAACTTTTTGCCCTTCAATTTTATAGTTGTTATTTTCAAAAATATTGACTGGCAAGTGTACAGATTCATTCTTTTTGACACTTTTTATTGGTGTCTCCTGGTGTTCTGTTACACGATTGTCCTTTAGTTCACTACAAGCTCCTAACAGAGAAACTGATACGAGTATGAATAAAGCCTTTTTGGTTATCCTCAGTTTCATAGCCTCCCATTCTCCGTCCTACCGCCTTACGCTACAGTTGCTACACCCGTTTTTTGCAAACATTTCCTGCTCGCAAGCTCACGATAAATCTTCACAAACAACAGGTTCATGTACTGTCCTCTTTTTTTCACCATAGACTCCTTAGCGTAATTACGATAGATTCAGTTTCTTCTTTTGTGCAAGTATTTCTTGCAATCTTTTCAGTCCTTCTGTGAATGTACTCTCGGGGTCTATCACATATATCTCATCTTGCTGCTTAACATTGTCATACATCAACTCTGTACACTTCTGTTGTCCCATACCCCTAAGTGCTTTCATTTTCATATTTTCTGTCCTTTTACATGTTCGTCTACAATCTGTAGTGTAAGATGCATCGCTTCCTCAGGAATCTGCCCATCAAATCGCTTCATAACTTGATAAAATGGATGATTCTCATCTAATACGTCCATAATATGAGAGCATATATAGGGGTTCTTTTGCATTTGTGTAAAGAACATTCGCAAATCAGCTAAAAATGCCTTTTCTTTCGGAAACATACCCAGATACAGTATCGTACTTGCTAAAAAATCCACTACCGTGTCTTTCCAAACAGCCGTCTGTTCCACAGCCTGATACGCTTTACTAGAAACTACAAAATCTTCTGCATATCGGTTTAACTCTTGCATTAAGTAGAACTTTCTACCTTTCCCAGGTTTCCCAAGAATTATGTTGTTTTTCTTCGCTTCCGCTCCCACTTCTGGTAAAGTCAACGGATTGATGTACATCTGCTCTATACTCTGTGTCAAATCTATACTTTTTGTCAAAGACATGACCAAATACCCCTTTCATCGTTTTATTTTCTTATATCGTTAAATATAAAGTGTTATTAAAATGGTTACTTTGGCTGTACAGATGTTGGGAATTCCTCATCTTATTAGCCCATTAATATATGTGTTTAGTTTTCAAAAACCAGTAATTCTATTTGAATTTTGAATGTTTTTTACTATAATTAATCTAGAAAGTTAGTTAAATTTCATCTTTTTGTAATCAATTACTATGAAGTTTCTTCTTCGCGAACCCTATAGTAAGTCGGTATAAAAAAGTATTCTACAGGTTTATTGAAAATAGCAGAGATCTTTTCTGCTCGTTCTGCATTCACTCCAGATTTTCCTTTTTCAATAGCATGTAATACTTGGGGTTTAATGTGTATTTTTTGGGAAAGCTTTTCTAAAGAAATTGATTTACTTACCCTCTCTTGGTATAACATAGTTAATTCACCCTCCTTTCTTTTGATTTAACTACATTGTACATCACTTTAAAAGTGAAATCAACTATAACTTAGTATTTTTTTCGAGATTTACATCTAAGGTAGTTGTAACTTAACTATTTTAGATACAAATCTTTACAAGATATTAATTAGAAAGGAATTGAAATATGAGTATTTTTGGTGCCCGTGTAAAAACGTTACGCTTAGATCGCGGATGGAGTATGAAACAATTAGGAGAGGAAATTAGTAAATTATCTGGAGCTCCCTTGCCTCAAACAACTGTATCTAATTGGGAGAATAAAGGTTCAGAACCCCCATATAATATTTTAGTTTTTACTGCTACAGCATTAGAAGTAAGTACAGATTATTTACTTGGCAAAACTGATGAACTACAATTTGAACAGCATACTTTAAAAAATGCTATACTAACACCACCTGATTGCACAGAAGATGCTGCAATCATAAATAACAATAGTACTGCATCTTTGCAAAACTTAATTCAAGAATTAAAACACGAACTAAATAATCTACCTATAAATAAAAAAGAGTCCATAGAAAATGACTTGAATGAATATTTAGAATTCTTAGGGTATAAACAAGAGAAATTATTAGTTGACTTTAAAACATTTTCAAAATACATTAAATATCAAATAAAAAATCTCTAGTAATAACTAGGGATTTTTAAAATTTACATGATATTTGCTTTAAATAAAACCATAACTATTATTGATATCCTTCAATAATAGTTATACAATAGAACATATACATAAAAAACAACTATGATATAGTAAAAAAAACAAAAAATAAACCCTACCGCACACATTTTTAATTGGTAAATTCACTTTGGCCGGTGAACCAATTAAAAACCCGATTGAAGTAGGGGGTTTATCTTTTATAATTATACTTGCTACATAACCATTATAGCATGTAAAAATTATAATGTGAATAAAAACCTCTACTTTTCCAGCGTTTTTCTGTGCATTTACGGTGGTGAAAAATAGGAGGTTTTTTCTATGGAAACTGGTTTTGAAAACATAACCGCTATGGATCTAACTAGCGATATTCATTTGGACAAACGAACTTTCAAAACAAACATGAAATTCAGTAAAAAAAATAAGAAATCAAAATTCCTCATGCATGGGCCAAAGTTTTTTGATGAGCTTCGTATATATTTAATCAAAAATAACGAGCTTGGAGAATATGCTTTGCCTTCATCAGCATTAGCCACTTACATTTTACTTCACTATAAGGTAAATGATTTAGGGCGACTTCCTCGCGATTTCAAACTATCTATTATCGCGAACGAATCCGATATCCCCTATACAACTATTCATACAGGTTTCCAAGCTTTACTTCATTCTGGACTTGTTAGAGAAATTTTTATTAACGGAAAAATTCCAGTGTATGAAATTTGCAACTATGCAAGATTAAATCGTACAGCAAAAGAAACAAAAGATAATGATGGAAAACTTTCATATTTTCGAATCCCTAACTTATTGTTAGAGACTTCTATTTTAAAAGAGTTAGTTTCCCATCGTGACAGCAAAGGTATTATTGAATTTTTAGGATTATGTACCCACTTTACTCATCAACTTGAATATAGCAAAAATTCTGTTGAAGATTATAATTGCACCCGCAACATGGACGGCTTAAAGGAACGTTTAGGGCGTAATGCAAAAAAAGTTCGTAACTACATAGAGATTATTTCACCAATCTTTAAATTTGATGCTGCTGCAAAAAAGGTTAGAAACCCACGTAAAGGGCGGATAGCACGCATACGTGAAAAGATCCAACAAATTGTTATCACTCAATTTACAGTTAATATCAATTCTGCATGCGTGATTGAAAATGATCGAGCTGAAATTAGACAAACAGAAGCTAAAATGCGTAAAGAAGCAACAGCCCGTCTTGAATCCATTGGCATAGCATTAACCAATAAAGATCGTAAAGACATTGTTGTTTCTTATAAAGGAGAAGTATCACGAATCGCTACATATATTAAAAACAAACAACTTCGTGATGATTTTATGACTTATACCATGAGTTATGCAATGGATCAATGTGAAAGTTTCTTAGCACTTGGAGAAAAAATAAAATCAATCGGTGGCATGATACGAGCAAAACTGCGTGAATCGTTTGTGCCATGGGCGGAACGATATTTAGACGATGATACGCGTCATGCACTTGTACTGGAACTCATTTCTCATGATATAGATGTACCTAATGCATTCCGACTTACTTAAATTTTAAAAACGAATAGATTATAAGCCTTGTTCAAAAAAATTACTAAGGACAGGGCTATTTGTCATGTTGAAATAAAATAGACAATCTTTCTATTACCCTATAATTCTAAAAAACAGTAGGGCTATTTTTCCTCCCTAACTGTTTTTTTATGTTCCTGTATACTAGATTACGCTTAAATACTTGTGGAATTGTTAGTAAATCTATAATTCAATTGTGTAAACCTTAGTATATTGTTATAAGGTTTGTGTGAATCTGAATAGTTTGTAGTTGTAGTTATGGATAAGTTAGTATTCCGATTCAATTTTTTAGACAATTTATCTAACCTTAGAGCCACAAGAGTTTCCAAGCTTTTCTTTTCATCTATATAGTATTTGTATCTTTTATATTATTATTGAAAATTTTATATAGTGGTTGAAATTATTACTTAATAAATGAATCTATACATAAACAAATGAAAAATTAATAAAAAGCGTATTTTTCATACATTTAAAATTTTATAGGGAACTTTGACAAACCTCGTAAATAGAATTAAAACTTTTAGGGAAATTCGACTAGTTTTAGCGAAGCACAAGGGTTTTCATAAATCCCCCAGAATTGCTACAGCAACTCACTTAATCTTTAAAACCTTAATTAGGAGTTGATTGTATGAGTCAAGTAATCTCATTACAACGCCCACAACGTCCATTAAACAGTTCGGACGTTGTAAACAAGCTAAACATACCCCCAAGCACATTGCGGACATACACGGCACATTTCAGACGTTTGGGCCATACATTCCAGAAAAAGAATGGCCGAATATTGTATTCAACCCGTGATGTAGAGCTATTTAAACAAATGATGGAATTACATGAACAAGGTTTTGGGACAATTCCTCAATGTGTTTACAACGTTGTAAACAGTTCAAACAATAGTGAAGACACAATGGACAAAGTGGACAATCAAAACAAACAAATGAAACTACCTCAGGACACCTCTTCACCAATTGACACAGTAGATGAGATAGCAAGGATCAGGAAAGAAATGGAGGAATTGCGGAAATATGTCGATGAAACCATAAAAAAACGAGATGAATTGTTGCTGCAAACACTACGGGAAGTATTGAATGCTAAACAAAAGAAACAAAAAAAGAAACGATGGTGGCAATTCTGGAAGTGAATCAACCATCCCCAACCCCTTCCATCTTGGAAGGGGCTCGCTCGGCGCTAGCCAGGCAAACCGGTTTGGAAGACCTTCAAACCTATTTGCATAGGTTAAAGCGTTTGGGATAGGCGAATCTGTCCATTCCTTATCCTCCCTCGCAAAGAACGCTCAGTCCGGTACCATGGACAGATACCATGTGTACGCTACTATTGTTTGATAGTGAGAACAACAGGTTTCAAAATAAGGAATTCTCCAAGTATGATGGAGGATTCCTTATTTTTTGTTCGATTAATATGGGGAATGACTACAATTTATATGGAGACAAAAAAACAGTCATGCATTAGGAATAAACTTCATGAAATTTCGCATCTACACACTCCCTGCATTCAAAAAACTTGCACGAAATGAAATGTGCAAAAAAAGAATAAAATTTATACTCATTTAATAGAAAATAAAATAAAAATAGAACTTTAGATAAATTTTATTCTTGTTTTGTACAAAAATGAAATAAAAAAAGAATAAATTTTATTTCATTTTTATTGAAAATGTAATAAAACCGATGTATAATAAGGGTATAAGAAGAAAACGAAATAAATTTTATTTTTTATAGTTGTTATTTAGAATAAAAATGGTAGGAGGAACTGAAATGACGAATGAAAATCTTAGTGTGGTAGAAAAAATTAAAGTGAATGTGGAAGCTGATCTCGGAAATAGTAATTTGAAAATTTTTATTAATGATGAATACGTAACTGTACCGAATGTCTTTCAACGTATTCATGGGGGAATGGATGCCTATGAATCTGATGAAAATAAGAATGTACTAAATTTATTGGAGAATTTATATGTTCATGTATCTAGTAGTGCAATTAAAAGGAATGGAGGTTTTTTAATCGGGAAACGTGCCATGCAAAACTCTGAAAAAATGAAAGCGATGAATATTAAGATTGCCAATAAACATGAAGAAGATCTTCCAATTATTAATACATTGAGTGTTATTGGAGCAAAAATGATTCAAAAAGTATATAAAGAGACAAAAGCGATTCCTGATGTATTGAATATAGATATAGATTTAATAACTGCTATTCCTGCAAGTCAGCATACCCCTAAGACAGCTCAATTCCTTGTAAACAGATTTACAGAGAATACACATGTGGTAATCATCTATGTCGGTGACAGACCTATCACAGTACAAGTTGAATGCTCTAAAGTACGAGTTACAAAGGAAGCATTAGCAGCGTTATATGCGATTACAGAAGCTCCAGATGAAATGTTCAAAGATTTTCAGGAACTATACAAAGATCGTTTAGATAATAAAGAGATTACAGGAGACTTCTTTAAAGATAAAAAAATTCTACATACGGATATTGGCGAAGGAACAAGTGAGTATATTTTTACCGATGGTTTAAGTCCAGTCTTAGACAGTTGTTCTGGTGAAAGAAGAGGAATTGGTCATGCAATTGAAGAAGCGTGTGCCTTGTTAAATAAAGAAAGAACAACTAATTTTAAGAGACAGCAATTCACTGAAATTCTTTTAAATAAAAATGATAAATACTATGAGGATGCATCCGAATTTATATACAATACAAGATTCGAACAAGCGGAATTAATTCAAGAAGATGTAGAAAACAAATTCACGAATGATACAGGCGGTCAGGCTGAGGTGTTAGCTGTGTATGGAGGTGGTAGTATTTCGTTGAAAGAAGAATTATATGATGAATTATTAAGGTTGTGTGAAAGAACGGGTATGATGTTATTATATGTCCCAGAAAAATATGCAATAGAATTAAATCCAAAAGGTATGAATGTTTTGAGAAAAATCATTGATTAAAAAAACAAATATCAAAGTAGAAAAATACGTCATATATGTAAAAAGGTGAGTTGAAATGAAACAAGAACAATATAATTGGAAATTTAAAAAGATGACAGATGATCCAAGTTTTAAAGAGTGGCATAGTAACCAAGATAATATCTCACACTCATTGAATACATTGGTTAGCTTTATCATTCGTTTAATTGGAACAGGTGATTTAGGAAGTTTCGATAATCAAACAAAATTGCAACAAGTTTTATTACTACAAGATGAATCATTTATTAATGCCGTTGCGAAGAGAGTTAATACTCGTTCATCAAGTAGCTTTATTGATACAGATCAGGAAAAAATAGATGAAAAAACAGTATTAAAAGAAATGAGTACAGAACCTTCGAACCAGCAAATTCAATCAATAGAACAAGGTGCTCAACAGATAATAAAAGAAAAGCGTTCAATAGAAAACACTGATCTAGAAACATATAAAGAAGTAAAGAAAAATGCAAAAAACTTTTTTTGAAAAGGAGAAAAGGGAAATAGCCTTATTACATTTGTAATAAGGCTATTTCCCTTTTTGTGAGTAATCCCCTCAGCCAGTATTGCCATGTGCGTAACTAACTACAGCACTGCTAGCTTGTTGGACATCTAATCCGATTGAAGGATTTCCAATTGTAAAAATACCTATAGCGATAAGGCTTACTAAACTTAATTTTAAGAGCTTCATTTTAACACCTCTTTGCTAAAAATTTTTTCTTTTGCCTGATAAGTTAAATGGAAATATGTGCTGGATTTTTCGAATTGAGCATCGTTATGAAACTGAAGAGCTAAAATTTCGTAATATTCTTGAATATACTCCCATAGTTTTTCTTGGTTAAAGTAGTCCATTCCTGCTAAGATAGTATTTTCTAAAATTTCAGTTTTATCTTTATTGCATAAGTTATCAAGGATTTCGAAGTGATATTGGTATTCCAGTATCTCTAATTCTTTACAAATATGTAGTCCTTTTGTTATAAGCTCTGATGCAATTTCTGTTTCTCCTAATTTTAGGCGTTGCTTAGCTTCAACAAAAAGTGCTCTATAGTTACTTGACATCTTCTCATTTACTTCAGATAAATAACGAATTGCCAAGACAGATTGCTTTTGTTCAGCATACATTAACCCTAAATTCTGACGAGCGATTAATATATCTTTTTCGTTACCGAACGTACGAAACAAGTCTATTGCTGTGAGGAAATATTCTTCTGCCATCTCGAATTCTTTTAAGTGAGTACAAGCTAATCCTAAAAGATTATTACAATAAGAAATTTTTAATTCGCAATCAGCGTTATTAACAAATATATCCTTGGATATATTTGCGTATTTTATAGCGAAAAGAGCTTGGTGAATATGGTAATGGAAAATGGCTAAATTATAATAGAATTCAGCCTTTTCAAGATCATCAGGAATGTGTATTAGTAGAACTTCAGCTTTTTCATAATGTTCTTTTGCTAAATTATAGCTTCCAACTGCATTGGAATGAATAGCTTTAAAAAAGTGGTAGTAATATGCTAGGTAATCTTCTTTTGGAGTATCGAAATCTTCAATTTTGTCAAAACTATTTTTAGAAATACCCATGTTATTAATTAGATATTTATGACGGAAATTAAGGAGCGAGTAATAAAATAATAAATCTTGATTGTTTTGTATATTACTAATTTGACTTTCGATTTCTTTTTTTAAACGATTAGCATTGTCACTATTCCTGGAACGAATTTGTAAATACCATTCATTAAGTAATTCAGTAAGTTGTTCATTTCCCTTTAGTTGAACGTTCATATAATCCTCCCCATCACCCTAATAAAGGGAATATTCTTATAATACATAATATCAGATAACAAAATTGCTCATCTCGATAAGATGTATTTTTCAATATTGTTCCGAAAATTCTGATTTATTATAAATAATACGAACTCTATACAATGGTATATCCATCCTGATGGAAAGTTAGTTCATTCCTTCTTAAAATTTTGTCATGTTAGAGCCAATTCGCCCAAGTGTAAGAAAAAATAGGATGAAAAGTAGCACAAATTTAATAATTGCAAATGAAATGGTAACGGTGAATATCAATAACTTTAAAAATGTTCTTAGAATCCATTTTAAAATATTCATAGATATTTGCTCCTTTATAATTCCATATCATGGCTTTTTTGTTTTATTTTCTTCTCTTTTTTCTCTTCATTTTCCTCTTCAATTTCTTTATTGGTTGAGTTCTTTACTTTGTCTAAATCCCCAACTGTTTGTACAGAGTTTTTTGTGTCATCTATATCTATACGGTCAGGTGTTCCATCATTATCTAAGTCCCGTTCTCTGGTTATTTCTTCATAACGGATACGAATGATTGGATCTGTAGCTATTATAGTATCTAATGTACCCTCCCCTACTTTGCTGTCTATTTCTTTCAAATCCAATGATTCAATACTTGTCAAAAATGATTTTTTATATTGTTCTTCAAATAGATCTTTAAAGGAGGTGTATGTGATTGATTGAGTAGGAAACATTCTTTCTTTATCTTCCAAATTAAATGAGGAAAACTCTATGTTTCCATCATCTTTTTCTTTGAAAGTTTCAAGGAAACTTTTTTCAAATTTACATAATTTTTTATATGAAATTTCTTCTCTTTCTTTATCCATAATATTCATTCCTCTCTATAAGTTTATTTTTAAAAAACGATAGATAAAAATATATCTATCGTTCTAAAGATTTATCGACTAAGTGATTGTTTTTTGTTCTTATCTTTCGATGCTTCTTTATCTTCATTCTTGATTTTGAAATCAAGATCCTTAACACCATTCATTGAAAATTCGATTTTCTTTTGTTTAGGGGTATCTATTTCTTTTTCCATCTTGTTTTCTTTTGCACGCTCTTGCTTTATATCATTAAGAATGCTATGAAATTCATCAACATTAACTTTGCCATCTGCTTCACCAAATGAAGAAATGTTTTGTTTAACAACAGTATTCACTTTTTCAATTTGTTTAGGAGTGAAATCTTTCTTCATCTCATCCAATTTATTTGATTCCACATAGGAACTTTTATCCGCATAATGATTATCTAAACTTTCACTCATAACTTTTGTATATTGAAGCATTAATTTTTGTTCATCATTGCTTAGTGAATTTAGCATGTTTTTAACTTGTTCTTTATTATCTTTAGCATTTATTTCAACTTCAGTTTTTTCTTTATTCGTATTTTTTTCCGTTAACTTCGGCTCTTTTTCTACATCTTGCTTATAACGGTTTTCAAATAGTTTTTCAACACGATTCACTTCTTGCGAGTACAACCCTCTTTTGATTTCATCAAGTTCCTCTAATTTTGCATAAAGAAGCTTTTCCTGTTTTGACAAACGATCATAATTTATATTATTTTCTTTTGGTTCTTTCTTTTCTGCTGTTGTAATTTCATCATAAACTTCTTTTACTTTTTCGGCTTGGTCTGGTGTTAAATCTTGGCGAATGTCTTTCAATGCTTTTTCCGCTGTCTTCACTTCTTCTTTTTCTAATACCGCACTTTTTCTTTCAACAATATTTTTTAATGCTTTTTCAATTACATTTGCCTGTGCTGCTGAAAAAAAGAAAGAATAATCTTCTTTACCGTTCCTCACTACAGAAAAATCCACGCCTAATTTTTTTAACTCTTTTTTATAATCGTTTAACTGTTGCTTTGTTAAATTTTCATCTAGAGCAACTATTCCACCAGTTTTTTCATGCTTTTTCATGAGATCAGTAATTTTTTGTTTTCCAACTTTAGTTTTATCATCAAATATAAAATCTTTTGGTTGTTGTTCTTTACCTTCGAGTAATTTTGATAATGCTTCTAAAAGGCGTAATAAAGTTTGTTCTGATATTTTCAAAGACTGTGCTACGACTTCCATTGCGACCTGTGTATGCTCATCTACAGAAACCATTTTCAGACCAACCCCTTTATAAAGTAGTTAACTAAATTATACCATTTTTTGGCCGGAGATGATATAATTTTCAGAAAGAAATATTAAGGTTTTAGCAAAGGGCAAGCTACGGGTTTGGCATGCCAAACCCCAAAAACGTTGTTTTTGACTTGGTAGGAGATTCCTACGACCTTTACAAATATATAGAAGCGATTTTTTCCAAATCACTTCTATATTTGTTGTCGCTTCGCTCGATAAATTGTTTAAAAAATCTTAGTATCAGGAGGAAATAAAATATGGTTAGAACTAACACTTATTTTCAAATGAGATTGACTGAAGATGATAAAGAATACATTAAAAATAAATCTGAAGAGTTAGGTTATAAAAATGTTTCAGCATTTCTTATTGATAGTGCAAAAACGCATTTTAAACTTGAAGTTGATATGAAAGCTTATAGGGATTTAACTAAAGAAATAAACTATATTGGTAAGAATATAAATAGCTTAATTAGAAGGATCAATACTGACGGAATTTACACGGACAGTGATATTGATTTTCTAAGAGTAAATCAGAAGAAAATTATAAATAGAATTAATACTGAATATGACCGATTAATTGATTTGAAAACCAAGTTTAATAGCGATAGCTTGAGTAAAAAACAAAAAGAAAAATTAATACAATCATTAACTGAAAATCAAATACAGATACCCAAAAAATTAGCATTAGAAGAAGTATATGAAAAGGTGAAAGAAGATTTTATTTATATTATAGAATGTATAGAAAACTCACCTGAACAAGATGAAGAAGTAACAGAATATGTTTGGCAATATTTATATGGAGATACGCTTTTTAAGTTAGATGATAAACAATTAATTGAATTGGCCGATAGCATTTTTATATTTGCACAGAAATTAAAATTTAAGTTAGCAAAACTTGATAATGTTTTTGAAGATGATGATTGGTTTGAACTAAAAGATATATTAGATGAATATGAAATTTATTAGGTAGGGATTGATTACAATGTCTATTGTTAAAATACAAAAAGTCAAAGATTTGAAAGCTGTCATTAATTACAGTATGCAAGATCATAAAACTAACGAGGAATTAGTTACATCTTATGAGTGTTCTATAGATACGATAGATAGGGATTTTAAAAGTGTTTTAGTTGACTACAATGAAAAGAATAATAGTGATAAAAACCTGAGTGCAAGAATGATAATTCAATCGTTTGACAGTGATGATAATTTAACGCCAGAACAAGTTCATCAATATGGAGTAGAATTTGCTGATAATTATCTAAAAGGAAATCATCAATATACAGTCATTACACATACAGAAACAGATAATTTACACAATCATATTATTTTCAATGATATTGATTTTAATAAATTAAAAATGTTCGATTCAAAGCGTGTAAATACTTTAGACAGATTACGAGAAGAAAATGATAAAATCTCCGAAAAGTATGGTTTGTCAATAATTGAAGAAGGAAGAAAGGGAAGAAAAAAGTATTTAGCTTTTAATGAGTATGTAGCTAGATCAAAGAAGAAATCATTCAAAGGAAATTTAGAAGATGTAATTGATAAAAACATATCGAAAGCGAATTCATTTAATGAATTTTTAAGCTTAATGCAAAAAGAAGGATATGAGCATAAACAAGGGAAATATTTATCATTTATGAATCCAAAGTCAGGGAAGTTTATGCGAACTAAAACAATGGGATTTAATTACCTTGAATCCTCTATCAAATATAGAATCGAAAACAAAAGTTATTCACCAATCAAAACAAGTATAATCAATAGGAAATGGATTGATAAGTCACAGGAGAAATTTAAGAATAATAAGGGACTTCAAAGATGGGCAACTAAGCAAAATATTAATTACTTAAATGAATTAAGCTCTAAACTATATAAACTCAATGTTTCGCTTACGGAACTTGAGGAAATTGAAGCGAATAAGGAAGCGTTAATTGACAGCTTTGAAAAGCAACTTTTAGGTATTGATAATGAGATTTTTAGATTAAATAAAATGAAGGGTTGTTTCCGTACTTATAAAAATAGTCATCCTTTGATCGTTGCTTATAAAAAAGCTGAAAATAAAAAGGCATTTAAACAAGAACGTTATCACGAATTTAAAGAGTATGATGTTGCAAAACGTGATATGAATTATCTCAAAAAGAATTATGGTATTACTGATGAAGCTGAATTACATTATAAACTGTCAATGATGACCAAAGAACGTAATTTACTGTATGGAAGTTTAGGAAAAGAAAAAGAAGTGGAAATCAATAGACAAGAACAACAAAGACAGCAGCAACGTAAAAAAGAAAATGAACGATAAAAAGTTGTAGCGCCTCACAAAAATAATATTGTATAGTTTTTGATGATTGAAATAAATTAAAACGCTGGGAGGTGGAACGTTTTTGTCATACATATGGAATGAGATCTTCACGGCTCGTGAGGCGAGTATAAAGCTAGGTAAAAACCCTAAATATATATATTTTTTATGGAAGAGGCATTCAAATATTTTATTGAAGGATAGCGTGAAAATGATTGGTAGAGAACTACTGATTACAAGAGAAGGATATGAATACTTGAAAATATTATCAAAAAAAGGCGAGTGACCTTGCTGTTTAAATACTTTTAAATTAACGTACAAGAGTAATCCATTACATGGAACTCTTGTATTTTTTTGTAGTACAAATTCGAAATAATGAACCATCATCATATTTATTAAATGCGCCTAGAAATTTATATGGATGGTGAAAATTTATGAGTCAATATCAAATGTTGTACAGCACACCATATCTCTATTCTTCTCGTACATTGCAACAAATGTACAAAAGTACAAGAAAAGAAGAGGATATAACAGCGATACAGGAGCACATGCTACGTCATGACGTGTATCTGGACCGACAGTACCGAGGTTATTATTATTTAAGTCAAAAAATTGAAGAAGATTTATATGATGATGAACATCCTGTATCTTGGAATGAGTTATTAGAAGATTATCAGTTATTTAAGGATTCCCAAGGTAATTTATCTATTCAGCCGAAAGGATGGAGATAATATGACCATTGTTGGAGAATTAGGTATTGTATATGGCGTGACAGGAGCAACGATCATAGGAATTAAGTTATTAAAAAGAAAAGGGTTTCACCTTCCTGACTGGATGCTACGTGCAGGTCTTAAATGCTTGTTAATTGGAACGGTGTGGTATGTGCTACGTGATATGCTCGATGTATTTCTACGCTAGTATTCTATCGGGTAGTTGATGGGAACTGTCGTAGTGTATTCGAACAACGTTTTTATGATATTCCTGATAACCCCAACTACCTCTAAGGAGGTAAGGAGTTTATGTTTTCGCTTTTGTTGATTCCAGTTACTTTTTTAACAGTAGCGTATTTTTACAAGGGAAAAGAAATGAGTGATAAGAAGAAAATCAAAGCATTTTTTGAAATTACGAAAGTGTGTGTACAGCATAAAGGGGAAACCCAGTACCCTGTGTTCCTTAAACAGACGGAGGATAGTATGAGTACCACATATGTCTATCGGCTTCCGTTGGGAGTTCCTAGTCAGTTAATACAGAAGTTAGCGCAAGTATTAGAAGAAGGACTCTATAAGCCTGTGATAATCTCGTTTCAGCAACGGGAATTGTTCATACGGGTTTTTGAACAACGGATTCCTGAGGAATGGCATTGGTCCAAAGAATTGTTACAAGAGAAAACCTGGAGAGTTGTCATAGGGAAAGCGTTAGACAGAATGATGTATCATGACTTTGAAAAAACACCGCATATGTGTGTTAGTGGTATGACTCGCTTTGGTAAGACTGTCTTTCTCAAAAATATCATGACCAGCTTAATTTTACAGCAGCCAGATTATGTGAAATTGTATGTAATTGACTTAAAAGAAGGTTTAGAGTTTAGTCCCTACAGTGATTTATTACAAGTAGAAGAAGTGGCGGAGAATCCCATGCAAGCATTTGATATGTTGAATCACATCCGTGAAAAGATGGTAGAACAGGTAGTACGCATGAAAGACTCTTATTTTACTAACATTGTAGATACGCCAATAAAAGAACGGCATTTCATTATAGTCGATGAATCAGCGAACTTGTGTCCAACACAGGGATTGCCAAAACAAAAGAGAGATATGCTCTATATGTGTCAAGAAATGTTATCAGAAATAGCGAGGATTGGCGGAGCATTGGGGTTTCGACTAATTTTTTGCACCCAATACCCGACTTCTGATACCTTACCAAGGCAGATTAAACAAAATAGTGATGCAAAGATTGGATTTCGTTTGCCGACAGTGGTTGCTTCGCAAGTAGCGATAGATGAAGGAGGGCTAGAAACTCTTCCCTCGATTGCTGGAAGAGCCTTATTCAAAACAGATCGTGTAGAAGAAATCCAAGTACCTTATTTGTCTAACAAAGAAATGTGGAATGTATTAAAACAGTATAAGGTGGTGAAGAAAACTGAAACACCAAAAACTGAAACAAAAAGCGAGACAAATCGAGATTTTATCGAGTTTAAGTAAGCTAGAATTTGCTTCAAGGAGACAATTGCAAGCCATCCATTGTCTGGGAAGTATACGAAATGCAAATCGTATTCTGAAGGATTTAAGACCGTATTGTCATGTGACTTCGCATAATCGAGAGTATGTGTATTATCTAAACAAGAAAGGAATGGCCCTTTTGGGTATACATGCGAAAGAACGAAAAAAGAAACATCAACTGGAACATATTTTGTTACGCAATGAAGCATGGATGTGGTTAGATTTCCCCGATTGGAAAACAGAGCAAGTTATTACTTTAAGATATCAGGGGGAAGAAAAAACAATTATTCCAGATGCGTTTTTCACTAAAGACAATGTCCCCCATTTCGTAGAAATAGATCGGCTTCAGCATATGAAAGTAAATGAGAAAAAGATACAATATTATGCGTATCTTACTAAAATTTATCAAAAACAACAAAATAAAGTACCAATCCTATTGTTTTTCACCATATCTGATTGCCGAGAGAAAAAATTAGAAAGTGAAGCGATGAAATATGGTGTGTATTTACAGACATATTTATTACAGAACGTACTGTAAAGACTACACCGGTAAGTAATCCTTTTACGCCCAAAAATCAGTTGGGTCAATATTTTTTCCTGTTAACTTACGTAATGCGGTGATAATCTTATTTTGATTCTTAAAAGAGGGGTGAAAAGCGCTTCCTTTACAAAGTCGACTTAGTGTACTTTTACTAACGCCGCTAACTTTTGAAACTTCTTCTTGAGTTAGATCATGCCGATCTAAAAACTTTCCTAGTTTACTTCGTGGTTTAATACTAAGCCATTCCCATGCCATTATACGTTCACCTCTGAATTAGATTAATTTAATAATAGTTTGTCCAGAAGTTCCATTGTTAAAACAGTTTCATTTTAAAGTAATGTATAGAAATGTAAGAGCATAAACTATAGAAAACAAGAAATATAAATGTGTTATGTAATAATTTTGTGGAATATAGCATACATATTAATAGCTACAAGTTGCGGATATACATGAAGCATAATTGCAACTTGTTGTAACAGGTATGCTAATAAAATAAAAAGGCTGAATCCCTTGTGAGAGAAGGAATTCAGCCTTTTATTGTTTTGTAATTTGATAATTATTGTTTAGTTGTTTCATATGCACGATGTCATTAGCTGTCGAGTTTCAACAGCATAGTCTTAGTTCACGAATATACTAGATATGATACTTAGGACAGTTAATGAGCACAGATTAAAAACTCCATGAGCTAACCAAGCTGACAGGAATCCTAATCTTAGAAAAAGTAAAGCATCCACTACGCCTGGAATGAAATATAAATAGAAGGTTGATATGTCAGGTCCATGTAATAATGCAAATCCTATGTTTGTTAGTATTACCCAACTCCATATATATTGAGGGTTTTTATGTATAAATAATTCATGATACACTTTTTCTAACCATAAAAATTTTGTTTTAAAATCAGCAAGTACTAAAAATATTCCAGCATAAAGTAAATATCTAAAGAAAACCTCTTCATTAAATGGTCCTATTATAGAAACTAAGAAAAGAAATCCTGTTGTAGTTAAATCTGATGTATATGTTACTTGACCAGATCCTATACCAATCATATCATGACCAAAAAAAGTGGGAATAAAGCGGATGAAAGTCAATATAATTTGCATGAGTATTGCAATTAGAATAGGGAGTCCAAACGTTAAATATGGTTTGTTTTTATGAAGGATGAAGCGATTTTGGAAATCATTTCTGATTGTAGGGAATACGAGAATGCCTGTTAATAAAACTGAAAAGTAATAGAGTGTCCCAATGGCATCTGTATTATCAGAAAGCCCCAATTCGGATAGCTTATCGGCTAATACCAGAAGTATAAAAAATAAAAAGAAAGCTATAAAAAATATAATCGGTCGAACAATGTCACGTAGAAAAGTCAAATGAATTCCTCCTCTTAAATAGTTATCAATACAATTTTATCATTATTTAGAAAATTATTTCATTTTTGTTTTATACAGCAAAATAAAATTTCACATACCACAATAAAAATACATAACACAAAAGAAAAGCACATGAAATAGGGGTTTCACCTGTGATAATGTCGGCATTTGTTATATAATAGGGAAGATCAATTAATATGGCTTCGGTTATGCGGAGTAAAAAAGTAGTACCTAAAACGAAGGGCAAGTATCATATGAGCTAAATTATATGATACTTGCCCTTTCTTATTTTTATAAAAATCTTTAGCCAATCCATTGCGATGACATTGGTATGGCTAAAGGTATATATCCCCCAGCATGTAGTTTTAGTAAAGGGAATCCCCTTAACAGGAAAACGTTGCTATGAAAGCGATACATGGATGTTCTGGAAGCCGAAAATACTAACGTACATAATTCCTCGATTTCTGTACATAAAGAAGCCTATATGCCCTCAATGTGAATTTATTTCGTATAAAATATGGTAGAATATATATGTCAAATTATTTTCATATATGAGTTACGCACTGTGAAATGGGAGGTCTTTTATGAAAATATGGTTAGAAGGAAAACGAATTTTTGAAGAAGAGACGGACTATGGAAGTAAATATTATGTATTCCCACGAGATAAGATGCAAAAAAATGTAACGTTACATAGCTATATAGTGAAAAAAGGGGCATTTAATCAGCCTTGTAAATGGATTTATGCTGATGATTTACCGAAAACAGAACGTATTATACCTGTGAAGGATTTCGATTACTCTCAATATGATTGTTTTATATTTGATGACTATACACTAGGAAAAGATGTTCAAAAAGTTTTGTCTTCATATAATATTGACATTCAGCAGGATATAAAAGAGTTTTTGAAATTAGAAGTATTACCTGAAGAAGCAGTAAAGGAATTAAAAATACTTTTTGAGGAAAAAGAATACTACAATAAATATCCTGAAGATTTTTTGTTTTGTGAATCATATGATTATAAATGCGATGAAATGGAAAAAAGGTTTATTGTTGATCCAGATGATAATATAGGTGTTTCCATTACATATGACCAGACAGACTGGTTTGGTAGACAATACCTTGTAGGGGTACCGCCAGCATTTCGGAAAAAAACCACGCTAAGAAAACCCTGGTTGCAAAATCAGAAAATATATCCTTAGTCCTAGACACAGGCAGTGTCTTTTTTTTGCACAAAAATAATACAACACAATATTAATTGTGTTGTATTGGGTGTTATAATAACTATGAATCTACGAGTTTTACGCAACACAATTTACTATTAAATAAACATTTGTGTATGCAACACAATTTATAGAAGGGAGGAAAATACATGGATGTTGCAAAACAGTTTTCTTCTTATCTTAAACAGGAGAAGAAAAGTGAGAACACTGTTAAGGGATACACATTAGGTATTAGACAATACATAACATGGTTTGAAGGTTCATATGACAGAAAATTAATGAAATTGTACCGACAAAATATCTTAGAGTACATTAGTTATTTAAAGAATGTCAAAATGTT
The DNA here is from genome assembly GCF_045277205.1 of Bacillus sp. A01H. Classification (NCBI taxonomy): domain Bacteria; kingdom Bacillati; phylum Bacillota; class Bacilli; order Caryophanales; family Bacillaceae; genus Bacillus; species Bacillus sp. A01H. The sequence continues at coordinate 22,423 of NZ_CP117705.1, read as the reverse complement.
GAACGCCAAGACCATCAATCACAAGATTAGTAGCCTTGCTAAATTTAATGAATTTCTAATACAGAAAGGCAGTCAACAAGATCAGGTAATTTTAAAAACAGACATGATAAAAATTCAAACTGCGTATGCTTCCCCAACCCAAATTGTTGAATTGGATGTAAAAAAATTTTTGCAAAGTGTGCTAGAGGATAATAACAAACGTAATTATGCAATTGTCACTCTCCTGACATACACAGGGGTACGTATTTCAGAGGCATTATCTATCAAAATGAATGACTTCAATTTACAGACTGGGGAATGTATTATTCGAAGTGGAAAAGGAGATAAACAACGAATTGTATTACTAAATAGTAAGGTACTTCGTGCTATCAAAGATTATCTCATCGATCGAAAAACATACAGTACAGCACATGAATCTCCTTATCTTTTTATTAGTAAAAAGCGCGAAAAGCTCGACCGTACGGTCGTCAATCGTATCTTTAAATCATATAGCGATGTTATTACCCCGCACCAGTTACGACACTTCTTCTGTACGAATGCAATTGAAAAAGGATTTAGCATTCACGAGGTTGCAAATCAAGCTGGGCATTCTAACATCCATACAACATTACTTTACACAAATCCAAACCAACTGCAGTTAAAAAATAAAATGGAACTCTTATAAAGGAGCAAAGGGAAAACAATGGGAGTTAAACAATTACTGTCAGAGGCACAACGAAATGAGTTAATGGATTTATCACGTTTAACAGAATGGGATTTAGTAACATTTCATACTTTTTCTAAACATGACTTACATTTAATATTAAAACACCGTAGAGGATACAATCGTTTAGGGTTCGCTCTTCAGCTCGCATTAATCCGTTATCCTGGCTGGTCTTTAACAGAATATAAAGATATTCCACAATTTGTAGTGGATTATGTTGCGAGTCAGTTACAGATTCCACCTGAAGAATTTTTAGTATATGCCAAACGTGAGAATACTCTATGGGAACATCTTGGTGAAATTCGAGCAGAATATGGATATCAGAATTTCTCTTCTGAATATAAAGAAACTTTATTACAATTTTTAGTACAACAAGCAATGGATAACAGTAATACCCTCTATTTAATTGAAATAGCAATATCTACATTGCGAAAAATGAAGGTCATTCTTCCTGCTATGTATGTGATTGAAAATATCGTCTGGGAAGCAAAGCAACAAGCAGATCAGAAAGTGTATAGCATACTACATGACGGTTTGGTCCAAGAACAAAAAGATCAATTAGATGCGTTACTTTTACCAACTATAAATGGGAAATCTTCATTAGCATGGTTAAAAGATGTACCTGCCCAACCTTCACCAGAATCATTTTTAAAAGTAATAGATCGACTACAATTTGTTCAAAAAATTGGTCTTACTATTGATACCACAAAAATTAATACAAATCGCCTTCGCCAACTCGCTAGATTAGGATCAAAATATGAACCATATGCCTTTAGACGATTCAATGAAGTAAAAAGATATAGTATGTTAGTTTCATTTTTATTGGAGATTACACAAGATCTCATAGATTATGCAATCGAAATTCATGATCGCCTCATGATGAACCTTCAAACAAAAGGGAAAAAGGAACAAGACGAAATACAGCAAGCAAATGGAAAAAAATTAAACGAGAAAATTTTACAATTTATTACCGTATGTGGGACATTGATTGAGGCAAAAGAAACTGGTAAAGATGCTTTTGCAGCTCTAGATGAAGTAATGTCATGGAATGAGATGGTCGAATCTGTTGAAGAAGCAAAACAACTATCAAGGCCTTTAAATTATGACTATTTAGATTTGTTAGATACTCGTTATTCATATGTTAGACGATATGCACCTACTTTATTACGCAGTCTTCATTTTAGAGCGACCAAATCTGGAGAACCCGTTTTACAAGCACTTGATACGATTCATGAATTGAATGAAACAGGTAAACGAAAAGTGCCTCATGGCGCTCCCTTACATTTTGTGTCTAACCGTTGGCAAAAACATGTATATGATGATGATGGAAACATTAATCGGCACTATTATGAATTGGCAGCTTTAACAGAGTTAAGAAATCATATTCGTTCAGGAGATATCTTTGTATCAGGCAGTAGACATCATAAAGCATTTGATGATTATCTTATACCGTATGATGAATGGAACGAAGTTTCAAACATTCCAAATGGTCTTACAGCCCCTTTAAAAGCTGAAGATTATATAACTGACCGAATAAACATATTAAATGAACGTTTAAAATGGTTATCAGAAAATAACGAGAAATTAGAAGGAGTAGATATTAGTCAAGGAAAACTACATGTTGAGCGATTGGATAGAGGGACTCCAGAAGAAGCAAAAGCATTTAGTAAACTTCTTCATAGTATGTTACCCAGAATAAAACTTACAGATTTACTATTAGAAGTGGCAAGTTGGACTGGATTTCATAATCAGTTTATCCATGCTTCTACCAATCAATCTCCTGATCAAGATGAACAGAATATTGTATTAGCCACTTTGATGGCAATGGGGACAAATATAGGTCTTACAAAAATGGCGGAAGCTACTCCTGGAATCTCCTACAGACAAATGGCAAATGCTGCGCAATGGAGAATGTATGATGATGCAATGGTTCGCGCTCAATCTATTCTCGTGAACTTCCAAAAGGAACAGAAGTTATCATCCTATTGGGGAGATGGGACAACTTCCTCCTCTGATGGTATGCGTCTATCCATTGCTGTACGTTCTCTACATGCAGATTCCAATCCACACCATGGAACGGGAAAAGGTGGAACAATTTATCGATTTGTAAGTGATCAACTATCTGCCTACTATGTTAAAGTCATTACTACAAATGCACGAGATGCTCTTCATGTATTAGATGGGCTTCTTCATCATGAAACAGATTTAAAAATTGAAGAACATTACACAGATACGGCAGGATATACAGATCAAGTATTCGCCTTAACACATCTGCTAGGATTTCGATTTGCTCCTCGTATTCGTGATTTGGCGGATACTAAGCTTTTTTCCATACCCGGCGCAGAGGAATATACAAATGTTCAAGCCCTTTTAAAGGGAAAAATTAATTTGAAATTAATAAAAGAAAATTATGAAGATATTAGAAGGCTGGCATACTCAGTTCAAACAGGAAAAGTATCTAGCGCCCTTATCATGGGGAAAATCGGATCGTATGCAAGACAAAATAAACTGGCTACAGCACTTGGAGAAATGGGACGAATAGAGAAAACCCTCTTTACACTGGATTACATATCTAATAAGGCAGTAAGAAGACGTGTTCAAAAAGGGTTAAATAAAGGAGAAGCAATAAATGCATTAGCTAGGATTGTGTTTTTTGGACAACGTGGAGAATTTAGAGAACGTGCTCTTCAAGATCAATTGCAACGAGCTAGTGCGCTAAACATTATTATTAATGCAATAAGTGTGTGGAACACAGTATATATGGAAAAAGCTGTAGAAGAATTAAAAGCAAGAGGGGAATTTAGAGAAGATTTAATGCCTTATGTGTGGCCGTTAGGATGGGAACATATCAATTTTCTTGGAGAATACAAATTTGAAGGATTGCATGAAACTGGACAAATGAATTTACGTCCTTTACGTATAAAAGAGCCGTTTTATTCTTAATATAACGGCTTTTTTATAGAAATAATCCTTAGCGTGGTTTTTTTCCGAAATGCTGGCGATACCCCTTGTAGAAGTGTATGCAAAAGAAGTCCACTCTCAGACACATTATGTATTGAAAAATGATTGGGACTATTGGTACAAATACTATCCAGGTGATTCAAACGAAAATTATTGGATTATTGAAGAAATAGATGAAGAACAGATGGAGAATTTTTCTTTTGAAGAATATCAACCTGTAGAAATTGAGAAAAGAGACCTTCCAGAAAAAGCACCTGAAATAGATCTATCGAAGTATTTTGCACCAGATACAGTATATGATTTTTATTACTCTGAAAAAATGTTTATCATGTGGTATAACTTAGAACAAAAAGTCGCGACAGTGAATATAAATGGAAGCCGAGAATTCTACACAGAAATGGTGAGAGAAGGCGAAGAATTAACAAGTAATTGGGACGATATGAAACATATTGGTCGCACTACTTATGGTGAAGCGGACATACAGCATCCTAATTTAACACATAAGGACATATTGGAGCGTATGTTTGGAAAACGAGACCTCTTACAACCATAAGCCCATACTATAATATTTAAGGAGCGAATAGACATGTCAGTAACTGAAGAGCACCTGAAAAGTAGACGGCACTATATATTTGAAAGATTAAAACAACCAGGTTACGTAAATAAAAGTATCCAAACCATTGAGCAAGCAAAACAAGAAGTACAAGAACATATAGAAGAAATGATAGATTTGTTGTTTCTGGATGCGGAAGACCCATGTTTACCGTTACTTTGTGCTTCTCAAGTAAAAGGATTCGAGCAACATCCAACGTATCGAAAATTACATTCCATGACAAGACCACAATTGTGGGATATGGAAAAAGAAGAACGCGATCAAATCTTAGATGACACCTTGGCTTTGGTGAATGAAGTATTTCATTTACAACGTACGATTTTTATTATGTTGTATCAAGAAAAAACAGAGCTGTTGACTAAGTTTTATGAGCAACGTCCACAAAAAAAATCAAAGTTACATTTTGATGTGAATGATGGGAATGGTTTTAACAAAAAAGAATATATAAATAGGATTCGTTCCCTACGACATGATATTCGTGTAGTGGCGTTTAGAAAATTTAATAGGCAAGACGAGATACATGGTGATATGGATACAATAAAAAAACATTATGAATCGGAAATAGAACCAAAAATAAAAGAGATTTTGTCTATTATTGATCCGAGTTTGATTGAGCTGGATTTCTTTTTTAAACCAATCATAGAATATGGTATGAATCAAATTTCTTTAGAAGAGATGATTCGTAAATTAGAAGGGGCATTTATTCAGATTCATAACATCTCTAAGGTGGAATATTGTCCTACATTGGAAATGACGGTACAACAATGTAAGATGATCTTATTATTTAAAGAAGCGGATCCGAAATTAGATAATAAAAAACATAATTTAAAGGTACTTCAATAAAACTAGTTGTTGAAAATGTTTCGATGGGGTTATATGTAAACAAAAAGAAAAGCGAGAGAAAATAGCTCGCTTTTCTTTTTATAAAAGGTTTTTAATGACAGATTACATTTAGTATACACTAAATATATAGAACATGTAGTGGTTTTCCTTTTTTCTCAATAAGAGTAATTTCTACTAAAATAGTGCAAGTTGATAATCAGATAACCGAAATAATATGCGGTCTATGATCCGAAATTACATGTATCTGGGACCTCAGGTACGTGTAATTTCATTATGCTTTCAATTGTCTATAAGTTATTAAGTATTTGATGATTTAAAAAAGAAATAATATTTTTTTCGTAATATGGGATTCTTATTAATTTCAAATTGTTATTTTGACAATAATCATTTTTTATCTTATCCCTTTTTTTCGTCTCTTCATATTTCTTTTTCCCACCAAAGTACGGAACTGATTTAAAATGCTGTTCACCATCAAATTCAATTAAAGCTAATAAAGAGTTATTTTTATCAAAAATAGCAAAATCAAATTTTAATAAATCAATATTTTTACAATCTGGGAATGTATATTCTCTTTTAAAATCAATATTTTTTGCTTCAAGGTATTCTTTAATGATACGTTCTCCCTTACTTTCATTACAATAGGGACATCTAGTTCCTGTAACAAAGTGTGAAGGAGTTACTTGATATGTATGACCACAAATCGTGTGTTGCATAAGTATCTTCTTTCTTGCTTTTTCATAAGAGCTAATAACTTTGTATTCGTTTCCTACTAGTTGGAATACTCTTTCTACAAATTCATCATGTGTTTTTGTTTTAGCCTTACTAATTTTTCTACCTTTGCATTTTGGACAGCCTTTCCCTCTTAAAAAGTTAGATGGCATGACAGTAAACTCATTTCCACAATCGTTATGTCTCATCTGTACATGGACATTTGTTGATATGTATTCTGATAGCACAGTATATTCCGCGCCAACTAAATGTTTGCACTCTTTAAGGAAATCAATATGGGATTTTCTTTTTAAATCTCCAATCACCTTACGGTTACATTCAGGACAGCGAGAACCAAATAGAAAACTTGCTGGATCTACTAAGTATTCAAAGCCACAAATATTATGTCGCATTAAAATCTTTATATGTGCTTTTTCGTAATTTCCTAAGACAGTATATTCCTCACCCACAGAAGAGTAAACATCTCTAATGAATTGTTCATGTGTTTTTGCATTCATATTCTTAAATGAACACACTTTACATCTCGAACCGGAGGAAGTGAAATGGCTGGCTCTAACCCAAAATTCGCGCCCACAAGTATTATGCTTCATCAAAACCTTATCCTTTGATGAAATATACTTTGTTAAAACTGTGTACTCTTCCCCTACTAATTTATAAATTTTGGTCAGGAACTGTTCGTGAGTAAATGAATTCCTGTTCTTTTTACTTGTATTTTCAGACATTAATAGAAATCCTCCTAATAAAAATCATTCGTAACAGTAATAAGTTCAAACTTTCTTGTCACTATAAATATAGGGGGGGAATATAGGATATAACATGAAAAAAATATATTGGGCATGCCCCTTTTTATTTAAAATAAAGTCATTTGACAAGGTTTACTTAAATCTATATTTAAGCATGTAACTTCAATTTGATATTTTGTCCCCATTCTTCTTCTAATTTCAAGTTCAATAGTTTGAACCGCCTCTTCTTCCGATGTAGCATATAGTGGAATTTCTTCAGGTCTGTATTTTTCACCAAGTGGAGAAATAATTGTGTAGATAATGTGATACACTTTCTTGTTTATTACTGTTTGCATCTGATTTCCTCCTGTAAACTTAAATTTCAATCGTTTCTTTACATTTCTTTGCGATATGCTTTATAAATTCAATTATTGGATATGCAACCAAAGAAGAAGGTTGTGCAAATTGCACACCTTCTTTTTGGAGTATTTTGATGAGTTCTTCTATAGTAATTTCTTTTCGTTTAATTTTATTGTAATGTTGAAATACAATCTGTTTCCATTTATAAGATGACCCATGAATATAGCCTTCGCCTTTAATGGGACGATTAAAAATTATTTCTAGCAATTCCCGTTTTTGTTTTTCTTCGATTGTACTTTTCATAATAGAAACACCCCTTTTGATTATTTTGCAATACAAAGCTTTCTTCCATATTTGCTATAACCTGTTTCTAACGTTAAAATCCAATCATGTAAATCTTCCCATGTGAATCCTAAATCTGTTAAGATTGGCGGGAATTGTTCGAAATCCTCCCTCCAATCATATAAATTGTTTAGAGCATCCTCTAATCGGCCAAATGAAAACAAGGGGATATTTTTCTTCTTTTGATTTTTATAAGTAGCACGTACTAAGTAAACATAAGTCCTATCATGTTTTTTACTAAAAACGAAAAAGCCTTTTGTTCCCTCTTTTCCTTTCATTTATCTCATCCTTTACGTTTTTCCCACCATACTATTGAAAAAAGAATATATGGTGGGAAAGATTTATTTGAATGTGATCTTACTTAACTAGTTATTAGCACATTATCTTTTACGAAATTTTTAACTTGTATATAGGTCTCACCATACCATTTCGGGAAAATTGTACGTTTAGATACATTTTAAGCATTTCCTGTACGCTAAGAGACATCTGTCCAGAAAACCTTATATTTCTTTTCCCTCTCTTTTTTTATAGCCCTTGAAGAATGCCTTTCAGATAATCCTCTTTTAGATTCCGATCTATTTGAACATACCCATTTAAATTTTCAAAAATCAACATTACTTTTTTCATTATTGCAACCATACGCACAATAATCTATTACATGTACGCCAAAAGTATCTTTTCCATGCTCTACATAACGATTATCTTCACCACATAGATCACAATCACCAATAGTAAAATATTCATCTTTATCATGTGAAGATTCCATTTTATCACTCCTTTGCTCATGCGATATGATCTTTCAAATCAGACTCTCCATTTTCCAGTTTTTCTTTTTAATAAAATTCAAATTTGATATCAATTAAAGATTTTAATCAGTCTTCCATTAATCCATCATTTTTTTGCATTCCCTCCTTCATTTTAGGTAGTGGTTTTGTAATTAAAGTTATTTCGTAATCCTGTGCTAGTTTGTAAAATGTTGTTCTTTTGAATCCATATTTTTTCATGGCAGCCGTAGCGGTTAATGCACCCGATTTCCATTCTTTATAAGCATTTATAAATTCTTCAGATATTTCCTGTTTAGGTCTTCCTAGATGTTTTCCTTTTTTCTTAGCTAATTGAATTCCTTCACGTTGACGGGTTTTTATTTTTGTTCGTTCTTCTTCAGCAAGCCATGAAAGAATTTGTAGTACCAAGTCTGTGATAAGATTTCCTAAGCTATCTTTGTATTTTGTTGTATCTAATAAAGGCATATCCAAAACCACGATATGTGCTTGTATATTTTTTGTAATGTCTTCCCATTCATTTAATATCTCTACTTTATTTCGTCCAAGTCTATCTAGTTCTTTTACATATACAACATCTCCTTTACGTAACATCCGTTTTAAGAGCTGATATTGTTCTCGATTAAAGTCCCATCCAGATTTTCTGTCAATGAAAATATCTCTTTCATTGATTTGAATCTCCTTCATCACTTCTAATTGTCTACCTTCATTTTGATCCTTGCTACTCACTCGAATATATCCGAATTTTCTGTTATCCATACTTTCATTTCTCCTTCTAGCCATGTTACTTGCTTCTATTGTAACACTTTCGTTCGAAAAGGTATATGTAATAAACGGATATTCATAAAAGTGAATTTAGACATTTACGAACATATATAACGATATAGCTATAAGGTATTCGAAAAGGTGCACCTTTACGAATATATATCTACATTAACAAGCGGTAAGTAAACGTAATGTGAATATAACAATAGATGTAATAAACGTAACAACCCTAGATTTGATGTTAAAACATATGAGAAGAAAGCTGAGTTTAAAAATATGTGCGATTGTTTATGTTTTAATGGGTGAATCGGGCGATTGAAAAGATATAAAATCAAGTTACAATGAAGGTAGAAAGCTGTATTTCAATCGAACGAGTAAAGACAATCATACTAAAGTGATTAGAAACAGTAGATTCTATGGTAATATAAAATTTAAAATTAATACAATAATTCCAATAACAACAAATTCAAAACCCATTTGTAGGAGGAAATCATGTACGAATTAACAATAGGGCTAAAATATGACGAATCTTTAGATTTACACCATAAATACAGATATGATTTTGTAGGGATTGATTATCAAAATAATTATATTCATGGATGCATTTTTGTTTTTCGAACAATTAAAAAAGGTAAAGGTACAGGTAACGTATTAATTGATTTAGTTCACAACTCTAACATCAACGCTCTTAAAGCCCACATTCACGGTGATTGCCATTTTCATATGTTTCAATACAGGATGTCTATACGCAACGAACCAATTAAGATTACAGATAATATTTATTTAGAGAAAGTAAAAAATGCAACAAACGATGAATACTATGCTCTTATAAAAGAACAAAAATACAAGTTGATTAATGGTGTTCCTGCAATTGATCCGGAGCACAAACACTTCCCAGAGGTTAAATACCTGCTATTAACAGAATATCATGAATCGATTGCAAATATGGATACCCTTGAACTAGCCCCAATATTTAAGTTACAAGAAGAGCATATTTGGCATAACAATAGGTACTCGAATTATAATGATACTTCTAAATTGGATGTTGATGATAATAACCTAAATTCTTCTATAAAGTGGAGTCAAGTAAAAGAAATTATCAAAAACAAACGAAAGCATTTCGAAAAACAAAGCGAAGAAAAGACCGATCAAATCTTTGAACTAAAAAATTCAGTCAGATATCGTCCTATTGAATAATAGTCCATTTTGATAAGCCAAGCGCAAACATCAAATATTGATTGTGTGATGTAGTTTCATTGGATTTTTACATTACTTTTTGATATTCCCACCTTTCGAGAGGATGTTGAAAATTACCCAGAATAGAAATGGGGAGTATTGAACTCCCCTAACAACCCACAAATATAAAAGGATGTTGTCTATGAACAAAGGTGATGCAATTTTAAGATTGTTGATGGAGATTAAGCTTGAGTTAAAAGAAGTAAAAGAACAGATGGAAAGAATGGAAACAAAGATTGAAAAAATAGAACAACAAAATAGGAAAAAACAAATTACTAGCCAAAAGAAACAAAAATCAACTTTTGATACGAAAGATAAACGAGATTGGAAATATCCCGCTAAATTGAAATAAAGAAAAATTGAAAAACAAACCGATGTTGCTATATAATGAAAAAAGATACTATTACGAATCTTTACATCAGGATAGTAAAAGAAGGTGCGGTAAAAATGATTTTCTTATATCGATTTGATTTAAAAGATAACGGAATAGATTTTGTTTTAAATGAGAAAATAGCTGCGGATATGCTTCCATACTATGAAGAAATGTTGAGGCCCTTAGTGGCATCTTTAGCTGAAACTTTAAGTTTTTATAGAGCGTTTAGTAAACATCCTACCATTTTGACTGGTAAAATATTAGATAATAATGAATTGGAAATTATGCTAAGTGAAGGACTAGGGCAATATATAGACGTATATACGAAGAATCAAATTATTTTTGAAAATGGAAAGTTAATCGCAGATCTTTTAATAAAAGTAATGGATTACTATACATTGCATCGATAACAATTACTTCAGATACAAATATATTTTTGAATAATCAGACAATAAAAAGGTAGACATCTCTTATAAAGGAGATGTCTACCTTTTTATTGTCCTAAAATATGGCGTATGTCCTTAATATCCATATTGGTAAACTTCGCAATATCTTCTATATCCATGCCATTTTTATGCATACCTCGGATTAACTGTTCTCTTTCGGCTAATTTACCTTCTTGAATGCCTTCTTCTTTTCCAACCTCACGAGCATGTGCTAATTTGGCTTGTTCATCAAATAAAACCTTTTCTCTAGCTTCATATGCCAGGCGGAAAGAACTGCTCTGACTCATGTTCTCCCATTTATGGATAGCTTTTTGTAACATCGGGTCTTGTTTCATGGCGATGTCCTCCAAAGTGTGAGTTAAATGCTCATCTTCATGTGCTGGTAACAACAGTAACCAACGAGCAAATTCATTTTCCCACGGATTAATTTTTTCTTCTCTCCATTGCTGAAGCAATTTTGGAATTTCAATAAAATGAATTTCTAAATCATCGAGTAAAACTTCCTTGTGCTGTTGACTCCAAAAATGTCCCACTGTATGCATATCATCATAAAGAGGAAAGAGATCAAAATCTAATATATTAATTGCAATAGTCTTTCGTAAAGAACGATATGGCATTCCTTTTTCTAATTGTGAGGTATACAGTTTACTCCAGTAATATAAGGAGCGTTTTACAATTTCTTGTGTATTCTTTAACTGGATTTCCACATTTATTTTTGTTCCGTCCTGAAGTGTAGCAAGTATATCTAGTATGGATAATTTATCTTCTTCATATTCTTTATGCAAATGTGGATCTTCAATTTTCAGTGATGCAATCGGTGTAGCTAAAGACTCATGCAAGATTGCATTTAAAAAAGAAATCAATAATTCTTCTTGTCCTTGCACACCGAATAATTGCTTAAAAGCAAAATCGACTCGTAAATTGACTAAAGGTTGATTCATGGTTAGAGTCACCTTTCTTTGTGGTTATTCTATATGTTTATTGTATCGAAGAATGAAGAGAAGAAGCAACCCTTAAGGATTTGTTTGGTTAGTTTTATTTTTGTTGAATATTGCGGTACGTGAAATTATAAACCACCTATCTCCTTTTCTACTAGAGGGGGATTTTCCTCTGTTTGTTTAAACGTTCTTGTTAGCCTTCATTTATTGTTTTCACCTTTTCTAGGGTTAATGTATTACTCTTATCTTTTCCTTTCATTAGAAAGGAATTTGAGAGGTCTTTTTTCCTCCTTCGTAAAAAATAAGGTGATTTTCTCCACATATGAAAATATACATGGATTGGACCATCTGAATTAGAGGTGAATCATCAAATAGGAGGAACAATAATACTCTGCTCGATGTTTCAACTCTTCATACGTGTATAATTTTTGTTTATCAAATAATTTCGGCTGTTTTTTTCTATAGTATTCGAAAAGCTCTTCTCCATTTTTCCTTATACAATACCGACGGCTTTGTTTGATTGTACCTGGTATTTCTTCAGGAGCTAACTGTTTTAAAATCTGTAATGCTTGCCGATCTGAGATTTCTTCTCCTGTTACGTAAGCATGGATAAAAATAAGTTCTTTCACTGTTATATAATTATATTGTGAAATTTTATTCATAGAAGCGCTCCCTTCTATATCTATTATTTGTATAAGTACATATTACTAGGCACATAAACAAATCCATGTGTTTAACATGTAAGTATCTTGAGTGTTTGTTTCACCTTTTCATCATCTACTCGATAAAATACTTCTAATCCTTTTCGTTCATATGCTACGACTTTATGAGTTTTCAACTTACTAAGATGTTGCGAAACAGTCGATTGTGGCATGGAGAGAAACTGTTGTAATTCAGAAACATTTAAAGACTTTTTCTTTATTAATTGATGTACAATTCGTAGACGGACAGGATGTGCCAACACCCTTAATATTTCTGAAATACGTTCAAATTCGTTCGGATCCATATGGAAAACATTTGTCATCTTCTTTTCCTCCTTATTTCTTTTTTCCTTATAAAAGAATTTGAGATTTCACATCTTACAAACCATCTTGCACCGTGCACTTTCTCCCATTATACTAAACAAATATCAACTATAATAAGAGGTGTCCTATGAATAAAACTGATTTAATAAAACAAGTGGCAATACAATCCGAACTAACTAAACCACAAGCAAGTCTTGCAGTGGATGCTGTATTAGAATCCATTCAACAAGCTCTGCAAAATGGAGACAGTGTGCAACTGATCGGATTTGGCACATTCGAAGTACGAGAACGTGCTGCCCGTGAAGGACGCAACCCTCATACTGGTGAAGCTCTTACCATCCCTGCGAGTAAAGTACCTGCCTTTAAAGCGGGAAAAGCATTAAAAGAAGCGGTAAAAGCTAAATAATCTCCATTCTTTAGTAGCATGAAATCATTAGGATTCATGCTACTGTTTTATTCTAAAATCGAATCGTGGAGATTGCATGTTTGTATACAAGCTGCTGCTTTCCTTCAAATTCCATTAAAACAGAATAAGTATCAAACCCTATTATCATTCCTTTTACATGTAATCCCTTTAACAGAATCAATGTAATATTCTGCCTATTTCGAAACGCTTCTTGTAGCAATTGTTCCTGTAAAAATAGCATATCCCTAGGTTTTACCTGTTGAGAAGTTTGTAATTTAGTTTTCATTGAACAGTCCTCCTGGCATCATATTGTTTCTTTATAACGTTTTGGTTTTCGAAGATGCACTTCTATAAATTACTGATATTCTGCTTTTTACCATCTTTAACCCAAAACTCCCCACACACTACTCTCGCAATTTCTCCTCTCAATTATACCACTCTTACGTTTTTAATATTCTAAAAATTAGGGCGATAAAACAACCCTCCTTAAAGAGCTAAAAGTTCCGCAAGGAACAGGTCGTATTTTCTTTCGCTATGCTTCAGAAAATCTCCACCTTTTGTTTTTTACTGCTTCACTTCGTTACTGCAGTAAAAAACAATCCTTGCCCAACTTTTTTCGGCTCGTGAAATGGCGTCGCCAAGCCGACATACCCAAAAGGAAGTGTTTTCTATATCGGCTTGATCTCTATATTATACGAGCCGAACCGCTTCCCTTTCGTTCTCGAATTTAGTTTTTCATCCTTAGTAATGAGACGGTTCAGACCGTGGGGTATCGCCCCCACCGACTCGCCAACCTCTACCCCAAAAGGCAAGGGAAAACCTTTTGATCCAAATCTAAAAAGAAGGTTTTATTCTTTAGAAATTCGTGGTTCTCCAAACCATACAAACATAGCATCTCTGGAAATAATCCATTCTTTTCTTGTACCATTTGGAGCTAAAAAGAACTTAATTAACCCTTCCTCAATCATTTTTTGTAACTCTTCTTTCTGTTCCTCACTTAATGTAGATGGACTAATTTTGTTCTTTAAAGTAGCTCGCTTAATTCCCCATTTATGAGATGCTTCAGCAGGCGTCATATACTTTTCTATTTCTTTCATTGTAACTACCCCTTTAATATTAATAAGTAAGAAAAGGGAAGAAAAAACGATCCCTTTTCCTTTTACTTTTCTTGTAGTTTAGTGTTTGAATCTATTTTCTAAAATTGCTAATTTGATAAGCTTTATCTTTATATCTTGGCTTAACGACAGCCATTCTGGTGTATTAATTTTCATTTTTCTTCTTCCCTTCATTATATGTTATAATAAGGGGAATAAAAGAATGTTCGAGATTCTTTTATTCCCAAGTCATTCGTTTAGCGGCGGATGGCTTTTTCACTTTTATTTTCTTCGTTATAGCTAACTCCTAAAATATAATCTACTGCTTTCTGTGCTTGACTGGCTGCCTTAACAATTAATGTTTTATCATTTTTTAAATTTCGTAACCAAGACTGTATATAAGCTGTTGAGTTATCAAATGTTATATCTACGAACCCAGCTAATCCGGTTAACATACTCGCTCCAATTTCAGCAACCAATTCCTCTTTTGAATACTCTTCTGATCCGAAATGAGCTGTTGCTGAAGTGATTCCGTCCCTGTGTAATCTGTTAGAATGACCTGTTGAATGAATAAATTCATGAAATAAAGTGCTATAGTATTCTTCAACTTTCGGAAAATCCTTCATCGGAGGTACATTTACATGGTCCATAACAGGTTGATAAAATGCCCTTCCACTGTTCCAACTGAGACTTGGAGAATTTATATATCCCTTTACAATGTTTTCCGCCTCTTCAATTGGATTATGTTCAAAAGCCTCTTCCTCTTTTCGCTTACTTTCAATTCCTTCACACTGATTTATGTTAAAAACTTTGTAATATCTCAGCATTGGAATCTTTTCAACATCTCCTGATACTTTATCTTCTTTTTCTAACCACTTCCAGAAGACCACAATTTCTGATTTTGCTCCTTTTTTCACTTTTCCCTTTGCTTCCTGAACTTGTTTGAAAGTCAGATACTCACCTGAATCTAAAAGCATTGTATTAATTCCTCTATACGGTTTTTGAGTTTTCCAGTTTACAGCTACCTTTCCGTTTATCCAAGGCTTTTGCCAAGGAACTGTTCCTTGTTCTAGTTTCTCAATAATTTTGTTTGTTACAATCTCATAAACGTTATTTGCCATTTGATTTTCCCCTTTCGTTATCGATTAACCTTACAAGTCTATTATCTCACGAATATTTTAGACCTACAAGACTTTTTTGTTATTTTTTTCAATTACTTTTCGACAAAAAAAGACCCTATTAATAGTAGAGTCTTTACTTTACATTTTCTTATTTAACAAGATATTGCTGTAATTCTTTTACTAAAATTTCTGCTCCTTCTGGACTAAGAACAATCTTTCCATCAGCTAAAGAAAAGTTTTTCGCTGAAATGTCCCCAGTTATCGTGCAAGCATGGTGAGATTCGTATTTCTTCAAAATAATTTTCTCGTTTTCTACAAAAATCTCCAATGGTTCTTTTTCCCCTATTTTTAAAGTTCTTCTAAGCTCCATGGGAATTACTATCCGTCCTAACTCATCAATTTTGCGGGTCATTCCTGTTGATTTCATTAAACCTCTCCTCTATTTCTGTAATGTATTATGTTGCCTGTATTTTATTCTAACAAATTGATTAATTTAATTTAACTGTTTGCTTCTTTTTGGGAAATACAAATTATATAAAGATTTCTCAAGCTTCTCTTTTATGCTGACGTTGTACCTTTGATATCTTCATGGTCTTCTTCTTCGATTTTTGAATTTGTTCTTCCATATATTGAAGAACACGAGCTGTTATCTTTTCTGGAAAGAATCCTTGACGTTCTAAGAGAATATTCTCAATTACCCATGCTTTTCTTGTGTAATACTCATACTCTCCGCCCGTTTCATTTGCAGTAACCTGTAATTTTTTTTCTGTTTTAGATGCTTTATTGAGCAATTGCAAACCATAATACGTTTGACTGCGTGCGTCTCTGACTTCTTTTAGTAACAAATACAAATCGTATGTGTGATACTGTTTCAAATCACCTACATTCTGATTAATATGCTCCAAGAAGATATGCTGTTGCATATTTGTAAATTCAAAACGCTCACCATTCTGACAAATCTGTAGCATACCTGTTTGTTGTTCCCGCATATGACCACCACAGAATTCACAAATCTCTTGTACTACACCATTCTTATCAACTTGTATGGGAGTTGCACAGTATGGACAGTTCACAATTACCACGCTACCTTTCGTTTTTATATATTCTAGATTGTTTAGATGAATGGATATTACTTTTCCGATAATTCTATTTCTTTTCCTCCGTTGCTAAAAAACTCTCTCAATTTCATCCCACATCTACAGACAATGAGCTTTCCTGATCGGAAAAGACTTTAATCCACAAAATCATTTAATTCTAATATTTTTACTTTCGAATTAAATTTCATTACCATACTTTCATTCTATTCACTTCTTAGCTTATTTCTCTGCTACCATTCACCGTTGTTAGGATTAGCTTGATTTCTTCTCTTTGTTTTTCCTGTTTGTTCGTTGTGTTTCTTTTTTGTTGATTCTTTGGCGTTTTAAGTGCTTCTAGGTACTTTTCAATATCAAACCAATATTTTTTTCCATCTGAATGGAATTTATATCTTGGGTGCTTAGTTAAATCATATTTCTTATCTTTAAAAGCTCTTTTACCGATTATTTGTACAATGCATTCATCACGTTCCATCACTAACAGTTCATCTTGTGTCATTAATGATCTACCTAGTTTTGAATAATTTTGACCGAAACTATTGTTGTTAGAACGTGTTTTACTTTCGTTATAGTCATTAATTGTTTCTTTACCAAGTTCTTCACTCAGTGATTTAATGGTTGTTTTTTCTTTACCACCCAGAAATATTGAAGTATCACAGTTACCGACTATAGTATCTGATTTATCTTTATAAATTGTTTTCAATTGCGAAAATGCCTGTAAAATGATAGTTGCTGAAATATTACGGGAGCGAATGGTTGAAATCAACTTTTCGAAGTTTGGAATCTGCCCAATATTGGCAAATTCATCTAACATAAATCGAACATGAGTTGGAAACTCTCCTTTATATTTCTCATCGGCAATTGTACATAACATGTTGAACATTTGAGAATACATAATAGCGACAATAAAATTAAATGTATCATCTGTATCAGGTACTATAATAAACAGCGCTGTTTTACGTCCTTCATCTCCAAGAGTATCAAGTTCCAATTCATCTGTGGAAAGTAAATCACGAATTGCTGGGATGTTTAATGGAGATAATCTTCCTCCACAAGAAATTAAGATGCTTTTTGCTGTTTTACCAGCTGCAAGTTTATATAATTTGTATTGTTTTACAGCGAAGTGATTACTATCTTCTTTCTCCAATTCCTCAAAAAGATAATCCATAGGATTTTTATAGTCTTCGTCATCTTCCTTTACTGTTGAATATGTTATTAAATCCATCAATGTCCCTAGATGTTGTTCTTCTTTAGGGAACTTTGAAACGATTAAACTGAAATAAGCCTGATATAATAAACTCTCTGCTTTCTCCCAAAAGGGATCGCCTTTTGGTCCATCTCCACTTGTGTTTGCAATTATAGTATGAACGAGTTTTAAAATATCTTGCTCACTATAAACATAGTGTAATGGATTATAGCGCATACTTTTTAAAAAGTTCACTGTATTAAATATCTTAATTTTGTACTTCCCTTTATTTTTTAACGCCATGCCTATTTCATTAACAATTGTTCCTTTGGGATCAGTACATACATAGCTTGCATTCATTTGTAGCATGTTGGGTTTAATTACAAATCTTGTTTTACCACTACCCGACCCACCAACAACGTATACATTTTTATTACGTCTTAGCTTAAAGGGAACACCTTTATCGTCTAATCTAATCTTTGTATTTTCTGAGAAAAGAATGTTATTATATTGATTTTCTTCATCATACATACCTTTTAAATCTTTTTGTACATCACCCCATTGCGCTGAGCCATGTTCAACACCTTTTTTATATCTCTTTTTATTATTTTTCTTGTCAATTAAAACAAATACAGCAAATACTACTGTAAATAGGGGAACAAACAAGTCAATAACATTGAAAGACAAAGGAAAAGCGTATAAAAGATATTGAGGCTCTGAAAACAAATAGTCAATTGCTGCAAGTGTATTACCTTCAAAAGTCACTCTAAAGTAATAAAAAAGGTAATTTAATAGAATAAATACAATTACACCAAGAATAATATAAGTTTTATTCTCCTTGATTTTTTCCATTTCAATACTCCTTCTTTACCATTTTGAATTATACCGTATTGAACGCCTATTTTATCGTTGTTACCCTATATGAATACAAATGACTTTATCTACGTTAAAAATCGTTCTGACGTTCTTAATAGAGCGTCTTTCGCTCTACTTTTATGGATCTTATATATAAAGGAAGGGCGTGTAAAATTACTCGCCCTTTTTTGGCTTAACTCTAACTTAGCTAAATAAGTTTTTTAATGAAGGAACAAGTAACGTTGCGATTAAAACAATACCAGCCCCACTCATAAACTGTTTCATCCCTTGTGACTTTGCCCCTGGATTATCATTACCGTAACCTTCTAATAAGTTTACAACTCCCCATACACCTAAACCTGCACCAATTAAGATAACTAATTTTTGTAATACATCTACACCTTTTGTGAAAAAATCCATTATTTTTTCCCCCTATCTTTTTTGTTTAACTTTGACTTAGCTAAATAAATTTTTTAATGAAGGAACAAGTAATGTTGCGATTAAAACAATACCAGCCCCACTCATAAACTGTTTCATCCCTTGTGACTTTGCCCCTGGGTTATCATTACCATAACCTTCTAATAAGTTTACAACTCCCCATACACCTAAACCTGCGCCAATTAAGATAACTAATTTTTGTAATACATCTACGCCTTTTGTGAAAAAATCCATTATTTTTTCCCCTTTTCTTTATTTGTATTTGGTAATTCATTTCTTATAAGAATAGATAGCAAAATATCTATTTTATAATATTTGATAAGTTTTAAAGCACCTTTTATTAAAAGGGTCAAACCTATCAAAAGTAATACTAGTTGAATAACAAGATATATATCTAACATAGTCCTTACCGCCTTTTACATATTAATGTTTTGTTCTTGATCTTTTTCTTTCTTTTTTCTCTTTTTAAAGAGTACAAATATTCCTAGAATGATACAGAACACCGAAACTATGCTCAATGCGATTATTATATTTTGATTATTTGAATCTTTCTTTTGGCTATTTTTTTCATCTTTTTTATATAAAAAACTGTTTGAGTTGTTCTTTACGGTAGTTGGATATATTTCTGTTATTTCTGTTGTATTTACTTGAACTGTGCGTGTATCCAGCCCTAAAAATGTTGAACCTTTATTAATGTATCTTTCTGTATTTAGGTTAATTGTGGTATCTTGTCGAACCGCATATTCTTCATGGGGAATTTCGTTTTCATCCAATAGTTTAATTGTTCTTCCATAAGGTAGTGTTAGACTGGAAACAAATGCACCACTTTCATCTAAAAATTTGACCATGTATTTCTCGCCAATATTTTTATTTTTAAACACGTATTTCGTTTCAGTATATGCAGTAATTTTATTGCTGTTTGAAACTACATTTTCTTTTAACTTAGTATCATTTTGTATTGAACCTCCCCACGGATTACTTGTAAGGGGATTAGTATTACTATTATTTGTCTTTGTATTATCTTTTGTATTGTTAGTATCCGATTTTTGATTATTAGTTGCAGTTGCAGCTGCACCTTTGTTGTCATTGTTATTGTCTTTCGGTTTTTCTGTTGTTCCAGTTGTTTCTTTATTTGTACTTTCATTAGGTTTTTCTGTGTTGGTTTGGCCTTCTTTCAATTCTTTAAAACGTTCATTTAAAATCTTTTCAACCTGATCTGAAACATCCTTATCTGTAATTGGTTTTTTTTCAGATTCAGTGATTACTTTTTCAGCGTTTTCCCATTTTGCATAAAGTGTAATGGAATCTTTTAAACTGTCATTGCCAAATTTATTTGTTAACTCAGCATTTGTATACCAACCAATGAAAATCTTGTCTTTATTAGACAGTTTAGGAATTTTAATTTTTTGACCCACATTTAATTTTACAGGCTCAATTTGTTCTTCTATATTAGTTACGAAGTTCACTGTGATTTCTTCTGTTTTATCATCAATACCGTTGTTATTAAGATCAGAGAAAAATTTAGCATAATATTCACTTTTGGAATCGGTAACCTTAATATCCTCAATATTTTGTAATTTCTCCTCAACCTTTTTCCCATCACCTTTGTCTACCATTGCAAACCAGCCTGTGAATTTATAATTATTGTCTGGATTTACATCGGGTAAAACATCTTTTAACGTTGCATCTTTAGTAGCACTTTTCACTACTTCTTTTATTCGCTTATGGTTTTCCAATAAATTTCCGCCCACATCTTTAACATAAAACTTGACTGAAAACTCTTCTTTTGCTGTTAAGACTGGTTTAACAAATAATTTTCCATCTTTCATTTCAATGGTCCAATAACTTAGCATTTTCCCATTACTAACCTTCGGTTTCTCAAGGTTCATTTCTTTATCACTAGTTAATACCATACTTTCCACTACATCATTATTTTCATTAAGCACTTGGATCATCGTTTTTGATGGTACTTGTTCATGGAATAGAACCTTACTTTCATAGCTCACTTTCAAATAATTCCGAGCAATATTTTCATTTTCTTGTGTTTGTGTAGGATTATTTACAGTAGCAAGGACTGTTGTGTTACCTATTAAAGAAAGTGATAGAGCACTACTGACTAAAACTCGCTTTGATTTTTCCCACATATCATTTATCCCTTCTGTTTAATTCTTTTTACTCTTTACTTCTTTTTGCTTCAATTTTTCTTGAATATGATTCAACTCCTTTTGCGCCTTGCTTAACCAATTCAAACTAAATTCAACATTTTCAAAAATTGAATCATTTTCACTCTCGGTTTTATCATTTGATTCACTCATATTATCCTTATTACAAGAAGGAGTTACATACTCCATAATGGCTTTTTCTAAGTTGTCAAAAGGTATATTTTCTAATTTTAAATTTGTTTCTTTTTCTAACTTTGAAATAATAAACTCGTTATTATAATGCTCTTGAGCTATAATGCCTTTTTTATTGTGATTTAACACTATAAGCAGCAAGTTGAGTAAAAAGATATTTGTACGTTGCTTTTCAACTACTATATTTTCGTTATCCTCTATTTTTGTAAGGGGATATAACTTGAAAATTTGCGATTTATCAACTTTTATATTTAACTCTTGCTCAACTTGCGTTTCTAATATCTGATTGTCCAGAGTAGGAAGATGAAACATATACTTCTTTATATAGGCTTTAATCAGCATTTACTACTCTTCCTTATTGTTTTTCTTTCTTTCATCTTCAAAATCGCTTTCATAGTAATCATCTTCCATTACTTCTTCATCTTCATTTTCCTTGTTTTGATTTTTTTTCTTTTTCTTTTTCATAACTAAGAAGTAATATAAAGTAACCCCAACCCCAGCGAGCGCTAACACAATAAGCAGAAATGAATTATTGTTACTTTCTTCTTTTGGTTTTTCTGATGCAGATTGAGTATTTGCTGTTGTTTTATCAGCTTCAGCTTGTTTTTGATTTGGTACGTTCGGTTTAACACTTGCACCATCTTTACTAGCTGTTGCAGTCGCAGTACCATCTAATGCAGTCTTTTTCACATCTGATAAAAAATACACATTGTTTTGAGTTTTATCTAAATCTACAATCAAGTAAAATACGTTACTATCTTTATCAGTGATTGTATAAAATGCTTTAGATCCACTCGTTGTAAAATCTGTTACTGTTCCTGTGCCATCTACCTTTTTTCCGTTAACACTAGCGGGTGTTTGAGCCTCAATCTCTTGTTCTTTCTTTTCCGCTTTAACATCTGGTCCAGACGGTGGCTCTCCTACTGATTTATTTTCTGTTACCTTTGGTGTTTCAGCTTTCTTCTCCTCCGCATATGCAAAGTTAGAAACACTTGCGAATGGCAATGAACACATTAATACCGTTGCGAGAAATGATC
>NZ_CP117704.1:0-52115 GCF_045277205.1 Bacillus sp. A01H | reverse complement strand
ATAACGAGCAAGGCCAGGAAGTCGTGAAAGGAAAAACAAACGAACAAGGTATTGCAAAATTCGAGAAATTACCAGCTGGTAAATACACATATAAAGAGACATTCGCGCCAGATGGATATTTAATCAATGAAGAAACATTCTCTTTTGAAATTAAAACAGATGGTGAGATTATCAAACATGTTGTAGCAGATCAGAAAAAAGAAGTTCCACCAACACCAGAAACGCCACAACCAGAGCAACCGGAACAACCACAACCAGAACAACCCAAACCACAACCAGAGAAGCCACAAACACCACAGGTTATTGAAAAAACTGTACCAACACCAGAGAAACCACAACACATTGTAAAACAACCACAACCGATGAAAGAACAACCTAAGAAAGTAGAAAGCCATTTACCAACAACAGGCGGCAAAGCTGAAAATCCATATTGGAAATGGATTGGTATTACATTTGTCGTTCTTGGTAGCATCCTAGCTGTTTACGCATTTAGAAAACGTAAGAATCAAGAAGTGTAAAACACTCTCAACTGATAAGGGAGGGCGGGATCAAATGTGCATATTTGATGTACATTATCAAATCAATGATAGGAAATATACGAAATCATATTTACTTGCATTGGTAGAAGATGGGTTTCAGTTGCGAAAAAATATCCAACATGTTCTATTCAAAGAGCACCAACAAGAAATTAAGATTCTTTCTACAGATTTAGAGGAATTAGATTTAGTAGCTCTATAAAAAACTGATACGAATGGAAAGGTGAGGTTGCTATGTGTGGAACATTTATTGGAAGAAGTGCACAAACCCCAGCATTTATAAAACCAAAATGGTATGACATGAGTAAGTCAAATTCCATTGTCATAGAGAATGAAGGGAATAAAATGAATCCTCAATTTGTATTTGAAGAAGAAAATAGAAATATCCTGGTACGAGGTGGAACAGGAAAAGGAAAAACAGGTTTGATGAAGCAACTTCTTACCCTTGTCATGGCGGACAATCAACAAGCGACTGTCTTAGATGGGGATGGAGAGTATAAAGAATACGAAAAAATGGGTGCTCACATTATCACTTTTACATCAAAAGATTCTTTTCTAAGCAAAACCGAAATAGAAACATGCAAACAATCGGATGTCGTTATCATAGATGAAGGATTAAGGTTGTATTCCAATAATCCAGAGGGATTCATCAATCTTTTAGAAGAACTAGAGGAACTGAATGTAAGAGTTTTTGTAAGTTTTCAAGCGATACCAGAAGAGTTATTGCACAGATTTGATGTGTATTTAGAATTAGACCCACTCATCGCTTAAAACTATACAATATTTCTATTTAACGATATAGAATGATAAAACAATACAGGAGGTTTTCTTATGAAACCAATTAAGCATATGCGAAGCAAACGCGGGTTTTATATCGGCCGAGTTCCACATACAACACATACACCTTCAACAAATAATAATCGTACAAAAGAATGGGCGGGAAGAACGGGAAAGAGCATGATCTTCTCTTCTCTCTTAGTCACGTTAGACCCATATCATAAAGCTCATAAATTTTATAAATAAAAAATCTTAAAGGAGTGAAGAGTGCTCTTTCTAAGAGCATTCTTCATAAAAATAACCTTAAAACGGGAGGGGAAAATATGATGACGGAAAATGAAAAGTCTGTTGCAGATAAGGTATTAGAACAATTAGAAAGGAGAATTTCTTTAATTGCTACAAAATTTATGAACGGGAAAAGCGATAGATTAGAAAGTCAAAAAGAATTAGAAGGTATTGAAACAATCTGTAGGGATATTTTAAATACACTTTATCCAATTGCAGAAGAAAAAACAAAATCTATACATGAGCTGTTTATGAAAACATCGGAATTACTGAGGTTATGAAGAAAAAGTGGTTTCACAACAATATTACTTTGAATGGAAAGGTGGAAAAGCGGATGCATACGAACCGTCATGATTGCTGGGAAACGTTCTGGAAAGAACAAGTAATGGTAGATGGTGAATTAGATATCGAACAAGTAAAGCAAGAACTCTTCAACTATAAAACACTCTTAGATCAAATTAATCAACCTCAAAACGGGATCATGCAACCTCAAATTTTAATTCAACTAGCCGCAGAAGAACGAACAGAAAAGCATCGTGAAAAGATATTAGCCCTTGCATAAGGCCATTTCAAGGATAGAAAGGAAGTGAAGAAGTGGCGCACAGCAAGCTCGACAAAGAAATTGAAAACTTCATAGAAAAGAACTGGAAAATGCTTTTAGGTATAGGAGCTGTTGCATTTGTCTGGTTTTCTAAAGAAAGAATCCTTACAGAATTAATGAAGCTGGTGCCAACTGCAGTCGGTGTGTTTCGCGGGATTGCCTTATTGATCCTGTTGGGAATTGTCATACGAATTGTCTTACATGGCATCTATTTATATTTAGAAAAGAAGCGGTATCGATATGTATTATTCATCCCTCACATAGATGATGAAGTTACACCAGATAAGCTAGGGCAAATGATTCGGCATGTACATGGTTCGGGTCGAAAACCTTTAGAACGTCTGTTAAAAGGGCGCGATTGGTACCGCATGACGATGTATCGTCCAGAGGGAGAAAGTGAGCGTGTCCGCTTTTATGTAGGTGGTCCAGAAGATAAAATCAAACAGGTTGTGCAAGCCATACAAAGCGCCTATACCCACAGTGAAATTTATACCGTCCCAAAGGAAGAAATGCCATTTCCAACAAGAAAAGCGGTAGGAGGACGGATGGTATTAAAGAGAAAGCGGCTAGATGCCACGTTATCACTAGCACGCTATACACGTGATGTATTACCGATGTTAGGAAGCGCAATGGAAGAAAAAACATGGATTGATATTGCTTTTACACCAGATAACGGATATCAGCTGACAAAAGGGATTCGAAAAGCAGAAAAGGCCATTCGAAAGAAGAAAAAGCATGGGCTAGATGCCTTTGAAAAAGAAGAAATTCGCGCATTAAATAAGCGATTTGCCAAAAATGAAGTGGCGTTTCAAGTATCAGTTTCATTCGCAAGTGACTATTATCCTGGTGTACCTGTTATCAAGAACTTAGGGCATATGGTCGCAAGTATTATGGCAGATGTGAATGAGCTGAGATACAGGCGCTTTAGACGCAGTATGCCAGCTGTACCACATCCCGTATACGGAAAAATGATTTGGACGGGATCAGAGCTATTAAACTTGTTGCATCTTCCAAATGTAACGGGTGATAAAAACAGCAAGACAGAACGAAACATTTTGTATCTAGATAAAGGGGAAAACATGATACCAAATGATTTATTGGCCGAAGGCATTTCAATTGGTCATGTAATGCATCCCTATATTAAAGACCGATTAGTAAAAATTCGAGAAGATTTCTTCAAGAATCATGGCTACATTACGGGGAAAGTTGGCTCTGGTAAAAGTACCATTGCCATGAGGTTGATGCAAAGTGTTATTGATAAGTGGCTAGAAAATCCGAATGAAGCGGGCGGATTGTCTCTATTTGATCCGACGGAAGATTTGGCATATGTAGCAATGAATCGACTGTTAAAAGCGGAAAAGGATGGGAAAAAGGTGGATTGGAGCAAGGTTCACTTTATTCGTTTTCGAAACACAGATCATCCGCCAGCACTGAATTTGTTTCATCGTTTTCCAAATGAAGATATCCAAACAGTGGTTGAATCCATTATGGAAATGATTAAGTTAATGATTCAAGGGCAAGCACAACAAACAGAACGATTACTAAGGGCGATCATTGGGACGTTACTTTGTGATAAGAGTCAAATTCATACGATTTTAAGTATCCCGTTATTCATAAGTGATGAACTGTTTCGAGCAAATGTAATCGCCAATTTACAAGGGCCAGAACAAAAATATTACTCTCACTTTTGGAAATATGAAGTAGGAAGCGCATTAGAAGACAGCACACAGGCAATTTTAAACCGATTAGATATCTTCCGTAATACGCTGTATTTAAAGCGTATGTACGGGCAAACAGGCTTTTCCTTAGAAATTCGGAAGTGGATGGATGAAGGCCACCTTATCTTTTATGATTTAGCGGGCATGGGAAAAGAAGATACATTACTAACAGTCGGTTACATTTGTAATCAATATCACCGTATCGCCCAACAGCGGCCGCATGGTTCAAAACTTCATTTAGGAGTTATAGATGAAGCACATGACGTGCCAGTACCCGTTCTTCCGAAAATTATTGCGAAGGATCGGAAGCATGGATTTGGATTATGGGTGATTACCCAGCAAGTTTCGGGACAGTTAGACAGAGAGCTAACAGACATGTTAACAGAGGCGGGCGGAAATTACTTTGTATGTAGGCAAGGTCATAATTCCGCAAAAACGTTAGAGGGCATTATGCAAAAGCAATTCCGTACAGAGTATTTGCAAAACCTTCCTAACTTAGTTGTAGCCATACAAACCCAAGATTATATCAGAGGTGAGGCAAAAAATGTGTGGTGTACCATACGTGTTCCACCATTAGACCGCTATCTACCAAATGGAAAAGCGGCGAATTATAAAAACGAAAAAGAAATTCATGCATCAAATGAATGGACCAGAGCAAAGATTCATTCTTTAGAGCAACAAAATGGGAAAGCGGGATTAGAAATCGACAAGGAAATTGATGAGTTCCTATATGGAAAAGGCAAGTATCAACAAGCCGAAAAAGTCAATTTAACGAAAGAAGAGCCTGTTGTAACATCGGGATTCGATGAGTTAGAAGAGAAACTATCTTCTCATGAAGAAGTGAAAGAACATGTTTCAGAAACAGAGCCAGTCGAACCCGCACATCAAGCGCAAATTATCCCATTCCGAAAACAAGCTACGACAACAATAGAAGTAAAGAAAGAAAATAAGCAAGTCAAAGAGCCTATTACAACAATCGAAAAAGAACAAACAGTATCAATCGAAACAGAAAATGTAGAAATAAAAGAGGATACATCGCAAGAAGAAGTGAGCATTTTCGATAGTTGGGAAAAGGAGTAAGGGGCATGGGAAACATTTTATTTCAAATTTCAGATGAACAATTACTCATGAGTTTGCATACACACATCTACTTGGATATTGAGTACATTCATCAAAAGGTGTATGTGGATTATACAAAAAAATCTGTAACAAATCGTTTATATAAGCTAGAACAAGCGGGCTATATCCGTTACGAGTATTTACCTGTTACCTCACCACGAAACCAGAAACGAAAATTTGCGAAACCACAACGAATTTATACGTTAACACCAAAAGGAGTCGA
Organism: Bacillus sp. A01H; assembly: GCF_045277205.1. NCBI lineage: Bacteria > Bacillati > Bacillota > Bacilli > Caryophanales > Bacillaceae > Bacillus > Bacillus sp. A01H. The sequence continues at coordinate 46,856 of NZ_CP117704.1, read as the reverse complement.
TATGGTTCGCGGATTTCGGGGGGAAGTTCATTGGAAGTCAAGCTGGTCACAGCGCGCGGCATCTTTTGTTTATCATAGTTTAATGTTAGCAAAAGTTGAGTGCGCTATGACGCTAGCATCAAAACAGGAAGAAAGATTGGAATTAAAGGAATGGATCAACGAACCACGGGCAACGTTTCAATATACCAAAGGAAGAAATCGTGTCATACGACCAGATGGGGTTGCGGTAATTGGATTAAAAGAAGCGATTGATAAAAACATTGGTGTATATATGGAAATGGAACGTTCTTACGGGTCAAAAGAAGTATTAGAAAAAAAGATTATTCGCTATAACGATTTTATGACACGAGAAGAAAAGAGAAAAGAATATAGGGCGCATGCTGGTATAGCCTATGAAGTTCCAATATGGCGCCTGGTATTTGTCGCAGGTAACGAAAGTAGAGAAAAAGAATTGATTCGCTACTTAAAAGGGGTAAGCAGTCCAGAAATACCAGTGTTTATCACACTGTTTCAAGATATATTACAAGACCCATTCGGAAACATTTATCGCAATATTCAGAATCCCGACAAGAAAGTGAGGCTGTAAAAATGTGTTTCGGTTTATTTTATCGATAAGCGCCAGTATTTTTCTGTTAATTGTCTTTTCAGATTGGTTATTTGAAAGAGTACCAGGATCAAGAGAAGCCTGGGAAGTGGTAAAAAGTAAAGTGGTGGAAATTTACTATACGCAGGGATGGGAAGGCGTGTTACTTCTCTGTCTGGTGGTAGTGGGAATATGGAAGATGGCCGATAGTCGATCATAAGGGGGAGATAAACGATGTTCACACATAAAAACACTTATGAAAGAGGAAGTTTAGAAGAAACTGAAGTTCAATTTCTAACGGAAATCTATGAGGGAATGGGTTGCGAGGAAACACATGAGATTTGTTTATCTCAAACAGATGTATATATGCAGAAGTTTTATCTTATGGAAAATGGAAAAATCATTGAAATAGAGATCGGATTAAATACAGATGAATTGGAATGGAAGTGCGATGGGATAGAGCTTACAAAAGAAAAAGCAATGTTAGAAATTGAACGTGAAATCAGCTGTTATGACATGTTCCAGCAAGCAAGGATAGACAAAGGATGGATGTTTAAAGAAAAAGCACACAAGTTTCTTGCAATTTTAAGAGAAAGGGAGAGTGCGTGATGGACGGATTGGAAGGTTTGGAGTTTGTAAGGGAGTTTCGGGCTACAGATGGAGCGTCCTTTGAAGTGGGAAGGGATGAAGACAAACGGTATGTGGTTCATGCTAGATTCCCATATATCACAGGCAGTCAAACGAAACTCAACAATTTTATCAATTATGCACGAGATGAAATAGAAGATGAATCAACAGCGGTTGGCATGGCGTCATTTGCTTGTGATTGCTACGAACGATCTTTACGCCAATACCGAAATTGAAAGGGGGATGAATATGTTTCAAAAGGTGAAACAGTGGTTTGCAAAAACATTTGAAAGTAAACAAGGGAAGGCAAGGAAAGCCACAATGCTTCCTTCCTATAAAGGCCGCTTAATTGGAAAATGGGCCTTTTGGCTCCTGTTTAGTTGGATGCTGATTGTATCCATCACAACCGTAGTAAAAGGAAAGGGAGATACACAAGCAAAGGCCAGCACCACTCCAAAGGAAGTCACACAAAAACAGAACCTTGCTACACGTCCAGAAGCGATTGAGTTTGCGCGCGGATTCGCAAAAGAATACTTTACATGGCAAAGAGGGGATGAAGGCAAGAAGAAGCGTTCAGAGCGCTTACATCCCTATATACCGAAAACGTTTGATCCGCAAGTTGGTTTAGATTTTGTAAGTATGCAATGGGATTCCAATTTTCTATACGCAACTGTATTAAAAGTAGATGAGGTTACAGATAAAGAAGCAAACGTAATTTTTAAAGTGAAATACAAATTAAGCCGCATGAAAGCAGATAATAGCGGGCCAGAGGATAAGGAGGTGATCCAGCAAGTGTCGGTTCCTGTTCAATCAGATGGAAAGGCTTTTGTCATTAGTGGATTCCCTCAAATTGTGAAGGTACATGAAAAAGCAGAAGTACCAGAAGGAAAAGAAGAGAAAGACCGAGAGGAAGTCCATGAACTCGCTGTAAAAGAAGACATTCGGGAATTTCTACCCACTTTCTTTAAATCCTATACTACCGCAACGCAAAAAGAACTCGCGTACGTGCTAGCTAATACGGATATTAAAGGGTTAGAAGGAGCCATGAAATTTGAAAATGTACTTTCCTCTAAGATTTATCCAGGAAAAACAAAAGGCACGTATGAGGTACAAACAGAGGTATCTATGATTGATCCGCATTCTGAATCGAAAATGAAAACAGGTTACACGTTGTTTGTAAAACAAGATGGAAAGCAATGGGTTGTAAAAGACTTAAAAACAAAATAGGAGAGGGGTATGTATATGTTCAATATAAATCATTTTGTGTTAGGGATCGGGTTGGAAGGATTTTTCGAAATGATGAAGACACAAGGAACATACGCATTATATTGTGCGTTTATCATTGTTATCTTGATCGTAGCGGCAAAGCGTGCATGGGGAAAAGCGATCACGTTAATTGTTGGCGGCGGGATTGTTGTATTCTTCATTAACAAACCAGATGCATTAAAAACAATCGGAACGTGGTTAGGCGGATTATTTGGCGTCTAAGTAAGGGATGGAAAGGAAGGGAGCTACATGAAGGAAAAAGGATCAAATTCTATCATTGTTTATTGTTTTGGAAGCTACATGAACTATATGCGAAGACAGTACGAAATTATGGGGTATCGTCTTCCGCGTGCGGTTACATGGAGGGCACTTGGTTATTTTGCGGCGGTAGAAGCGGGGCTTGTAGCCTTCCGCTTCCTTCCTCCCTTTAAATGGATATTTGGGGATATGATCGATCAAGTTTGGCTCATGTATTATGGTGTGATTCCTCTTTTCCTCGTATGGGGCGCGGATAAATATAAAACAGATGGGAAATCACTTTTCTCTTTTGTTCGGTCCTGGGTCACATTTCGTTTACGTAAACATCAAAGTAGCCGATTAGTGACCTTGCCGAAATTAAAAAAACATGTGATTCGTGGTCATGTGTGTGTGCAATATGACGTTAAAGATATACCAATCGTACATTCATCTAGCCAAGAAGAAGAGAAAGACATACACGCTTATAACCTAACATTTTTACCCCAAAAGGAGGAAATGAAAGATGTTGAAAACGATGAACAGATCACCATTAAAGCACGTTGAAAAGAATTTAGCGTTTAGTACAGACGGAAAAGTATCCGCAGTATATGAAGTAGACGGATTCGAATACGATCATCAAGATGAAAGCACAAAAAAAGTATATTATCGCAATCAACTCGCTCTATTTACCCATCAAGAATATGATATCCACTTACTTGTGATTCCTCGTACAACAAATTCAGATGAAATTCTGGATGAACATATTTCCACTTTAAAAGGGCCAATGGCCCCAACAGGACGCTTTCTTTTTAAAAAGGTAAAAGAATACTTACGAAATGCGGCCATTGCGAAAGAGAACATGGAATATCGCTTTTTCGTTTTAGTACAACTGAATATGGAACAGAAAGAAAGACAAATTCGTAACCCTGTCGTAGAAACATGGAAGTTTATGAAGAAGGTTAGAGAAGGATTTGCAGAGACAGCCCAAAACATATCGGGTATGAATGTGACAGATATTTTAGAAGAGGAAATTGAAAATTATTTAGAAGTAGAAGACGTGTTATTTAGCCAGGTTAGAGGAGCCTTTCATAATACAAGACGTGCGAAACCGTCAACAACGCGCTTTTTATTCCATCATAACTTCAAACGTGGCATGAAAGAACTGAATCGGGATCAAAACTGGAAAGTAGGTTCTACAGTTACCTTGAAAAATGAAGAAGGAAAGGCGGTAAAAGTACGTCGGCCAGATTTACAAGAAATGGTGCACTTAACGGATACGGTGATTGATGAAAGCCCAGGGCGTTCTCTTATACTCGAAAGACAAAATGAAGAAGGAGAAATCGAAACCTCTCATGTTGCTTTTCTTGCGGCGAAAGATATGCCCGAAATATCGGCCTTTCCTGGTGGAGAGTGGATATATCGCATTCAATCTCATTCGTTAAAGTTTCCTGTTGAAATGAGTATCCGAGCGTATCACTTAGAAAATCAGATGGTTACACAAAAGCTTTCAAATAGTGAACTGGAATTAAACGATCAACGTCAACAAGCAATGGTAGGCGGCCGCACAACAGATTTAACAATTGATCGTAAAGCAAGAGGCGTCAAAATTGTAAAAGATCGATTTGAAACAACGGGCGCACCTGGATATGAACTAAGTGTACTGTTTTGCGTATATGCCGAAGATGCGAAAACATTAAAATCACGCGTTAATACGCTGATTACAGAATATCGCAAAATGAAAATTGAATTGGTCAATCCATATGGAGAACAGTTAGCATACTTTTACGAGTTCTTGCCAGGTTCTAAGCGTTATAATACGGATTTCAAATTGTTTGTGGAGCCAGGTGTACTTGCACAAGGAATGTTCGGGGCCACAACACAAATTGGTGACAATCAAGGGTTTTACATTGGAAAGACAAAGAAATTAAATCGTCCTGTTTTTATTCGTCCCGAACTAGCGGCGAAAGCATTAGATAACATTGTGACAGCGTTTGAAAGTTTATCGGTTATGTTTGCGGGGCAAACAGGGAAAGGGAAATCGTTCTTAATGAACTTACTCGCTTTCTGGATTGTTATGAGTGGCGGAAGGGCATTTATCATCGATCCAAAAGGGGACCGCACACGATGGCCCGAATTATTGCCAGGGTTCAATGAGGATACCTTGCAAGTATGGACACTTGGGAAGAATAAAGAGGATGCGGGCTGTTTAGACCCATTCCGAATAAGTGCAACGATAGAAGATGCGAAGAGTTTAGCACTTGAAATTTTGACGTTCCTATCGGATGTAGGTTTAGAGGATATCAGATATGACTATTTATATAAAGCGATTGAACGAGTGGCGGAAAAAGAAGATGCATGTTTAACTTTGGTTCGTAAAGAGCTAGAGGAAATGAAAAAAGAACCTAACTTATTGCCAACTGAATTAGAACGGTTAAACGCTCTTACAAATCGTTTAGCAACCTTAGAAGGCATCCAGCTAGGAGATTTATTGTTTGGTAGACCAGGTCAAGATTACCGCGTATTAAGCCTAGAACGCCCATTACAAGTATTACAAATTCAACATTTACGCATTCCGAAATCAGAGGAAAAGAATGAAAGTGTTACAGACAAATTATCTCGTAGTATCTTAATTGCATTAGCGGCATTTGGTAAATCCTTAATGCATTCCGACCGTAGTATTTTCAAAGTATACCTACAAGATGAGGCATCAAGTATTTTGAAAAATAAAGAGGGTGCGGCGTCTTCTGACAAAATCATTCGAGAAGGACGTTATCACAATATCGGATTGTATTTAGGAACACAAAACGCATCCGATTATCAATCTGAAAATAAAGAGGTTGCCAATGTGGGTATGAAGTTCTGTTTTGCGCTGAAATATGATAAGGAAGCGGAAGAAATGTTGCGTTACTATAACTTACCGGTCACAGAAGAAAATATCTTAATGTTACGCCAGTTACGACGCGGCGAAGCCTTGTTCCAGGATGTGCGCCCATACGGGCTTGTAGAGAATCTGTAATGACCAAACAGTGGGTGAAAGGTACAAATAAAACACACCCATCATCAGCCAGCTTATTCGGAGGGGAAACCTGAAGAGGAGCATAGCATGCTGGAAAAGCCATAAGTTGACTAGTTACCATGTCACTACTGAATGGCAAGATGAAAGGTTATGAATAAGGATGAAGGCTATACTGCTTGAATGACAGTCTGGCTGGGATAAACAGACCTATAACGGAATGGTAACTATATACGTTATGCAGTTCAACATCTGTACAGAGATACAGATGATAGGGAATTAAGATAATGTCTTGGTCTTAATTTGAAGTACCTCCGAACTGAGCGCTTCCAATAAGGAAGAAAACAGGCGAACGTCACATCCGACATCATAACAAGTCTGTCTCTATAAGCACTAAATGGGGATTACCTAAGTTGGAGTGCCTTAATAGGCTATGACAGTTTCGTGTCTAAAAATCCAATATGGTAACGGAAACCCCGTAGTAGTCAGAGCTAGGGAAAGCCTAGTACACGGCGAAGGGGGTTAGCTTGTTTCGTTTAATAGAATCCAGGAAGGAGCGAGAGGCTCTATGAGAAATCCAGAGTTTGTATTAAACAGTCTAGTCCAAAAGTCCAATACTATCAATTTTAAGTACGAAAGATTATATCGAAACCTTTATAACAAAGAATTTTTTCTACTTGCTTATGCACGTTTAGCTTCAAAAGAAGGAAATATGACGAAAGGAATCGATGATTCCACTATAGATGGCATGAGTATGGAAAAAATAGAAAACTTGATTGAACTCTTAAAATCAGAAAAATACCAACCCAAACCAGTAAGAAGAGTGTATATTCCCAAAGCAAATGGGAAGATGAGACCCTTAGGGATACCATCTTTCGAAGATAAACTCATACAAGAAATCGTAAGGATGATATTAGAAGCAATTTACGAAGGGATTTTTTCAAACCTATCGCATGGTTTCAGACCTAAGAGAAGCTGCCATACGGCTCTTCAGCAAATTAAGAGTACATTTGGTGGAACAAGATGGTTCATTGAAGGGGATATTTGTTCTTTCTTTGACAATATTCATCATCATACCCTTGTCATACTTCTGAGAAAAAGGATACAAGATGAAAAATTTATCCGTCTTATTTGGAAGTTCCTACGTGCAGGTTACATGGAAGAATGGCAATTTTATAAGACGTATAGTGGTACTCCCCAAGGAGGCATTATAAGTCCGATTTTATCCAATATATATCTACATGAACTAGACCGATACGTAGAACAATATATCCAAAATTTTAACAAGGGAACACGAAGAAAGACGAATCGAGAGTACAAAATCTTAGACAGCAGGGTATATAGACTTCGAAAAAAGATGGAACTGTATCCAGTAAAATCCCCAGAACGAATGGAGCTCTTACATGCAATCAAAGAACTTCAAAAACAAATGAGACAAATACCTTGTGCAGATCCCCTTGATGAAGATTTTAAACGTCTCACATACTGTCGGTATGCGGATGATTTTATCTTAGGTGTGAGTGGTTCGAAAGCAGATGCAGAAGAAATTAAGTTGGAGCTATCAAATTTTCTTCAAAAAGAACTCAAACTTGAGCTATCGAATGAAAAAACATTAATTACTCATGCTAGTAAATTTGCGACATTTTTAGGATATAAACTTACGATGTGTAAAGATGAGTCCATTACAAAAAATAATTTAGGAATTAAGAAAAGGCATCACAGTCATAAATGTAAACTGTATATACCGAAAGAAGTTTGGGTAGGAAAAATAAAGGAACTCGGTGTTTTGAAAATTGATAAAAATGGAGTTTGGAAACCAGTACACAGACCATACCTTCTACAACTTAGCGATATAGAAATAATAAGTATCTATAATGCGGAAATAAGAGGTCTCTATAATTATTACAAACTAGCAAATAATGTGAGCGTATTATATAAGTTTATGTATTTTATGAAATATAGTCTTTACAAAACGTTTGCAGCTAAATATAAAAAAACGATGCGAAAAATAATCAAAAAATATAGCCGCAACAAAATATTTATGGTCTCTTACGAGACAAAAGAAGGTACGAAATACAGAGCGCTCTATAATGAAGGATTTCCTAGAGAATTGAGACCAATGAAACAACCGCAAATTGATACACTTCCCAATAAAACAATGTACACGTGTCGGACAGAATTAACCCAAAGACTTCTTGCCAATCAATGTGAGTGGTGCAAGGAGGAAGGTAAATCTGTCGAAGTACATCATGTGCGAAAGTTAAAAGATTTAAAAGGAAAGAGTAAATGGGAAGTAAAAATGATCGCTAGGAAGAGAAAAACAATGGTTTTGTGTAAGAAATGTCATCAAGATTTACATGCTGGTAAACTAGATTAACAAGTGGAGAGCCGTATACCCTGAGAGGGGTACGTACGGTTCGGAGGGGAGTTCATGGAAACCTACCATGGAAACATGGCAAGGCGCTGGGTACTTACCCTACATTTTTGGCCGAACCGCGGTTGTAGAAATTGATCCTGTTTTCCAAGAATTAAAGACTGCATTTGATTCCTCTACGAAAACAGACGAAGAACGCGCACAACAATTGGCGTAATTCGTATTACAATACAGATAAGAGTATTCTAAATTATCTGTATATGGAGGATGGAACGATGAAAAAATTACGTATGTTATCTGGATTATGTGTAGCAGGAATGTTAGTGGTAACGGGGGTTGCAGGTTGCTCAAATGAAACGAAAAGCAATGCAAATCAACAAGAGAGCCAGAAAGAAAGAGATATAAAAGAAGCAGATAAAGCGGTTATGGATTATGTTAAAGCTGAAATTGAAGTGGACTACGGAAAGTTAGCAACGTTAGTTTATGAACCATTAAAGGATGAGGATAGAAGTGTACGTCATCCAGGAGCTAGTAAGGATATGGGAAGTAGATACGATTTATATAGATATGATTTAGAGGAAGGAAAAAATGAACTCTATTACGCAGTAAAATTCTATGATCCTGTAAAGGATGGGACAGTAAATATAGAGTTAAAAATGGTGAAAGATGAAAAAGATGGGAAATGGAAAAATTATAGCTGGACTTGGAATTGGGAACATAATATCAAGGACATAGTTGGGAGTGTAAAACCTATACATGTCCATAAATGGGGGCAAAAGGAATGAAAAAACTTTTCTCTATTTGTATGATTCTTGTATTCTTTTTACTACCGTTAGGGCCTCATGTGGCCCTAGCGGAAGATACAAAAACAGAAGAAAAACAGGAACAAAAAGGGGCGCGAATTTCTGAAAATCTATTTAGTGGGTACACAGATGGGATTTACAAAGATAAATATTATGAGATTGATACGTACCAGCCAAAGGAAGATGAAAAAAATGTATTTCAAAAAGTTGGTGGGTACTTATTTGGTGATGATAGTGTAGGCAAAGATTTACAAAGGATGTTGTATACAACTTGTCAATGGTTTGCGAATATGGCCTTTCAGTTAAATGTGATTCTCGGCCAATTAACTATTTTTTTAGTCGATCAAGCGTTGAACCTGGATATTGTAGATACTGTAGCGGATAAATTAGGTGCGGCTATGCAAAATATCGCTGGTATTGGAAAAGGTGGTTTTTCATCTTCTGGACTATTCCCAGCAATTATCGGCATTGCTTGTGTGTTATCGGCTTGTTATGCGGGCTATATTTTCTTTATTAAGCGCCAGCCCTCAAAAGGTTTAAGTGAGTTAGTAAAAACAGTTTTGGTTATTGCTTTTATTGTTACGTACATTGGAAATGCAGGTGCGATTTTAAAGAGTGCAAATACGATTAGTTCTGAAATTAGTGTAACGGTATTAGCAAAAGCAACAGGAACGGTTGCAGGTGATCCAGGACGTTCCAAAGCGGATGCAATCTTTTCAGTAAAAAAGCAGATTTGGGATTTGTTAGTTGAACGACCATATTTGTTTCTACAGTATGGGGAGGATTCAAAAGAAAAATTAGGTGCTAAACGAGTAGATGAACTATTAGCAACGCCTCTTGGAAAAGATAGAGATGAAAAGATAAAAAAGGAAGTTAAAGACGGAAATCAAATGATGGTGATTTCTTCTGTAGGAGAGCGCCTTGTATTTACAGTCATGTATTATGTTGTGAATACATTCGCAGGTGTTCCAGTAATCGCGTTTTGTTTACTGATTGTAGCATTCCAATTATGGTTCCTTGTCATGAGTATTATCTCACCAATCGTCATGGCGGTGGCTCTATTGCCAGGACATCGTAGAGTCATTGAAAGCTGGGCTTCACAATGGATTCGCCCTTTGGCATTAAAAATCTTTATGTCAGTTATGCTTGTTATCATCTTTACAATAGCAGAGCTATTATATGTGTTACCAGAAGCGGGCGTGGCAGGATATGTGTCTACAATGATTTTCCAAATTCTTGTTTTTGTTCTGTGCTATCTGTTTAGAGATAATATTGCGGCGGCCTTTAAGCGAGTGAAAGGTGTATATAAAACGGTCACAGATATAACTCTTATGACTGAAAATGTTGTAGATAAAGGGAAAGAATATGCTGGCAATACAATGTCTTATATTGGAGACAAAATGGGGGCGCATTTTAACAACGCGGCTGAATTGGCGGCGGCAGGTAGTCAAATAGAAAATGCAGGAACAGATGATGAAAAGACAAAAGCCAATCCATTAATACAAGCCGATATACCGAAAGATTTACCAAATAATCAAACGGAACAAGAAAAAGAAGAGAATAAAAAGAAAGGAAAGCTTATTTCCTTGCAAGATCGAGATAAAGAGGGGAATTTACCACAGCAAGAAGAGGAAGGGAAAGAACAAACGACACCAGGTGAGGAAGAGGCGCCAATGCAACAGGACCTTATCAGCTTAGATAAAGAAGCATTAGAACAAGAAATGGAAGAACAACAAGAAGGAACAGAGGTAGAAGAATCAGAAATGGACGTTCAACCAGAACTTGTATCTTTAGAGGATGAGGAAATTCCAACAGGAGAAGAAATGCCAGCTGATATAGAGGGATATGAAGAAATTCAACCAGAAGTACCAGAACAAGAGGTGCCATTAGAAGAGGTTCCAACTGATATAGAAGCATATGAAGAAATCCAAACAGAGGTACCAGAACAAGAAATACCACTAGAAGAAGTTTCAAGCGATATGGAGGCATATGAAAAAATCCAAACAGAAGTACCAACACAAGAACTTCCATTAGAGGAAGTGTCACCAGATCATGAAGCATATGAAGAAATCCCATCCGATATCCCACAACAAGACATACCAACAGAAGAAATTCCGATGGATATTTCAAGAGAAGAAATACAACCAGAACAGGAAACTTCAACAAATATTCCACAACAAGAAATTTCAACGCCAATTGAAACAGAGGCAAATGAACCTTTAATACCAGATACAATTCGTGCAGATGTAAATGAGGAAGGTGTCATTGTACCTCATACACCAGAAAGAACAAGTGCAGATATTCCAGATGCTATTCCTGCAGAAGTGAATGAAGCGGGGGAGATTGTTGCAAAAAAACCTGATATAGATGTCGAGTCAACTGTACAAAATACAAATTCATCTGACTCATTTATCCCAACGGAACCTATTTCTTCTGATTTGACACCAGTAAATGAGAAAGAAGTAAGCAAAAATGAGCCAATTCAAGAAAAAGCAGAAACAATCGATACGCCAGATATACAATATGGAGCTGTAGCCGCGGGAAGTGAAAACTGGATGCCTTCTACTGATCCGCAAAACTTAGATAATTTAGATGATTTGGAGCCACCAAAAAAAGATGAGTAGAGTCCTAGTCTTTTAGGACTTTACTATTTTTTTACGCAAAAAGGAGCGATGTATCTATGAAACACTGGGGATTAACTTGTATGAAAATGGTGAATATCAGTATTTTTCTTTGCATTGGGTGTTTAGGATGGATGAACATAATTATTCTTTTCATACAAAGAGAATGGGCGACAGATTTATTAGGATGGATTGGTTTAGGATTACTTATCTGGTATACACTCATTCTTCTAACTCTTCAAATTATCCATAGTGAGTTACGTTGTCGTATAGATGATAGAGCGAAACTAGCCTTTTTCATTTGGTTTGTAGGAATCGGTCATTTTGGATTACTACAATTTATACAAGACCAGCAATCTACTGTTTTAACGCTACTATTTCATGTTTTTGCGATTATACCCATTCTTTTAGCCCTTATATATGGGCTGATTGTTCGAAAGTATTTCAATCAATCTTGATACATGTTGCAAAGGGGGAGGGATGATATGAGACCAGAAATAAAAGAAGTCGTAGACAAAACGATACAAGAAGATATTGCGCAAGAACAAAAAAAGAAGAAGAAAAAGAAATCCTGGTTACTGACATTTCTTTTTGGGAGTTCTACTTTCACAATAGGATTGTTCGTCTGTATTGGATTTCTTTTATTTATTGTTTTGGGGCAAGGCATTGGCAAAAAAGAAGAGGAAGCGCCAGCAACCATCCCAAGTAATGGAATGACGGTTTGTCGGCCAGGTGGAAAAACAGTGGCACCAGAAGAACTACAACCCCACCTGGGCGGCGTTTTTACAGGGAAAGCACAAGCCTTTTTAAATGCAGGAACACAAAACCAAATTGATCCCGTTTTACTAGCGGCTATTGCAAGATTGGAAACGGGTAACGGTACTTCTAACGCAGTAAAAAACTACAATAACCCTGGGGGCCTCATGGACCCTAGCAGTTCACAAATGAAAGGGTTTATGAAGTTTGCCACTTTGGATGAAGGAATCAACGCAATGGCGCGAAACTTATATAAAAACTATATCGGTATGGGGATTACAACCATAGAAGCAATTGGAGCAAAATATGCACCGCCAGGAGCCGCAAATGATCCGCATGGCACAAATGGTTTATGGCCAGTATTAGTAAAAAAATTTGTGGCGCAAATGGGCGGCCTTACTTTCAATTGTGAAGCGGGAAAGCCAGGCGGCGTTGTAGATACTGGATCAGCAAGCTCACAAGGATTTATTCGTCCTATCGCTCAAACAACGATTACAAGCCCATTTGGACCGCGCTGGGGCACAATTCATAAAGGTATCGATTATTCTTGCCAGGACGGTGTCACCGCAATTGCCGCGTCGAAAGGTGGCGTTGTAGAGTTGGCGGAATTTGGCGCAGGCGGAAGCGGCTTCGGGGGCTATGGCAACGTAGTTGTCATCAATCATGGAAATGGATATTGGAGTCTATATGGTCATATGTCATCCATTACAGTACAGAAAGGGCAAAACATTGGAGTCGGTCAACAGGTAGGCGTTTGCGGAAGAACAGGGCAAGTAACAGGGCCACATTTGCATTTTGAAATTAAAACAGCCTTTAAATTTGGGCAAGTCGACCCAGCACCATATTTGCCGAAATAAGCGGAAAGAAAGGGAGGAATAGGGATGAAACAGGGAATCGTTGGTTTAGTAATACTTGTACTGGTGGGTATCAGTGTATGGTTATGGAATCAAAATCGCACTTTACAGCATAAAGTCGAGCAAACGGAAAAGAAATGGACGGAACAAGTAAAAGAGCTAAAAACAGAGAATCGAGCATTGGAAAAGCGCGTGACAGTTTTAGCAGAAAATACCCAAGATAAAGGGCAAGAAGTAGCAAAACAGTTTGTAGAGTTGTTAATACAGAATGATAACAAGCAAAAAGAAAAGCCAGGATTTGAGAAGATCAAAGAAATGATAACAGGAGAAGCACGAAACAAATTGTTAAACGCGCCAGATGATGCACATAACCATATAGAAGATGATGGCTCTATGCATATCCAAACGAAGGCAAAGATAACAGATATGTACTACATCAAAACCGCTGATAATAAAGCGGATGTAACGGTTAAATATGATTATCTTGTAACGGTTGATGGAACAGAACAACAAGAAAAACACACCATGAAATTAAATTTACTATTAGAAGGTGAGAAATGGTTTGTAGAAAATTATGAGTTCCAAATCAATACAGGAATTGAAGGACCATAGGGAAAGGAATGAGGGGAGTTGATAAATCAAAATGTATTGCATCACATCGGATATGAAATATTGCAAGAAACGTTTGTATTAATTCGAAATGTATTTTCCTATTCAAACGAAGACGAATACAGTGTGACATATGTACGAGAAATTGCGGATGCCTTGCATAATATCCCGCATTCGATTCAGAAACAGCATGATAAATTTTTAGAATTTGAGTTCAAATTGTTAGAAGAAACATTAATGCAAATGGATTTTGGGAAAGTTGCCACACAAAACATTCCTTATTTTAGAATGTATGCGGCACGTATACAGCAATTATTGCAGAAGCGCTATGAAGGGGTTTAATTAAGTGGAAATGGGGCGATAAAGGATGATCGTATTAGGAATTGGGCTGTCAGTTTTGCTGATAGCCTTTTTATTTATCCAGGTATATCCGTTCCATGAGCAAAAGTTAGAACAAAGAAAATATGATGAATATGGAATTTGGATCATTATTTGCACAGGGGTATGTCTGTATGTTTCGCATCATTTTTTACAAGAAAACATGTGGCAATGGGGATTAAAAATTGTTGGTGCAACATTTTTTACAGGATTTTCAATTGGATGTGTTGGAAAACAATGCATATATGATTTTCAACATAAAAAGTTTCCCTTTCAGAAAAAATGACGCTTCAAATTCGTCTGTAATTAATTTTAAATTAGTTATTAATACATTTGGTATTGAATAAGATTACGTCTTTTATTCGGTCTTCTAAGTGGTTCAAATGAGTTTTTAGAGAAAAAGGGGTGTGAGGATGATTTTTTTTAAGGTCATTGCATATATTTTGCTAAGTATAGGAGTTTGTACACTTGTTTTGGCAGGAATAGCCGCTATTGTAAAGAAACAAATGATAATCGCAAATATAAACCTATTATTGGCCATGTATTATTTTTGTTCGGGAAGCCTTCTGTATTTGTGCACGTTATGGGAAACACAAGATATTTTCCTACAAGCCTTTTTGATTTTAATTGTAGGAATTGCGATCGTCCGATTAAGAAAAAGCTGGTATGTACCGCAAATGCGTACCCATCTTCAAAAACTGCAAGAGCAAGCGACAAATAAGAATGATCTGTGAGGAACTTTAAGAAAAAGGGAGTGGAGAAATCTTGATACATCAATATGAATTGAATTTTTCAGTGATGTATAGTGGCAAAGTAACAGACTCACAATCTACGATTATTCCAGCAAGTTCTTTAGAGGAAGCAAATGAAAAATTACAGTCGGAAGTAAAGCGACGATTAGGAAAATGTAGTATAAAAGTTAACGCGGCAAGTTTATGTGTTTCAGAGGATAGTCGGTATAGAGTTGGATTAAAATAAAAGGGAGAGCCTTGTAATAAACAAGGCTCTCCCTTTTATTGTGAATATATGTTTTAGAATCTGTAGTAAAGAAAGTATATATATTTAATTGATTAAATCATAATAATATAGATGAGTTCGGAAACTTAGATTTTTTTGAAAGAAATCTATTAAAATAGTTGTTTTTATCCCGATTGTGTGATATAATTCGCTAGAATAAGTATACATATCTAAAAAACAACCAATTTGTGGCAAAAAAATAAAGCCTACATGATGGGCTTTTTTTGCGCTGTTATAAAATTCACGGGTGGCTCCCGTTTTATATAGATAATCCAAACATAGAAAGGATGTGCAAAATACTAATTCATTTAATTATAAGTAAAATTAGTTTACACAAAAATTGAAAAAAGAAAGGAAAATTAATCGTGTTAATAACAATAATTGCATTTCTTATAAAAACAGTAATTCCTGGATTGCTGTTTAATGTATATCTTTCATTATGTCCAATTTTCAATGCTGGGATTCGCATTACTCCTTTTTTAATCTGGAAAAATGCTAAATTCCAAATCTTAGCATTGCTATTAGCTATAATAATAGCAATACCGTTAAGCTTGTATGTCTATCTGGGTATGCCTGCTATATCAATGATTCAACTGTTTTTATTATTGTGTCAATTGTGCATTTTTCTTTTGGGTAAGTTGGCTGACTATTTCCAAAAGACTAGTAGTATTTCGAGTAATGAACAACAAAGTGCATAAGGTTGGCTGACCTTTTGTACTTTATAACTCCTTCCTTGGCTGAGGAAGGGGTTTTATTTTGCAATAAAATTAATGTTGAATCTTTAGCTGAAACTACAGTAAAAATAAAGTGTTGTAAAGTACAACTGTTTTTATGTTATCACAGGTGTGACAAATATACAATAGTTATGTGTCACACTTTTTGTCTCAATAAAATATCATAAAAATTTATTACCTATACGTGACGAAAAAAGTGTCCGAAAAAATGTCACAAAAATGCATTACCTATACGTGACGAAAAAAGTGTCCAAAAAAATGTCACACATATATTATAAGTATTCTATTCTAATTTTATCTCGTTATGAGGAAAATAAATAAGATAACATAATAAATTGAAGATGAATTATGCTTAAAAATTAAATTATTAAATATGCTATAATGTAAAAAGGTAATTGTGAAGTTAGGGTGGCGGGGCTATCCTCTTTTTTTCCATTTGGAAAAGAAGGGGGGTGAACTAGCTATGGAAGTTTTTCTTGAATTTCTAAAAGAAATTATTAAAGCTGTACTTCGTGAAGTAACAGCTCATGTATTTAAAAAGAAATTTTTAGATAAACGAAAAACCACCCTTTCTTATCGCCGTCGCAAGCAAAAGAAAAAGAGTGGTTCTCGTAAACGTTAATTGATAGCCACCACCTTGACGGTAGCAGTTATCTAAAGGAGAGCGCATGTTGGTAGCATGTTGCTCTCTTTTTTATTGTATAAGTTATAGACTGAAAATATTCTTTTATTTGTACTTATATTATAACATTTACAAAAGGATTTGCAATTTCACAGATGCTTTTTAATCAGCTGAATTTGAAAAATGTCATTGTCCGTAATACCAAGCACCCTCATTTCCTCTTTAAAAGAGCGCCAGGCTTCAACCCTAATGGATTTTGTGCTTTTATCTCGTAATGTGTATTCTCTTATATAATATGATTTTTGTTTTTCATGTTCTTTCATTGTAAATCCTCCATCATAATAATAAGGAAAGAAAAGAAAAGCACTTAAACAAGTGCTTTATCTCCGTTGACCTACAGTTACTCTTCACCTAAAAGTATACTTGATAAATTTAAGATTTACTAAAAACATGAACCTATAAGTGTAATAATCGTTAACAATGTGTCCCTATCAATATCAATTTCAAATTTGATCTTCATTTGCGTTTCCCTCCTTTGCTTTAAAAATAGCTTAGTTTTTCATGTTGCCTCTTAGCGAAAAACAAACTGTGTAGTGTTCTTGCCTCTAATATAAGAGAAGCTAGACTAAATTTTAGTTTTTCGTAAAAAATTTGAAATGGATTTTTCCATTCAGTATGTATTACTGCTAACAGGTACACTTTTACTAACAGGCCCTTTGTAATTTCTGTTCATTAAAGCATAAAAAGAAAATGAGTTTTACAAAAGATACAAAATGTTAAACTCATAAGAACCAGTGATATCATGCGTTTTTCTATGGTATTACTGGTTTTTTTCGCTATAAAATGAAAAGAAAAAGATTGTCAGTTTAACAAAATAAAGTTATAGTTAAAGTAAGTTTTACATATTATAGGTAACAGCATTGAATTAGGAGGTCGTGTTTTATGGCGAAAGGAGGACGAAAACCTGGAGCAAAAGAGCCGATTCGTTCATTAGAAAAAATTGAACAAATGAAAGATTGGTTATTACAAAATTCCTCATATCGAAATTACTTTTTATTTTACTTTGGAATTAATACAGGTTTACGTATCAGTGACATTTTACGATTACGTGTAAAGGATGTTCGTGGAAAAGATGTCATGAAAATTAAAATGGAAAAAACAGATACAACGGTAGAAGTGTATTTCAATTCAGTCTTACAACAAGAAATTGCGAAATACACAAGCAATCGTGCTGATTCTGATTGGCTTTTTCCAAGTCGGCAAGGGGATAAACCCATTACAAGACAAATGGCTCATACTTTCTTGCATAAGGCGGCTGAGGCTTGCGGTGTTGATTCAGAACAATGGGGAACACATAGTATGAGAAAAACGTTTGGATATCACTATTACCAGAGGAAGAAAGACGTCTATTATTTAATGAAATTATTTGGTCATGCGACACAAGGGCAAACGTTACAATATATCGGTGTAGAAGCTGATGAGATTCGAAAGACAATGGAAGACTTTACGTTGTAAGAACGAAAAGGAGGATATTGTTTGTGATGGATGTAGTTATTAATTTTTTGCTAAATGCTTTGCCAAAGAAAAAATTCACTTGTGAGATGTGTCAATTTGTTTTTCCGTTACCACGAGGGGACGTAAGAGATTGTAAAAAGAAAAATGATGGTCCTTATTGTCCGAAATGTGGGAATACGCATGGAGGACGGAAAGAGAAAAGTTATAAGACGGTATTTGTAAACTAAGTAATAAAGAATGGAGGGAGTACGGATGAAGTGTGTCGAGTTTGAAGCATTAAAAAAATGTGGATCACCAACGGTATATTTTTGCGAACATGAGATGAAAAATTGTTGCTTGATTGCAATTCCATCATGGAATTGGAGCTTTTTGATGGATTATACGATTGATTTTAAAGATGAAAAGCCTATGTTAATGAAAGCATTAGAGAAGCGTGTTTCTTATCATCTTGTGGAAAATGTTGCAGATGTATTTTATGATTTTGCTCTTAGTGAAATTTAGGTAAAGCGTTATTTTTAAAATTGAAGGATTTTAAAAGGAAGTGAACAGATTTATGGGTGAAATCATATTATTGAGTTTTCTCGTGTACATCTTGCTGACTTTTGCTACCTATACGACAATAAAAGATTTTTATTTAGAAAATGAAAAATCGGGATTACTTGTTGTTCTTTCTGTATTTTTATTACCTTTATCGGTGGTAATCACTTATTTTGTGACAGAGCTATTTAATTCTATTTAAGACAAAATTGGATTTGAAGAGGCAATATATCTTATGAGACTAAGAGCATGAAAGAGGTGTAGAAATGAAATTTTTTAATAAAATATTTAAGCCTGTATCCAAACCGACATTTCCTATTGAAGATACTAAAAAATTATCAGAGAGCGAAATTAATTTTCTGATTGAAAAATTTGAAGGTATGGAAGACGCTTTAACATGGATGCTGAAAGAGAATGTAAGAATGCCTAGAGTAAGTAATGAACAATTAGAATTTCATAAATTGTTAACATCAAAACTTAACGATAAATTACTAAATAAAAGTGATTTTTCAAAAATAGAGTTAGAAATACTTAATTCCATGTTCAAAGAACAAAAGGAATTTATACCAGTGTGTGAGTTTGAATTGATATCTGAAATTGAGGGTAAAGAAAATAGGAATGAGATTGAACATGACTTGAAACAACGGGGTTTTGAGTATGTTGAAAATATAGGGTTTATTCGCATGTTGAATTCGTAATTTTTGAACAACAAAAATTGAAAAGGAATGATGATATTCATGCGTAGGGTTGTGAATGGTTTATTGCTGTTAATTATATTTAGTGCATTTATTTTCATGATTGCATATGCAATTGCAGACATTGCAACTATGAATGTTTTAGCAGTTTCAAATCCAAAACTTGCTTTAGAATTGATGTTTGGAAAATTCAAAAATATTATCATTGTAGCATTATTATTTGGAATGTTTTGGATTTCACTTAAAGTAGGTCTACGTTATCTAGAGAGAAAAATAGAACAAGAGGAACGCGGGAACTTGATAAACAAGGAATAAAAAGGGGGAGTACAATGAAATTCAAAGGGATTATAAGTAGTTTTTTAACGGTAGGGTTGTTATTTACAGGATGTTCAGCGATTCAAAATTCAAATCCTGCAAAACAAACAAGTGGATCACAAGATATTGCACAAGTTATAGAATTTCCGTCAAATAAGTATCCAGAAACCGCGGCACATATTAAAGATGCGATTGCAAATGGTAAGACAGATATTTGTACAATTGATCGGGATGGAGCCGCTGAAAGGAGAAAACAGTCATTAGCAAATGTTCCAACGAAAAAAGGATATGATCGGGATGAATACCCTATGGCCATGTGTCAAGAAGGCGGAAAAGGTGCTGATATTAGGCATATAAAACCAGCTGATAATCGTGGCGCTGGTTCGTACATTGGGAATAAAGTGGAGAAATTACCAGACGGTGCAAAAGTGAAAATCGTTGTGAAATAAAGGGGATAGAGTTATGACAATTATAAAACTGTCTTGTATTTTCATTATAGTTATGTTCCTGGTATGGCGCTTTATAAGACTTTTATATTGTTTTTTAGAAAAGAAGGCTCAACAAATCGAGGAAAGACAGGAAAGTAAAAAGGCTCAACTTAGGGAATTACGAAAAGACGCGTTTGAAAATGGATATCATGAAGTTTATTACAATGATTCAACACCATTTAAAAGCAAACAACGTAAGAAATCCGCAAAATCTTCTACTTATACAGCTGATAATTCAGACTATATATCACCTGTTGTAACTACATCTACATCTACATTCCATTCACATCATGATAATTCATCAAGTAATTGTAGCGATACTTCTAGTGATGCTGGAAGTTCCAGCTGTGATTAACTAATAAAGAGCCATGTATATACATAGCTCTTTATTTTTTTTGAAAATAAAGAAAAATAAATGGTAAAATAAAGGTAAATATAATAAAAAAGGGGGAAGTAACATGGGATATTATGTTATTGATCCAGAAACAAATGAAGAAATTCACGTGTCTAAATGGAAAGTAAAATATCCAGATCAAGACGCATCATGTGAAGTATGCAATACGCCTGTTTATGTAAGAGCTGACGCTACACCAAATAGACAAGATCATTTCGCGCATTATAAGCATTCTAATTGTCCTACTATAAAAGATGGACGTAAAAAGTATGAACATCTTCACCCTACAGAAAAAGATGAAGAAAATGCAAAGAGGATCAAAAGAGAAGTAGTTGCTAATTTATGGCCAATTTATCAAAAATGCAAAGAGATTATGAAAGGCAATCAAAAAGGAAATCAAGCATTTTTATATAAAAAAGAGTTTAAAGAAATGATAGAAAAAGCAGATGAAAGAAATATATGGGCTTATAAGGGATTAACACTAAAATATGTCCCCTATGTACTATTAGTGAATTATGGGGTCTTTTCTAAAAAAGACTTTAGAAAGCGAAAAGTTCATTTTGTATTTGATTCTTTAATGAGTAACTACGATGATTTATGGATAAATTCAAAAGTGAAACAGAATATATGGCGTGTTTATCCAGATGAACAAAATTCAGTTGAAAGAGAACAAATAGACTGGGATACTTCTGAATTAGAACCAGATTATTTTATAAATTTCATTACAGGAATTTCAAACGAAATATTAGAAGGGAAAAAGGTCCTATCTTGATAGGGCTTTTTTATTTGTCGAAAAAATTCGAAAGAAAAAAATGAAAAACAGTTGATTATAGGACTTATAAGTCCTATAATCAAAGTATAGAAAAACTTAAAGAAGGAGGATACAAAATAAAATAAGCCATTATCAATGTGATAAATGGCTTCGGAATGATATTAGGATTTATCATGGGGAACCTAGGAATTCCCTTCAATCCTTCTACAAATATTATAGCAAAAGTATTGTGGAGGGAAAATATTTATGAAAGCAATTGATAACTACATGACACCTAGTGAAGCCGCATTCTATTGGAAGATACCAGATTCAACTTTAAGGAACAAGTTACAAGAGGGAATTTCTAAAAAAGCGGATCAAGAAAGAGAAGTTATGATTCAACAGGGATTAATCAAATGCTTTATTAAGCCGAATGGAAAGAGAAAAGAATGGATTATTACTTCTGAAGCAATGATAAATTGGTTTGGAGAACGAAAAAACTAATATTTAAAAAGAAAGATGTTCCCTAGCCTGCCAGCTCAAAAAACATCTTTCTCTAATACAGAATCATAATTTAAGAAAGGAAGAATGGCTATGAAACAAATCCTTATTAAAATTACGTCTGGTGAGCCTATTTTAACACAACCTCACCTTAAATTTAAATTCCTCAAAAAATTTTACTTATACATTTCAGAAAATTACAAAAACTTAAATCGTTATTTTGGTATTGAAGAAAATGTTTCCGATCAGATTTGGTTTTATGGTTTCTTTGCAACCTCCATTTTTATGATGCTTTTCACCTATTTATTTTCGGGTATCCTATACGGATTTTAGAGGGAGGCCATATGGAAGAACGCCTATTTTTAAAATCATCCTTCTAGAAAGGAGAGAAAGCATTGATCCAATCATTAAAAAGTACCATGCAATTTATTGGCTTAGTTTTAATTAGTGCGTTGATTGCTGTCAGCTTAGTGAATTAGTCCTTTAAGAGAGAAAGGAGCAATCACATGGAAGATTACAAATGTAGAGCGTGTGGAAAAATTGCCGCGGAAGGATTTGCGTTAGGAAGACTATGTTATTACTGCATTGAAGAAGTTGTAATTTACATGAAAAAACAGATAGAAGACAAAGAGAATTCTTGTAAGCATGGAGATAATCAAACAATCGAAATCCAGGGAACAGATGAATCTATAACAGTTTGTCATGAGTGTGGAGAAGAAGTATAAAAGGGAGGCAAGAAAATGAAAATCGGTGTATCTGTATGGAGAGTTCTTTGCAAAGAAACAAAGTTGAAATTACTTCAAAATGCTATGCAAGAAAGTAAAAGCCGCTTTCCAAAAAAAATAGCCCTTTCCATTGCTATAAAGCAACAGAAAGGGGAAGTGTGATGAGTGATCGTATTGGTGAAGGGCACAAGAAATAAGATGCCTTCAAAAATATTTTAGCATGTTCATTTAGGGGTACCGCCAGCATTTCGGAAAAAAACCACGCTAAGAAAACCCTGGTTGCAAAATCAGAAAATATATCCTTAGTCCTAGACACAGGCAGTGTCTTTTTTTTGCACAAAAATAATACAACACAATATTAATTGTGTTGTATTGGGTGTTATAATAACTATGAATCTACGAGTTTTACGCAACACAATTTACTATTAAATAAACATTTGTGTATGCAACACAATTTATAGAAGGGAGGAAAATACATGGATGTTGCAAAACAGTTTTCTTCTTATCTTAAACAGGAGAAGAAAAGTGAGAACACTGTTAAGGGATACACATTAGGTATTAGACAATACATAACATGGTTTGAAGGTTCATATGACAGAAAATTAATGAAATTGTACCGACAAAATATCTTAGAGTACATTAGTTATTTAAAGAATGTCAAAATGTTGAACGCCAAGACCATCAATCACAAGATTAGTAGCCTTGCTAAATTTAATGAATTTCTAATACAGAAAGGCAGTCAACAAGATCAGGTAATTTTAAAAACAGACATGATAAAAATTCAAACTGCGTATGCTTCCCCAACCCAAATTGTTGAATTGGATGTAAAAAAATTTTTGCAAAGTGTGCTAGAGGATAATAACAAACGTAATTATGCAATTGTCACTCTCCTGACATACACAGGGGTACGTATTTCAGAGGCATTATCTATCAAAATGAATGACTTCAATTTACAGACTGGGGAATGTATTATTCGAAGTGGAAAAGGAGATAAACAACGAATTGTATTACTAAATAGTAAGGTACTTCGTGCTATCAAAGATTATCTCATCGATCGAAAAACATACAGTACAGCACATGAATCTCCTTATCTTTTTATTAGTAAAAAGCGCGAAAAGCTCGACCGTACGGTCGTCAATCGTATCTTTAAATCATATAGCGATGTTATTACCCCGCACCAGTTACGACACTTCTTCTGTACGAATGCAATTGAAAAAGGATTTAGCATTCACGAGGTTGCAAATCAAGCTGGGCATTCTAACATCCATACAACATTACTTTACACAAATCCAAACCAACTGCAGTTAAAAAATAAAATGGAACTCTTATAAAGGAGCAAAGGGAAAACAATGGGAGTTAAACAATTACTGTCAGAGGCACAACGAAATGAGTTAATGGATTTATCACGTTTAACAGAATGGGATTTAGTAACATTTCATACTTTTTCTAAACATGACTTACATTTAATATTAAAACACCGTAGAGGATACAATCGTTTAGGGTTCGCTCTTCAGCTCGCATTAATCCGTTATCCTGGCTGGTCTTTAACAGAATATAAAGATATTCCACAATTTGTAGTGGATTATGTTGCGAGTCAGTTACAGATTCCACCTGAAGAATTTTTAGTATATGCCAAACGTGAGAATACTCTATGGGAACATCTTGGTGAAATTCGAGCAGAATATGGATATCAGAATTTCTCTTCTGAATATAAAGAAACTTTATTACAATTTTTAGTACAACAAGCAATGGATAACAGTAATACCCTCTATTTAATTGAAATAGCAATATCTACATTGCGAAAAATGAAGGTCATTCTTCCTGCTATGTATGTGATTGAAAATATCGTCTGGGAAGCAAAGCAACAAGCAGATCAGAAAGTGTATAGCATACTACATGACGGTTTGGTCCAAGAACAAAAAGATCAATTAGATGCGTTACTTTTACCAACTATAAATGGGAAATCTTCATTAGCATGGTTAAAAGATGTACCTGCCCAACCTTCACCAGAATCATTTTTAAAAGTAATAGATCGACTACAATTTGTTCAAAAAATTGGTCTTACTATTGATACCACAAAAATTAATACAAATCGCCTTCGCCAACTCGCTAGATTAGGATCAAAATATGAACCATATGCCTTTAGACGATTCAATGAAGTAAAAAGATATAGTATGTTAGTTTCATTTTTATTGGAGATTACACAAGATCTCATAGATTATGCAATCGAAATTCATGATCGCCTCATGATGAACCTTCAAACAAAAGGGAAAAAGGAACAAGACGAAATACAGCAAGCAAATGGAAAAAAATTAAACGAGAAAATTTTACAATTTATTACCGTATGTGGGACATTGATTGAGGCAAAAGAAACTGGTAAAGATGCTTTTGCAGCTCTAGATGAAGTAATGTCATGGAATGAGATGGTCGAATCTGTTGAAGAAGCAAAACAACTATCAAGGCCTTTAAATTATGACTATTTAGATTTGTTAGATACTCGTTATTCATATGTTAGACGATATGCACCTACTTTATTACGCAGTCTTCATTTTAGAGCGACCAAATCTGGAGAACCCGTTTTACAAGCACTTGATACGATTCATGAATTGAATGAAACAGGTAAACGAAAAGTGCCTCATGGCGCTCCCTTACATTTTGTGTCTAACCGTTGGCAAAAACATGTATATGATGATGATGGAAACATTAATCGGCACTATTATGAATTGGCAGCTTTAACAGAGTTAAGAAATCATATTCGTTCAGGAGATATCTTTGTATCAGGCAGTAGACATCATAAAGCATTTGATGATTATCTTATACCGTATGATGAATGGAACGAAGTTTCAAACATTCCAAATGGTCTTACAGCCCCTTTAAAAGCTGAAGATTATATAACTGACCGAATAAACATATTAAATGAACGTTTAAAATGGTTATCAGAAAATAACGAGAAATTAGAAGGAGTAGATATTAGTCAAGGAAAACTACATGTTGAGCGATTGGATAGAGGGACTCCAGAAGAAGCAAAAGCATTTAGTAAACTTCTTCATAGTATGTTACCCAGAATAAAACTTACAGATTTACTATTAGAAGTGGCAAGTTGGACTGGATTTCATAATCAGTTTATCCATGCTTCTACCAATCAATCTCCTGATCAAGATGAACAGAATATTGTATTAGCCACTTTGATGGCAATGGGGACAAATATAGGTCTTACAAAAATGGCGGAAGCTACTCCTGGAATCTCCTACAGACAAATGGCAAATGCTGCGCAATGGAGAATGTATGATGATGCAATGGTTCGCGCTCAATCTATTCTCGTGAACTTCCAAAAGGAACAGAAGTTATCATCCTATTGGGGAGATGGGACAACTTCCTCCTCTGATGGTATGCGTCTATCCATTGCTGTACGTTCTCTACATGCAGATTCCAATCCACACCATGGAACGGGAAAAGGTGGAACAATTTATCGATTTGTAAGTGATCAACTATCTGCCTACTATGTTAAAGTCATTACTACAAATGCACGAGATGCTCTTCATGTATTAGATGGGCTTCTTCATCATGAAACAGATTTAAAAATTGAAGAACATTACACAGATACGGCAGGATATACAGATCAAGTATTCGCCTTAACACATCTGCTAGGATTTCGATTTGCTCCTCGTATTCGTGATTTGGCGGATACTAAGCTTTTTTCCATACCCGGCGCAGAGGAATATACAAATGTTCAAGCCCTTTTAAAGGGAAAAATTAATTTGAAATTAATAAAAGAAAATTATGAAGATATTAGAAGGCTGGCATACTCAGTTCAAACAGGAAAAGTATCTAGCGCCCTTATCATGGGGAAAATCGGATCGTATGCAAGACAAAATAAACTGGCTACAGCACTTGGAGAAATGGGACGAATAGAGAAAACCCTCTTTACACTGGATTACATATCTAATAAGGCAGTAAGAAGACGTGTTCAAAAAGGGTTAAATAAAGGAGAAGCAATAAATGCATTAGCTAGGATTGTGTTTTTTGGACAACGTGGAGAATTTAGAGAACGTGCTCTTCAAGATCAATTGCAACGAGCTAGTGCGCTAAACATTATTATTAATGCAATAAGTGTGTGGAACACAGTATATATGGAAAAAGCTGTAGAAGAATTAAAAGCAAGAGGGGAATTTAGAGAAGATTTAATGCCTTATGTGTGGCCGTTAGGATGGGAACATATCAATTTTCTTGGAGAATACAAATTTGAAGGATTGCATGAAACTGGACAAATGAATTTACGTCCTTTACGTATAAAAGAGCCGTTTTATTCTTAATATAACGGCTTTTTTATAGAAATAATCCTTAGCGTGGTTTTTTTCCGAAATGCTGGCGATACCCCATTTAGGAAATAAAGGGGGAATTTAATGTGATGAAAACAGTTCAATTATTGAAAAGTGAAGAATTTGAAATTGGTACAACGGATAAAAACGGGCACAAATTAAGACAGTCCGATTTTGTTGTCACACAAGATGACTTTGAAGGTATTAGTATCTGTCAAATCTTATACAACAGTATTGCAAAAGAATTTGTGGCCATGAGTGATTCTAATTGGTGGATACCATATCATGATTTATCTGTTGCAACAGAAAGGCTAGATTATGTCATTGCAAAAGAGTTTTTGGGGCTAGAAACATGCGGTACATATTGGGGTAAGAATCGTACGCCATTTATTAGAATGCCGATTGAATATTTCAATCCTGTTGAGGAATCTACTTTTATTCTAGAAAAACTAGGGAGGCAATATGACGATCTATTGAGCATAAAAGAAAATGGGTGCTGGTACCTAACAGTGAACAAGAAAATATATAGTGAAAAGCGTCTTGGGATAGCCGCCTGTTTAGCCGCTGTTGATATTGTAAGAAACAAGAAATAGGGCTTTGATTTTAAGGGTGAAATACAAATTCAAATTATAAATAGGGGGAATTAAAATGTTACATGCAGTTATGCAAGAGCAACAGTATTGGAAAGGTCAAAAGCAGAAGTTTCGAAAAGAAAATAAAAAATTATTGATTTCTTTAGAACCACATTTATATGAAAGGTTGGAAGAATTAGCACTTTATAATGAAAGCTTAGATCAAATCGCATTAGAGTTAGTAACAGAAGGGTTAGACTATATTTATATGGAGGATGTGCCTGTTCAGCAGTCTCATGCTTTCCAGCATTTTATCGAATTTGAATTAACACCATTTCAACATAAGCTCTTACAACAATTAGCGATCAAACGAGGATGTTCAGCAAGAAAAATGGCATATACAATATTACGTTTTATGCTCAAAACAAAGTAAAAGAATCCAATCATAAAAGAAGGATTCTTTCACCAGGTATTCGTTGGCAAATGACTTCACCGAAGGAATTGAGTCTGGTACACTCAATTCCTTTTTTATGTTATAAAAAAGAATGTAATTTGTCAAAAAGCATTTGTTATAGAATAACAAATGCTTTTTGTTGAACTTGAATTGAACACTTTCAGAAAGTATTTATATTGTTTGCCTTTTTCTCTTGAAAAATTGTACCCTCAATCACTAATTTTAACATAGAATATAGAAAATGTAGCGATTCAATATCAAAAAACCCATTGGTTTTATATGGATTCTTTCTTTATAATAATGAAAGGTAGTTCCCGAATGTAGATAGGCTCTCATGCAAGAAAAGCAAGAGAGCCTATCTACATAAAAAAGATTGGATATTTGCCAACCTTTTAGTGTAAGGGGTTTAATGACAGCTTGTTACTACAACTCATTTTCATTTTAAAATAATTAATCAGAAAATTCAATCTTGGTGTTTTTTCTCAATATGCTTTTTCATATTTTTGAATTATAATATAGTTAATTCTTTTTATTTTTATATCTGTCTCTTATCTTCCCGTTATGAATCCTTATTGAAAGGATTCTTTTTTTATCCTAATTTTTTGGTCTAATCGATATTTCCCCATTGCTTCATAGATTAAAAGGTCTAATTTTTGACTAAAATCAATTACTTTTTGATGGCTAAATCCATATTTTTTTACAAGATTGCTCAATTCTTTTTTTTGATCTTCGATCATGTCATGTAGTAATCTCATTTCCACTTTTTCTTGTAAACTCCTTTATACATAGAATCTCGAAAAAATTGTACCCAAAAAATTGCAAACAAAAACAAGGCTGAAACCAGCCTTGCCCTAAAGGAAAAAAACTAACTCTTATATCTAAGAGTACATTATGTATGGGAATTTTTGAAGTGGATATCCCATAAAAGGATAAAAAAGTTATTATTGTAATATTTTTAAAGGTTTTTTATTTTATAAAGAAACAGTCGAAATTGCTTGTTTATAAAGGAACTGTTGCTTTCCATTGCTTAAAACTAATACCGAAAATTTATCAACAGCGATAATTTTTCCAGGTACTCTGACACCATTTATTAGAAAAATCGTTACTTCTTTTTTCTCATCTATTAACTTCTCATAAAATTTTTCTTGTGTATGCATCATTTAGATGGTTGCAACTCCTTTACTTTACCAGCATTATTCATGGCTTCTAAAAACAAATATTCTTTTACTGTCATTTCTAATGTTGGACAATACTCTACTTTAGATATTTCGTGTAAAGCGGTTAAATTTTCATCTAATCTTTTGAGCATTCCCTTTAAACCGATTTGGCCAACTCCATATTGGATAACAGGGTTTAAAAATATATCTAATTTGACGAGATTTGGTTCAATGAGAGATACAATCTCTTGTACTTTAGGTAATACAACCGTTTCGTATCGATTTTTAAATGCCTCTAAATTTTCTGGATTTGGTACGGGTTCATTAGAGCAGAACTTTTTAAATGATACAACTCGGATGTCATTTTGTAGAGAGCGAATTTTCTTTTGATATATACTCTTATCAAAACCATGTCGATCATTTTCATCATAATGGAGTGTAGAGTATTTTTGTGGATTTTTTTGATAAAATCCT
This sequence comes from Bacillus sp. A01H, assembly GCF_045277205.1. Taxonomy (NCBI): domain Bacteria; kingdom Bacillati; phylum Bacillota; class Bacilli; order Caryophanales; family Bacillaceae; genus Bacillus; species Bacillus sp. A01H. The sequence continues at coordinate 17,465 of NZ_CP117704.1, read as the reverse complement.
ATTAGAATATCCTCTTTGTTTTGATGTAACATAACAAACATGGTCCGCTGTAAGTTTGTTATTTCATTAATAATTTGTAATGTGGATTCTAATATTTCTTCTCTGTCTACTTGATTCAACTTTTGCAATTGCTCATCTGTCATTGTTGCAAAAGTTTGATATTCCTTATTTGTTTGTAATTCTTTTACCATAAAGCAGGCAATTGGTGGTAAACAAGGCTCATCTTCTGCATCTAGGAAAAGGAGCTCAATCATTTCTTCTAGATTTTCTGCTATTTCTTTTTTTGCCTTTTGTATCCATTGTATACTCTGCTCTTCATATCCTGGTTGTTTGAGGCGATCTACTATATAACGACGTCTACTTTCAAAATGACTTTGTAATATTGACATATGAGTCTCTCCTTCTTGGTATCATCCATATAAGATGAGCGTTATTTTACTTCTACATGGGGGCGCTCCCCAAATAAATGCATCAGCATATCTTTGCGAGTAATTTGTTCATTTTTTACATCAGCTTCACCAAAAGTTATACAACCTAAGTATTCTAAATCATCCCGTTTAAATACGACTTCTTCACCCTTCATAACCATTTCGGTATACCAAACTCGTTTACCATTAATATTTGCAGTTGCAACGTATCCATCTTTAAAACTGTATGTCTGCAAAAACATTTGCTGTGAAAAATAAAAGTCATATTCTGTTTCTGGTGCAAAATAAACAGAAAGGTCTATGTCATCGTCATCTTTTTCTGGAATCTTTCGTTCCTCAATTTCCATACGTGTATATTCATGTATGGGAAACTCATTCAAGTTTTCTTCTTCTATTTCCTCCATAATCCAGTAATTATCCCCGTTATCGCCAGGATAATAGTGGTACCATTCATTCGAATCCGTTTGAAATACATGTTCGATTTGTATCCCTTCTTTTTTTTCATACGCTTCTGTAATATATTGATTGAAAAACCAATCTGTCTGATCATATGTGATATCTGTACAATAAAAGCCAGAATCTTCCCCGATAATAAACTTTTCTTTATTTCCATTAAACTCATATTCATAGCACTCATAAAACTCAAATTCTTCTGGATATTGATTATAGTAATCTTCGGAATTAAATAATGATTGAAGTTGTTTGGCAACACTTTCTGTTATTTCTTCTAATTTTAGAAATTCATTGATGTCATCTTGTATGTCTATATCATACTCTTTTAATATACTTTGAATATCTTTTCCTAACGTCCAATCATTAAAAATAAATCCCTCAAATTCTTCTGGATGAAATTTCTTCTGGGATACAAACCGTTCTTTCACTGGGATATTCTCTGTATTGATCCATCTTTTGGGATAACGAAAGTCTCCCTTTTTTATGAGATAACCATGTATATATACATATTTTTCTATACGTTCCTTAGGAAAAATCAGATACCTTGTTTTTTCAAATGTACTTTCCTCAAAGATTCTTTTCCCTTCTAGCAAAATCTTCATCTAATCCCTCCTGTTTTTTCTAAATATTCTACTTTATTGTATCATTTACCCTTGCTCTCGGATACTTTCCCTCTAGAAACTTCATTGCCTCTTAAGCAATAAGGGCATTTTTATTTTCTAAAACAACCTTTGATAATGTATATTAGACAATCAGCCATACATATTCTTTACCAAAGCAATTACCAAAGTGGATATCACCCTTATAACCAAAGAATCTATCATGATAGCACTATCAAAAGAAATCTTCGATTATCACATGTTTTTAGGGGATTTTGAGTTTTGTTTATAGTAGGAGGAATGAAATGAGAAAAAGGAGGGGGAACAATGAATAATTCTTATGAAATTATCGGTAATCAAATTAAATATTATTTGAGGGATGATCCAACGAGAGGATGGAACAACATACCTAGTCCGCAATTTCGAAGTGTGAAAGAAATTACAGAATGGTGTGGAAGTTCAACAAACGAAATTATGTGTGAGTGGGATGCGCTCAATCAAAATGCAATGAGCGTAACGGATACAACAGATTTCTTATATAGGTGGATTAGTTGGTATGTGACAGAACCCTTAAATAGTACAGCACAAGAAATACGAAAGTTACCAGATGAACTTGCGAGTTTCATAACACATGTACCTGTTGATGCATTTGAACTCATTAAGAATACCTCTCATATGGTGTTAGATTGTATATGCTTTGTTTTGGACTGGATACCAAATTTGTTAACGATATTCTTTTTTTAGGAGGGGAAACATGCTAAAGCGAAAAGAAACAATTTCTTTTCAAGCCTTTATGGACCAATCTTATAAGAAGAAAAAGCAAACAAAAATATATAGCATTGGCCCTATTAGTCCATTCGCATTTTTTCATATGTCATCACCGCTTATTCATACGTATGTAGCCCTGGGAATAGTAGGCGGCCTTACAATTGGAGCTGTTTTGTTGGAAAAATACTTAGTACGAAATGATTATGTTTTTGCATCCAATCTCCTTTCTAATGGTCTGTATTACGGTGTAAGAATTGGAGGAATTGGGTTCATTGGTTATGCGTTTATTCGCATTTTACTCATGTTATAAGGAGGGTTACTAATGAAAGGATGGTTAAAAAAGAAAAAATATAAATATCAGTTAGAAGAAGTATTTAAGAAAGCGAAGCTATATGATGAGCACATGACACGAGGTGGAAAGGTCCCCATTTATCCTACGATTCATGATGTTTACGAAGGAAAGGAAAGTGTACGGTACACTTTTACACTACCTAATGGCGTTGATCCAGCTCAAATTCATAAGAAATGGTTCTGTTTTCAGCAAATACTAGGTGAAAATCTAATGATGGAAGGTACTATTAAAAAGTTCGTACTCCATGTATTTCATTCTAATGCAAGTTTACAGCCTTACGATTACAGTTATAAACAATGGCAACCATTATTAAAACCGTATCGTCTTCCTGTGGTAGTAGGACGGGACCAATTCGGAAATGCAATTGTGTATGATATGGTTGATTCAAATACACCTCATTTACTAATTGCGGGAGAAACAGGAAGCGGAAAAAGTAGTATGGTGCGCGTAATTTTAGCCACATTAATCCAACATATGTCACCAGAGCATTTACATTTGTACCTGGGGGATTTAAAAAATTCAGAGTTTCATTTTTTAAGAAGAGTGAAGCACGTAAAGTATGTTTGCATGGAAGAACATGAAATGACAAGTATGTTATCAAAATTGTGGAAAGAGGTATTGCATAGAAGAAAGTTAATGGAAGAATATGAGCTGGGTCATATTGATGAATACAATCAAATAACAAAAGATAAACCCTTACCCTATATTTTTATTGCCATTGATGAAGTAGCAATGCTACAGGACGAAAAGGAATGTGTCACCATAATAGAAAAAATATCAGCTGTCGGCAGATCGCTTGGTATCTTCCTCATGCTAAGTATGCAACGTCCAGATGCAAAAATACTTGATGGTAAGTTAAAGCTCAATTTGACGGTAAGAATGGGCTTTAAATGTGCAGACTTAATTAACAGTAACATTGTGGGGACGCCTGGATCAGAAAATTTAAGTCAATCGGGCCAAATGATTTTAAAATTAGATGGTTTAAAAAAGGTGCAGGCTCCTTTTTTGGCATTGGACCAGGCAAAAGAAATAATAGAACCGTATCGTTTATCTAAAGAGCAAAGTGTACAAAAAGAAGAACAGGAGCATCAAAAAGATAAAATTTTTGGGGTGTTAGATGATGCTAACGAATAGAGATAAGCAAATTATAGGCCATTTACAGCAATTTAGATGTATGTCACGTGATGATATTATTGATCTTCACTTTAGAAATGTGAAAAATGCAGTAACATGTTGTAATACTGTTACAAAGCGATTAAGCCGCGAAGGATATATTGATGTAGATACATCACAACGTCCATACGTGTACTTTCCTTATCCAAATACCATTCGTAAAGGAAGCCAAAAGATACGTCATTTTTTAGCGATTGTAGATGTATATAAGCAGTTATTACGAACCGAAAGACCGAAGATATTTCAAGTAGAACCTAAGTATAAGAAAGGTTATATGGAACCCGATATATTTACCATTTGGCGTAAAAGTCCATTTTTTATAGAAGTCCAGAACTCCATCTATAATAAGGCTACGATCCAAACGAAAATAAAACGTTATGAATCGTATTTTCGTAGCATGGAATGGAAAAAAGAATCCTGGCAACCGAAACATAATATGGTATTTCCCTCACTTTTAATCCTTACTGATCTCAAATATCCAATCTCTAGTTCTAATTTCCGTATTTTTCAAGCACCCTCTATTCAGCATTTTCTTACACAAGTACAGCAACCTAAAGACATTTCGGTTCAAATAGGTTCAGTCAAAGCAAAATTATGAAAGCACAAGATACTGTTTCTTGTGCTTTTTACATATCCCAAAAATCATTAATTCTAGCGTGAGGATCAATTTTTCTAATAGTATGTAATAGTTTTTTCATGATTTCAGGTTTGGGGATATAATCTGTGTCTCTACATGCTTTACTAATTGTTTTTGTAGACACTTTAGATTTCTTTGCTAGCTCTTGTTGTTCAATTCCTTGCCGATCTAACCACTTTTTTAATTTGGTCCTATTTTTGCGGAAAAACATTCTTCTCACTCCCATAGCTATAATTTTTTATTTACAATTATGGACAGGAATGAGAACTTACATACATTCCAATTTACCCTAAGGTAAATTAGAATGTAAAAAGGTTCGATTTATACATCATTCACACGAACGATTTATTGATAATTTCACTTGGAATGAGGTATACATACAATGCAAAGATTTGACTTACGCATCATACAACAAATCTTTGCAAGGCGCTTTCCAAAAAAAATAAACCCGTCTATTCGTAGAGAAAATGAATAAAAGCAATTTTGTTTTACTCGTATAAGGTAAGTAATTGAAAAATGGATAAATAGAAAGGGTTTGGACATATTACAATTTGAGTATTAACTCAAATTTGTATTAGGGCGTGAAGGGATGACCGGTTTATTAGTTGTATTGGGATGCACACTTGTATTTTTTCTTGTGGCACAAATTTTCACTCCACCATCTACCTATAATCCAAACAACGATACACAAAGGGCGAAATGCTCTAACAAATTAGAGAAGAGAGTATATGATGCATTGCGCTTTAAGGGTTATTATCCAATTGTGCAATATAAAGTACCGAATAAACGTTTTAAGTTAGATTTTGCGTTTTTTTCTCCAAATGGTTTAAAAATAGATGTAGAAATTGATGGGCCTTTTCATCGAACACCAGAAGGAACTATACGAGACAGAAGAAGAGATAAATACATGAAAACAAATGGTTGGAAAGTGATTCGTATTACTGATATTTCTTTGAAAAATGGATTTGAAAAACAAATACTTTTGCTGGTGGCAACATTAAATGAATTTGGGATAGAACCTTCTAAAGAATCAGATCTTGTTTTGTTAGAAGAAAAATGAAGACGTATGATGATTTCATCATACGTCTTCATTTTTTGAAAAGAGCTTAGACCAGAATCCTTGTTTTTCTTTTGGAGAATCAAGAGCTTGTTTACTTTCTTTTAGTTCTACATGTAATTGCTCAATTTGTTTGGATTGTTCCTGTAATAGTTTTTTTTGCTCAATCATTTCATCTGAAATGACACCTAAAATTTGCTTTAACTCACTATTTTCTTGTGTTAAACCCTGTAATACGCTCATTACATTTTCGTAACGCGTTATATGATGCTCATTTTCGTCTGTGACGGGGGGCGTAATGGTCGCTAAATTATTGGAAGGATTCATTGATATAATAGCATTTGCGGCATCATCTAGCGTCATAGACTTGTTTTTACTTAATTCTTGTATTTTTCTTAGAATTATAACGTCCTTGTCAAAAAAACCGCGTTGGTCATGGTCGTTACGGTGGAAGTTATAGCCGCGGTCTTCTAATAAGCGGGCATACTTACGTATAGTTCCTTCCTTAACTCCTAATAATTCAGCAACTTCGCGGGTCCAGTAAACATTTTGTATATCTGTTACGGCGTCATGTGACACGTCACATACACCTCCTTTTCGGATAATATTATACACTTTTTAATAGAATCCTTGTGTATTTAATAAAAAAAGAGTTGCTCTTATAAAGAACAACTCTTTTTGATTGCATTATGCATATGGATCATCTTCTAAATCATTTAGTTTATTCCACGATGTGTTTTCTTCTTCATCATTGGATTCCCCAGGATTCGTTATTTCTTGACTTGTTTCGATATGAGTTTGATTCGAAACAGGTGTATGAACAGTTTTTGAACCTTCATCATGTTCGATTGGTAAAGGTTGTATTTCGTTATCCAGTGCAAATGTATATTTACGTGGTAAAATTTCCGCTACATCTACATTACCAATTTGTTTATGAAGTTGTTGTGCCGCATACAAAAAGAACATTGTAAGATCACTTTGTTTGTTAATAAAATCAATCATGTCTGGTGAAATGTCTTTCTTAATATAGACATTTGCTCTATCACCAGCTTTGTATATTTTACGAGCCATTATTTTTCACCGACAGGAGCAAGCGCTTTTTCTTTTAATTCTTCAAATCTTGGAGAGCATGTGTACACAAGTAATCCGCGTGCATTTACGAAAAGTGGGTCTTTTAAGAAAATAACATTTGTTAAACGTCCTTTTTGCTCTAAAATTTGCTGTAGGCTTTCTTTTACGATTGCGGCACCGCCACCATAAATGAATACATACGGATCATCTTTCATATCATCAATTTTATTAATAATATCAGTTGCAATTCGATTTGCTAAACCTAATAATGCGCCACGTGATGCCTCTTTTAAACGAATATGACGAGGATGTTCAGAATCAAGATAAATTGCATTAAATTCAGCAATACTGTCTATTGTCTTTTGTTTATTGTTTAAGTTCCAAACCTTGATAATATCAAGTAAAGTTTCTTTCACTCCATATGGTAAACCACGACTCATTTTATGTTTAAAACTAACACCATGAGAAACAACTTCTTCTGTCGTACCAGCGCCAATATCGAAAGATAATATTGTTTTGTCAACAAAGTCTATTTCTGTAGTTTTGCCTTCTGTAGCTTCTACTTTTCTTTTGATGGTTTTACCTTTTTCATCATAAACGATTCCCCATGAACCCGCCGCACCTTCTGGTAAACACTTGCAAAATTCAATTTGGATATTAACTACTACTTCACGTCCGCTTGGGTGATGGAATTTTACCGTATGATGATTCATATAACGCTCTACAAATTCTTGTGCTGTTTGAGGCGTAATTGTTGCGACAGGTAATGCAACAGAAAGATCATAAGTAACATCAATTTTATCTTTATTTGGTTGTTTTTTCATAGCTGTAATTGCTAAACCAGCTAATGTAACAAGTAGCACAAGATCATCTTTCGATTTATCCGATTTCTTTTCCATTTCAATACCTTTAATGTTTTCATCAATCACTTTTTGACCAATAATGTAACGCAGATTGTTTGCTTTTAAGGTAGGTGATGAAATTGTAACATCAATGTTGTTTTCTAATTCTTCAACAGAAATATCCTCATCACTCAAAATGTTTGTTGCTTCTCCAATGTGATGTGAATAAATACTTGGTATAAATAAAGGATCAAGACCTAATACATTTAACTTTAAACCACTGTTTCCCGCATCCGCACCAGCTTTAAGAATTGCCATATATAAAAACCTCCTAAAGATTATTTTTATCGATTAACTTAATTCCATTATATGCTAAACCACTTTGAAAAGTCAATACAATTACACACAAATAAACACATTTTAATACAAGTCAATACAAAAATATCAGCAAAAACCCATAAAAATCATAAAAATACAAGTGTATTTCGTATTGATTAGTATTTACTTGTATTCATTTGTATTGACTTTTATTGATTTTCGACGGTAGTGACGCTATCAGCAACCCTCCAACTTGCCATCTTATAAGGCTGTGGAATAGTTTATAACGCTATCAGCAACCCTCCAACTTGCCATCTTATGAGGCTGTGGAATAGTTTATAACGCTATCAGTAACCCTCCAACTTGCCATCTTATGGAGCTGTGGAATAGTTTGTAACTCTACTACACGTTATGCAAACGGTCTAGGTGACCTCTAACCTCAAACGTAGGTTTACTATAGGCAGGCTGACAACTGCCCAACACAAGAAGTCATGCTTCTTGTGTCATTTTATGATGGTACTCTATTCCCATTTGTCGTAGGTTTATTGCTCCAATCCTATCGTCATTGGATTGGTATTGACATATTGTGCAACAAAATATATGTGCTTTCTTATTACGATTATTTTTGTTAATATTTCCACACTTTGGACACTTTTGACTTGTATATGCAGGGTTAAATGCAATGACTTTTATATTGTTCATAACTCCTTTATACTCAAGCATTTGTCGTAGTTGGTAAAAAGACCATGATAGTCGATAGTATTTGTTACGTTTCCAGATAGATGTTTTTAGATTTATGCCTGTTAAATCTTCAATCGCAATCAACGAATGTTCTCCTGCAAACTGGATAAGTGCCTTGGACAATACATGATTTGTATTTGTCATGAAACGGTTTTCTTTTCCACTTACTTTTTGGAGTTTTCGTTTTGCAGATTTTGTGCCGCAGGCTTGCAATCCTTTTCGTAAACGGACGTACTTTGCTGTGGTTTCTTTTATTAGTTTCCCACTTTTAAACAAGTGTTTATCGTTACTGTCAATAGCGGTAGCTAAAAAACGCATACCAAAATCAACACCTACGATATTTTTTATCGTGGAATCAGAGTCGAATCTTTTTTTTACTGCAAAATGCAAAAAGAATTTTCCTTTTTTGTATACAAGTTTAGCCGATCCGAATTTCCAAGAGCCATCAAAGTAGTGTTCTAGGCCTTTTGTAATAAATGGAACTTTAACGCGGCCTTGCAATGTACCAACACTCACTAACCCCTTTTTTGAAAATGCATAATCATGTCCATATGAATATTGCTGATTAGGTCGTTTATATTCTATCAATGTACTCTTACCTTGTTTTTCTAAAGCGGCGTAGCTTCCCGCAACAATTCTACATACATTACAAGCCATTTGGGATTTCAAACCAAACTGTTCTCGTAGGTCTGCGTACACTAACTTTTGTAAGGGTTTAAAGTGAGGTGGCAAATCGCTATTATATGCCATTTTTGATGCATGATTTAATGCTTTTCGGTTTGCATGTAAAGTATCTTGTAACAACGATGCTTGTTCATTTGTTGGCAATAATTTGGTTTTTGCTGTAAGAATAAGGATTATTTTAATCACCTCCTTAACAAATAAGAATATAACATTTTTGAAAAATAAGAAAATTTAAATCAGACAGAAATAATATATGTGAAAGATTGTTTCAATTAATTAATAAACAGCGGGAATGGAGTCTCCCACTGTTTAAAGTTTCATTTTATTACTAAATTGAACGTATCTATGTAGGGCCTCAACGCTTTTCAATCCCAAATACGCTTTAATTTCAATGGGTTTCATGCCATTCTGTAGCGCATTTAATATAAAACGGTTCCGTAGCATGGTAGGCGTTATATGGATTTCAGCGCGTTTCGCTTCTTTCTGTAACATGCGTTGTACAGCGATTCGAGTTAAAGCGGCGGGTTGATCTTTTTCATAGTCCCAGCGGAACGTTTGCGGGCCGAAATCAAACGCCACAAAGAAAGGATCACCCGTTTGTTGGCGCGGCCTAACAAGACTAGGAATCTTGTTGTAATACGATAAGGCAAGTTTTACATGTTCTTTTGAAAGGGTAATGGATCGTTTGTGGGCGTGTAGCCCTCCTGGGGTAATAGTATTCGTCCCAAAGTGTATATCGTGCATAGAAAGCGTGAGAATGTCCTGGATAGATAGCCCATAATCTAACATGAAGTGGATCAATAAAAGGTTACGTTCCAGAATAAACTTTCTGCCTGACGCCTGGTAGTCGGTTAACCCGTTATAACTACGCATGACGCGGAATAGCTTTCTAATTTCTTTGTCTGATGCAAAGTGTTTAGAAGTCAGTCCAGGAGGGGAGACATCACTTTTTAAATCCTGGGCCGCACCATGAAATTGTAAAAAGTTAATCAGAATGCCTCGTACACGTTTGATATTAGAAACCGACGCTCCACGTTCCTTTTTAAGAGCTTTTAAGTATCTTTCTAATATATTTGTATCAAAAGAACGAAAAAACGATTCTGGGGGCGATTTGATGCGTTTCTGAATCCATGATGTAAAAAGTGTGAGATCGTAGCGGTATTGTTTAACGGTGGAAGATTTACGGCCATGTTTTAACAGATTAGAAAGGAAAACATCAACAGAAAGTTCCCAAGTCATGTTTATATACTCCTTTGTCCTAAAAATTGTGTACCGCAATTATAAGCGAGAACCATACAAACAAGCAATAGGGGATTCTAGGTCGTGACGATTTTTTTAGGGGCTTGTGTTGGCTGTAGGGGCCAGGACATTGCGGGGCTATGCGGGGACATATGGGCCTGGCTAGACAGGGCTTGGAGTTGTGGTATAGGGGGATATATAGATGTATTGGAATGAGTGGAAGGCGAATGATGGGCCGATGTTGAGGGAGGACGATATGCGAGGAATAGGAATGGCCGCCGCCCCGCCTACGTAGTTTTATGAAAATCTGCCTGGCAACGGAATCTGATTCATAGTTGAATCAAGATACCCTTACCAGGAGAGCTTCGTTTTTCTTTTTCTTTACGTATGTAGAATAAAGCTAGCGTTTATGTACATCAACCTCAATTTGCACTTATACCGAAATGATGCCGCTTTTCATAATGTATACATTACATAGACATCATATTTACATCACTTTGGCATAAGATAGACATCAGTGTTTTTACTGTATATTTAGATAGAATTAGAAATGATAATAGGTAAACGATCATCATGATTTGTAGGAAAAGAAACGAATAAAGCTACTTATAAGTAGTGTGTTTGTTCGGAAATATGATGAGCAACTAAAATACTGTAGATTTATATATTAAGTGAAGAGAAGATTTTTATTTTCATATTTTGATTAATTTTGGGATGATATGTAGAAATTTATAAAAAAAAGAAACTCTCGATATAGGATACTCTTTATTATTAAATCTTGTTTTAAAAAAATTAAAACCATTAAATACATTAGGATTTATTTTTGCTCAATGAGCCTTACTCTCACAAGGGATTAGAAAATTCTTCTTATTTAATTACTGATTTAAGAGCAGGTTCAATTCAAGTATAAATTCATAGTGGATTTTTTGTTAACAACGTCCTTAATTTGTAAAAACGCAATAGATTGATAATATGTATAATCTATTAAACTAAATGATTACATGACAAAAAGCCTTGTTAGGGGTGAATTTTTTGAACAAGGCTATAAAACAATTATTTTTTTGTGAAAAACGAGATTTACGCGTTTGGATCAAGCGCTTCTTTGAATGACTCCAACGATGGTATTAGACTCTTCTTTGGTTTACCAAACGTCATATTTCGTATATTTTCTTTTGCTTGTTGCTCTCTACGCTTTCTATGTGCAGTTAGCTGTTGTGTGTAGATTTTCATGAAATGTGCAGGCGTACTTACTTGTGATTTGTTTACCTCAAAAATCTGTACACAATCCTCAAAAGTCTTTCTTGCTTCCCAATCTACGTCTGGCGGCATACGCAAAGCGATTGTATAAGCATCTTTTTCAGTAATATTTGTGTCTTTACTTAAGATGTATATATAAAGTCTCTTTTGATCTTCACTCATAAATTCATCCATTTCGTGGAATCGTAGTTCTAACTTTTCACCCAAAGTAGGGGCATTCTCTGGCTCTTTTTCTTCTACTTCTTCATTTATAGGAGCAACAGAATCTAATATATCTATTCCCTGGCATGTAGGCAAAGTTGATTTTTCGACTTGTTCTGTAGATTGCTCCTGTTTTTTACTTAGTTTTTTAGATAGAAACTTTGTAAATGTAGAAAACATATCAATTGAAAACGCCCATTTTTGCTTAAAGTATTCAATGATTTTTAAATAATTGGTATTGAGGCTTAATATGTAAATAGATGGTGCATTCTTACCATGACGTCTTGTTTTGATTTGATGGCATACCTCGAGATCCTCTAACCACTTCAGAATAAAGTTGATAATTGGTACAGAGATACCCGATCTTTCACTAATTTGAGTTTGTCGCATTTGAGAGTATCCTTCTTGTACTAGGTAAGATAAAACAACTTCCAATGCCTTATAGCGGCGTGGTGTTTGTATGAAGAAATCTTTAGTGGTTTTACCTTCATGTTCGAACAGAATAATATCAATATTTTTAATTACTTTTTGTACTGTTTTATTGATAGCACCTCGCGGAACATGAACCAGGTGTGGACTTAATTCTCGTTTTGCTTTACTTAGCAAAAAGTTATTTAGTAGCACAAAAAACCCTCCTATTTTTTCCACCACACATTTGTTAAGGAAAAGTAGAGGATTTTCTTCACAAGAGATTCACTTTGTGCTAAAATAAACGTATATAAGTGAATAAATTCTATGCGTTAAAAACCCTACTTTCTGGGATTTTTAATTGGTGTCTAGTTTGCCGACCGGAACAACCAATTAAAAATTTGTGAGGTAGGTTTTTTTTTGTTTTGATAAACTTATTTTATCGTTCTTCTTGCAGAATATCAATCTTTTGAAAGTAAAAATTACACTAAAGTGTTAATAATGTGTTTATTTTATATAGAAAATAGTTATTTGAAGGTCAATATTTGTCTGAAAAATATTGAGAAACATGTATATTTACCTATTTCTGTAATAAAATCCTCCCTTCAGAACAATCGTTTGATATAATATATTAAATATGTCTGAATTTTCTTTCAAGAGGTGGGAATGTATGAACTACTGGAATAGGAAATTACAAGAAGAAATTAATAATGCACATAAGACATATGATTGTTTTGCTGTTGAAGCAAAAGTTTCTAAGTCTACTCTAACCGATCTGTTTAAATACAATAAAGAAGTTTCAATGTTTAGTGTGTTTAAAATGGCGAAAGTTCTTTTCCCAGATAGAAGAGACATTCATGAAGAATGTTGTGTAAACATTTTTGCTCAATATGAGAGAAATGTAAAAATTAATATGAAAAAATTATTTGTTATCGCCTATCTTAACGGTTATTCCTCGATTTTAAAATATTTAGTTGATTTATCTAGCAGTCATACAGATTGTAATGTAAAAAAATATTCTCCACTTTTTAAACTGTTCTATGAACGTCCCAGGGGCGGAAATCCGAAGGAACATCTTTTGTGTTTAGAAGATATTCGAAAAACAGTTCCTAAAAAAGAAAATTTAGATATGGAGATATTCTGCGATATTTTATACTTACTTTCTAGTGGTGATATCGGAGATTTTGGAATGTTTGATACATATAGAGATCGTGTTGTTACCAATATTTCTAAGATTAAAAATCAAGATTTAAAACTACTATATGATTACTGGATTACTGATATTTGGAGTTATGCTTTATTAAGAAGGTTAAAAGTCAATGAATTTAGAGAACAAAATAGTAAATTAATGATGTATGAAAATATACAATATTTCCCCGTTATGAGTGCGATGAACAATTTGAGGCTAGGAGAGAGTTTTTTATTTTCGGATTATCAAAAGTCATATGAGTATACTTCAAAAGCACTTGAAGAATTAGAAAATAAATGTGATTTTAAGTATAGAATAGCTATAAATAACATGAACTTTTTAAAACTTATACACAATATAGAAATAGATACAATTAACTTAGAACAGCTTCATCCAGCAGAATTAGCGTTGTATTTCGTTTTAAAGAAAGAGTATTTAAAAGCAATAGAGATTTTAATGAAATTAAAAAATAAAAATAAAAAACTGACGCCAATTCAGTATTGTTATTTAGGTCAAGCAAAAATGGACTTGGATATAATAGCCGAATCAAAAAAGTTATTCATTGAAAATGGTGATTACTTTTTTGCCCAATATGCAACAAAGGCGTATAATGATTGTAAAGAATTGTTAAAATGTGGAGGCGTAAAATGAAAAAATTAGCCATTTTATGTACTGTGTCATTAATTTTATTAAGTGGATTAAGTATTTCAGAAAAAAATAAGGTTCAAAATTCTAATAATGTTCAATATATGGTTGATCCTGGAGGAATGGGCTGACTGTAGAAAAACAAAGAGTAACAAAAGACACCGTTTATACGGTGTCTTTTGTTACTTTATAAACAGTTTTTTAAATGTTTGAACTGGATTTCGACGAACAAGAATATCAATTAATCCCAAAAAAAGGAGCGATAATATGGAAAACATTCAAAATAAAGCTAATTGCGAATCACTTATTGTTCAAATTGTTCAGGCATGTAATGGAGATTTAGAAATCATGGGAAAATTAATTGATTTATATGATAGTACAAACCATTTGGACATTGATTACTCGTAATTAACTAAAAACTATAGATAAGTATATGTACTCTAATTTGTTATTATAATGTGCTCTACTCCTCGTGTTGCGATTGCATTTCAATTTCAATTTCCAGAAGTTGCGCCATCCTAAGAATTTCTTTTTCGATTCTTGGTTTGTGTTCTTCTGGAACATTTCTATATTTTTCAATCAAAATTTGAGCCATACGTTCGATTGGGTCGGTTTCACTACCATCTTTTTCTAAAATTTCATTATCACTCATTTGATGGTGTAAAAGTCTTGATTCACTAACATTAAAAAATCTCGCGATTGTCGGTATACGTTCAATTTTAGGGACTTTATCTCCATTTTCCCAGCTTGTTACGGTACTATATGGTGTATTTATGGCTTGAGCAAACTCTTTTCGACTAAGGCCTTTCATTGCTCTTAACTTTCGTATATTTTTCCCAAATATATTGTTATCCATTAGGTATAATCCTCCTTTTATACTTTAGTGTTATTTTTTACACTAAAGTGTTGACTTTCGGCTTTAAGCCGAATACAATGTAATTAAGGGAAGGGAGGGTGAAAAAATGCTAGCGTCACATGAAAATAAAACCGTTGTACGAGAATACAGGGAATCCAAAGGTTTAAGTATTAAGGAAGTTTCCACAGGCGCTAAAATTCCAATCGGCACATTATATGATGTTGAAATTGGAAGAAGGAGTCTGAAAGACAATAAAGCTAAAAAAA
Source organism: Bacillus sp. A01H (assembly GCF_045277205.1). Classification (NCBI taxonomy): domain Bacteria; kingdom Bacillati; phylum Bacillota; class Bacilli; order Caryophanales; family Bacillaceae; genus Bacillus; species Bacillus sp. A01H. The sequence continues at coordinate 2,281 of NZ_CP117704.1, read as the reverse complement.
TAGCTGATTTCCTTGAAGTTCCGATCGAGAAACTTTTCAGACCAACATATTATCGTGCAATATCCATCACAGATTGAATAAACCTCATGTTATTGATTACATTTATTTTGTTCATATTCCTACTAAATGTATTGTAAATGAAATTCGGCTAAAAGACGAAATAATTATCACTAAAGTATAACTTTCTATATCTAGAAGATTAAAATTCTAAATATTCCGTCCTTTGAAAACTGAATAATCCTAAAGGAGCTGTAAAAAATGGTTTTGAAACGATCGTATCAAACACTACTACTCTTTACGAGTGTACTTTTATTTGTGATGAGCTTCTTGATTCCACTGAATCAAGCCAGTGCGGAGGTAATCAATCGAGAAAAGTATCAGATGGATTGGGCCTATAGTCCGCAGTATGGGAAAGATATTCGTACAGAGCTTCTAAAGAACGCGAGTGGTCAAATTGCGTATTGTCTGGTATACGGTTTAAAATCCCCAAATGGAGAGGATTTACCCGAAGCGGGCAAAACAGATGATATATCCTATCGAGTCTTAATGAATGGGTACCCACAGAAAACACCAGAAAATTTAGGGGTTTCCAATTGGAAAGAAGCCCATTACGCAACCCAATTAGCTCTTTGGAATGCACTTGGCCAGATTTCCGTTGATGAATTACAGTTCAAGAATGCAGCTGTTGAAAAAGCGGCAAAGAACATTATTCATGCGGCAAATCAAAGCCAGGATACACAAGATGTTTGGATGAATGTCATTCCAACGGATAAACAAGAAGCACAATTAAACGGTGAATATTTTGAAACAACAACATACACCGTCCAAACGAATGCAAAAAAAGGTACATTCCAAGTGCAAATGAACAATGCACCACAAGGAACACGTGTTGTTACTGAACAAGGTGAAGGGAAAGAAACGTTTCAACTAGGAGAAAAGTTCCGTATCCAGGTACCAAAATCCTCTAAGAGTAGTGAACTATCTCTAAAAGTCGTTTCAAATCTAACGAATATTCATGCAATCGTATATAAAGGAACAAGTACGATTCAGGACGCGACTGTATTATTAGAGCGCAGTACAGAACAAGTGAGCACAGACTTACAAGTATTCTGGAAAGCAAATGGCGCCTTAAAAGTGATGAAAGTAGATGAAAATAAAAAGCCACTACCGGGCGCAGTATTTGAAATCGCAAACAGTAATCAACAAGTTATGGGAACGATTACAGCTGATAAAAACGGTATTGCTGAAATGGGTAACTTAGAACTTGGCACATACATTGTAAAAGAAGTAAAAGCACCTGTTGGATATGTGCTAGATGCTACACCAAAGCCTTTTGAAGTGAAAACAAGTGAAGTTGCTGTTGTTGAAATGAAAAATGTACAAATCAAAGGCAATATTGAAATTAAAAAGGTAAGTGATACAGGCAAGATTCTCCCAGGCGTTGAATTTACAGTATTTACGCCAGAAGGAAAGGCAGTTACAAAAGTAACAACAAATCAAGAAGGGATTGCGAAAGTAAATTCTCTTCCGTTTGGAAAGTATTACTTCCAGGAAACGAAAGGATTAGAAGGTTACTTATTAAATCAAACAAAGTATCCATTTGAAGTAAAAGAGCATAATCAAACACTTACGTTTGAAGTGAAAAACGATCAAGTAAAAGGAAATGTACAGCTCTTAAAAGTAGATGAAGACGGAAAAACGAAATTAGAAGGTGCTGTTTTTATCCTAGCTGATGAAAAAGGTAAGAAGATCAGTGAGCATAAGACAGACAAAAACGGGTTAATCAAAATTGATAATATCCCATTCGGAAAGTACCAATTCATTGAAAAGACATCACCAGCGGGCTATGTGCTGGTAAAAGAGCCGATTCCGTTTAGCATCACTGAAAACGGGAAAACAATTGAGCTAGTTGCAAAGAATACGAAGATTAGAGGATCAATTGAAATTACAAAAGTAGACGTAGCCGATGGAAACAACAAGTTACCAGGTGCAGAGTTTACGATCTATAACGAGCAAGGCCAGGAAGTCGTGAAAGGAAAAACAAACGAACAAGGCATTGCGAAGTTCGATAAACTTCCAGCAGGAAAGTACACATACAAAGAAACATTTGCACCACAAGGTTATGTGTCACATGAAGAAGTATTCTCCTTTGAAATTAAAACGGATGGTGAAATTATTAAGCACATCGTAAAAAACAAAAAGATTGAGGGTAGCTTAGAAATTACGAAAATAGACGTAGCCGATGGAAACAACAAGTTACCAGGTGCAGAGTTTACGATCT
>NZ_CP117703.1:0-209197 GCF_045277205.1 Bacillus sp. A01H | reverse complement strand
ATGGACTGCGAACGTTTAGTCATTCGAGAATCCCACTCGTCAATCCGTAAGGAGTAGGGCTTGCGACTTTAGTCGTGGGAGTCTCAAATAGGAGGTTTAGAACCCTAACTTAATTAATTTCACAAGATTTAGGGTTGTCTCATAATATATAAACTGATTAAAAAGGATGTGAATGAATGGAAGATATATATATAAACTAAGACTCTACAATTAGAAACAAAAGAGATTATGAGAGATGTAGAGGATTTAAAAATACGAACAACAATAAATGAAAAAGATATTACTATAATCAATAAACAATTAGAAGAAATTAATATAAATACTACGTGGATCTTACGAATCGTCATAGGTGCAATCATTATGGCAATTTTAGAATGGATTTTTAAAAATGGGATATAGTATAAAAAACTTCCACTAATGCACTGTGAAGTGAACCCGAATAGTGGTACATAAAAAAGGATGGATATTTCAATCGGACAATTATAGAGAAGCTTGGAATTAAAAATGTTTCCCAAATTAAGCAGTGGTATCGGACCGGTCAAACGTACCGTTTTCAACAACCTGTAAGAAAACAATATTCTTATGGAAAAGGGCCAAAAGAGTTAAATGAATTGGAACAGCTACGGTTAGAAAATAAACAGTTAAAAATAAAATTACTGATATGTGGAAAGTATCCGGAAATCGAAAAGAGTTGAATCCGGAAACTGTAGTTACTTTATGGATCGATTTAAAAACAAAACTAACGGTAAAAGAATTGTGCAATGTATTAGAAATAGCCTGTGCTACATTTTACCGTTGGTTTCAATGGACAGAGGACTTGAGAGCCGAGACAGAAGGAAAAATAAAGGATGTTTGTCTTCGATATAAATTACGATATGGATATCAAAGAGTGACCGCTACGCTTCGAAAAATGGAGCTATGTGTGTGAATCATAAAAAAGGATTACGAATCATGAGATAAAATCAGATTCTCTCAAAAGTTCGTCGGAAGAAAAAGAAATATATCAGTGGTGCGGAGCCAGTAGTAGCCCCTCATCGATTGGAACGCCAATTCGATGCATCTGCACCAAATCAAAAGTGATTTACGGATGTGACGTACCTATTATTTGGAGAGTGTACCTTGTATTTATCAACGATTATGGATGCCTTTAATCGTGAAATTATTAGTTATGCCATTAACGATGAGGACATTAAAACAAGTAATGAGAGAGCGAAAAGTAAAAGGTGTCCTTCTTCGCTTAGTTCAAGGAAGTTTTTATACAGCGAGGTAATTTTAAGCGTATGCCAAAGAAAATAGTATTATCACCAGCATGTCCCGGAGAGAAAATTGCCATGAAAATATCGTCATAGAAAGCTTCTTTGGTCATTTGAAAAGTGAAACTTTCCATTCACAAGAGATAACAAAAGTATCCAACATAACTATGCGAAAAATCGTGCTAGAATACATTCATTACTACAATCATGTGCGAATTCAAGAAAAATTAAACCACTTGTTCCCTAAAGAATTTAGGGGACAAATGGTTTAATTTTTCTTGATAGTTATCCTGTTTTCGGAGGGCACTTCAGCACCTAGTGGAAGTTTTTAATACTATATCCCGAAATTCGTAGTATATTTTTGTATAAAACTAATTAACTTAAAAATTCGTTCAGATTGGAATTGTTAGGTGGGTTTCAATTTACTTTTTTAATTAAGCTCTGATAGTTCTCTAAATTTTATAAATCAATATACAAAAGGAGATTCAGTAGGCTCTATATATCTAAATCCGCATATGGAACAGACTAATATCCAATTGGGATATTGAACGTATAATGGTTTTAGTTTTATACACTTACAGTTTTTACATAACATATTGTTCGCTCCTTTATGTTGTAAAATTCATTTATTATATCAAATATATCATTTGATATAATAAATGAATTGTCTTAATTTGTTTATATATACGGACAAAAACTATATTTTATACAAAGTTTAAGATAAGTGCATATTTCTATTTTTATTTTGAGGATGTTTTGTCAATTTGAATAAAAAGTTGATACTATATATGTGATTCTTCTAATACAATAGCAAGGGATTACAATTGATGAATCAGTTACTGTTTGGATTTGAGCTCAGAATAGTGGAGATGAAAGAATTATGGGAGTACGGATCTGTCTTCAATTGGGGCTAAAATTAGAATAATTTGGTTTAGGTTGATTCGACGATATAAGATGGATGCCGGTTAGTATGTGTTATCTCTTTATGTTTGATTATTTTTTCGGTTGGAAATTCTTGTTCTTTGTGTTTTAATTGCCTGTTTTTTGCACAAACGCATAGTTTATCATTATATATGCCTAAACTAGTGGTAATTTTTTTGTTGGCAGAATATCATTTCTAATATTCAGGACGTGTTATTTATTTTTCTACAGACAGATTTTATAAGCTTAGTGTCTCCGTCAATAAGTTCACTCCTCAAAAAATAATTATGAAGTATAGATTCAATAAAAGACAAATTCCCTTTGAAAAAAGAATGAGAATTGTAGTTTGAAAATTTTTATAGAATATTATAATACATCACCATAATGTTCCGGAATAATAAATATATGGGTACTTGCTTAGTAAACATTTGCTTGCTCATCCTCCTGATTGGTACGCCTTGATTTTAACAACCAAAGCGTACTTTTTATTTGGAATCATTGTAAAAGATTTGAGAAAGATTATATGAGAATTATTTTTGTTCATCTGTGTCGGAAGACAAAAATTAATATAAGATATGTCGATTAGATATCAAATAGATATCGCAGGAGCAACAAAACATTTATAAAATGGTTTCTGCTACTTCAATTCCAAGTAGCGATTGTATGTGTTCAATATGATTTGCAATTGTAACTGAGGAGGAACCTGCAAATAACAATCCAATTGCAACACCATCATTGGTCATAATTAAAGAACCAGAATCCCCTCCTGAAGAAAGGTTGGTTGTGATAATTTGATCTCGAAATCGAGCAACCCTACCGCTTCCATAATTCACATCTACAGTAGCATTCACTGCAGTGATAACCCCATGTGTATGATTTGTGGTCCGTCCCACTTTCATTATTCGTGTACCTACCGTAACATTCCGAAACTGTAAAAAATCATTCTCTATGCTTTGTTGTACTTTTTGAATTTCTTGTTGTTCCTGAACCGTTAATCTCTTTATCTTTGAAGTTTTTCCCATAGTACTCCCCACTTATCCCGTGTAATGATTTGTAATAGTCCCCACTTCTATAATTTTCGTAAAATATGTTCCCAGTTGTGCCGGTATTTGTTCTTCTTTTTTTAATTGCGAACGCGGTACTTTTTTAGAAACAAATACTTGAATTACCTCTTTTCCTTGTACTAATCCCATTCCTACTCCCACAACATAAGGTAAACGTAATAAATTCGTTTCATATTTGCGTACAACTTTTTCTAATTCCATTGGATCACTTCCTCTCCATTGAGATAATGCATTAGATTTATCTTCGATAGTTCTGGAAAATGGTGTATGATACCACTATAAGTATTTAGCTATGCTTGTGTATTTTCCTTCTTGAAATATACAAGATAAAAAAAGGACCCTTTATAGAAAGTTCCACTAAAAAACTATTTAGTTATAAAACTGATTACTGATAGTAGTACTTGAAGATTTCCGTGTCAAAAATCAGGAAAATATGTATAACACTTAATTTAAATCTAGAGTAGAACTGGGATATTGGGGTCAAAAAAACCACAATGCGAGCTGAAGTGAACCTGAATAGTGGTACATGAAAAAAACACCTATGCTACCTGTTTCTTGTATTCTATAGGAGACAAAAAACAGGTAGTTTAACTTTTCTTGAATACGTTCCGTATTATAATACTCAATGTAATCGTGAATGAGTTGTTTGAGAGTAGAAGTTGAATGTATTTGTTTTTCTTTGGAATAAAACAATTCAGATTTCAATGAGGAATGAAAAGATTCTATTACGGCATTATCATGACAAATTCCTTTACGGGACATACTTGTGGTAATGCCATTTTTTTAGATAACGTTTGGAAAGCGTAGGAGGTATACACGGCCCCTTGATCACTATGTAGTATAATTTGAGTCTTTTGTTGCAGTTTTATCGCCTTCTCAACTGTTCTTAAGACGAGTGTTACGTCTTGTCTGTAACCCATTTTTCATTTGGATTGTTAGCTTGAAAGTTTCTATTTAAGAGATTCTCTACAACAATTCTACTTTCTCCATTGATCCAGGTTCTTCTCTTTCTTTTAACCCTACATTGTAAATTTTTCTTTTGCATTATTTTTTGTACAGTTTTTCGATTTAGGTGATAATTATATTTTTGTTTCAATAAAGCAGTAGCTTTTCGATGTCCATATCGAAAGTGATTTGTCATACAAATTGTCAAAATCGCCTGTTCTAATTTTGCTTCCTTTACATCTTTCACTTTATTTTTCCATCGATAATAAGTAGAACGAGGTATACCAATTAATATACATATCTCTTTAATGGCGTACTCATCTTTCATTAACTCTACTACTTCTACAATTACTTCTTTAACCAACACCTCTCGATTTCTTGGTACTTTTTTAAAATATCTAGTTGCATTTTTAATTTCCGATTCTCTATCTGAAGCTTCTCGATTTCAGTTATACCTTCTTCACTAGCCTTTTGTAGCGTACTTTGTTTTCCTACAGGGCGACTAAAACGATACGTTTCACCTTCACGATGCCACTTCATCCAAGTTTTAATCTGTGCTTTATTTTTAATTCCTAATTGTTCCATAATTTCTTTATTTGTGTATCCTTGTTTTTTTAGCTCGATTGCTTTCCATCTGTTTAATTGTCTCAGTCGATACATTTCCAGCAGTAGAAACAAAATAGGAACGTGTCCATAGACTTGGCAAGTGTTGAAGATGAGGAAACTCTCCTCTCAAACGCTTTGATGTCACTCCTTTAATTTTTGCCATTGTGTCAGCAGGACTAAGTGTTGGTAGTGTATTTAAGAACAAGTGAACGTGGTCTTTGTCGCATCAGTTTTCCTACTCGTTTGCGGTTTACCTTGATGCCTTTCTTTTCAAGTACTTTTGTAATTCTTAAAGATCCATACCGTCCCTTATGCTCCTCAAATATTTGTTGTATTTCCTCACTTAACACTGCGTTCTCTAAAGCTCTTTTAGAAGGTTTTCTCTGAAATTATTCATAGTAACCTGACCGCGAGATGTTTAACGTTTTACAAGCCTTCTTGATGTTATATTTGTGTTTATTTTCTTTTAAATATTAAAACCTTACACATTCTTTTTCTTCAAGAAGACCTGGAACTTTTTTAGTAAATCAAGTTCTTCATTCTCCCACTTGAGCTTTATCATTTCATACTGAGAATGATAAAATGCGCTTCCACGACCTGGAAACGCACTTTCCCCATATTCATTTATCCAACGATATAGAGTATTAGAATGAATCGATAATCCTTTAGCAACCTCTTTTACAAATGTATTTTCTTCCAGTACCAGTTGAACTGCAGCCATTTTAAATTGACGATCATAGACTTTTCTACTCATAAACTGAATCACCTTTCTCTCTTAATTTAGTGTCCAGTTTAGTGTACCATCTCCAACTTCATTTTTCAGGAACCCTAAAGTTTAATATGGAGACAATATGAAAAAGTCATCCCCGATGACCTTGAAAAACAAAATGTAAAAATACTAAGTAATGTAGATTTAAAAGTGCAAGCTTTGAGAGCTAAATCAATACAAACTAAAATCAGTGCATAGATTGAACCTTATGGCTCTATACATCAGAGAAAGAAATAAGATGCCCAACTGAATCTAAATAAAAGCTTCAAATGATATATCAATACTATCATTTTATTACGAAATGTGTAGTTCTATATAGAGATTTAAGTCATCTCAAATAGTTGTATCTACTTTATGTGGCATGAAAGCAATACATATGTTCAAAAAAGAAAATAAATTTTCAAATACTTATATATTAAATAAAATTTTTATGTACGTGACAAACAATATGAAATCTTTCAGATGGAAAATGAAAGGATAACCCTAACGCAAGTCTAAAAATTCAGTTAATTAACCTTTCATTTTTTTAAAATCCGAATAATATATTACATTGTTCTTGTATGTTTTGGAGTTGTAAACTTAATCCTTTTGCTAATGGTACCATCTTAGGGTCTTGTTGTAATGTGAGTAACAGTTGTGATACTTCTAGAAGTATACGGTGAACTTCGTATTTGTCTTCCACAACCAAAAATCCAGAAATATTGTGAAGTATAGCTTCAATTTCCTTCATTTTTTGATCAATTTTTTGTAACAACTGTGTAGAATCACCAAAACCTGATTTTTCCAAGCATCTCACCCGCTCCTATTGTTTATTATATAAGAGAATAATATGGAGACTTACTAACATCTTTTGTAATAAAGTGAATGATTTGAAAATAACTCTTTTTTGTATTGTATACCAATTTTGTTGTTTGTACAAGTTCAGTATAATATATTTACAAAGGAAGCAATAAGGGCTCCAGTGCAAAAACTTCAGGCCACTTGCAAATACCCTCTTAAACTTGGACGTGCTAATACTAGTATTCTTAAAAAGATGTGTGATTAGTATGAAAAAGGAGGCTTCATTTAAATGGAAGCGCTATTAGCTGGATATTATTTTATTAACTGTGTGCTGGTACCTACGTTACAATCTCAGTTTTCGTGATTTAGTAGAAATGATGGTAGAAAGAGGAATATCTCTGTCTCATGCAACGATTATGCGTTGGGTCCATTAATATGGGCCAAAGTTAGATAAGCGAATTCGACGTCATCTCAAACAAACGAATGACTCCTGGAGAGTAGATGAAACGTACATAAAAGTTAAAAGACAATGGATGTACCTATATCGTGCCGTTGCTTCTGAAGAGAACACGATTGATTTTTATCTCAGTAAATCCAGAAATCATACGGCCGCAAAGCGATTCTTCAAGAAGGCTTTGCGTTTTTTTATGTTTTAAAACCTCGTGTAATCACAGTTGATAAAAATCCCGCCTATCCCATTGCTATCAGCGGGTTGAAGAAATGAAAAAAAATGCCATTAGGCATTCAAATCAGGCAGATAAAATATTTAAATCACATCGTAGAGCAAGACCATCGTTTCATGAAAAGACGTATACACTTTATGTTAGGACTTAACTCTTTTCGCACAGCTACAGGTATTCTTGCAGGAGTAGACGCCATGCATATGAGAAAAAAAGAACAGATTGATTTACGGGATCAATCTGTTCAAACTCAAAAACAATTCATTCATCAATTATTTGGATTAACAACGTAAAGAACAATTCCGGTAGAAATTCTCATTGTTTTTTGGAATGTATCCTTTATTTGCACAAAAACCTCTGAATATTATTTATCATTTGGCTATTTTCATATCTTGAATTTATATTAAATGATATAAATTTGTATTTTCTTATTCTGCTATCATAATTGAAAATACATGTCGAAATGCATCACTTGAAATAACTTGTTAAAATATTATGCGATAAATTGAAATAATGGGTATTATTATTTTTTTAGTTTCTTTAAACAGCGCTTCCATAAATTTTTAGCCCTAAAACTACCTGTTCCCTTTAAAATTAAATATTTAGGATTATCTTCACCTAACTGTAAGCAGTTTTTTAAACAGTTAATTGCATCTTGATATTTTTGTACGCGAAATAATAAGCTAGCTTTTAAAAAATAGAGATCTACGTAATCAGGATATAAAAAAATCGCATAATCGATATTAGACCAATTGTTATCTATATCATTTAATTCAAGAATAATGGTATACTTTAATCTATATGCCATTGAAGGAGGCACAATTCCCATAGAAATGAATTTTAAAATGGCACTATTAATATAATCTAGTGCGGCTTTATGATTCTGTAAATTGTAGTATTCAGATGATATGTGATAATTTATCCACGGATTATTGTTTGAATTTTCCGCCTCTTTTTTTAATATTTCTAAATTTCTTTGATATTTCTTTTTTTTCTTTACGTGTGATTCAAGGTATCCATAATGTTTTATCTGTGCATCCAAAATACCATAGGAATATTTATCTAATGGGACATTTAATGTTTCGTGAATCTTGTTGTGAAACTTAAATTCAGCATCTTTTCGGAAAATTCTTGGTTGAAAAATTTGATAAACATTATTTTTATTAATTTGATTACCTACATAATTTAAGATAGGAATTAAAAAAAGGTTGTTTTCTGTTGTAGCTAAGATATGCTTAAGTTCCTTAAAGTTGGTTTGAGATAATTTTTCATCAGCATCTAGCCATAATATCCATGTACCTCGAGCTAAGCTGATGCTAAAATTGCGGGCGGCAGAAAAATCAAAAATCCATTTAAAATGGTAAATATTCTGCGTGTACATTTTGCAAATAGAAATAGTGCGATCATCACTTCCTGTATCGACAATAATAATTTCATCCACTAAATTTTTAACGCTATTTAGACATCTTTCAAGTGTATATTCTTCATTTTTAACTATCATACAGAGTGTAATGGTAGTTTCTTTCAATCTTTTTCCTCCTATCATATTTTTATACTAAAAAATATTAATCCGTATTTATAGACTTCACATGTATTATAGATATATATAAGAATGGTTAAACCTCATCTTCAAATATATTGTATTATAAAAATCATTAGTTAGTATCTTGTTATAAGTTGGTCTTTCTTTTTACAAGATGTAAATAATTATTGAAAAGTAATTACTTTTCAAGTAATAGATTCTAGACTTGCTTCTCCATGTTCGAGAATAATTAAATTTTTGCACATAACTACAAAAAAATCAGATAAATACAGCGATTGATCCGAATTACGTAATATAATATAATTTTGATTTTTAAATACCTGCATAGAAAGTGTTTCTTTAAAAGAAGTTTCTATTAAATATATTAGGATTCAGCCATGGTGCTTCTATTCGTTGATTATTTTTTTGAGAATATGCTATAAAAAATAAAGGATGTTTTAATAAAGATTGAAGTAATAGAGTATATTTTTTTTTATATTGAGACCCTATTTTTTTAGTGTTTTGAATATATATATATATATATTCAAAACACTTTTTAATATTTTTTAATAAACATATGCTTTTAGCATTAATAGAATAGTTTAACTCGTATGTTTTATTAATACTAGCAGAATTCAGAAGCATACTATTGAATAAACTACAAAAAAAACATAGAGATTCATAAATAGTATTGTATATTATTCGTGTATTTGCTTCACAAAATAATTTATGATAAGATAATATATTTCTTAATAATAAACAATGTTGTTCAATATAAAAAAGAATATTTACTTTCATAGAAATATAAGATGAATCTGTTTGAAATAAGCTATAATCACCCATTATATACCTCTTTTCAAATCTGCTTCCAGATAACAAAGTTAGGGTTTTAGAAATGAATTGTATATATAAAATGTAAGAGTATTTTAGCCATTATTAAATACTCTTACTTGTGGTTAAAGATAGACTGTTTATCTCATGAATTTTGAAGCTAATGGGATATTGTCCGATGATTTATTAATTATAATATTCTCATCCATGGCTAAAATGTATCCATTAGTAGGCACTATTACAGTTTTTTGTTGTTAATATGTTATTGATACCTGATTTTCGCATATTTGAGTATATTTCTTATCTATTTCAAGTTAATTTAGTGAACAGAATCAAAGTTGAACAAGTTTGTAGAGGATACTTGCTCAACTTCGAAGGTGACTGAAATATGGGAACTCTCCTGAGAAGGAGATATTAAAAATATATTCATAAAAACTATAAAATAGAATGATTAGTATTATTTTATCTGAGGATAAGTTTAAAAAGGAATATTACAGCAAGTAAGGATGTGAACTACCCGCCACTTAACGTCCTAACGGACTGTTTGAAGGGGGGCTTCTCGGTTAGTCGTTACTTTTGGTAGCTAACGAATTCGTCCTAAGACAGCCGAGCTAACTACCTTGTTCCAAGGGTTATTTTATTGCTATCTATGCTAACGCCAATAGGCGTATTGCTTCATTTTTGATATTGATAACTGCGTTATAATCTCTATCGAGATTTACACCGCATATACAAGAATAGACTCGTTCAGACAATGACATATTTTTCACATTTCCACAACTGCTACATGTTTTTGTGGAAGGAAACCATTTGTCTATTTTCACAAGCTGTTTGCCTTGTTCATTTAGTTTATAAGCTGAGAAAGAAGTGAACATACCCCAAGCATTATCAGCGACGCTTTTTTCAAAATGAAGTGCTTGCGATATTCCCTTCATATTTAGATCTTCAATAGCTACAACATCAAAATGAGTAGCTAACTCTTTAGACTTATGATGAAGAAAGTTCTTACGTTGGTTTGCTACTTTTTCATGCAGCTTAGCTACACGGATACGTTGTTTATTCCAACGCCCTGAACCTTTTGTACGTCTTGATAATACTCGTTGAGCCTTTGCTAATCGGTCTAACATTTCACGATAGAACTTAGGATAATTGGCTCTCTCATCCTCAGAACTGACGTATAATTGATCCATCGCAAAGTCTAATCCAACAACTGTTTCTACTTTTTTTGTACGATCTCTTTTTCGTATTCAGTCAAAATGGACACATAGTATTTACCAATAGGTGTCATAGAAATCGTACATGACTTGATTATATGGCCTTGTGGTATTTCTCTATGCTGTTTGATACGTACCATTTTCAGTTTTGGCAATTTGATATGACCGTTAAGCAACATAATATTTCCGTTCACTACATTCATTGTATAAGACTTTCTGTCTTTTTTGCTTTTAAATGTTGGGAAGTCATTTTGACCACGAAAGAAATTTTTATAGGCAGTTTGCAAGTTTAGTTGAGCATTTGCCAAAGCTAATGAATCAACTTCTTTTAACCACTCAAATTCTACTTTGTATTTCGCAGGAGTGGGAAGCTTTTGTTTCTTTAGTTGCTCCTTATCATTTTTATGTTTTTCATACGCTTCTTTCCGTTCAGCTAACATTCTGTTATACACGAAACGTACACAACCGAAGATTTTACGCATAAGATGTGCTTGGTCTTCTGTTGGATACAAACGGAATTTATATGCTTTATTCTGCTTTGTCATATCATTTCACCTCACTTTTCACTTTGATTTTCAATATATGTTTTTACTACGTCTATTGGCGAACCACCAGTAGTTAGCAAGCAAAAACTTCTTGACCAAAACATCTCTTTCCAAAATTTCTTTTTCACTTGTGGAAAGTCTCTTTTAATAAGTCGAGAACTTGCACTTTTATAAGCATTGATGAATTTTGTCATTTCTGTATTAGGGTGTGCCTTGAACAAAATATGAACATGGTCTACATCATGATTCCATTCAACTAATGTGATGTTATAGTTTTCAGATAGTCGAACAAACATATCTTTTGCATAGTCTGACATATCATCATCAAACACATTTCTTCTGTATTTCACGACCAACACAAGGTGATAATACAACAAGAATACTGAATGGTTATTACCATCTAATTTCATTTATATACCAACCTTTATCATTTATAAGACTGATTATATCAGAGGCAAAATAAAAAGGAAAACCTTTTGGCTACGCCAAACCGAAATTCATCTCCCACCTACCGTTGGGCTACGCCCTTCACACGCTTGAGGAAGGAGAATTCTTTCCGGAAATTCGTTAAAATATCATATGTATGTCGAAGGAATATATGATAGGTACTTCCAGTATGGATCAGACTCAGTTTTATATAATATGATTATAAAATTTTAAAAAACCCAAAGCTTAAAAGGGGAGTTTTGTATTAGATTAGAAGGGATAATCCAGAAGATAAAAAAGGAGATAACCGCCTATAATACTAAGATGCTCTGAATATATGGGGAGCATCTTAGTATAGTTACTGTGCAAGATTAAATATAGATGGCAGTAATACTAATTTAGGTATTCAGTTAAAAAGATTTATACGTATTCTCTGAAAGAGATAATTTATATAAAAAGCTCCTATTAGGCTGGTTTTAATACAAATATTTCACACATTTTGATGAATAAAAAAATCAAAATTTAAATGAGACTAATCAGTTTGTTCAAAAAACAAAAAAGTATTTATCAATCATTTGGATTTACAGTACAAAGAACCATGCCGATAGAACTCCACATTGCTATTTGAAATACATTATTTCCTTGTAATAGTATTTCTAAAATATTTGTTAACTAACATTTACATATTTTCACACGTGTTTGGTTACTTGTAACTATATTCGCTCCACAAAACATTGCCTCTGCACGATTAAAGATCCAACCGCTTGTATTTGGATTTACGACCACTTTAAATTGAATTATAGTTGTTGTTTCAATCGCTATATCTTTTATTAAAATACCGGTATTAAGATCTACATTTGATTGAGCAATTCCATCTATTGTAAGACTTCCAGAAATAAATGTCGTTTTAGGATCGATGGTATCTAATATATTTAATTCCTTTATGTCATCTGGACCATCATTAGTAATAGATAAAGTATATGTGATAGTATCACCACATTTAATAGCACCAACATCTGCTTCTTTTTCAAGTGTTAGATGAGCGTTAGTAATATATGTTGTTACATTATTGGATGAAATTTCATCAATATTATCGCCTTTAACTGTAGCGGTATTACTAATAATAGATGCGGTAGTATCTTCAATTTGAACTTGAAATGTTACTATTGAAACCTGATCGGGACAAATATCTCCAATTAGTATTCCATCAGTAGGACTACCTGAAATAGGAGTTCCATTTATTTTTATGCTATTAGGAATAAAAACAGTTCCATTTGGAATGGTATCGCGAAAAATAATATTTGTTGCAGATGACTCATTCTGATTTTGAATTTGAACTGTATAAGTTAATATATTTCCTGGACATGCAGTTTCAGCATCAACATGTTTATTTACTGTAAGGTCTAAACCTAAACTTATAAATTCAATAGCAAACCCTAGGACTGAGTAACCATCGCCAGCTGTTGTAAAACGTAACACCGCAGAAGACTGATTATTTGTCAGCCCACTAGAAGCATCAATATTTGTAATATCCCAGCCTTGTCTTCTAATAGGTTGACAATTGCCTCCTAAGGGCTGATTGAGAGTTCCAAAAGTTCCTGAGCTATCTAATTCTCCTTGATCGTTACAAATTTGAGACCCAAAAAAATTATTCACTGGATTTTGCGGGCCAGAAAGAGGAATAGTTGAACTCGCTGTTCCTCCTATACGAAGTTGATCTCCCTCTATACACGAATCTCCTTCTAATGCGGTCACTAACACTCTACCAGACACGGGGCCAGTAGGAGGAGTTTTGAATCCTGTAATTGTAACATCCGTTCCTCTTCCTTGGCTAGATATGTTTACAAATCCTACATATGTAGCCAAACTTTGAAGTGGCAGAGAAGAGTTTTTGTATACGACTTGTAGTGTCCATCCGAGTGTGCGATCGATTTGATTTCTAGCCATATATACACCGGGAACACTTGTAACAGTATAAGAGCCAGATTGTTCAGTGTTTATAATCTCCGTTATAATGGCGGAACGTAAATAGGAACCTTGTGTACCACCTATATATGTCTCCGCAGTATCTGGATCTTGAATAATAGAAAGTGTCTGTCCTGATGGTGTTATCAAGGTGATGGGGTCATTAACATATGCTGAAGAATCTTGCAAATCTGTTTTACATGTTCCCCCCCAGAGTAATTCGGCATATAAAATTTCACTTTCTGGAGGGATCGATAATATCGCACTTGAAGAATTTTGTTGCCAATCTTGTGTGGTTCCTTGTGGATAACCAGATACTTGTAGCGAAGTATTCACTGATGTAAAGATACCCAGTGTATCAATATTAGGTTCTGGTTGAACAGGACTTAATCCTAATGTATTTCCTGTAAATGTAATAGCTCCGTGGTCAATGGTATGAAAACGATTTACCAATGGCATAATTATTCTCCTTTTAAAAAATATATGTTATATGAATACATTTTTAGCTTTGTAGCTACATACATCTATTTAATAATGGATTTTAATTATAAATCTAATTAGAATCTTTTTTATTGGATATTTCTTTGTTTATAAGTTTCTTTTTATTGTATAAATATATATTGATTTTTAGAAAACTCAACAACCACCTTGCAGATTAAATGTTCCTTCAAATACACCAATACAATATTTATTATTACAAGAATTTCCTATACAAGAACATTGACCTGTCACGAGAGTTACTTGATTTAATACAGTAGAAAAAGAAGAATCTGGATTAATTGTATGGGAGTTTGTACCTGTTACGTCTGTGATAGTAATAATCATATTACAAGAAATACTTGTGTTTGTAACTGTAACCGATCCGTTATAACTTGGCGACGTTCCTGCCGAAAAAATAGGGAATGGGTTTCCATCACATAGATGACGAATTGGTAAACAAACCTCTTCTGTACGGCATTGTGGTTGATTCATTAGATCGATTACTTTTTTTAATTTTGAGTCTAAAAGCATTTCAGCTTTTATCGCAGAATCCAGCATATCCTGAACACTTTTATTTACATTGAGTAAGTCTGGTATTGTAGGACCTGGACCTGTTATCCCAGTTAGAGTTCCTAATGCGTATTGTAATTTTTCACCCTCTGCATTTATAATATGAGCTAATCCTAGTTCTTCTAGTGCAATAGAAGCCAATAATAAATTCAATGCATCATCTCGATCTATACTAATATTCGGAGTAATATTAGGTATATTTGCTTGAGACATACTTTCCTCTCCTCCCTTTCATATATCCCATCCAAAATTGTGAATTTCTAGATGTATATTTTGAATCTCAAATATCATATTCTGAATTTTTCGACTTGTTACACTTGTGTCCTTTACAAATAAACCAGTTCCTTATAATAAGCTCTATATATCCTGGTGGGTATTCTAACCTTCCTGCACAAATTCAAAAGAGAATAAATAAATTTAATCGTAATAGCATCACAGATAGCAAAATATTTTTTACAGAATAAATTTAAAAATGTAGAAGAAATGAACGTATTCGCTTGTCCGATGGGATGTATTTAAGAGTATGCGACAACGGATCGTGAAGGATATCGTCAATGCAAATAAAATCCAGAAGACTGCGCTGTTTGTCCGCTACGTGAAGTCTACTTTCCGAAGAAACAAAAAGGTATTACTCATCATATATGGGAGAAATATAAAGATATCGCTAGCAAAAACAAGCTCACATCTACAGGGAAAAGACTGTATACGTTGTTCAACTATAGAACGAAGCTTTGCGGATCCCAAAGAACTACATGATTACCGATATGACCGGTTTCGAGGGCTGAAGTCTGTCCAAATGCAAGCTTGTCATCACCACAACTTATAAAACATGAAAAAATAGCCCTCCATCTAACCAAAAAGGTTCCGGTGGCGGGCTATTTTTATAAAGTCTATGATTTTATATGGTTTTCTTTCAGTAAAATCAAAAAATATTCCAGAGTGTTGGAAACCCTAAAGGGTTTCACAACACTCTGGACAAAAGAACGCTAATTGGTGTTCTTTTGTTTTTCCTTAGATTCCAGCGCCTGGAGTCACAGCAAGATATAAAGTAGAATCATCATATTGGAAAGACTGTGCTCTTGTATCAAGAACTACTGTACCATTTGCTAAATCTTCTCTTAATTTTGCACTAGGATTCATTTTATATTTTGATCGTAATTGATACACGGCTGCTGCATATTTATCATATTGATACGAATCAGCAGCCTGCGGAATACCTAACGTCTGTGTATTGGTTACCTCACTAGAAACCGTAATTGTGTGCTCATAACTTGCCGTTAATTGAGAACTAAATTCTTCCGATGCTGCAGCTGGGAATATTCCTCCACCTTCAGTTAAAGACATTGTATATCCCAATGTCACTGCACCACCGATGGCATCTGCTGTTGTTAATCCTGATGTTACTGCTTGACTAAATGTATACGATGAATTTTTGGGTACCACACCGGAACCGATTTTACTAAAGAAAGTATCTCTTGTAGTAGTTGTCCCCTTAAAATAAGCATTAAACCTAGCATAATCAGGGTCGCCACTACTCATGGTACCGCTTAGCGGTGTTCTTTTTAAAGTCTTAGGGTCATATTTTCCTCTTGTAATAGTTCCATCATTATTTTTTTCTATATAAAGATTAGTAAGCTTTATATCTAAGGAAAAATAAAAGGGAGCTTTAGAAAAGTATAAAACCGAACCTATACTTCCATTTTCAGAATGAGTTGCACCTGTAATTGGAATAGCATCATTCGGATTTGATGAAAGTTGTGGATATGGAGCATCATTTGATTGCGCAGTTTGATTGTTTATAATACTCTCTTTATATATGGGCGTTTTTTTACCGTTTTTAATCAAATATCCTTGAATTGTACGGCCTTTCTGTACTACATTTTGTTGAACCGCTGTTTGTTTAGTGATTGTCGTTTTTTCAGCGGCAAATGTCATCGCAGGCGAGCAAAAAATTGAAGTACTTAACACTGCCATTGGAGCTAACGTTGCTAACCTTTTATAGGCTTTCATATGTATATCCCCCTCAAATAGTAGATTTGGTGAATTATTTTCTATGTTCACTATAAATATAAAATAAACTATACATGTAACACAGAAGAAAAAAGACCTTTTCAAAAGGACAAAAGTAATTTTAAGATATTTGCTATCATAAAAGTTAAAAAAGATAGGGCCTAGACATGGTTAATTTTACTCCTGTTGCAAAGTTTTCCAAAGGAAGTAATCTATACTTTCAAAAAAGAAAATAAGTAGAATTGTTGGTGAGATATTTTAAAAGAGAACAGCGCTATTTCTAGTTCTAGTGCAAATAAAGGATACATTCCAAAAAACAATGAAGAGTCCTACCGAAATCGTTCGTTACGCTGTTAATCCAAATAATTGATGAATGAATTGTTTTTGAGTTTGAACAGACTGATCTCGTAAATCAATCTGTTCTTTTTTCTCATATGCATGGCTTCTACTCTTGCAAAAATAAATGAGATTTAAGTCCTACTTCTTGACCGGGTCAATGGCCCAACGCATAATCGTTGTACGAGCCAGGAATATTCCCTCTTTCCTCCATCCTTTCTACCAAATCACGAAAATTGAGATTGTACCGTAGGTACCAGCGCACAGTTAACAAAATAATATCTGGTTGATAATGCTTCCATTTAAATAAAGTTTCCTTTTCCATACTAATCACACACCTTTTTAAGAATACTAGTATCAGTATGTCCAAGTTTGAGCGAGTATTTGCAAGCGGCCTGAAGTTTTTGCACCAGAGCCGGATAAACTGTAAGTGAGATGTGATAAGTATAATGATCTGAGGATTAGAATTACCGAATCAAAATAGCACTTATATATCCCAACCAATTAGTTAGATATACTATAATTCATTATATGAATTTTACATATACGGAAGAGATACAAAAGCTATTAGTTTAATAGGAACCTATTATCGTAACACTGCATGAATCTTTTTAACTATGCCCGACTGTACCAAACAATTAACAAGAGAAATAGTTGCCCACCTATATTTCTCAACCTACTCATTGTATAAATCACTACTTTTTTCTTATATACTAAACCTGTTCTTTCATTACCAAAAATAAGGAGGATGTTTTTCGTGAAAGTATTAAAAAACATAACAAGCCTTTTAGTAACAGGTGCGATTGGAGGAAGTAGCTTAGGAATGATACCACTCCATGCAAGTGCAGCCTCCATAAAAGCTGAGCAGATCTACATACAACCTTCTACAAATGAATGGAGCTCCCATTCATCAGGATACGGTCAAACACAATCCACGATGATGAAATGGAATTTAACAGTATCAGTAGACACGTTAGGGATAGCTGAAAAAATGAATGGTTTATTACAACATGCTACATTTCAAAATATAACAAGAGAAATGACAGATCAGACATTTATTTTTGCAAAGAACCGTTACAATGTGATGGTATTTACAGCAGATTCTAAATTTCAACATCATTTTCAAGGTATAAAATTCCATGCAAAGTTACATTATAACGGCACAAATTACAATGTGTATGTATTTGAAAATGGTACCTTCAATACATACAATCAGGAGGAAACAAAACCTTGGTCATGGGCTTATAAAGGGTGGTTACACAGCAATGCTACCGGATCTAACATTCAATTTTATTTGCCTAAACTAGGAGCATAAATATATTTCGTATCAAACGAAAATAGACAGGAGATATATGATGTGTACATATAAAAAGGTGATTTGTGGCGTACTAGGAATTACTTTGGCATTAGGATTTGGAGGTACGATTCCCAATACAGTGCAAGCAGAAACAGGTTTATCGTACAACAAGGAATGGAAACGTCCTACTATCATTACACAAGAAAACTACGGGGAACATGTTCACATATCTACAGGACAGTTCCTCTCTCTTTCTCTTGCTGAAAATCCAACGACCGGCTATCGCTGGACAACAACAAATATAAATCAACAAATTCCTTTAGTAGGTGAACATTTTCAACCTAGTAATACGCGAGACGGGACAGTAGGGAAACCTGGAGTTCACAAATTTCAGTTTAAAGCTATCGAACCTGGTGTCGTAAAGCTACAATTGAAAAAATGGCGCTCATGGGAAGGAGATTCTTCTATTATCGACACGTTCTATGTATGGATACATGTAGAAACACCTGAATCATCCGTTTAAAGTGATAGGGAGTTCTAAAATAAACCATGCTAAAAAAAGTATGGTTTATTTTTTTATGAGTACATAACCTACTACCACTGCTCGTTTCTCTTTCAATAAACGAGAGAATGTAACTCTTTGGCAATACAATTATTATTGGAAATATATGTATAATGATGAAGGTAGTAAATTCTTTGAATGATTAGGGGACGCTCTTAAGACATAAAAAAAATGATTTCAAATGCTATTATCAATACTTCCTGGATTTATATATCATCCGATACATCAAAGATACAAGTTATATTTTATTACTTTTTCAAACACATGTAATATTGTTATAACTTTTCCCTGGTATATAAGTATTCATTTTTAAGGAGATGTAGTTTATGTCAAAAACATTTCAAATGGATTCGACTAATTATGAGCAACATGCCGAAATATTAAAAGTTTTAGCTCATCCTATGCGCTTACTAATTGTACAAAAATTGATTACTATAGGTTCTTTAAATGTTTCTGAATTGCAAAACCTTATATATTTACCTCAATCCGTCGTATCAAAACACTTAAGTAAATTAAAAATCCCTAAAATTGTATCGCATGAACGGAAAGGTTTAGAAGTTTATTATAAAGTAATAGATAAAAAAATAATTGAGATTATACAGGTCTTAGGATTATTAAAAATATTTGATATTGATGAAGTAAACTGGTGAAATATTCTCGTTATTCTTGTTTTGTACGCAGATGATTCCGTAAGATATTTCTCAACCGGTTCTGTTGCAAAGTTTCTTAACAGAGAAAAAGTTGGTATGATTGCAGATAGATTTTATGCAATCGTTAATAATTGTTGTAATTCATTGTACGTCGAAAAAACGAAGTTTGGTTGTTACAAACTTCGTTTTCGTTTATATAGAGCATGAACGATTTCGATGCCTTTCAAGGTACGTGAAGCATGACGAATACTTTGAAATCCTGCGGATTTAGCAAAACGTCTTTTTACATGTCTATGATCTTGTTCGATGAGATTGTTCAAATGTTTGACTGTACAATGAGTTGTACGTTTATAAAATCCTTGTTCCTTTAATTTTTTGAATGCACAAAGTAATGCTGGTGCTTTATCTGTTGTTAGAACCGTTGGTTCTCCAAACGTTTTCACTAACCTTTTCATAAAGACATATGCAGCCTGATAATTCCGCTGTTTACGAAGTTGAATATCTAATGTGTACCCTTCTTTATCAATTGCACGGTACAGATAACACCATTCTCCTTTGACTTTTATATAGGTCTTATCCAATTTCCAAGATAGTTCTACGCTTTTATTTTTCTTCTGCCAAACCTGATAGATCAAGTGACCATATTCGTGAACCCAACGCATAATAGTTGTTGGATGAACTGAAACACCACGTTTTCTCAAAAGTTCAGAGACATCACGATAACTTAAGGAAAAACGACAGTAGTAGCCAACGGCTACCAAAATAATATCTTGTTTCAATTACTTTCCTTTAAAATATCTCATGTATAATTCTCCTCATTCTGTTTTGGAAAAGTTTAGCTTAGTTTTAAAAACTTTGCAACAGAACCCTTTTTATTATTGCACATTACATGGACATATTTTGACACGTGTTTGATTACTTGAAGTTGTAATACTGCAAGATACAACTTGTGCCGTATTATAAATCCATCCCTCTGCATTTGATACTAATTGTACTTGAAATTGAACGATTTTCGTTGTATGAGCTGGGAAATGCCAAATTAAAATACCTGTATTAGGATCTACTCCTGCTTGAGGAACGCCATCTACCGTTACGCTATTGGGGACAAACTTAGTTTTAGGATCAATCGGGTCCAATACTTCAATTTGATTCAAATCATCTGGTCCTTGATTAGTAATAGATATGGTATACGTAATGTTGCCGTTGCATTGGAGAGCACCTACATCTGCTTCTTTTTTAACTGTAAAATCTGCATGGATAATTGAAGTTGATACTTCATTTGAAACTGCATCAGCGGAGTTGTCTGCTGTAAAACGAGCTGTATTTGTAATTAGATCTGGAGGATTTGATCCGACTAGAACTTGAAATGTTACCGTTACAGTTTGTCCCGGAGTAATATTTCCAAGTGGAACTCCATCATTAGGGTTACCAGAATTCGGATTCCCATCCACTGTTACACTACCCGGAATTAAAGTTGTTCCGGGTGGAATAGTATCGTGGAAAACAGTATTGATGGCATTTAAAACAGACCCTTGGTTTTTCACCTTTACTGTATATGTCAAAACATCTCCTGCACAGGCCTTTGCTAAATCTACTGTTTTTTGACCGTCTATGATTAATATATCCAATTTGGCGCATGCACATCTTGCTCCGTCATAGTCTTTTATACCAGAAAGTGCTGTGGAAATCTTTACATATGATGCTTGATCCCCTGTAATTGTAATCATATAAACATTCCCACTATTATTACTATATGCAAATAAATTTCCATCAGAATCAAAAAATACTGCACCATATCCTGAACATGGATCAGTATCAGGTAATTGAGGTGTTGTAAAAATGGTAGTGGCTCCTGTGAGTGGATCAACTCTAACTACGTTACCTGTTGCGCCCTGAACGCCATATAATTGACCATCTGTTGGATTAAAACCCCAATCAATTACATGACTAATATCTTGACTCAATTGTACGCCAGATTGAGTTGCTTGAAAACCATTTGTTGGATCCACTAGTTGTAAATAAGTTGAGCGTGTAGAATCTACATCTACCACATAAAAAGTTAAATTTGGATACCCTACACCTGCATTTTCACAATTAGAACCAGGAGGTGTAGTTGGTGAATATATATAAAAATGTCCGTCACTATCTATATCTCCAGTTGCATAACCAATCTTCGAACCAGCAGCTGGGGCAGGAAGCCATGGAATATCAAATTGTTCTGTTGTTGGTGGCGTCGTGTTATGAATTTTTACAATTTTAGGGGGAACATCAGAACTTGCATTTCTCAAGGAATTATGATTAACTGCCCAAAGAGTGCCATCTTTTATACTGTAACCTAAAGAATTATAAATATTAGGACCTTCAAAGGGAGATGTCGGTTGAATTGGTCCTAGGTTGGCTGTGACTTCTCCCGTCACTAAACTCACTTTATATAATTCACCTACTTCTGAACTATTGTTTGCTGTTGCTACAATAAAACCGTTCGGGTCACATGCCCATTCTCCTTGTACAACTTGATTACAGTTCCATTCACCTGCTGCTTGGATAACCCCTAATTGAGTATGTTGTTCTTTAGTACTCTCTTCCATGAATTGTCTCTCCTTATTTGATATATTATCTTTAAATTATTTATTTTACAGATATACATGAATGCCAATAGATTGTTAACCCTTATTAAGAACTTAAATGAGTCTGTTAGCTTTTTATAGGCAAGTTAACAGCTACTTTCTACTTTAAACGTACCTTCAAATACGCCAATACAATATTGGTTTTGACAAAGAGTTGTTACACAATTACATTTTCCTGTAACTGACATTAATTGTTTTACAGAACTAGAAAAATCTGAATCTGGTTGAATTGTATAAGAATGAGTACCTGTTATATCTGTAACAGGTATCACTATATTCCAACGCAATCCGGTATTTGTTATCGTAATCGTTCCGTTGTATGCTGGTGAAATTCCTGTAGAAAAAATAGGAAATGTATTTTCATTACATATGTGGCGAATGGGTACACAAATATGTTCTGTGTGACATTGTGGTTGATTGATTAGACCCGTGACCATTTTTAATTTTGAGTCTAACAGCATTTCTGCTTTCATAACAGAATCTAACATACTTTTATTGACATTAAGTAAATCTTGCATGGAAGGACCTGGTCCTGTTCTTCCCGATAAAGTTCCTAAAACATATTGTAATTTTTCTCCCTCCGCATTTAGAATATGTGATAGTTCGAATTCTTCTAATGCAATGAATGCTAATAATAGATTCAGGCTATCATCACGATTTATACTCATACTAGGTATAATTAGCTATGAGACATAGTTGTCTCTTCTCTCGTTTCTATATGTTCTTACTCACAATACAGTTATTTCAATGACAACATTTTTATTTTTTCTTATACATCATATATACAAACCAATTAAAAGGTTCTGGTGCAAAAATCCCCAAATGCTTGAAATTTATTTTTCCAACTTAGCTATACTGGTAATATTACTTTAAAAGGTGTGTGATCAATATGGAAAAAGAAAACTTGTTTAAGCGGAAACATGATGGCTGTTTTTATCGCACACAATATCCAGCGATTTGAATAAAATATACTTCTCAATATGTTTCAGTTTGGAAACATATTCACCCTGCAAGATCGCGTCTTATTTTCACCGCTTTATATTTTTATATTTCTCAATATACTGGAAAAGGTTAAAAAAATGATTTGCCATATATAAGTACTGTTGGGATGATTTTAAAACAATAAACGATAAGCAAAAAGATCATACAAGTTAGATACCTTTATATTGGTGTCATCCCAACAATGCAAAAAAGGAAAAGGGAGGGATGTTTATGAAAACCATCTGTGTTTTTCATGAAGCATTTCCATAGTCCAACGATTTGGTTTCCATACTCTATGAAAAAATCTGAACCATCATGTGACAATCAGCTAGAATTTTTTTGATTTTTGAAATGGAGGAATTGGATGAAACGTATAAGTAAGATTATAATCATGTTGTTGTGTTGTACGATTTTAGGTTCCGTACATGTTGTACAGGCAAGTTCTATACAAGTTTCTAGCAAACTAATTATATCTAGTCCGGTTAGTAACGTGACGAATGGCATGCTTGGGAATGCATGGGTACCACCATCTAATCGGATCCCATATGGTTTCCATGTACATTCATCGAAAATAAAAAGAAAATATATGTCTCAAAAGCCTTTCCACAAACCCTATCCGTATACTTCAAATTTGTTCCTTACACCCTTTCAAATCGACCGATCGATTCAACCACCTGATGAGAAAATAAATTTTGCAACGCTCACTGCTACATCGGCCGCTCAACAAACATATACGATGGCACAATTACAAGCACTTAGCTATGAAAATCTTGTGCAAGTACTTTCGACTATACGTTGGAGTGACATTACGGATTTATTTCAATTTAATGCAGACTCTCTCGCATTCTATCAAGATCAAAATCGTGTCCAATTCTTAATTCGAGCATTAGAAAAAAGAGGAGCGACGTATACCGCAACCAATTCAAATGGAATAGAGACGTTCGTGGAAGTATTGCGTTCGGGATTCTATTTAGGATATTACCATAAAGAACTTGCCTATCTCAATGATCGTACGTTTCATGATACGTGCTTACCTGCTTTAAAAGCGATTGCAACCAATCCCGATTTTCGACTCGGGACAACAGAACAAGATCGAGTTATTGCTTCTTATGGAAGTTTGATTGGAAACGCATCCAGTAATTCGGAAATTATATCGTTAGCAATTCCTATTTTAGAACAGTTTAATCAAAACTTGTCAGTATATGCAAAAGAATATTCGAAGGGAACGGCTGTATACAGTCTCTTAAGTGGTATTGACTATGATCTTCAAACGTATTTGTACCAAACTGGTACATCACCTAACCAATCACCTTGGTATGGGAAAATAAACACGTTTATCAATGAGATTGGAAAAATGGCATTATACGGTCAAGTCAATGCCGACACGGGATGGATTATTAATAATGGAATTTATTATATAAGTAGAATGGGTGATTTTCATACCACGGCACAACAAGGGTTACAAATTATTACGAATGCCTTACAGGTGTATCCTTATTTAAGTGAAGCATATCTAACTGCCGCTCAACAAATTGACGAAAGATATAATGGAAGAGATTATAAAGGAAATCTGATTTCGTACAAGCAAATTCAAGAAGCAGGTAAGAAAAAATATATACCAAAAACTTACACATTTGATAACGGATCTATGATGATTCGAACGGGCCAACAAGTAACAGCGGAAAAAGTCCAAAAACTCTATTGGGCGTCTAAAGAAGTCCAATCCCAATTTTATCGGGTAGTGGGGTCGGATACGCCATTAGAGCAAGAACATCGCGATGATATTTTGACTATGGTGATTTATAATAATCCAGAAGAATATCGGTTGAATCGTTTATTATATGGGTATGACACGAATAATGGTGGGATTTATATTGAACAAGATGGAACCTTCTTTACGTACGAGCGAACGCCACAGGATAGTATCTATAGTTTAGAAGAGTTATTTCGTCATGAGTATACACACTATCTTCAAGGACGTTATCTCGTTCCAGGGTTATTTGGTGAAGGGGCGCTCTATGAAAATGAACGTTTAACTTGGTTTGAAGAGGGTGGTGCAGAATTTTTTGCTGGATCTACCCGTATCCATCAAGTTGTACCCAGAAAAACAATCGTTCAACAGTTAGCCGTGAATCCTTTGAATCGATACACCTTACAGCAGACTTTATACGCCACATATGGAAATTGGGAATTCTATAATTATGCGTTTGCCTTGCAGTCCTATCTGTATGCAAATCGATGGGATCTATTTTCTCAATTGCACCATATCATAAAAAATAATCAAGTCATACAATACGATCAATATCGTGAAACAGTAAGCAAAAGTCTTACACTAAATACAGCATACCAAAACTATATGCAACTGTTAATTGATCATCAAAAGGAGTATACCGTTCCAGCTGTTTCAGATGAGTATTTACAACAACCAACAGCGAAGCCTTTGACAGAGGTGCAAAAAGAAATCACCAAAATCATACCGCTTCAAAATACAAACATGACAGAACAACAATCCGACTTCTTTCATACGTTTACCTTACGAGGTACGTATACAGGCAAAAAGTCAGCAGATGTTGCGTCCGATTGGAGAAAACTAAATACGGTATTAGATACCATACTGCAACAGTTATCGACGAAACCTTGGAATGGCTATAAAACCGTGACAGCCTATTTTACAAACTACCGAGTCAATACGAATAAGCAAATAGAATGCGATATTGTTTTTCAAGGTATTGCAAATAATATAGTAGAATCCAAAGAACCAAATGAATCTATAAAAGATGCAACTCCACTACCTTTTCGAACAAATTTTATAGGTTACTTTGATGCAAATAATTCCTTAGATATGTATCAATTAAATGTGCAATCACCAAACAAATTGGCTATTGAGGTAATCAATCAAAATCAGATTCAAATGAATTGGGTCCTATACCACGAAAAAAACTTAAAAAATCCCGTGGCGTATGCTACATTTCAAGGACAAAGATTATTTGAAACGTATACGGCGCAACCAGGAAAATATTATTTGTATGTATATAGTTATGATAATCGAGCAGGTGGATATCAGGGGCTTGTGACAATAGAATAAAAAAGTTAGATTCGATATTCTTGTACAGTATGGGGGTATATCCATGCTGTTTTTTTAGTATTCTCGCCTTTTTATACATTTATTTCTCAACTTCAACGGATTGCATCTTTTTTACTCGTTTTATATGATTCACATAGAGTTTGCTTTAAATCATCTTACTGTTCGTTCCATTACCCGTTCTGCAGAAGGTAAAACATGTAATCTAATAAACTATATTCCATTTTGAATCATTGCATAATGAAAAATATAGGAGGGTTCTTATGAATAAAAGAATAAAATGGTGGAGTAGTTTGTTCATTTTGTTAGCCATAAATTCTCTACCGTGTATGTCTGCGCAAGCCGATCAGAGACAAGTGCAACATACATATAGTAAACACGATGAATATCTATATATGGGTACGACTTTTTTGCAGTTACAAGATATGTTTCAACAAAATGGAAACGTATATTACCGATTAGCGCCACCAGGTGCAATGGATGCACCAGCTCCAGTTGCATTACCACCTCATATTGGAGAAAAGTATCTGATCCGTCCAGATTCTTTGCAAGGATGGATCATTCAAACCTATATGAAGCAAAAGGAAGTTTTACCAGGAAGATGGGTACAAGAAAGAAAATTAGATTTTTATAATCAATTTAGACAGTATCAAGGAACTGCGTATCACCAATACACAGTTCCTCTATAAGAAGACAAATAAAATCGTTTATTTATCCAGTTCATATAAGAAACAATCTTATGATATTGTTCGATATATTACAATAAAAAATCCCTAATGGTTTCTATCCCTAAAATACAATCAAAAGTGGCGGGTTATTTTTTGATACTTAATGGTGGAATGGAACATGTATCTATGCAGCAAAGATTATTGGAATTAGAAATGCTACAAAACAGAAAGAACAAGAGAAAAAGAAGAGAACACCGTCCAGGTGAGGTTTATAATAGACATATTCACACACGAGGTTACCATACCCCGAATTGATGTTAAAGGAATGTAGCATTATTTATTTTCTCTTTTTTATAGACCATAAAAACTTTTTGCAGATACAGTACACACAAACTGATTTAATACCTAGAACAAATTTAAACCACCTTAACTAAACAAAAAAATATGCTTCTTTCAAAAAGACTCAAATTTCTGAATATTTACTTTTCATTCACTTTCTATCGTGATATGATGTTTCCAACCCTTTTGCACGACAAAATTTGACACATTTCGCAAACGAAAAGGGAAAAGAGGAGGAATATAAGTATGAAGCGGTATAAGATAATCATTGCTACAACTTTAGCAGCAATGTTAGTAACAGGTTCATCCACATTCGCATTTGCTGCGGAAAAAGAAACGACTCCGTAACAAGTACAAGCAGCCCATGTATTTTCATCAAACTTTATTGAACAAACGCAAAGTCTAGATGATCAGGTCTATTATCGTTTTGTAAAAGAAAATGGGGTAATCAAAAATTTAGAAATTAAAATCGATCGTGGTGGATGGACAAAAATTACAGCACCTATCGGTGCAATTATTGCTCAATATTTTGGTGTTCCCATTACTCCAGATCTTTTATCACAAATTGACCAACAATTAGGAGCCCTAACGGACGGAAAATGGGAATACACTTCAGAAGCGATTGTTGCCGCAATTGGTTTATATGTAGAATAAAGGGTGCATATAATGTGCATCACACCGGTCTTCTTGATTTTTATCATACGTAATAATTTTTGTATACACCGATGGAAATATACATACTTTTTTAGAATATTCCAAAAGAAGGAGAATACTTATAATGGATTCTCCTTCTTTTGATACTGTACTTTTAAACAAAGTAACAAAAAGAGTATAGGAATATAGATATAGATTAAATAAAATGTAAAACGTGAAGTTTGTGTAATAAATGTATTAATACTATGCCGATCTTGGAGCAAACAGACAATCATACTATTCATACTTAACAGAATCAGTAACGTATATTTTTGACGAATCTTCGCTATTTCTCGAATACCCCGTGTACAAGCCCAAAGAGGTAACATCATACTTGTAACCATCTGCCATGCATACGCTGATACCATCAGGTATTCAAATCTTTGTAGAAACGGAAAAGTAATCACTTGAGAAAGTGACAGTTGAGACCAAATAAGATGCGAAAGTTGCTTTTCGCTAAAACAGGCTAATGCCGAAATGATAGACAAAACATATAACAAATTCGAAAACAACAAACCATATTGTGCAAATTTATGAGATTCTTTAGGAGCACGAAGAAAAGGATAAATCATAAGAATGATTTCAGAACCTGCCATCGTATAAATAGATTTTTGCATCGCATCCGCAATATCCAAATAAGAATGATTCAAAATCGGTGAAAAAACATCCCAATGTCCATATACTATCACGCAGTATACACAGAGAATTGCATAAAATATAGATATAAAAATAGAGACAATACAGACGGCGGTCATCACTTGAAATCCTGATGAAATAATGTAATACACTAAAACAGACAAAATAATTGCAAGTATAAGAGTAGAAGCAGTAGGAAACATCCATACTTGCACGATTTCAATATAAGTTCGTAAGATAGAGATACTTACAATCAAAAAATAAACAAAAAATACCAAGTTCAAACCTGTTCCAATAAACCTGCCAAACATATACCTCTGAAGTTCTAAAATACTTCCTTGAACCCAAGATAGCATACGATACATCATCCACATTAAAATATGTAAGAAAATACTCGCCAGTACGACGCCAATCCAAGCATCATATCCGGCTTTTTTAGCGACAATTCTAGCAAACCCCAGTACACCAGCTCCAAATTGCGCACTATGTATTAAAAAGAAAACATAAATTGGAGATACTTGATAGGCCTGGTTAATCTTCATTTTTTTCTACTCCCACTGTATGGTATGTGATAAAAATAAAACAATATCCACGTTACAAAAAATACATAATTTCATCTAAAATCGGCAAGGATACCCCCTACTTCAATCGTGCGAAGGGCGATAGCCCAACGATAAGTGGGGGAGGAATTGCCGGCAGATACGGTATGGTACGTTAAAAATCCTAAGATTCTGTACCATATCAAGTATCTGAAACTTCCACTTTGCCTCCTACTTTCTCTACTTAAGTTGTTTGCTTTCACTAAAAATCTGTTACAATTTAATTAGTGAAAGGCGGTGAAAATAATGCCTACAATTACTGCAAAAATACAAATCCATGTTTCCGATAATCAAGCTGAAAGTCTAAAGATAACAACGAACGCTTACCGCAAGGCTTGTAATTGGTTATCAAAACACATATTTGAAACAAAGAACCTTAATCAAGTAAATCTCAATAACTTATATTATTCTCATTTGCGAAATCACTTTAGGTTAAAAAGTCAAATGGCTCAATCTGTGATGAAAACTGTAATTGCTCGTTACAAGTCGGCTAAATCAAATGGACATGAATGGTCTTTGATTGACTTCAAACTTGCAGAATATGATTTAATCTGGAATCGAGATTATTCACTAACCAAAAACCAATTTAGTGTAAACACGCTTGAAGGTCGCCTAAAACTAAATTATGAGCGTAAGGCTATGAAGAAATACTTCAACAGCACTTGGAAATTTGGTACTGCTAAATTAGTGCATAAGTACAAAAAGTGGTTCTTACATATCCCGATGACAAAAGAGTACCAAACATTAGATTTCGCAGATGTAAACAACATCGTTGGTGTTGATTTAGGAATCAACTTCCTTGCAACCACTTATGATAGTCAGGGCAAAACAACCTTCTACAACGGAAATATTGTTAAACATAAGCGTGGTAAATTTAAAGCTACTCGTAAGCAATTACAAACACGACAAACACCATCTTCTCGTAAGAAAATAAAACAAATTGGCTCAAGAGAAAACCGTTATGTAACTGATGTAAACCATCAAATTACAAAGGCACTCGTTGAGGCATACCCTAGAGGTACTATGTTTGTTTTAGAAGACTTAACAGGGGTTCGTTCTGCGACAGAGAAAGTACGAGTGAAAAACCGCTATGTTTCTGTATCTTGGGCTTTCTATCAGTTCCGTCAAATGCTTGAGTATAAAGCTGAATTGAATGGACAAAAGGTAATTGTGGTAGACCCCAAATATACTTCCCAAACTTGCCCTAAGTGCGGAAACATTGAAAAAGCGAATCGTAATAAAAAGTTACACACTTTTAAGTGTAAAAATTGCCAATACCAATCAAATGATGACCGTATTGGTGCGATGAATCTACACCGTAAGGGAATTAAGCATACCAGTGTAGTTACCACAGGAGTATAGCTCTTGTGGTAGGGGCGAAGTCAACCGTCCTTATGCTCCACCATACTAAGGTAGGAGAGCATTGCTCGTTCGTACTACTGGGTAGGAATAAGCGTAGTTGCTCTCTATGAGGGTAGAAGCACTGTCGAACTCCGACAGACGCAAGCCCCCACTTCAAACGACCCGTAAGGGTGTTAAGTGGCGGGTTGTTGACATCTACTCCTTATGCTAATAATTGGTATGTATAGTAGCATGTGTGATTTGAATCGTAATTATGTAAGAGAATAGAAATATGACTAAACTTAGGGTTTCTATAATAAAAATGGATTAGTTTTATTTGTCACCTATCCCATGTAGCCCATGTAAAGGGATTAAAAGTAAAACATATAAGAATGAGATACAGAAACAATCTCATGAAAAGTATATATTTCATATAAGTTGTATCTTGGAAATCACTAAAAAGCATAATACCGACAATGGTAATCAACATAGTAAATAATAAAACGATTAGATGCAAATAGAGCGTTTTTTTGATGACATAGATGAAGTAGCAAAAAAGCAATAAAATTAGATTTATACATACAAGGATTCCTTTTTCAAAAATGTACACAAAACATTGACGAATTGTAGCGAATCTATATAGATTTCGTACGAAGGATGCCGAATCAAACGTTTGTTTAAAATGTTAAAATTAGGATATAGGATGTTATTGTTGATATATAAGTAATTCATTATCAAGGGAATTCCCTTGATAGGCAGTATGTATTCGACATATGTTGCAATCTAATTATGGGATAGTAATGCATCTTTACGAAGTTTGTCTTTTTCAATATCTGACTTTTTGCAGTCGTATTGATATAAATCGGATTCCCAATCCCCATACATCGGATTCAGGAACACAATAGATTTCTCATCAAATCCCGTAAAATCAGGTAAATTATCTCCAAAAAATAGAACAATATCATGTTCTGTCGCCACTTTTTTCTTCGCTCTTCTTTTCCTTACAATAAGACATGTTCCTGATCAACTTGCGGGATATTCAGTTTCTGTAAGTTTTGTAAAGTGGCATCTAACTGACCTTGTTTACGATTGGAAATGTAGTAAAGCGCTACACCTTTTTGGCGTATTGTAAAAAGAAATCGGCGCCAGGGAGGGTATCTGCCTTTGCTTGTTGAATCCATTCCTCCCATTTATAGGGGAACCCTTTCTTCTCTTTTACTATCATGGCTTGATACGGACTATTATCCACGACCGTTTCATCTAGATCTAAAACGATGGCAGTTTTTTTCTCGGTACCTTTGGCAAGTGCCACGTCTAATTTCATCTTTCCTATATTATACCCTTGACGATAGAGCGCTTTGACTTCTCCAGCTGTTTGATACCAAGTGTTTGTTTTGATTGTGTTTCTGGCGACTGGAACCCCATAAGAGACAGTGAGAACAGCGTTAGAGCTATACTTGGTTTCAAAATACAATCCTCTTTTATGAGAAACAACTTTAATTTTATCCTTTTTAAAGGGGGAAAAGTGAGTTTTAAATTTTAATGATATGAAAATTATCCACAATCATTTTAAGGGCGATTATAAGGGCACTGTCCCATATTAAATCACCAAGGTTGTTTAGTATTATATATAAATTCAAAACGTTTGTAGATGAATCTGAACGGTTTGTTCAAAATGTAATCGACTATATTTGGTTTGAAAAACTATTATTACGTCATTTATTGGTTTTTACAAACATAACCAAAACTGTAATCCACACAAATGTATACTAAAAACTCCGTTATTACGTGTATGATAAAGCGAAGATACAAAGAACAAAGATTTCAAATAAGGAGATAAATTAAGATAGAGATGGCATTATCAAATGAGACAATACGTCCGTACACTTGAATCAAGAGCTATTGTACAGAGTATGTCTCGAAAAGGTAACTGTTACGACAACACAGTAATAGAAAATTTCTTTGGGATTATGAAATCGGAGTTCCTCTACATAAAAGAATTTGAAAATGTAGAGCACTTTAAAATAGAATTAGAAAAATATATAGATTATTATAATACGAAACGGATTAAGGCAAAATTAAAAATGAGCCCGGTACAATACCGGACTCATTTGGATCAAGCTACCTAATGAAATAACCGTGTCTAACTTTTTGGGGGCACTTCAAAGTCTGTTTGTTCTTTTCTTTCACTTGATTTATGCGACAGGACTATCTTCCAAGGATAGTAATAAATGCACTTCCTTCACATTCACCACGACCGGGTCTGCCATGTCCGTCTCGATCACACTCTAATTCTACATAATAATCTCCTCTTTGGAATCTTTCATTAAACATTTTTGTTGCATTCCTATTAACTGTACCCCGTTCAATTACCACGGCTCTATCAGGGCCTCTACCATTTCTCTCCATTTTGTATAATTTGTACGCTAAATTATTGAACCTTGACTCATTCATGATTTTAAATTGCACATGATTTCTTCTTTCGTCCAAATTAAAAATAGGTGACTGACTAGAACTTTGGCCACGTTGTAATTTTACCATGTAATCAAAGCGGTCCGGACGTTGCCAGTTTTGTAACATCGCCTGTTGAGTTGACACCTTAGTTTGTACAGTGGAAGCTTGTGCATCAATCGTAGGCACAAGTAATCCTCCAGTTACGAATACCGTTGAAACTACACCCATAATACGTTTCAAACTCATCACTCCTATAAATAGAATATGTACGAATACATTGTATAATGGATTCCTCTCGATGGTAAGCGCCTCATTTATTTCTCAATAGGAACTCTTTTGACTCATAAGTTGCTGAACCTAAATGTTTTATTCTGCAAATGAAGGGTTCTAATTTTTTTCTTCTTAATTTGTAAGGTTCTGGTGCAAATAAAGGGTACATTCCAAAAAACAATGAGAATTCCTACCGGAATTGTTCTTTACGTTGTTAATCCAAATAATTGATGAATGAATTGTTTTTGAGTTTGAACAGACTGATCCCGTAAATCAATCTGTTCTTTTTTTCTCATATGCACGGCTTCTACTCTTGCAAGAATACATGTAGCTGTGCGAAAAGATTTAAGTCCTAACATAGAGTGTATACGTCTTTTCATGAAACGATGGTCTTGTTCTACGATGTTATTTCGATATTTTATCTGCCTGATTTGAATGCCTAACGGCATTTTTTTCTCCTTCTTCAACCCGCTAATAGCAATGGGATAGGCGGGATTTTTCTCAACTGTGATTACACGAGATTTTGAAACATGAAAAGACCGCAAAGCCTTCTTGAAAAATCGCTTTGCAGCCGTATGGTTTCTAGATTTACTGAGATAAACATTAATCGTGTTCTCTTCAGAAGTAATGGCACGATATAGGTACATCCATTGTCTTTTTACTTTTATGTACGTTTCATCTACTCTCCAGGAGTCATTCGTTTGTTTGAGGTGACGGTGAATTCATTTATCTAATTCAGATGCATATTGATGGATCTGAATTAGATAAATGTAGCATGAATCAAGAATAATCGTTGTTCTTACATTATTTCCACCAAATCAGAAAAGCTAAGATTGTACCGTAAGATACCAACGTACAGTTAACAACATCATATCGGGCTAATAGTGCTTTCATTCAACCAAATTTTTCTTTTTCATACTAATAACGCACCTTTTATAGTACCAGTATAGCCTTATAAAAGGTGCTACAGAAAAAAGGACTAAAACATTTTATGTTGTAGCGTGCAAAAGTTCGCTTGTTAAATTTAGGATTTCAGTAAACTTGTACCATTAAATTTGTAAAATGAGAGAAACATAAAATAAATTTTTCTTATAAGAATGTGATTCAAATTAGGGTGTAGCGTTAAAATTGCATAATTTACTCCCTCTCAATACATAACATCCACTTTTCATGTTTGATACCAACAAATCATCTGGTACCTTATTTTTTAAAATGTATTCGAATTTAAATTGAGAAAGTTAGAATTGAAATTCCAAGAAAGAACGTTTGATTTATTATAATACATGTGTATAAAATTGAGAATTACTAGAAGGATGATAAAACCGTTGTGAATCATAAAAAATATCGAATTTGTATGGAAGATAAATAACTAGGAAGATTTCTATGCATAAAAATAAACATGTTTTTTTAACAAAATTTAAGGAAATAGTCATACTCCTTTCTTCATTAGAGTTATATATAATTGGAATCAGGTACAGTAAAGGACTTTGTATCTTGCATTGCAAAAAGCTATCAGAAATGAAACGATTCTAGAACCTATGGAACCTATAAATTAAGAAATAGCCTATTCAACATGCACTTCCCTTTTATAAAACCATACAATCCTACAAAGAGGAATGTTTCATCAAGAATCCACATTATTATACGCAAAGCCTTCTTCTCATCAAATTTGTGGCCAATTAAAACATGCCATTGTGAAAAAAGTACTTTATTCATTGTAAAAATTAGAAATGCTAAAAAAGTTGATTATTACCTGACTCATAGCATTAGATCCAGTAAGTCTTTAAATATTAATTCCCTCTATGTATCAGCAGATATAAATATCCAGTAATTATCGATAGTGACATTAGAATGCCTTTTTGTTTGAGCTTGAATCCATTTTCTTTTATGTCTGGTGATTGTTCTCCAGTAATTCGACGAATTTACCGCCGTTATTGTTGTACATATATTTTCAGATAAAGCTTGTATATGCCAACAAGTCGCATTTTCTCGTGTATCAAGATAAAGATATAGGCGACCAAGAGTGTTTTGAGTTATATAGTCATCCCCCTCTTTTGAAGACTGCCCCATCTTTATTCTAAAACCATAATCTAGACTACCAAAACCGATGGTGACTTTTTCTAACGTAATACTATTACCTATCTCTCCATCATTTGTTAATCGAATAAAATCTTTTTGTATTAAATCGGATCCTTCTTTATTTTCAATTGCAATCGATTGATTTAGTGAAAAATGACGGAGATAATAAGGTGTATTTTCAAGAAGAAAATCTCTCCCAACAATTTTATTTTTCATACGTAAGAACGTATTTAATTCTGATGAGCTATTAGTTGAAATAATGTCTTGTATCATAAAGTCTATCACCACCTACTTCATACTATTTTTTATTGTTCACATAAAAAATAGTCATTTTCCGCTTATAGTACTATTAAGGGGGAAATCAATGTGAATTAAGAGATTGAAGTGTATATTAAATTTTATTAACGAAACACACCCATTCCACATTTAAAGCCCTATAATTCGAAACACACGAACGATGAGTATTTGGCTTGATTTTTTAAGATTCATGTAGATATACTCCCCCTTAAAATCTAATCTGAGGGTCTACAAACAAGCTGATAACACGAAAAATTGGTTTGTATAACAAAACAATTTTACTTTTTAGTTATAAAAACATTTGATTTTAGCGAATATATTTTTCCTCGGAACCATAACAATTACACATTCATATCAATATCTAATTAGTATCTTATGATAAGTTCTATTAAAAGTGTACTCAGAAAAAGAATGAAATAAATGAGAATCCCTATTAAAATGATAGACGGGAAATGTTTATCTTCAGTTTGGTTTATAAACACTAGATTTCCTAATAGAGCTAATAAACTAATGGATAAGACAAGTATAGGATGAAGTCGTAATGTATCTCTTACTATATAAGCGATATAGGACACGATTGCTATAAATATGAAAATAAAAGATAAGGTATTTGAATTATACTTCATAATTTCACCTCCAAACATATTGGAAAAAATATAAAGCTATGTGAAAAATGCAGAAAATCCGAATAGATTTTATCTATATATTGGCGAATATATAGATTGTGTATAATTATTTACCAGTAAAATGAGTTCCTGAACAAATTTGACGTAATCGCTAAACTCTAAAGTTAAATAATCATAATAAACAAACATTTAGATATATAAAATTGTTATTAAAAACACCATGAGCAGAAACTTTATAGTGTTAAGATAACGTTGTATAGGAATTTATACGTTTTTATTTTACAAGAAATTTATTTTATGAGTATTGAGAAATATTTTTCATGTGAGTATTTTGTATAGAATCAAACTTCTAAAATCATTACTTGTAGTTTAAATGTAGTAAACAATCAAATGAACAGATCCTGACTACAATAAGATCCTATCTAACCATTTTAATTTTGGACATACTAATAGTATGTAGTCAGTATAAAAGACGAAAATGTGTTCAAATAGGATCATGTTATGAACCAGCTCTCATTTTATTAACAATACGATAGTACAACTTAAGGTTCTGAGATTTAGTGGAAATAAGGGTGAACATGGAGCGTTTTTAGCTTATACAACAATTAATTATTCGTTGGGCTCATCAATATGGATCAGAGTTAGATAAACGAATCTGCCGCCGCTATCTTAAGTAAACAAATGATTCATGGAGAGCAGATGACACGTACATAAAAATAAAGAAACAACATTACTGTTGATTTGAATAAATCTAGAAATGAAAAGACTGCTGTTTTCGAAGAAAGCTTTGCAGCCTTTTCATTTTTCCTAATCTTATGTAATCATAGTCGATAAAAATTCTGCTTATTAGCTTGCTATTACGTGATTAAAGCAAGCTAATAAGATACCGTTAGGCATTCAAATCAGACAGACAAAATATCGAAATAGTAGCATGGCGCAAGACCAACATTTCAGAAAAAAATATATATCTATATTAAAACTTAAATCTTTTCTAGTACAATACTTCTATGCGTAAAAAAGGAACAGGTCAATTTGCGGAGTCAATCTGGTTCAAAGCGCCAAAACCATAACTAGTTTTTCATTTATCAAAGGACATTTTTGAAATTAAAAACTCAGCTTTAATGTATATAATTAGTATAGATTGCGAGGTGAATAGCATGATTCATATTCTTATTGACGTATGTGATTCTATTATGAGCATACTATAGGCGTTGTAAGTAGTAGCTACATATACTTTAAATCGTACTCATTAGATATTGACTACGATTTAAATAATCTTAGTC
The DNA here is from genome assembly GCF_045277205.1 of Bacillus sp. A01H. Classification (NCBI taxonomy): domain Bacteria; kingdom Bacillati; phylum Bacillota; class Bacilli; order Caryophanales; family Bacillaceae; genus Bacillus; species Bacillus sp. A01H. The sequence continues at coordinate 171,796 of NZ_CP117703.1, read as the reverse complement.
GAATAAATCCAATGTGAATCGATTTATTTAGACTACTCTAAAGCATAAGTTTAATATTAAACTTATGCTTTTTCTAATTTTGCCACACATATTTAGTTTCTTTTACAAAAAAGGGGGGTCTTTGATACATCTATATAATTTCTAATGGATATTATTAGCCCCCTATTCCCCATTCATTGAAAGAATAAATAAGCTTCAACCTCATAGCGTCACAGCTAATAAAACATTTTTTACAGATTAAATTAAAAGTATAGCAAACAAGAAAAAGCCATTCTTTGCAGAATGAACTACCCGTCACTTAACGTCCTAACGGACTGTTTGAAGTGGGGGTTTCTCGGTTAATCGTTATTTTTTCATGCAGCTTAGCTACACGGATACGTTGTTTATTCCAACGCCCAGAACCTTTTGTATGTCTTGATAGGGTTCTGGGGCAAATAAAGGATACATTCCAAAAAACAATGAGGATTCCTACCGAAATCATTCTTTACGCTGTCAATCCAAATAATTGATGAATGAATTGTTTTTGAGTTTGAACAGACTGATCCCGCAAATCAATCTGTTCTTTTTTTATCATATGCATGGCTTCTACTCCTGCAAGAATACATGTAGCTGTGCGAAAAGAGTTAAGTCCTAACATAGAGTATATACGTCTTTTCATGAAACGATGGTCTTGCTCTACAATGTGATTTAAATATTTTATCTGCCTGATTGGAATGCCTAACGGCATTTTCCCCTCTTTCTTCCATCATTTCTACCAAATCACGAAAACCGAGATTGTACCGTAGGTACCAGCGCACAGTTAACAAAATAACATCCGACTGATAGCGCTTCCGTTTTAATGAAGTCTCTTTTTTCATACTAAGCACACACCTTTTTAAGAATACTAGCATCAGTATGTCCAAGGTTAAGAGAATATTTACAAGTGTTCTGAAGTTTTTGCACCAGAGCTAAAAAACGGATGTGGCTGCATTTATTTAAAAAATAAGAAACAAAACCCAAACGCACAAATTTTATATGTTTCAGACTCAAAAAAGGGGCATATATTATCTAGAATTTGTTTTTTATTACGAAAAAGGTTGGTGATTTACATGACAAGAATAGAAGACTTATATCCCCGTTCTGATGCTGAATTCCAGGCTGCACGATTAGAGACGGAGGATGCTACGTCTGAATCCCTCTTACAAAACTTAAAAACGGGCATCGAACAAGGGACATATCAACAGGCCATCGACACGATTTTTCAAAATATTTCAAGTGGAACCATTGACTATGTCTCATTTGTAGACAGTACCTTACGATTAGCGCCTATGTCTACACCTGAAACCGGTCTTTTCTCCCCTTTAGTTGGGTTATATTTTTCAGGACTGAACCAAATACCTGCAACGCGTGACGTACAAAGTAATGTGTTTCAAGCGCTGAATCCTCTCATCGCAGATGCACTTGGCAGAGCATTAACTACCGATGAACTTGATCATATGAATGCGGAAGTATCGGGCATACGAGCTACTCTCATCCCGTATCAAACGGCGATGGAGCAGATTCAGAATGTATATGGTGGATTCCAACATATTACGTCTCAGATGCGTCAAGAATTCATGAGTGCTGTCAACAACGTGGATACTATTTTGGCAGATCGTTTGCCGAGTTTACTCTATACGGATCCCGCACAAGCTATGATAGGCCTGCCCTATTTTTGTGGTTTTGCTACCATGCATTTGCAGTTATACAAAGATATGATTATGCACGGTTCTACATGGGATCCTGAACACTATAACGCAGAGGTAATTGGGACGAAAAAAGCCACACTCAAAAAATTCATTCAGCTCTATGCGCAAGAAGCCTACGCAGGATTTACACAAGGGTTATCTTTATTAGGGGGCGATGATTTAAAACCTTCCAATACCGCAACGTTTTCACAACAAAAACAATATATACAATTCCTTACAATTAATGCGTTAGATAAGGCGAGATTGTTCCCCACATTTGATCCGGATCTTTACCCATATGGTCTTACTACAAATATACCGACTAACCATCAATTCGTTTCGCCCATTTTACCAGGATATTGTATGCCTTCCTCATTTCCAAGTGATTTTGATTTTCCTATTTCGGATAGCGGCGTCATACGAAAAGATCCGGAACTTGTTACTATAGAGAGCGATACATCCACAGACAAAACGTACGGTTCTCCTGTATTCCTACAAATGGTAGATAGAAATGGAACGGTTCGAAAGTGGGGAAAGGAAAGTGGATACCGGTATTCGCTTCCACCTATTGACAACTTTGATCCCCTAATTGGATTTGGAGCAGCCGCTGCGGTTCGTTTTGACTCGAATGGCCATCCAAAGTATGATCTCTGTTCTTCCGATTCTATATTTGGCTTCCAATTTCTAACAGATTCTAAACGACTGACGACGTGGTCACGAATCGATCTTCCGGCAGATTTTATGCCTTGGCTTCGTGCGACAAGCGGCTATAAAATTCGAACGCTGTATCCCCTTTACGATTCATCCAAGCCAGCTACTCCTTTTGGGGGATATGTCACAGTGTTAGATCCGTTAGATCCGCCCACATTAGGCTTTCTTGCACCGGATTCGTCTGGAAATCTGTCCGTCATCGGCATTCCATTGGAATCATTTGGGGAACAGCAAGGATGGGTTGTCCCAGAATGGACGACAGGGTCGAATGTGGTACAGCTTCCGCCTGGTCAAACAATTACAGTCCCCATTTTCAATATCATAGAAGGTCAGTATACGATGCGTGTGAATTATGCATGTAACACGAATGTCTCTATGTTAGTAAACATAGAGACAGGTACAGGTAATTCTGTGTTTTCTGACACAGTTTCCTTTTCTGCCACAAATAGCAATGACTTTCCAGGAAAAAATGGTTACTATCGGAATCAATTGATCACAGATACTTTGGATATGGGGACATTTAGTATGACAATTGATCATATCCAGCTAACGAATAAAGGGACGTCCGACATTTTCTTAGATCGCTTGGAGTTTATTCCTGTAGCTTCTGATACCGCACAAACCGGTACGTTTATAGCAAAAGAGATTACAATATCGAATAACCAACCGCCAATTACAATTTATGACGGAGAGACGATTTATAATACTATCCAACTGGTATCATCATTAAACAATATAACATTTCAATTTTATAAAAAAGGATTTCTTGTCGATACAGCTATACCAACAGCCAACACCTCTCTCTCAAAACAAGTCCCAACGGGATTTGATCGCATAGAGGTAACCACTTCTAATCCAAATGGGACGGTTGTAGATATCCTGGCCCGCCTTACGTTGGATAGCACCCTGCCTATTACACGTCAAAAAATTACGTTATCCACTGCAAGTCCCATCACGATTGATATAGATCCGATGAGGGCTTACAATACAGCTAACCTATTCTATGTACCAGAAAATGAATCGGATATCATTGAAGTCGAATGCCAATTTTATCTGAAGGGATCTATAGCAGATACAGTAACTCTCCCTGCATATTACTCAATCACAAAACAAGTCCCAACGGGATTCGACCGCATAGATTTGCAGGTGACATCACTATCTGGTACACCTATAATTGAATTTGAAGGGGCATTGAGTTTTGATTCTTTATTAACTCCTCTTATTTATACTGTAAATCAAACAGTTCGCTTTACTCAGGACTTGCCGGAGGTATATATTAAGGGTAATGGTGATGGTAGTGGCAACTTTGCTGAGTTACAAGCGCCGCCAACAGGCGCCGTACCATCAAGGATATTTCTTTTAAAAAACGGAGCCACAGTGAAATGGTCGGATGATTCGTGGAGACCACTGGTTCTAAATGGTCTAGATTTTGATACGATTTCGTTTCGTGTTGGCGGTCCTGGCCTCGAATACGATGCGGATATTATTGGGACGTACGGAACATCTAGCGCTATTTCTAAATCTCTCATGGAACCAACAGATCTAAATCAAATCACCAAACAAGTCCAGGATTTATTCGCAACTCAAGATCAAACCGCCTTATCTCACGAAATAAATGATTACTGGATTGACCAAGTCGTGCTGAAAGTAGATGCTTTATCCGATGAGGTGTTTGGAAAAGAGAAAAAGGCATTACGAAAAGTAGTCAATACAGCGAAACAACTCAGTAAAGCACGAAATTTACTCATAGGAGGAAGTTTCGATACACTGGATGCATGGAAACTTGGAAAAAAGGTAATCCGAAGAGAAGATGGGGATTTATTTAAAGGGGAACACCTCTTACTTCCACCACCCACTACATTTTCTCCTTCGTATGCGTATCAAAAAATTGACGAAGCCAAATTAAAAGCATATACACGGTATACTGTTTCTGGATTTGTGGCACAAGGAGATCCGTTAGAGGTTGTGGTCTCCCGTTATGGAAAAGAAATCGAAAAAACTCTGCATGTTCCGTATGAAGAGGCGCATCCGATTACGTCGGAACCAACGCCAAACTGTTGCCGGCCAGGAACAGCTTCTTCGTGTAACGGTGAGACACCGGATTCGCATTTCTTCCACTACAACATCGATGTCGGTGCCTTACAAACCGAAGCGAACCTCGGGATTTCATTGGGTCTTCGTATCGGAGAAACAGCGGCAAACACCCTCGGATTGGCTCGCATTGGGAATCTCGAAATACGAGAAGAACGTCCGCTAACAGCGAGTGAAATACGAAAAGTGCAGAAAGTAGAGACGAAATGGAAAAAAGAATGGGAGCAAGAACGTGCAGATGTAACAGCAAAACTGCAACCCGTTATCAATCAAATCAACGCTTTATATGTGAATAACGATTGGAATGGTTTGGTTCGACCGCATATCGTAGAAGCGGACATTCATGCGATTACAATACCAGATTTACCAAAACAAAGACATTGGTTTATGACAGATCGTGAAGGAGAACATCGTTCGATTACCGAGCAAATGCAACAAGCACTGACTCGCGCAATGAATCTGTTAGAGAGTCAAAATCTCATTCACAATGGTAGCTTTACGAATGGAGTAATGAATTGGACGGTAGAGGGAGGCGCAACAGTTCAATTGGTATCAGGAGAAAATAAAGCCTTATTCCTTCCGCATTGGGATTCTAGTGCCGCACAAAACGTTCAAATTACAAATTTTGATGAAGATACAGAATATACACTTCGCGTACGCGGAAAAGGAAAAGGGAAAATTACCCTCCAACATGGAACAACAGGAGAACAGGTAGAAACGATGGTATTTTCTCAAAAAAACATGCAAAAACAAGAACTATCCTATTTGACATTTGAAACGGCAGAGATTGAAATTGAAATTACATCTGAAGATGGTGGATTGACAATTGATAGCATTGAACTGATTGAAATGACGGAAATGTAAATAGAAGGAAAATAAAGGGCAAGGATGTTTGTAGACTACTTGCCCTTTTCTTATCATGCATACTGACAAACTCTCCAATCTAAAACAAAAAAAGAGGATGTGGTTGCAAGAAAAGTCATTCGTAAGGCAACTATTTTTATATTAACTGGCTGCATGTATTCCTAAAATAAAGTTATGATGTAAATAAATGATACCGAAAACCACACGTGAGGATTCCTACGGGGATATTTTTTATACCGTTAATTCAAACAGTTGGTGAATACAGATGATTTTGAACAGGCAGATCACACACCTTTTTCATCCTAATAAACTCTCTTCCTAAAAAAGGTGTGATAATTGTTCTATTGACCAAAATTCTATGATATATTTAAGATGTACATGTAAAATGGTTTACTTTGTCCTGTTCAGGAAACGAACCACCTGTCTGACTATTATAAAGTCTTTGTTTTCGTATCGGGATAGGTGGTTCGAAACAAGGCCTCTTCTTTTGGAAGGGGCCTTGTTTCATTGTATCTAATTCCTGGTCGAATCGGTTCTTTTTTACGTCTAGAGAACCGCCTAAACTGATTTCATCTTTCTTCTGGTTACTATGTAAAAAGAACAGAATGAAATTACTTATTTGGTTAACTAGGTTACTTTAGATGTTCAAGATCCTTCTAGCGAAAAAGAAGCTAGTTTCTGTTCACTTCAACAGCTCTGCAAAAATCATTCCTACATTATTTTGACGCTTCATATATTTCTCTAAATAAATCTTTGTAGTTTGAATATTTTCATGACCAAGAGTTTGCATTAAATGGTATAAATCAGCGTTTCCTTGTTCCACAGCCATAATTGCAAATGCATGCCTAAATGTATGAGCGGTTACTGGATTTTCACGATATTGTAGAAACTCTAAGTTTGTCTTCTTTATCATATCTGTTACCTGATTAGATAGCGTTTTAGGATTATAAAAATCCCCTCTTTGATTTACAAATAAAGGATCCTCAGCTCCTTGATCTAATATGGTTTGAAACCCTCTTTTCCTTCTCATTTCACAGATACACTGATACAAATGTTCTGAAATGAAAAGTTCACGTACCTTTCCACCTTTTCCTATAACTTTTAACCAGTACTTTCCGTCATAGTATAAATCTTTTACTCTTGTCCGACACAATTCCTGAATACGTGCTCCAGTACTAGCTAATGCAAGTAAAATTGTATAGTTTACTAAATGTCCTCGTACTTTATAAAAATCTAAAATTTTTATTACCTCATCATATGACAAATCACGATTAGGTCTATCTTTTTCATTTACATTTGCGCGCTGTAGTTCCTCATGAAGTGGCTGATCAACATAGCCAAATAGGTGAAGATGTTTTAAAAATGAACGAATTAATACTGTTTTTTTCGCAAGCGTTGCAACGCTATAGCTTGAATTTCCCCTGCCATTCTTTACACTTTTTAACCAGTTACTATACTTACGTATATGCCAAGGCTGTAATACTTTCAATAAAGATTCATAACGCTGTACGTCTTCCCCATTTAATTCAAATTCTTCCGCGTTCTGCACCATGCATTGACAAAATGACAAAATTTCAGAAACATAACTCTTTTTCGTATGCTCTTTCCTATTTTTCTTCTCATCCATATCTTTCTGTAAATGGACAAAATGATAGATCACTTCAAGATCATTTAGAAAATCATATTTTCTTTTCCCCTCTTTTTCTGCTTTCTCCATCTTTTGTTCTACAGCATCCATATAACGATTGTTATGTAGGAATAACACAACACCATTCATATCCTCTAAATATGTATTTATAAATCCTTTTTTATAATTTGTAATAGGTAAAACTTCGTTTTTACTTTTACTATCCATAATTTTCATTCACCACTTTTTGCAAATATTATTAAACTATATCTACTTATTAAGTATACTATACCTTTCATTTCCTTTGTAACAATTGTACAAATTAAAAACATTACTCTTTCTATAAGAATAATATATTCTTCTCTATCTAAACATACATATATTTTTTTATAATTTTTTATTAATTATACGTGTAGTTAGATATATATTTCAACTTATTTAACTCAAATAAAACTCTTACATTATAATAACAATCAATGTATATATAAATATCATTTTTTACTATTATTGAATTTACTATTAACTTCGATTTTTATTAGAATTTAAATCAAATTTTATATGTACATAAAAATCTGATATGATACTATGTAGAGTTTATAAATTAGTCGGAATTCGGAGGTATAATTTTATGACACAGGATTTACTATTTATTACAAAGCCTACTGTTACTACAAAAGAAGCGGCTGATTTAATGGGAGTAACCGTACAGACCATATTAAAGAAAGAAAAAGAAGGATTAATAGAATGTGTATACAAAGATAACTGGAAACAATTCGGCAGCAAAATTTTCTATTTAGAAGATATTGAAAAATTAATGGAAAAAGAAGAAGTTAATGGACTAAGTACAAAAGAAGCAGCTGAAATTCTTAATGTAGCACCATCTACTATCTTTACATACATCAAATCTGGAAAATTACCCGCTACAATGGTAGAAAAACGAGGAAAACAAGTATATCTTATCGATGAAGAAGAATTAGAAATTTTTATGCTTGATTATGAAAAAACTAAAACAAAAGAGCGAAAAACATTCATTACCAAGATCTACGATGAAGAGATATGTTTATATCAATTATTAACACATCAACATACCGGAAAAACAGCTAGGGTAATAGAGCTAAATGGAGCAGATGGAAAGATTCTTACAGAGGATGAAGAGATTTTCCCACTATCTACTTATAAAGAACATAATTATTCCTTTGAACCGTTCAAAAAACAACCAGTGATTACAAAACGAGGATATTTATCTTTTTCATTTAAAAAACCTCAATTATTTAATTCTATCACTTACAATCTAATAAACTTATTTTATAAAAAACTTGGTGTCACAAATATGCGATTGACGATTACACAAGATACCATCAAATTAGAAATTAAACCCTTTATTTTACAAGTAAATCCATTGCAATTTCAAGAAGAGATAAAATATTTACATTCTCATATGAAATCTGGTTCAATACTTCCACATGTAGAAGGCATTTACTTTAAAAGTAATGTAGAGCCATTAACTTTTCATGCAGATTATGAATTTAAACAAAAAATAGTGCAAATGGCCACAGATGCTGGTATGGGACAGGAAGAGTTTTTATTACAAGCAATCCAATTTTTCGTGACTGAGAAAGAAACGAATTAGCTAGATAGAAAGTGAAGCTCTGTTCTCCTTTAAAGAGAATATTTAATATGGTGTGTAGATGAGGCTTAGGTTAAAGTCAAAGATAATACCACTTGTCTTTAATTTGAATCTAAGTCTAATTGCGAAGTTTATGAATATAAACCTGACGGAAATATACTATATTCAATTCGACTAACATATTTTATACAAAAAGAAAAAACGCAATCATTACGAAAGCGTTCCTGTTTTTCGTTTATTATTTATAAACAACGGAAAGGGTTTTATGTCCACAATTCTTTTACCATATATCATCGCCGACAAATATTGAGAAAGTTCTACATATGAGGTAGCTAAACCGTAATAAGGGCTCTAGTGCAAAAACTTCAGAACACTTGTAAATACTCTCTTAACCTTGGACATACTGATGCTAGTATTCTTAAAAAGGTGTGTGATTAGTATGAAAAAGGAGACTTCATTCAAATGGAAGCGCTATTATTCGGATGTTATTTTGTTAACTGTGCGTTGGGTCCATCAATATGGGCCGAAGTTAGATAAGCGAATTCGACGTCATCTCAAACAAACGAATGACTTCTGGAGAGTAGATGAAACGTACATAAAAGTAAAAAGACAATGGATGTACCTATATCGTGCCGTTGATTTTGAAGGGAGCACGATTGATTTTTATCTCAGTAAATCTAGAAACCATACAGCTGCAAAGTGATTCTTCAAGAAAGCTTTGCGGTCTTTTTATGTTGCAAAACCTCGTGTAATCACAGTTAATAAAAATCCCGTTAGGCATTCCAATCAGGCAGATAAAATATCGAAATAACATCGTAGAGCAAGACCATCGTTTTATGAAAAGACGTATACACTTTATGTTAGGACTTAGATCTTTTCGCACAGCTACATGTATTTTTGCAGGAGTAGAAGCCATGCATATGATTAAAAAAGAACAGATTGATTTGCGGGATCAGTCTGTTCAAACTCAAAAACAATTCCGGTAGAAATCCTCATTGTTTTTAACTAGAATTGAAAAAACATTGAACATAGTTATTTTGAAACTTTGTGTAACAATGGAACGAATTTCATATTATTATAATATTTTTGTATAATACTCTCTTAAAACAACATACGAGGGCAAAAGAAAAACAGCGAATTTGAGTTGATTTTGTCTAAATCAAAATTAATCAAACGTTTGTTTAACGAATTTCCAGAAAGAATTCTCCTTCCTCAAGCGTGTGAAGGGCGTAGCCCAACGGTAGGTGGGAGATGAATTTCGGTTTGGCGTAGCCAAAAGGTTTTCCTTTTTATTTTGCCTCTGATATCATCAGTCTTATAAATGATAAAGGTTGGTATATAAATGAAATTAGATAGTAATAACCATTCAGTATTCTTGTTGTATTATCACCTTGTGTTGGTCGTGAAATACAGAAGAAATGTGTTTGATGATGATATGTCAGACTATGCAAAAGATATGTTTGTTCGACTATCTGAAAACTATAACATCACATTAGTTGAATGGAATCATGATGTAGATCATGTTCATATTTTGTTCAAGGCACACCCTAATACAGAAATGACAAAATTCATCAATGCTTATAAAAGTGCAAGTTCTCGACTTATTAAAAGAGACTTTCCACAAGTGAAAAAGAAACTTTGGAAAGAGATGTTTTGGTCAAGAAGTTTTTGCTTGCTAACTACTGGTGGTTCGCCAATAGACGTAGTAAAAACATATATTGAAAATCAAAGTGAAAAGTGAGGTGAAATGATATGACAAAGCAGAATAAAGCATATAAATTCCGTTTGTATCCAACAGAAGACCAAGCACATCTTATGCGTAAAACCTTCGGTTGTGTACGTTTCGTGTATAACAGAATGTTAGCTGAACGGAAAGAAGCGTATGAAAAACATAAAAATGATAAGGATCAACTAAAGAAACAAAAGCTTCCCACTCCTGCGAAATACAAAGTAGAATTTGAGTGGTTAAAAGAAGTTGATTCATTAGCTTTGGCAAATGCTCAACTAAACTTGCAAACTGCCTATAAAAATTTCTTTCGTGGTCAAAATGACTTCCCAACATTCAAAAGCAAAAAAGACAGAAAGTCTTATACAACGAATGTAGTGAACGGAAATATTATGTTGCTTAACGGTCATATCAAATTGCCAAAACTGAAAATGGTACGTATCAAACAGCATAGAGAAATACCACAAGGCCATATAATCAAGTCATGTACGATTTCTATGACACCTACTGGTAAATACTATGTGTCCATTTTGACTGAATACGAAAAAGAGATCGTACAAAAAAAAGTAGAAACAGTTGTTGGATTAGACTTTGCGATGGATCAATTATACGTCAGTTCTGAGGATGAGAGAGCCAATTATCCTAAGTTCTATCGTGAAATGTTAGACCGATTAGCAAAGGCTCAACGAGTATTATCAAGACGTACAAAAGGTTCAGGGCGTTGGAATAAACAACGTATCCGTGTAGCTAAGCTGCATGAAAAAGTAGCAAACCAACGTAAGAACTTCCTTCATCATAAGTCTAAAGAGTTAGCTACTCATTTTGATGTTGTAGCTATTGAAGATCTAAATATGAAGGGAATATCGCAAGCACTTCATTTTGGAAAAAGCGTCGCTGATAATGCTTGGGGTATGTTCACTTCTTTCTTAGCTTATAAACTAAATGAACAAGGCAAACAGCTTGTGAAAATAGACAAATGGTTTCCTTCCACAAAAACATGTAGCAGTTGTGGAAATGTGAAAAATATGTCATTGTCTGAACGAGTCTATTCTTGTATATGCGGTGTAAATCTCGATAGAGATTATAACGCAGCTATCAATATCAAAAATGAAGCAATACGCCTATTGGCGTTAGCATAGATAGCAATAAAATAACCCTTGGAACAAGGGAGTTAGCTCGGCTGTCTTAGGACGAATTCGTTAGCTACCAAAAGTAACGACTAACCGAGAAGTCCCCCCTTCAAACAGTCCGTTAGGACGTTAAGTGGCGGGTAGTTCACAAATAGAAATCTGTATGGTTAGCTTACTATATATGTAATAGTAACATTAACGTGTCAAGACGATTCTCTTGACGATATAAACGTTCTCGTCAAATTTCTCAAGTATTAACATGAATACAAGAAGTATAGTAAGAAGAACAAAAAGCAGTAAAACAATAAAAAAATTTTTAAAAGTTTTTACGCAGCATACTTGACGGTGCCTGAAGAAAATTCAATATACATCTCTGGAATATACAGCAGATGTAGAAAGATTTAACAAAAACTTTGAGTAATTATATATAGAAGTATCAGAAATTAAAACGTTTAATGGCGAATCACAATTGATCAGATGCAATAATATAAAAAAGTTTGGTACTTAGTAATGTATTAAAATGGTTTAGTTTACCAAAAATAAGCGAGAAGGGTATTTTCTTATTTTGCAAAAAGGAGGAGGAAAAATGAATGTATTACAAAATAAATTATGTGATAAGCATAAGCAATATAAACGCATAAAAAAGAAAAAAAAACAGGGGAATTTCAGCATGCGTGATATTGAAGATTTAATGGGACTCCACAGACCACGTTATGAACGTAGACGTGGTGCATTAAGACAAAAATAGTACAAAAAGATTCTCTGAGAGATAAAAAATAACCATAAGATCTAAACTGATATGATATAAAAAGCAGATAGAATGTAGAAATTTTAATGAAAACTATATATAAGTAGTATAAAAAATCAGTGAATGAGTTATCTTACGAGAAATCGGAAAGGGTGTTCGAATATTCGGAATCTAAAACGAATTATGTCCGTGTTCCTGTTTTTTCTAATACTTTGATGGAAAGGAAGATTTCGTCACAAGTTTTGAAAAAACTAAGCAGTTTTATACACTATAGATAGTTATCGTTTAAGCAATTTTGAATAATTGCTATATTTCTTGGTATGTTGAAAAAGAGAAGTCCAAAATCTGACTTCTCTTTTGTTTGTATATAGCATGAATCATTGAGTTTCCTCTTTTCTTAATGTACGTGAAGCGTGGTAAAAAATTTGAAAAATATACTATCTTTTGGCATGTCAATAATCTTGTTCGATGAGATTATTGATATATTTAATTGTATAATGTTTTGTATATCAATAAAATCGATTTTTTGCACCCGATCCCTTAAAGGTATGTGGCTATTATTATGTGAAAATTGGAGAGTGATTTTTAAAAATAGCAATTTGAATCATTGAATTGGATAAAAATTTAAATGTATTGGAATTTTTGTTCGTATTTTTTAGTGGTTATTCAAGATTTAGGAATAAATAAGATAAATTCCCAAGAACAAAAGTAATACAATTATATTTAAATTTCTTATTAATATATAAAACAAGCAAATATAATATTATATGTTTGTTTGTTTTATATATTATTGTTTTTATGTTTTTTATGTTTATATGTTTTAAGAAGATATAAACCGTTGGTATATACAGGTTTATATCTTCTTAATATAACAAAAATGGTTTTAAAGATAACAAATCTGGTTCTAAGCATAACAGAAGTGGTTTGAACTATAACGAATTTGGTTGCTTTAATATAACAAAAATGGTTTTAAAGGTAACAAATCTGGTTCTAAGCATAACAGAAGTGGTTATTAAAAATTAACTATAACAAAATAGGTATATTTGTTATAGTTATTGTAGCAATAAAGTTAGAAAAGAAAGGACGTATTTAGATATGTCTCTAAAGCAGGATTTGCAAATAAAAGAGAATAACATTGTTTCGAAGTCTAATACTTTAATTGAAGCTAACTCACGCTTAAATCTAGTGGAACAAAAGATGCTACTTTGCTTAGCAAGTAATATTGAACCAAGTGATCGGGATTTTAAAACATATACATTTCCAATTAAACAATTTCATGATTTACTTGGTTTGAGTGGATCAACAAAATATACTGAGTTAAGTAAAATTACAAAGGAATTAGTGTCTAAAGTAATTGAAATTAAGATAGGAGAAGAGTTAATTCAATTATCTTGGCTTTCTTCGGCAATTTATAATAAAAATAAAGGGACAATTGATTTGCGTTTTGACCCTTTATTGAAACCATTCTTATTAGAATTAAGTAGTAAATTTACAAGTTATAAATTGGCTAATGTTGTGAAATTAAAAAGTACATACGCAATCCGAATTTATGAGTTATTAAAACAATATGAACATATAAAAGAGCGGACAATTAGTCTCGAAAATCTAAGATATTACTTAGATGCAATTGATGTATACCCTAATTATGCTAATTTTAAACAACGAGTGTTAAATCCTTCTCAAAAAGAGTTACATCAAAAGACTGATATATCTTTTAATTTTGAAGAAATTAAGCTAGGTAGGAGAGTACAAAAAATCAAATTTATTATACGTAGCCAAAAAAGAAAGGATACAGGTTTAGCTCATTTTGAAAAAAAATTAGGTGAATTTCAACAGCCAAATACATTTGAACAGAAAATTAAACGTTTTGAAGAGCGGTGCAAAGGTAGAGTATATCCTGCAGTATTAGAAAAATGGAAAAAACATGAGGAACTGATATTAGAAATTATAGATGATATACGCTTCCGCGCAGATATAGATTCACCAATTGGTTATGTAGAATATATGCTTAATTCTCGACTGAGAGAACTATCTGAAGCAGAAATGTTAAAAGAAGATATTCAAGGGAGTTTAACTAACACTACATTCGAAATGGATAATATTATAGATTCAGTAATAGCTAAATACTCAAAATCTACAGGTGCTGTAGCTACATTCTTAGTAAAGGATACGGCTATTGATGAATTAACAAAAATCTGTACATTAGAAGAAGCAGAAGCGTTTTGGAATAAAAAGGAGGCATTTGTTATGGATAGTATTTATGAATACATAAATAAGAATAGAAAAAAAAGAGTATGACATACTTTATTCATCATATAATTAAAAATTTTTCACTGAATTTATCTATAATGACTGAATTTAGGTATATCGTCATATGCAGTAAATTTTTTATATATAAATACAATGATTCACACTAAGAAGACGCGATACGTGTTAATGGGATTCCCTTGATGGGTTAGAGTTGATACAACTCATGTGAAAAATGGGAACATCCATATCATTATTTTTAAATAAATGTTTGATTTCGCCAGCCTTTGCACGAAAATAGGTGGATTTGCTATTTTAATGTACCTGAGAACTAAAATTTTTAGATAACTGTTTTATGAACAAATAAGTATAAGATTAATCTGTCCAAATGATTAAAAAATATATAACAAATCAGTTAACAAAAGCTAACTACCCAGTAAACCTGAGAAATTGTAGAGCAACTTGAATTGTAGATTATAAAAAATACAGATATAATTATTGTATCTATTTTCTAATTATTCTTCACGTACCTGAAACCAATCGTTTTTTCGTAGATATTGATATTCACGTTTTGTAATCTTACATTCTTTGTGTAACAGAAAACGATGATCAAATGTATAATAAGATGTACCCTTTATCAAAGTTGCATAATACATACAGCAACAGTCCTTTTCATAAAAGTATATAAATAAAACGGAAAGGTAGATTGTACAGCCTATCCTCTTTCTACTAGGATAACTAATTATTTGGTTGTTTATACCATTTTCCGCATAGAACGTAAAACAATGTATATATATGTCGTGTTCAACTGATTCTTTATATAAAAGACAAAAAGATGGTTCTTGGATGCCCTTTGGGTTACGAAATATTACTGTTTATTCTACATATAAACCATTAGGTGTATTTCAAGTCAATATAGGGGTGTTTCTGTTTCTCTAATTTATTGTATGTATCTTTCGAAAAATTTTTCTGATGTTCAAAATAATTATTCCGAACATCAGAAAAAATGCTTATATAGCAAAAATGAATAAATAAATTAGTTGTAATAACCAAACATTCTTGCTATTAATTCATTTAAAATGCTCAAATTCCATTTTAAGAAGCTTTTAAACGTTTCAGATAGGAAAAGTGAACGAATTACTTACTATTCGTTTATGCAGGTTCTAGGAGGTTTTAAATGGAAGTAGTGTTTTTCGCGGGTACAGTGAAATTCAATATACACTTTATGTTCTTTATTTCTACTGATCGTGCTCTGAATCCGTGGAAGAGGGATTATTTTTGGATTCATCTATCTTCAGTAATCTTACCAATTTATATTTTTTAACACTGTGTGTTACGATGCCTCATAATTAAACATAACGGTTAGTAATTGAGTTTCATATCCCGAAACAAGAAGCATCAATGCCATTGAGAAGTATTATTTTTTTAAACGAAACTAGCTTATTTTTATACATAAAAAGTCTCTCAGTTATTTATTCTTGTTTACACAAAGTCGATATTTTTTATGATTTACAACAGTTCTATCGTATGGAAAATCGCTACCACTAACGGTGACAATTTCAACTAGTGTGGATCGCTCATATTTTTTTAGCACGATACCAGTAATCTCCATACCATTTCTTTCAAATACGATTGCGTCCCCTATTTTTGCCTGCATAATAAACCTCCTTTCAATTTATACATGTGTATATAATAAATCGAGCCTCTCTTCTTGTAAACATACTCTTAATTTTTAAAATTAAAAATCCGGATACATGTTACCAAAAAATAAGATAACCTATATGTAGGTTATTTATATTGAACATTGTAAAACACGTTATGTTAAATACCAGAATAAGTTTTATAAACAAATTATGCTTCGCTTGTTACCATAAAGAAAAATAGGAGATTAATGCAAAAGAAACAAGAATTTAAATTATAAATATACAAGAACAGCATTACTGTAGATATGAATATCTATTCGGATCCTATTAACATTGCATCGAAATTTATGAAAGGGGGAAAAGTGTATCAGTTTGGAAAACATTTGTCTGATGTGGAAAATGTGAGAAAAAAGAATGCAGAATGGAAATGGAATTAATTATCTGAGGATACAGTTACAATGTTAGCATACATTATTTTTGCAAATCTGACATTTTTCATTGAGCTTCATGCCAGTGTTTTTATTGCAGAAAGTAAACTTAATTCAATAAAAACATAAGTGGTATTCTAGCAAAAACAAGCCAAAACCTGAGCTTAGGTTTCAGCTTCACAACATATAATGCATGCAAACTTAGGTATTCTTTTTTATAGTGATTGTTCCGATAGTATTAAATTTATCATTACGCTACAAGGAACAAGTTAGCTCATTACAACCTATAATTTTTATGGCATCACTATTTCTACATTACATGAATCTCATACCTTAAGAGTATTGTCTGTTTCTTTGTATTAAATAAAAAATTATAAAAAGGTGACAATGATAGTGTGTTTACTATATTTTTTACAGTCTTCATGTGAGTATTAACACCTTGTATATTCCATCTCTGTACCATCCGTAATTTGTATATATTAGGGATTAAAATGATCTGATTTTAGGTCCAAAGTCATGTATTGATACACTTGCTTTAGAAATGTATGGGCTTGTTCGTTATTTGTGTACATTGTAATAAACATAAGATATTTTACTACAGGCCTAAATAATTTAAAAATAAAACACAGATTAAAATTTGGATGAAGTGGCATCGTGAAGGTGAACCGTATCGTTTTAGCCGCCCTGTAAGAGAACAAAGTACGCTATAAAAAGTTAGTGATGAAGGCATTACCAAAATAGATAAACTTCAGATAGAGAGTCGGAAATTTAAAATGTAAATAAACATAAAAAAGTGTCCCGAAATCGAGAAAAGTTGGTTGAAAAAATATTTGTAAAATTAGAACAAGATACTTTGTATGATAAATCACTTTCAATACGGACATCGAAAAGGTACGGTTTTAAGGTCGTATGTGTACTAAACTGGCTTAAATATAATTATACACGTATTTTAATGGGGTTAATATTCTGATTTTTCAATTTGTTTTTTCTCAACATTTAAATTAGAATAAATTTATAGTCTAAAATTAACAAAGAAAGGATACAATAGCAATGAAAATAAGTTTATGTTCTTTATTAGAAGAATTGTTTCAAGAGTATGAGCAACATCATTCTCGTATGTATTTTGTTTTCAAAAAAATAGAAAAACAATATACTTTTACTGATGTAAACCAAACATTATTACAAGCTGTTCGGCAACAAAAATCAGATTTCGTAGGAAGAAATCTAGATACTGCACCACATCTGGGGGACGAAGCAACAAGGGAGAAATTGAAAAATATTTATCTAGTAGCCTGGTCAGGAAAAAAAATATTTTTCCCCTGGATTCCAAATCGTAATATGGATATATTTATGATCATTTATCTGGAACCGCAATATGAAAAAGAGAACGTGATACAGGTGATAGGCCGTTGTGCTTCCTTTGATAAAAATGAATTTCGAGATAAAACTAAATATTTCGATGGGTTTGTCGCTTTGGAAGCATCACCCGAATAATGAACAATTTGTATCCCTCCATACAAAATATGTCAGCTGCATATTTATGAAGTCATGGCATTTAATGTAACTTTCTCAATAATTTTTTTGCACATATGCTCAAATACATAATAGATAAGAATTATATATTTGCCAGTATGTAAAAAGATGTTATTAATATTAAAATAGTTATTAAGTCTAATAAAAGAATTATCGGATATGTTCTTCTTTTGCAACAATGCTTGTTTATCCCAAACCCATAACTATGTTGCTACTTAATTATTTAGAAAGTACAGAAGTTTTTAGATAGATTAGGATAAGATTAAAAACTAATACAAACACCAAACAGAAAAAGGTGCTCATAGGAGACCTTTTTTGTTTGGTGAATTATATTAATATTCTATCTCTCAATTTGTTTTTTTCTTTTACATTAATTGTAATCTTGTAAATACCCGATTACACTGTATATGGTAATGTTGGCTACCAAAAATGGTAGTGACTTTTTCTAGAATAAAGACACCCCCTTTCATGCCATTATTTGTTAATTGAATAAAATCTATTTGTATTAATTTGGATCCCTATTTATTTTTAAATTATTTCGACATCAAAGATAAATCACGAGTCTACTTAATAAGCAAAAATCTTGATATGAATGTCAACACATTTGTAGAAATGTTTATCCGTTTACAAAATCTAGAAAAATAGATAGTCTATTTACTAGATTTTGTAATCAGAATTCTTCGTACTGTGTTTTGAAAAAAGATCTCCTTACTTTCGTAATTTTTGCGATGAAATTTACTATAAATTCACTTTTTCACCAATATCCGAAATTCATCATATAATATTATAGAAATTATTTTTTTTTAAGGAATGAATAACTATGAATTTCAAAAAAATACTCTTAGTGATAGTATGTTGCTCATTAAGTCTAATGTCATCCAAAATAAATGGAAACGTTCAAGAACAACGTCCTATCATTTCACATGAAAATATAATCTATCCACTGGCTGCCTCTCCCACCTCTTTTACAAACATATTTCCGAACTCTCTAGAATTGTATAATTCATCTAACATGAATATTGCTCAACAACTCATTATGATTCAAACCTACGGTAATTACAATCAGCAAGAAGCCTTTAATATGATTCAACGTATTAGCAACATTGATAGTAAAATTTTAGATGCTCTTTACCAAAAAAATATTCGTATTAAACTCATTAATTTTCCTATTACTTATTTGCCTGAATATTCTTATTTAAAAGGACGAGTTCCTAGAGGGTGGGAAGGGACAGGTTATACCTGGGACTACATTCCTGGTATTGGTGGAAATCCTGTAGTTGCTCGCATTGGATACAGTGCTTACGGCAATATGCATACTTCTATAAATCTTGAAATACATGAAACGGCTCATGCTATCGATAGATATGTATTCCAAAACATTAGTTACTCACAAGAGTTTTTAAGAATTCATGCTCGTGAATACAATTCTTTTTCTAATAGTTCTTATTATTATTATCCAGAGGAATATTTTGCTGAAGCTTATGCATATTACTATCTAAATAGCTCTACCCATGAATTTTTGAAAATACGTGCTCCTTATACCTACCAGTTCATTGGCAATCTCCCACTTCGTTTATAACCATATACATTCATATGGATAACACACACTCTCTTTTTCAAATAAGTCATGCCATTTCATTGAAGTGACCCCCGAAAGTTAGACAGGTCGTTTCATTAGGCAGCCTCTAGGGTATGAGCCCGGCATTGTACGAGGGCACTGAAAAACTTGCGTTTTTTATAAATAAATTCATTATAGAGAAAAATAGGGCGCTTCCTGTTCAATTTTGAACAGGAAACGCCTTGTTTTTTTATCTATTTATTACTCTTTTTCATTCAGAAGCTTCAAGGTTCTTTTTAGATTGACAGTGAATATCGTCGTTGCTCCCTGAATTTGCATGCCAAATAAACCTGCATCTTTATTAAAGTCAAATTCTTTTCCGTTTGCTCGGCCATTTTGAGCAATCATTGGATTTAACTTAGAAATCAGTTGAATGCTTTGTTCTGTTGTATAAAGTAAATTGTTTTTCCCGGAATAAGCCGTGTCAGCGATGACTGTTTCAACTTCCATTCCTGTTACTTTACTTTTTTTAATCAGTTCTTGTAGATAATGTCCATCTGACTTTTCACCTGTTGTAACGACCGCTGCTGCAAATTCGTTCTACATTAAAACCATCTTGCTTACTTTCAAAATTTTCGCAACACATACCAGTGAATATATGGAAATACTACAAAGAGCACTGTATAGCGCTAGAAAAAACTGCGAATGTGATTGAAAAACTTTTCTCATCATAAAAAATCCTACGATAGTATAATAAATCAATCACAATATATAAATTTTCTTTTATAAGACTTCAAACCATTTAATTACTCCTAGAGTAGCCTTGAGATTTCTTCCAAATCTCTTTGGGTTGGAAAATCTAAAATAGAGATTATAGGAACTACATTCTTTGTATCTATAATTGTGGTATCTGTAATAACACATGCTATGTTTTTATTCGTTAAATATTTTTCTAATACATTCCATTCGGGAGAACTTAAATATTCTAAATGTTTATTAAAATAAGAATTTAAAAAGGAAGTTAAATATCGTTCCCAACTCTCCCCACCATTCAGGAATAGAATTATTTTTTTTCTAATTTCAGTTTTTTGCATCTTAATAGATTCAATGTGCATTGTTAAATCTGCAATAGAATTCTCGCTTACATGATGTTCTAGGGATAAATCTTTAACCCATGTTGAGATAATATTAGTTACAATATTAAAAGTTTTGTTATGAGTATTTTTCATATATATTGTAGTAGGTTTGCTGACGCTTTTATCTATAAATTTTGTTGATGTGTATACATGGGGTTTTAGTATACACATCACTGAAGAAATAAATTTTGTATCATAGCGTAATGGGATATGAAATTTCTCTTCTAATAACAGAATAAGTTTATGTAAGTTATTATATAAACTTTGATTATCTTTTTGAGATAAATAATCCCGTTTAATAATTTCTTTTTTTACATAATAATAATCAGCGTGGTTTATTATAGCCATACTAATTATTATTATATCTTCATTGCATATTTTAATATTATAGTCTTTAAAAATCCGACTTATAATAGGTTCAATCTTCACATAAGTTGATTCTTTTTTTACATTCTTTATAAATCTCTCTTCTAATGGAATGTGAAATTTTTTTGCTTTTCGAATTAAATACAAAGCGATAAAAACAGAAAGGTTTTTATTACTTTCTTTATAAAATTTAATACTCAAAGTACTTTCTATTTCTTGTAAAATTTTTTTAAACATGCATTGTTTAAAGGTTTTAAAAGGCCATTCATAATAATCATATGCTTTTAAATATAACTCATAATACATCAAAATAATATGTAATTCATCACCTTCGATACGTAGGGGTCTTTTTTTTAATGTTAATTTATGTTGTTTTAAATATTGATCGATATCCATTAATATTGATCGCATTTTTGTATTTTGTATATACAGATTATAAGAAAGTTCTTCTACAGTATGAATGTTTTGGGTTAGCATAGCATTCAAAGTCTTGAAAAATAAGGAATTTTTAAAACATAAAGTTTGGATACATTTTATTGATGAATTTAAAGGTTTCCTTAAAAAAACACCCTTATTTTTTACAAATTCAATCTTCCAACCTTCAGGTAGATATTCTTTAATTTGCAAAATATCTCTTTGAATCGTTTTGGTGGAACATTCTAATTTTTTTGCTAATTCCTTTGTAGTAAAATATTTTTTTTCAGAATATATAAGTTCTATTAATTTGTATTGTCGTTTTAAAAACATGATGTATATGCTTGTTGTTATTTAACCAACATCCTCCTTGTATATATAATATTTAATCTGTTTTTAGCTTCACCCCCCTCTAATGAAAGGTCTGTAATAATTGTGGGTCTGTGATAATAGTTTTTGAGAATTGGATTTAAATTAATCCTTATGGGGTTGAAACAAATCACCAATTTACAAAAATCTATTTCAATATGAATAAAATAGATGCCGCTAATATTTGTATCATCATTAGTTATTTATGTTGTGACTAGAATTAGATATCTTTTTTAAAAGAAAATCAGTCTGTAACACTTCAGTAAATAAAAAATGTATTATAAAAGTGTTAACTTTTTCTTTTGCTAAATTACAAACATTATATTTTTCAGTAAAACCAAGGTTAAAAAAGATAACCAACATTCTTAGATAGGAACTTATTTGTATAAACTATTAATATATCAATTTGAATTCTACCTTAATTATTTCTTTTCTTCTTTTAAATTATGTCCTTTGACTTCGGACGTATATAACGGAATATAAAGCATTTTTATATTCCGTTATGAATTTTCATAAAATTCGTAATTCGATTCTGTTACAAAGTAAAAGAATCACACATTCTTTCAAAATACAGTACGTCGAAAAGATAAAATTTAGATATTGATTATATAGGATTCAAATAGTCATGCTCCTCTTCAAAGTACTTGAAGTATGATCCAAAATTTAGCGAAATACTTGTTCGTAAAGTGGATTATGATTTTAGAGTAAAATAATTAAGTCACACCTTTTTATACAAAATAAGCAAGTTAGGATTTATAGTTTCTACTTATATATCGAGATTCTAAATCTCTACTTTACAGCCCTTTCCGAACGGGAAAGCCCATCGCCTTGAGGCATGAGCTGAAAGTGAGGTTGGATACGGAGTACCACTGAAAATCGAAAGGTTTGTGGTACTTTAAGTATCTAAAATGTTGGTATCTTTTGTGTTGTAGTTTGAAAGTCGAACTGATACGATGTGAAGATGATAAATGATTATAGAAGAACCAAAACAACTGTGTCATTAATTAACTACTATTTTGTGTTTTGCCCGCGATACAGAAGAAAGATTTTTCTTAACACAAAAGTAGAAGAACGTTTCAAAGAGTTGGTTCAAGAAATATGCGGAGAAATGGATGTTGCTATTGTCGCAATGGAATGCGACAAAGACCACGTTCACTTGTTCTTACATACACTACCAACACTTAGTCCTGCTGACACAATGGCAAAAATTAAAGGAGTGACATCGAAGTGTTTGAGAGGAGAGTTTCCTCATCTTCAACACTTGCCAAGTCTATGGACACGTTCCTATTTTGTTTCTACTGCTGGAAATGTATCGACTGAGACAATTAAATAGTATGTTGAAAATCAAAAGACGAGGGGGTGAAAATTGTGTCACAAACAATCACAGTCAAAGTTAAATTGCTTCCAACAAAAGAACAAATTCAGTTATTAGAATAAAGTAGTTACGAGTATATCAAAGTCATTCATACACTTGTATCTGAAATGGCTGAAGCGAACCTTCCAAGCGCAGTGAAGAACCAAGCAATTAAAGACGCTAAAAGTGTGTTTTCTACAAAGGTGAAAAAACGTAAATACAAAGTTATTCCGATTTTAAAGAGACCTGTTTGTGTATGGAACAATCAAAACGATTCGTTTGATTTCACGCACATTCCAGTTCCACCCATGGTAAATGGAAAATCAACTCGCTTAAAAGTTCGTGCTTTATTAACTGATAAATATAATCGCAATTTTAATTTGTTAAAACACAAGTTAGGTACACTTCGTATCACGAAGAAATCTAATAAGTGGATTGCTCAAATATCTGTCACGATTCCTACAAATAAAAAAACAGGCACGAAGATTTTAGGGGTAGATTTAGGTCTTAAAGTCCCTGCGGTAGCCATCACAGACGATGATAAAGTTCGTTTCTTCGGCAATGGTAGACAAAATAAATATATGAAACGTAAGTTTCGTAGTGTTCGTAAGAAGTTAGATGAAAATAAGAATTTAAATGCCATTCGACAACTTGATGATAAAGAACAAAGATGGATGCAAGACCAAGACCACAAAGTAAGTCGTGAAATCGTTGACTTTGCAACCGAGAATAACATTTCTGTTATTCGTTTAGAACAACTAACGAATATTAGACAGACGGCAAGAACAAGTTGTAAAAACGAGAAAAATCTACACACTTGGTCATTCTATCGTTTAGCACAATTCATTGAATACAAAGCGAATTTAGTTGGTATGAAGGTAGAATATGTGAACCCTGCTTATACAAGTCAAACATGTCCGAAATGTTCTGAAACGAACAAAGCACAAGACAGAAAATACAAGTGCCGATGTGGATTTGAGAAGCATCGTGATATTGTTGGGGCGATGAATATTCGCTACGCAACTGTGATGGATGGTAACGGTCAATCAGCCTAAGATGCCCTCATCTCGAAGTCTGTTCAAAACAGAAATGGACTGCGAACGTTTAGTCATTCAAGAATCCCACTCGTCAATCCGTAAGGAGTAGGGCTTGTGAATTTAGTCGTGGGAGTCTCAAAAGGATATAAGAAAGAACATCCGAAAATAGGATTAATTATTCATATAGACCAAGGGTCTCAGTATACAAGCAGTACTTTTCAAGCCACACTCAAAAAGTATGGTGCTATTTCGAGTGTCAGTAGAACAGGAAACCCTTATGATAATGCATTGATGGAATATTTTTATAAAAATATAAAAAGAGAGCTTATTCAAGGTGCCAAATTTAGAACAACTGAACAAGCTCGGACAGAAATATTTAAATATATAGAGTTGTATTACAATACAAAAAGAATGCATTTTTCTTTGGATTATCTTTCTCCTATCGAATTTGAGAAAGCCTATTCATAATATTCACCTAACTTAGTGTCCAGTAAATGTTGACAAGTCCAATTGTACCGGGCTCATTTTTATCAACTGTGATTACACGAGATTTTGCAACATAAAAAGACCGCAAAGTCTTCTTGAAGAATCGCTTTGCAGCCGCAGGGTTTCTAGATTTGTGTTTCCTTCAGAAGCAACAGCACGATATAGGTTACAGCCATTGTCTTTTTAACTTTTATGTACGTTTCATCTACTCTCCAGGAGTTATTCGTTTGAGATGACGTCGAATTCGCTTATCTAACTTCGGCCTATATTGATGGACCCAACGCATAATCGTTGTATGAGCCAGGGATAGTCCCCTTTCTTCTATTATTCCTACCAAATCACGAAAACAGAGATTGTACTGTAGGTACAATCTCTGTTAACAAAACACTATCCGGCTGATAATGCTTCCGTTTAAAAGAAGTTTCCTTTTTCATACTAATCATATACCTTTTTAAGAATACTAGTATCAGTATGTCCAAGTTTGAGCGAGTATTTGCAAGGGGCCTGAAGTTTTTGCACCAGAGCCACCTTGAATTATGAAT
Organism: Bacillus sp. A01H; assembly: GCF_045277205.1. Taxonomy (NCBI): domain Bacteria; kingdom Bacillati; phylum Bacillota; class Bacilli; order Caryophanales; family Bacillaceae; genus Bacillus; species Bacillus sp. A01H. The sequence goes on along the minus strand of NZ_CP117703.1, from coordinate 146,453 downwards.
CCGTAGTATACAGCTTATATAACCGTTCCACATATTCGCTAAGATCTTGCCAGTCATTCTTGGCAACAGTAAGATCGGATTGCATCACTTCAAACATTTCAGACTCTATATTATCTATAGAGTTCAATATCGTTTCATATTTAACTTGAATAATACTCCATTGTGTTGATATTTGCTGAAAAGCGTTTACCACGTCTTTGATTGTCTCTGCCATATCAAGCGTTTTCTTTTGAACATCTGTTACAATCGCTATTTCTCGCTTTATACCATATATACTGCCCATTACTTTGTCAATTTCATCTTGTGCAGCCATAATCATTATTTTTGCTTTCGCAATCAGGGGTCCACCTATAACACACCCCACGATTGTTAAACAAAGAGCTTCTCCTTGTTGAAGTTGAACTCTTTGCTTGTTAATTTCATCATTTAAAGTCGTAATTTTTTGTTGTAGTCTTGGAATATCCATTTCTATTTTAGCTAAAGTAGGCTCCAACTCAATGAAATCTGCATTAAAGTTTTGCTGATCTGTATCTAATTTCAGTTGAAATTTATGAATTCGCTCCAACATTGTATCGGCTTCTTGTTTGTTACGTCTTACTTGTTCATATAATTGTTTGATCTGCGTTTTTGTTCTATCCTTATCTTTTTTTTCAATAGCCTCCGCTAAGAACCCAGCAGTCTCTTGAAATATATGGTTAAATTGGGTAATCGTTTGATTGGTTTCTAACATGCTTACCTTTATATCTTGTTGCCATTCTATGGCATGTTGTTTTGCTTGATTATGATGCTGCACTATCTTTGTTTTGAAATCGTTTTCTATTAGGTTCACAGTACTCAAATCTGCTGTAGATTGCTTTTGTATGTTTTCAGCATATGAGTCCATGATAAACACACCCGATATATTTTTTTGTGCAAATTCTTTTAGTTCTGCTGGACCTAGGGATGGTATTGTGGTTGCGTAACACTGAGGGATAAATAGAGAAAATCCCATACATCCTATGAGAAATAGGCTTACTATTTTGTGTGTAAATCGTCGCTTATTCATGTTTTCACCCCTATAAAATATATCTATTTACAGTATGCATAGACACCATACCTCGAACAATAATATATTGAGATAAATCGTTGGTTTATTTAGAGGATAGTGATATCATCCCCCAATAGTATATTTTATATCAAAAATTTCTACACTCGTTTTTACATTCAATTATCCACGTTCATTTTTATATAATTGCTGTAATTGTTCCACATATTCGTTAAGATCTTGCCATTCTTTTTTTGCAATCGTCAAATCGGATTGTATCCAATCAAACATCTCAGGGTCTATATCATCTATAGCGTTCAATACCGCTTCATATTTAATTTGAATAATACTCCATTGTGTTGAGAGTTGCTGAAGAGCTCGTGTCGCTGAGGTGATTACTTCTACCATATCTGTCATATTGTTTTGAGTGTCTGTCAAAATAGCAACATCGGATTGTATTCCTGAAAGACTTGCTTTTAATTTTTGAATGTTTGCCTCTGCCTCTGCAATCTTTGTCCTTACATCCGCAAGATTGTCTTTATTCGCACGACCAGAAGATATTAAATCCCAAAGAATATCTTTATTTTTTTTGATAATCTCATGATTCACATCAATTTGGTTTTGTAAATCTGAAACCCACCCAGTTTCACTATTTATAATAGGCATTAACATATTCACATCTTTTTTAAAATGCATGACATCTGCTTCTATATTAGATTGAAATTCTTGGAGCAAGCTTATCAGTTGATCTGATTTCCTTTTATTTTGCGAAATAAGATAAAATAAATCGTGTATATGAGAGTGTAGCTTCCCTGTTTGTTTCTGGTGAATAGCCATAGATATCTGTTCGTATCGTGATTGAAATTGAATATTAAACTGAATAATATTTTGGCTAGCTTCTAAAATCGTTTTTTCTACTCTCTCCCAATCATTTGCGTTTTCTTTTGCAATTTTTTGATGGCATATCATGTCTGAGCGCAGGTTATCCTGTATCATTTGAATGCCTTCCAAATGTATGTCTGGTTGTTTTTGGATATTTTCGGCATATAATTGCATAACAAGCAGGCTGGAATCAGTTTGGCCTAGTGCGTACTTAAACTCCGAAGGGCGCAAAGAATATATTTCTTGTTGATTTGTGTCGAGAGTAGAAATTTGGATACTTTGTGCCTCCGCCGAAGGTATAAAAAGTGCATAACCCGTTAGAATTCCAGCCGTTAGTATTGTGAGTATTTTTTGGGGATAATATAGTATGTTCATATTTTCACCTACATATTCATCTATCTTTTTATAAAGCAGAAACCACCTGTTACAACACGGATGGTTTCTGTTTTATATTTGTCAGTTTCAAATATATGCACTAGATTTGAAACCCTAGTAATCTTTTTTATTTTTTCTACAAGTTCCCTTTATACATCCATTCTGCCTACATTTGTTTACATTCAAGTCATAACTTAAAAGGAATAATATAGGGGTGTTGAAAATATAAGTAGGATTCATTTATCTACCATTTCATGGTATCCGAATCGTTTATTCTTCTGTTTTTGGGATAGTAGTCAATCCGGATAGTTGGTCTTGGATTTTTTCTGCCCATGTTCTTAAATCCATCCAACTCTTTTTGGCAACCGCTAAATCTTCTTTAATGAATTCTAATTCTTCTGGGCTCATTGTATCTATATTGTCTAGTAATATTTCATACTTCATATATGTCGTGCCCCACTGGGTAGATATATGTCCTAAAGCTTCACGTGCTTCTTTAACTGCTGTATACAAATTATCTACAGAAGATTGCGCCCCCTTTAAAGTTTCAAGTGCTACGTTGGCATTTGCTAACTGCTGAGAGGCCTGTTTCAGTCCTTCTTTCGCAGTGTTCATTGAGTCATAGTTTGTATATGCTGCATATCCAGCGCCTGCTAAAATAGAGATTGCCCCCACGCCTAAAATAACAGGGACTAGCGTTCCTCCAGAGAGAACGGCTAGTCCAATCGCTAATCCACCTATCCCCAAAGAAATACCCATTCCTACTGCGCCACCAATTAAATATTTTAAGCTATGATCAATGGTCGCGTTATACGTGTCAATTTGTTTTCCAAGTGCTTCTATGAGAGAATCTTTTCCGGCTAAAATTGCGATTAATCGTTTTCCGTCTGCATCAAAAGCTCGAATATCATGCCCTAATTTAAGGTCAAATTTTTCTAAGTTTGTAATTACATTGTTAACATCACTTTGTTGTTTTTTTGCATTTTTCATGAGCCTATCTGCAATCACTCGTTTTATTGCCTCTTTATCGTTGGCATCAATAGCCTTTTCTAAACTTTTGCTATATTCCTGAAATTGGGTATCATAACTAATAATCCCCTGATTCACTTTCAGCATCTGTGTTTTTAAATTTTGATTCCAAAATGTCGCATTTTCTCGAGCCACTTGTTGGTGAGTAGGCAGGTCTTTTTTTAACGAGCTATCCTTGCCGTCTAAATCTACCTGATCTAAATTAATGTCAGCTTCTGCAGTGATTTTTTGTGCATAGACTTGCATGGTAGCATAGTAACTGTCCATAGCTGTAAGGTTTGTTTTGAAATTTTCTGCATCTTCTTTATTTAGATTCCATTGTCCTTGTTTATGATTTTCGCTTATCGTTTGCTCTTGCGCAAAAGCTTGAATAGGTGGTGCTAGATTAACAGTCGTCATCGCTAATAAAGACGCCATTGCTAAGACTTTATACGGATATTTCCTCATGATTCTCTCTCCTTATTGATTAGTTATTGTGATATTATTCGTTATCCGTTCAATGCATTGTCGAAACTTTTTATTTGGTCTTCTAATTGTTTACATAGTAATTTTAATGTTTTCAGATCCGAAGATGTCGGTTTTTCAGGTAACTCTTTTATTGTTTGTTCGATTATCGTCCAATCTTTTTGATGTTTTTTCAAAAGGTCCATTTCTCTATCAATTTGTTCAGCAAATATATCTACTTTACTTTCAATCAAAAGAAGTTGTAGTGCCTGAATATCAGCTGTTTGTAAATCTCGAGTTGCTGCATATAGTTGATTGTTTTTTTCTGCTAAACTTACAATAGCCTCTTTCTGTTTTTCAAGGGCAGCATTACCTGCGGCTTCCCCGTCTATGATTTTTTTTATTTGATCGATATCAATTTTATCCATAAAATCATATGTTTTAAGAGCCGCAGCTTTAAGCTCTATCCCATCTGGAGTCTTAGCGAAATTCGCTTCTACTTCCTTTATAATTTGTTCAATGTCGATACTTTCGCCTCCATCTTTTTTGGCTTTTTCTATAGCCGCTTTTTTTGCGTCCTCTAATTTTTTAGTTGCTGCCGCCAAATTTTCTAATGCAGCCTGAGTTTCTCCTTTAGCCATCGGGTACAACAATTTCCATACTGCAGCACCTATGCTTGTTCCAGAATTGACTAGTATTCCAGGCACAGAACTAATTGCATCTAAATCTTTTTGCATACCTGCTTGGATCGTTGCAATCTCTTCTTTCAATTTTGCAATTCGGCCAGACCCTCCATTAAAAAACGTATTAGTTTCTTGAATACGCTTTGTCAAACCATCTTTATGTTTGTCTAAGGAGTTTTTTAAATCCTCTAACTCATTGAGGGTTTGCTGTATAGCTCTTTGTTGATCTATCAGTCTACTGCCTAATCTTTTTGGAATTCCTCCTAGATTTTCTTGCTCTACATATCCATTAAAAGTATTAACGAAATTTCGATTATTTTCATTTATGTGTAATAAACGTTTGTTAAAAATTTCTTTGCGCCATTCGTTCATGTCTGCTTGAATCAATTGATGTATATCTTGTAAACTAGGAATCTGCGGAAGGTTAAATGCAGGTTGATTTTCTATAATAAGTGCATAGGCTTGTAATAATGTGGCTTGTTCTCCTAATTTTCGTAAAGAGCTAGAGAATTGGCTGGTATCCACATTTTTCGTAGATGTTACTTGATCGGGGTAAAACATGGGTGCAGCGAATACATTTGTTGTTCCTAAACTACTTGTCATAACGGTCGCTACTAACAGGCTTGTATATAATTTTTTTTTCATCTGTCTGACTCCTCTTCTTATTTCTTTTGTTACAGGTTTGCATATCCCTATTAAAAAATAGTCAATTATAAATGAAAATGCAGTTCACAACAACCAAACTGCGTTTTTTCGGCGCACAATGAGTTACAGTAATTATTCATAACTGCTCAAACTATAATCATATGCTATAAATGCGTTTAAACTATTTTGAATTTTAAAACAAATATCTAATAATGAAAAAACTCTACATATTTTTTCTTCATTTGATTTTCACCTTTCTTTGTTTTTATTTTGAACAACAGTAAACACTATAGATAACTATTTAATTTATTGGAATAATAAAAAAGCCCTTAACGAACAGACAACATCCTTTCAATTATATATTGAAATTCCATTCGTTATTTTTTTAAGTTTCTAGTGCGAAAACTTCAGGACACTTGCAAATACTCGCTCAAACTTAGACATACTGATACTAGTATTCTTAAAAAGGTGTGTGATTAGTATAAAAATGGAAAATTCTTTTAAACGGAAGCATTATCAGTCGGATAGTATTTTATTAACTGTGCGTTGGTACCTACGGTACAATCTCATTTTTCTTGATTTGATAGAAATGATGGAGGAAAGAGAACAACCCCTGGCTCATACAACGATTATGCGTTGGGTCCATCAATATGGGCCGGAGTTAGATAAGCGATATACTGTACCTTCGCTACCATAACTGCTTAATTACTAATAGCAGTGGAGAATATTATCTGCAAGGAGACATTTCAAAAACCAATGTTAAGAACCATCGTGTTCTCATTGATCAAGATGTAGCAACCATTATTCAAACGATGATTAAGTAAACGAAAGACCAGTCAACTGCAGAAAATAATCCAGAGAAATACTTGTTTGTTCGAATAAAAGGACAAAGAAATGGGAAACCGTTCATAGTAAAAGCTGTTCAAAATGCTCTAAATCGTTGGGCTAAACGATATAACATTGTAGATCAATACGGAAATATTTATCACTCTGAAGGATTCCAATAGGAATCCTCATTATTTCTTGGGAACGTATCCTTTCTTTGCACAAGAAGCCTTTTTCTTATTGCGAAAGTAATTAAAGGGGCATATTTAGAATTATTTTTCATCTTATTCTTCCTTTGGTGAGGGATCTGGCATGAACCTGCTTACACATGTCTTTACGAACAAAAAAGAACAAATTATTGAAATAATCTGTTCTGAGAGAGATGATACAATTTGAGTTTTTTTGCACAAGAACCAATTGTTTAACCATAGTGCGAGTCCTTTTCTTAATTCTAGCTCTTTTTTCCTCCTTCAAAATAATCAACACATGAGGGCTGATTATTTTGACACTTCATATAAATCATATTTACATTACTCTTCTTTCGGAAGTACAATTTTTTATATAATTGAACCGTAATGAAGTAATAGATCAAGTAAATCACTACAAAAATAACAAGTGGTAACCATATACGGAAATACGGATCAATTAAAAGAGGGCTGAACATATTCATCCCAACTAATACGTGAACAATACCCACAATTGCTGGGACTAAGAATACAAAGAATAACTCTTTATAAATCGATTGTGTTAATAACACTCGGCGAACACCGATTTTACGAAGCATTTGATAACGTGTACAATCTTTGGATGCACCAGACAAAACTTTAAACATCAGACAGCTTGCCATCATTGCTAAGAACGCAATTCCACCAGCTCCAAGAGAGCTACTAAGATTGCTACCGTTGCAAGCACGTTTGTTAGACTGTTCATATGGAAGTTTAATTGCGCAAAAGTAAAAGTTTTCAGCCCTTTTTCCCTATGTTTTTTATTACTCCATCATAACGGGGAGAAGAGATCCAAATAGCATGTATGTACCCACTGTAGCTGTGATATTATACCCAATGCCTAGTAAAAGCAAACCAAGGAATGCAACTACAGCTGTCATTTTCTCTTTTACCTCGTCACGCTCTGTTTGTGAATCTGCATGTACAAGTTGCAAAACAGAAATACGTGACAATTTCATACTATTCATGATAACTGATAGTCCAAATAAGACAAAAAAGAAGATGCAAGTAATAGTCATAGATGGAATATAAAATGCTTTATAACCTTCTCCAGAAAAATCCAACTGATTCATTAATAACTGACCGATACCTGCTGCAAGTCCTACACCAACTGCAATTCCGATTGCAAGAGATGCGACTATGATTGTTTCGATAAACATAAGTAAGGTAACTTTATGCTTTTTGTGTGCCTAAGTCTGCAAGCACGTCTAAAATTTCTTTATAGAATTTGTCACGTGTACCACCGCGATGAATTTCTTTATATAGCTCTCCATCTTGAATGAATAAAATACGTTGACAATAACTTGCACCATATGGATCATGCGTAACCATCATAATCGATACACCTTGTTTTGCATTTAAGCTTGTCATTGCATCCAGTAAACTAGTTGCGTTTTTAGAATCAAGAGCTCCTGTAGGCTCGTCCCCTAAAATAATGGCCGGTTCATGCACTAACGCACCTGCGGCTGCTGAACATTGTCTCTGCCCACCAGATATTTCAGATGGATATTTTTGTAGAATTGCTGAAATTCCGAACATATCGGCTCCCTTTTCTACCTTCGGTCCAATCCTACGTGATGAAACACCTTGAAGTGAAAGTGGAAGTGCGATGTTTTCATAAATAGATAAGTTTTCTAATAAATTAAAGTCTTGGAAGATGAAGCCTAACTTTTGTGAACGGAAATCTGAAAGCTCACCTTGCTTCATTTTTGTAAGGCGATGTTTCTGCCACTTGAAAACAGCTACTTTAGTATGGGGATAATACAAAAAATCCCAACTGATGATTGGATTGTTACAATGAAGGGGCCATGGTTTAAATGACATCAAATATAGACTTTTACAAACAGTATTACTTGTTTAGTTTAATGTAAGGATTTTATAACGTAAGGAGTATACAATATTCATTTGCTTATTCCCCCATTTCAAAGAAGGGATGGGCAAAAGCACCCTTTATCCATGCTGTTCCTTGAATTTTAATTTTACTCATGCTAAAATATAGATATCCTTGATTATCAAGGAATTCGTTATGTGAGGTGATATACATGGGTAACCTTTTTGAAAAAGAATTTGAGTCCATCGAAAATAAAGAAATCACAATTACAGGAAAAAGACAAATTACCATTCCTAAAAATTATTATGATTATTTAGGTATGACGGATTCGCTCCATGCCATCCTTACCCCTCAAGGGATTTTTTTAAAACCATCTAAGAAAGAACAAACAGTATATGAGGATGATATTCAAAAAATTGTTTCTGAGTTAATTGCCAGAGGCTATAAGGGTGGCGAACTTGCCGAGAAGCTATCAAAAAGAATTGCTGAATACGAACAGTTTTTAGATTATAAGATTGAGCAATTCCAAAAAGAGATGGAAGGTTCTGTAGGTAAGGAGGATGATTTTAATGGACTTGACATTTTCTTTGACGAAAAAGATGGAGAAACTGATTAAAAAGTTAGAAAAAAGACAAAAGAAGCTTGTAGATGAATATGAAAATAAAAAGGAAATTATCTTAAAAAATCCAGGTATCGGTAAGACACTTAAAGGTGATCTAAGTGAGTATAGAGTGTATGATTGGACGATACAAGGGACTGGAATTCGTTTAGCATATGTGTACTATATGGAAGACAACCACATTATCTTTGTATATTTTGGAACTAGAGAAAATTTTTACCAAGAATTAGGACGATATGTCAATTAAGTCGAGAAGGGGTCTGGTGCAAATACAGTTATATATGAAAAAAAGAAAAGGATTCCTAGCGGAATGGAACTTTATGCTGTTAAGCCAAAGATTTCATTGATAAGATACATTTGCTTTTGGACAGACTTCTCCCCTTGGAGGGTTTGTCCGTTTTTTGATAAATCGATGATCTTGCTCAATGATATTGCTTAAATATTTTTTCACACGAAGTGGTATACAGTTTTCTTCCTTTAGTTCACGTATCGCAACAGGATAGGCCTTATCTCCATCAGCAGTTATCGAACGAGGCTTTGTGGCATGACAAGAGGCCAAGGCTTTCTTTAGAAAACGCTTGGCAGCCTTCGCATCTCATTTACGACTTAAATAAAAATCAATCTTGTTTCCTTCGGAATCGATCACATGATATAAGTACATCTTTTCTCCTTTGATTTTGGTCCATATTGATGAACCCAGCGCATAATGGTTGTATGGACTAAGGAGAATCCTCGTTCTTCCATCATTTCCACTAAATCACGAAGACTTAAATTGTACCGTAGGTACCAATGTACTGTTAGCAAAATAATATCAGGCTGGTAATGCTTCCATTTGAATATATTTTCTTTTTCCATACTGGTCATACACCTTTTTTTAGTAGTAGTACCAGTATAGTCTAGTTTGAAAGCATACTTTCAAATCATTTCGATTTTTTGCACCAGAACCTGTAAAAGTCCTTTGTGCTTGGTAGGCTGGGAGGGCTTTTACTATGTTTTGAGAGGGAAGTTTAAGAAGTATCTGTTCGTTCTAGCGCTGTGTTCTCTTCTGTACTTTGTACGCTTCTAAATCTTCTTGCAAGTATAAACGAGTTTTTCTAATTGTTCCAAATTCTACAAACGATAATATTTTACCATGCTGTACAGATTGATTAAATGCTGATGTAGTTTGTCCTGTCATCGTGCGAGATTCCTCTTGCATAACTAAATGCTGTTTAATCTACGTTTTGACTTTGTTTCTTTGCATTTGTGTTCATCCTTTTAATATAGCTTGTGTTCGTGATAACAATACAAATAATTGCATGTAAATAATTTTATGCAAGAGGTTAAAAAAGTAGCTATTTATTAGCTACTCAGAATGGAATACATATCATGGATGGATAATAACATGCTCTGATAAACGGTATTTTATACAGAAGGATACAAAAAATCGAAGGCGTTTTCGTATTTTTCATGTTACAATTATCTTAAGCAACTCTCTGCTATGTATTAAATATTTTATGCCATACTTATCCGAAAAACTCTCTTATCACAATATAAGAGAGTTTTTTCTGTGTTATTTTAAAGAGAGCGTATCAATTTGAATTGAGAATTGATACTGTTCATGTGATGCCTCTTATAACAAAGTAGCAAGGACTTGCAATTGGTGGATGATTTTTTGTTTAGACTGGCATCCCGTATAGTGGATATGAAAGGATTCTATTGGTTCTACTGGTAGTGTTGTTGGTTCGAATTTTGGAATCACGGGTACCTCTTGCATTGGGATGGTGGGTGCACTTGTTTGTGTTTGGACTGGTTCAGTAGTCTTGGACTGTTGTGAAGCAATAGGAGTATCGTCTTTGGATGGGGTTCGTTCTTTTCCTTTTCGCTGTAGATGCGCTGTTCCTTGCAGTGGAATTTCATGTTTTTTGTACAATTCGTATAGTTTACTATTATACGTGCCTAAACCCGCGGTAATTTCTTTGTTGGTGAAATGTTCTTTCCAATATTGAAGACGCATTTTTTGTTCTTCTGCAGGGAGAGCTTCTAAAGAAGCTAATGGCAAAAACGCGTTTAATTCTTCTATACATAATGTTTCTGTCAATGAGAATCACTCCTTAGAAATTGATATGGTGTACAAATTCTATATGAAGACAAAATCTCCTGTGGAAAAGAATGAGAGAGTCAAACATTAAAAATACTTTCTTATCGCGTCCGAAAAATAAATTTTAAAATTTCAGAATATTTCCTTTTAATTTATTTCTTGTTGTGATATGATGTTTCCAACCCTTTCGTATGACATGATTTGACACGTTTCGCAAATAAAAAGGGAAAAGAGGAGGAATATACGTATGAAACGGTATAAGGTAATCAGTGCTACAGCTTTAGCGGCAATGTTGTTAGTAACAGGCTCATCCACATCCGTATTTGCTGCAGAAAAAGAAACGACCACGCAACAAGTCGTACAAGCATCTCATGTATTCTCACCCCAATTTATTGAACAAACGAAAAATCTAGATGCTATTCCTATGAATAACCTTGATAAGGCGGTTCAAGCTGCTTTGTTAGGACCTGAAATTAAAAAATTAAAAGTATTTGACCATGAATTTAATGTGAAACCAGCGTACATTTCGAAACTAGGCAATCAAACTGTCGTAAATGGTCAAATTTCACATCATTTAAGTTTTCGTTTAGATGATCAAGTCTATTATCGCTTTGTAAAAGAAGATGGGGTAATCAAAAATTTAGAAATTAAAATTGATCGTGGTGGATGGACAAAAATTACAGCACCTATCGGTGCAATCGTTGCTCAATATTTTGGCGTTCCGATTACACCAGATCTTCTATCACAAATTGGCCAACAATTAGGCGCTTTAACAGATGGAAAATGGGAATACGCTTCGGAAGCGATTGTTGCCGCAATTGGTTTATATGTAGAATAAACGGTATCATTCTATTTTATTTTATTTCGTAACAAAAAAGGTGATTCCCATTCGAGAATCACCTTTTTGTCTGCTATTTAAGAAGGGACGTTTGAAAAAGAAAATCTATATGGTTTACTGCAGTTCCTGGATTTCCTATTTTGTACAGAACCTGATAGCGTGTCGTATACAAGTTAGCTAAAGTCGTAGGAGTGTCAACGAACAAGAACAAGAAATGGAAGCATTATGTACAGAGATGAGGAATAGATTTCATGCTACACTTTCAAAATGCTGTACTCGTACTTGAATACTATGTCTGCTTTGGTATAACATAAAAAGGAATTGAGTATTGAGAGAATCAATTCCCGTGGATTGCTCATTTGTCAACAGAATACCTAGTAAAAGAATCCTTCTTTATGATAGGATTCTTTTACTTTGTTTGGAGCATGAAATATAATACGGTATCTTCCATTTGTCTTGGTGCACAGTCTCTTTTCATTGCGCGTTGTTGCAGTAACTTTTGTTGAAAGGGCGATCATTCAATTGGTAATTGTAAAAGTAAACGAATGAAATACCTTAGTCCTATGTATCTATCATACATGTAGAAATTTCTCAATATTCGTCGATGAGAATGTGTGCTAAGATACAAGTGGATGTAAATTCCTTTCCGTTGTTTGTAAGTTTATATATAAAGAAGAGACGCTTTCATAAAGATTGCGTTTTTTCTTTTTTGTCTTATTATAAATTTTGAGAATGAAAAGAAAAACATACAATAGACAAAGAAGGAAGCCTACAAAAATGAGTTTCCGAATCGCTTTTATTTTTTATCTATCTTGTGGGAGCTAATAGAAAGGAATTAAAATAAAATATACTTGTTACTATCTTGTTGTACACACACTTATATCACGTTTAGCACGGTACTACATATAAGAATAAGATACAGAAGTAATCCCATAAAGAGGATATATTTCAAATAAGTTGAATCATGAAAACCACTAAACAGAATGACACCTACAATTGTAATCAACATAATAGATAATAACACAACTGGATGTAAGTAGAGTGGGTTTTCAGTTATATAGATAACATAACAAGAAAAAGAGATTATGAATAGTAAGAAAGCCACGAGATTAGATTTATACATACGAGGATTCCTTTCTCAAAAAACATATAAAACATTGACGAATTGTAGCGAATCCGTATGGGTCTCGTACAAAGGGTGCCGAATCAAACGTTTGATTAAAACATAAAAACCGTGATAGAGGTCCTCTATGGTTGGTACATCAACATTTCACCATCAAGGAAATCCCCTTGATAGGCAGTATGTATTCGCCATATGTTGCAATCTAATCATCGGGTTTCTTACCCATCCCCTCCAAAAGGTACATTAAGGGTTTATCCCATAAAAGGAAATGTTTCTGAACCAGTCTGTTCTACATTGATTCAGAGACATTTTAGTGATTCTATTCGTAAGAATAGATACAGCGAAGTTAAGATTCTTTCATTAGCCCACGTTTTTCAATCTCACGATATAATGTTGATTTTATTACAGTCGTCTTTTTCTTGTTTTTCAAAGATCAATGACATGATCTACTAAATCCTTGTTTTTTCCTTTACGTCCAAACTTTACTCTATGTTCTCTCGCTCTGAGCTTACCGGCCATCGTCCGCTCAAGAATGAAATTACGTTCCATTTCCGCGAACAGCTCCAACAGCGTAACCATTGCTGAGATGTTTAATAGGTATCGCAAGGGGAGAAAATGTTATAATATATTTTCTGCCACTTCGATGCTAAGTAAAGATCGTACATGTTCGATCTGGTTTGCGATTGTAACTGAGGCTGAACCAGCAAATAACAAGCCAATGGCAACGCCATCATTTGTCGTGATTAAAGAGCCAGAGTCTCCGCCTGAAGAAAGGTTGGTTGTGACAATTTGATCTCGAAACCGTGCAACTTTACCACTTCCGTAATTCACATCTACGGTCGCGTTTACCGCAGTGATGACTCCATGTGTATGATTTGTGGTCCGTCCCGTTTTCATGATGCGCGTACCGACGGTAACATTTTGTTTTCGTCGCCAGCCTTGCACAGAACCAATCCAATGAATCGAACGATCTATCTGATGAAATGGTGCTTCTGCAATCGCGGCATCAACAAGATTGTTTTGATTTTCAAGTGGTACTTGTGAAGAAAAAGTAATTGGGATAAACCTTGATAAGATTGCAATCCGATCTGTTGGATCGCTTCCTCCATCAATTGGACCAGGTTGTAAAATGGGATCGCCTATGTTCGCGTTATTACTATTCGCTAATACATGATTGTTACTTAATATATAGTATCGATTTGGGATACCATATCCATGTGCTGGCGGATTGGTAGAACCATTCGGTAATATATCATATACGCAAGTCGCAATCGTACCAGCCGTCACATTTCGATGAGCAACGCTATATCCCCCTTTGGCTGGACGAACTCGAGTGGAAAGTGTTTGTGTATCAACTTGTAATGTTTGCTGATTCCCAGCAAATAGATATCCTGTTTGGATGACGTCGGTTTTGATTCCGTTTATTTCTTTTGGAATGACTTGATTCGTTTCTAATGTTTCAATAGGTAGTTTTTGGTCTACAAATACAAGTAAAGAGGGTGTGCCTGTCATAACCCCGTTTACCTGTTGAATACCAGCTCCAATACCTGTTACATTCCGAAACTGTAAGAAAGCATCCTCTACATCTTGCTGCACTTTTTGAATGTCTTGTTGTTCCTGAACAGTCAACACCTTTATATTTGAATGTTTCCCCATAACACTCTCCTCCTTATCCCGTGTAATGATTTGTAATGGTCCCCACTTCTATAATGTTCGTTGGGTATGTTTCTAATTGTGTAGGTATTTGTTCCGCTGCTTTTAATTGAGAACGTGGTACTTTTTTCGAAACAAATACTTGAATCACTTCTTTTTCTTGTACAAATCCCATTCCTACTCCTACAACATAAGGTAAACGTAATAAATCTGTTTCATATTTGCGCACAACTTGTTCTAATTCCATTGGACCGCTCCCTCTTCATTTAAATGATATATTCGGTTTGTCTTCGATGATTTAAAAAAATGGTGTATGACACCACTATAAGTATTTAACTATACTCCTGTATTTTCCTTCTTGAAGCATAAATGAGAAAGAAAAAAAGAGACCTTCTATAGAAAGTCTCTCTAAAAAACTTATTTTGTTTCCTACTCTTACAAAATAAGTTACATAACAGCTTACTTATAAAATACTAGAAATTTTCTGTATAAAAAAGCGGGAAAATATATAAAAGTATAGAACTTCGGAATATAACAATGCAAAATATAAGCCTCACTGAATTATAAATAGGGCTTAAGCTATTGATAAAACATAGATACAATTCTTCCTTTTCATATTCAGCAGTAACAGATGGTGTACGAGTATGTATTCATCTAAAATCGGCAAGGATACCCCCTACTTCAATCGTGTGAAGGGCGATAGCCCAACGATAAGTGGGGGAGGAATTGCCGGCAGATACGGTATGGTACGTTAAAAACCCTAAGATTCTGTACCATATCAAGTATTTGAAGCTTCCACCTTGCCTCCTACTTTCTCTACTTAAGTTGTTTGCTTTCACTAAAAATCTGTTACAATTTAATTAGTGAAAGGCGGTGAAAATAATGCCTACAATTACTGCAAAAATACAAATCCATGTTTCCGATAATCAAGCTGAAAGTCTAAAGATAACAACGAACGCTTACCGCAAGGTTTGTAATTGGTTATCAAAACACATATTTGAAACAAAGAACCTTAATCAAGTAAATCTCAATAACTTATATTATTCTGATTTGCGAAATCACTTTAGGTTAAAAAGTCAAATGGCTCAATCTGTAATGAAAACTGTAAGTGCTTGTTACAAGTCGGCTAAATCAAATGGACATGAATTGGTCTTTGATTGACTTTAAACTTGCAGAATATGATTTAGTCTGGAATCGAGATTATTCACTAACCAAAAACCAATTTAGTGTAAACACGCTTGAAGGTCGCCTAAAACTAAATTATGAGCGTAAGGCTATGAAGAAATACTTCAACAGCACTTGGAAATTTGGTACTGCTAAATTAGTGCATAAGTACAAAAAGTGGTTCTTACATATCCCGATGACAAAAGAGTACCAAACATTAGATTTCGCAGATGTAAACAACATCGTTGGTGTTGATTTAGGAATCAACTTCCTTGCAACCACTTATGATAGTCAGGGCAAAACAACCTTCTACAACGGAAATATTGTTAAACATAAGCGTGGTAAATTTAAAGCTACTCGTAAGCAATTACAAACACGACAAACACCATCTTCTCGTAAGAAAATAAAACAAATTGGCTCAAGAGAAAACCGTTATGTAACTGATGTAAACCATCAAATTACAAAGGCACTCGTTGAGGCATACCCTAGAGGTACTATGTTTGTTTTAGAAGACTTAACAGGGGTTCGTTCTGCGACAGAGAAAGTACGAGTGAAAAACCGCTATGTTTCTGTATCTTGGGCTTTCTATCAGTTCCGTCAAATGCTTGAGTATAAAGCTGAATTGAATGGACAAAAGGTAATTGTGGTAGACCCCAAATATACTTCCCAAACTTGCCCTAAGTGCGGAAACATTGAAAAAGCGAATCGTAATAAAAAGTTACACACTTTTAAGTGTAAAAATTGCCAATACCAATCAAATGATGACCGTATTGGTGCGATGAATCTACACCGTAAGGGAATTAAGCATACCAGTGTAGTTACCACAGGAGTATAGCTCTTGTGGTAGGGGCGAAGTCAACCGTCCTTATGCTCCACCATACTAAGGTAGGAGAGCATTGCTCGTTCGTACTACTGGGTAGGAATAAGCGTAGTTGCTCTCTATGAGGGTAGAAGCACTGTCGAACTCCGACAGACGCAAGCCCCCACTTCAAACGACCCGTAAGGGTGTTAAGTGGCGGGTTGTTGACAACATAAGTAATAGAAAATAGAACTTTATTTTTTATAAACTTGTATGCTAGTTATGGAATGTATTTAGGATCTTTATACATACAACAAACAGAGGCGTATACCAAAGTACCTTCTGTTTGTTGTATAAGAAGAGATTCTGGGTTCTATCTTAATGAAAATAATGATTGGGATCGTCCAAATTGGAGGTTGTTCCATGTAAGGGACCCTATCAATTTTTCATTTTACATACATATATGATGCGCTACTTGTTACAAGAAGAAGCTATCGCATCATTGGTACCTGTATACAGATAGGCGTCACTCATCCAATACCCATTTGTTAGTTGATTCCATCTATTTGTACTCCCCTTACGACCAGTAAATGTCGCCCCATTTGCGGTACAAGAAACCGTTACAACCTCTCCATCATGAAGAGAACCTACAACCGGATAGTTCGTACCGGGGCCTGTACGAAGGTTTACTGTACGCCCTCCATTCGCATCTACAATCCCTTGATTCGCAAGCAGTTTTCCGTAATTATACAAAGTATAGCCTGTATATCTCACTGTACTCCCATGCATCGCATAGCCATTATAAGGGGAGGTTTCAAAGAATACCCAGCCACCTAGTTCTTTTCCTTGTAAAGGTATACGCGTATTGCCCTGCAAGAGGGAAAAATGCACATGGCGCCCACTTGCATATCCACCACACGATACATCCGTCCCCGTATAACCTAAAAAGGTTCCTTCTTGGACTGGCTGACCATTTGGTATCATATTATTCCACAAATGATAGTAATCCGTGGCATATCCATTTTCATGATAGATACGGATCCACCCTCTGTTATTTGCGCACATGGTGTAAGCTATGCCATCTCCTGCAGCTAACACGCGTTGGTCTCCACCATATAAATCAAGAGAACTATAGGGTCTATCTGATCCTGACCATCCATGAGGACCGCCAGACATCACCCAAGATTGTCCTTGTTCGTAAGGTAACCGAAGCTCAAGCCTATTCTGTGAGAGGGCCTGCGCATTCCGAAGTAAAGAAAATGCTTTTTTTTCTTGCGCGCTCATCATTGCATCGGGAATTTGTTGTGAGAGTTCGCTGAACAAATCCATCCCTTCTAAAGCGACTTGCCAATTTGTAGTAGAGTGTTTCGCAATGAAAAGTTTTCCTTCTGGAAATGCTCCTGTTACATTTGGAGCCAATATCACTACAGATCCAAATGCCCAGTGCTCATCGTTGGATAATCGCTTCACATTCACCTGCACTTGTGTCTCTGTAAGCTGTGGTTCTTCCCCTAGTGTCTTTTTTTGTTGCGATAGTACCTGTAAAACAGCATGTTTAATCGAAGTTTCTGGTGTTTGCACGGGTAGTGCGTTCTTCATCGGTTTTGGATTATCTTTTCGTAATATTGAAGCGTACATCATTCCTATTAGCAGTAATACTAGAAATACACCAAATAAAATCCATCGAAACCTCTTCTGAAACCTCATTCTTTCACCCCTTACATTTATAAAAATAGCTTTCATAAAGGATATATGCCATGTTTTAGTATTTATTTATAAGAAAATTGTGTGAGTAAGCATTTTATATTGGAGAGTAAGAATGAAAAGTAGCAAGATATTAGGGGTACACGTAACTTTGTATAGTGAGGTATTTCGGAAATCTAGATGACCATGAAAATTTCTCAATATGTCATGTTTTGATTTTCATATAAACTTCTCTCTATTCATGCTATATCTATATCAAGGGGTTCTTACATAGATTAGAAATAGAATAGGAGGAACAAAATATGTCATTCAAAAAGAAATTAGGGGTAGGAGTGATTTCTGCCGCTCTTGGTTTATCTTTCATCGGTGGGGGAACATATGCCTATTTTAGTGATCACGTGGTAACGAATAACACATTTACTGCGGGTACATTAGATTTAGCTATGCAACCTACTACTTCGTTGGATTTAATTCAGTTGAAACCAGGGGATAAAATATTAAAAAAATTCAACTTGAAAAATAGTGGTACGTTAGCTATTCAAGATGTTGTGATGAAAATAGATTATACGGTAAACGATGATCTGAAAAATAATCAGGCAGATGATTTTGGTAAGCATATAAAAGTACAATTCCTTTGGGATTGGGACCCAGCAAAGAGCCCTGTTTATGAAACAACCCTTGCAGAACTAAAAGAACAAGGACCAGAAGTTGTTTCAAAGAAAGTATTTGCATCCAAATGGACAGAATCACGAGGGTTACAACCTGGGAAAATGGATTGGTTTTGGATGAAGTTTATATTTGAAGATAATGGAAAAGATCAAAATATGTTCCAAGGAGATAGTATAGCTTTAAAAATGGAATTCCAAGCAAATCAAACAGAAGGAAGGGAAAGATAAAAAATACTGCACAGAAAATTCGTAATAAAATAAGCACTTGATGTATCGAGCTATCGTATAGAGTAATTTACAAATTCAAATGATACATAAAAAACCGTTATATTTGTTTCATTACAAAATATAACGGTTTTTTATAGATGTCTATCCCTTTTCACTATTCTTTTCATCCTACATCCTTGCGCATGATGATTGTACCTTTCTATCTCTTTATTTACACCTTTAGCCATGCTAAATATCCACCTTGTACATTTATTACATCCTTTACACCATGTTTCTGTAATATACTTGCTGCAATAGCGGAACGTATACCAGAACGACACTGTACAATAATCGGACGATCTTTTGGAATGTCTTGTACATGCTTTGTCAGGTGTTCTAGCGTAATATGTTTGGCATGCGGAAGATGTCCCTCGTTCCATTCCGATTGATTTCGAACATCAATAACGGGATGGGTTCCCGATTGTATAAGAGGAAACAATTCTTGAACGGTTCTTTCTTCATCTAAAATCGGCAACGATAAGTGGGGGAGGAATTGCCGGCAGATACGGTATGGTACGTTAAAAACCCTAAGATTCTGTACCATATCAAGTATTTGAAGCTTCCACCTTGCCTCCTACTTTCTCTACTTAAGTTGTTTGCTTTCACTAAAAATCTGTTACAATTTAATTAGTGAAAGGCGGTGAAAATAATGCCTACAATTACTGCAAAAATACAAATCCATGTTTCCGATAATCAAGCTGAAAGTCTAAAGATAACAACGAACGCTTACCGCAAGGTTTGTAATTGGTTATCAAAACACATATTTGAAACAAAGAACCTTAATCAAGTAAATCTCAATAACTTATATTATTCTGATTTGCGAAATCACTTTAGGTTAAAAAGTCAAATGGCTCAATCTGTAATGAAAACTGTAAGTGCTTGTTACAAGTCGGCTAAATCAAATGGACATGAATTGGTCTTTGATTGACTTTAAACTTGCAGAATATGATTTAGTCTGGAATCGAGATTATTCACTAACCAAAAACCAATTTAGTGTAAACACGCTTGAAGGTCGCCTAAAACTAAATTATGAGCGTAAGGCTATGAAGAAATACTTCAACAGCACTTGGAAATTTGGTACTGCTAAATTAGTGCATAAGTACAAAAAGTGGTTCTTACATATCCCGATGACAAAAGAGTACCAAACATTAGATTTCGCAGATGTAAACAACATCGTTGGTGTTGATTTAGGAATCAACTTCCTTGCAACCACTTATGATAGTCAGGGCAAAACAACCTTCTACAACGGAAATATTGTTAAACATAAGCGTGGTAAATTTAAAGCTACTCGTAAGCAATTACAAACACGACAAACACCATCTTCTCGTAAGAAAATAAAACAAATTGGCTCAAGAGAAAACCGTTATGTAACTGATGTAAACCATCAAATTACAAAGGCACTCGTTGAGGCATACCCTAGAGGTACTATGTTTGTTTTAGAAGACTTAACAGGGGTTCGTTCTGCGACAGAGAAAGTACGAGTGAAAAACCGCTATGTTTCTGTATCTTGGGCTTTCTATCAGTTCCGTCAAATGCTTGAGTATAAAGCTGAATTGAATGGACAAAAGGTAATTGTGGTAGACCCCAAATATACTTCCCAAACTTGCCCTAAGTGCGGAAACATTGAAAAAGCGAATCGTAATAAAAAGTTACACACTTTTAAGTGTAAAAATTGCCAATACCAATCAAATGATGACCGTATTGGTGCGATGAATCTACACCGTAAGGGAATTAAGCATACCAGTGTAGTTACCACAGGAGTATAGCTCTTGTGGTAGGGGCGAAGTCAACCGTCCTTATGCTCCACCATACTAAGGTAGGAGAGCATTGCTCGTTCGTACTACTGGGTAGGAATAAGCGTAGTTGCTCTCTATGAGGGTAGAAGCACTGTCGAACTCCGACAGACGCAAGCCCCCACTTCAAACGACCCGTAAGGGTGTTAAGTGGCGGGTTGTTGACACGTCTCTAATGACCCTATATCTTCCAGTGTGTTTGAAGGCATATAGGCTATCGTACGATCTAATCCAATTTATTCCAAATATCTCCGTACCTCGTTTATATTTGCAGACAGAGGATCGATAACGATGATAAGGTCCTGACTATCCTCTAGGAGCCAACCACACCAGGTTGTAAAAGACTGGTTATAAGGAATATTCAGGGACCCCTTTACGTGACCAGATGCAAAAAACGTTGGTTCTCTTGTATCAATGATTTGTTGGTCTGTATGTGCTAATTGTTGCCATGCAGGGAAAGAATGTATTTCTTTTATGAGAACCTGTGTACGAATCGGTGGACCATCTTGATTGACTCGTTTCATTTTAGAAAAATAAGGTGGTGGTTCCGGCTGTCCACTTAATACATGCATCACAAAATAATTTTGTTCCTCTGTTTGAAAGGCCCAATTAAAAAGTTTCTCATAGCCCATTGTAGAAGAGGGAATGGCGCCTAATGATTTTCCGCATGCTCTATCAGCACGATGGGAGGGCCAAATTTGTAGGTATACCGGCATCGTTTTGATTTTTTGGATCGAATGAAATAAGCTTTGGCACTACTCTTCGCATGATGTGGAATACCAACAGCCGTTTCTAATAAATCTGGTCTACCTACATCACCAACAAATAGAAAATCTCCTGTAAAAATCCCTATCGGTTTGTCATTGGTTTCATTATGCTGTTTTGTATCTATGACTAGAAATGAAATACTTTCAGGCGTATGTCCTGGCGTGTGAATAACTTGAAATTGAATCGTACCAATATGAAATGCACTACCACCTCTGACAAGATGGTATGGCACTTGATCGAGATACTGATATTTCCACGTGATTCCCCCTTCAGCTGATGCATAAAACGTTGAGTTACAAGATAACGCGAGCTCTTTCGCACCAGATACAAAATCAGCATGAAAATGTGTTTCCGTTACCGCAATGATGCTTAATCCGCGCTTTCTAGCAAATTCCATATATTGTTCAATGTGGCGTCCTGGATGATAACAATGGCCACTCCGTGATTCTGACACCCCACAATATAAGACGCATGAGCCAATTTGTCATGATAAAAGCATTCGAATAACATACATCCGCCCCTTATATTTCAAAATTTTTTAACAATTATTCCTTTTGACTATGCTTTATTTCTTATACAATGCCTTTCAGCATATATCTCCAATACAGAAAAGGAAGTGCATATCTCTTTAATAAAAACATACTATATCTTTCTTTTGATTGATCAAACGGAAATGTTTCTTGTTCTTCCTGATGATAATCAAATTCTGCTAAAATCAAACTTTTATACCCCGTGACAATGGGACAAGGTGTATAGCCATTATATGTCGCCTACACCTCCTGATCCTGTAAAAATGCCAATAGATTTGCTCTTACAACAGGAATTTGCATTCGAATAGCCGCTCCGGTTTTAGAAGTTGGTAAATTGGTGCAATCTCCGATTCCAAATATGTTGGGGTACTGTACATGCTGCAGTGTATAAGGGTTTACATCTACCCATCCCTCTTCGTCTCCTAGTAAACTATTCTTGATCATATCAGGTGGTCCCATAGGCGGGACAACATGTAAGAGATGATACGGTATGCTTTCTCTGTTACCTGTTTGTAGATCTTCAAAAATCGATTCTTTTTTTTCAGTGTTAATTTCTACTAAATTCTGATGAAAGTTCGTTATAATTTGTTTCCTCTGAATCACCTTTTCTAAAGAGGACGCATAGCGAGGTACATGAAAAATATGTGGATTTGCTGTTTGAAACATAATCTTACTTTTTTCCCGGACATCTTGTTGACAAAAATATTCTTCAGCTAAATACATAATTTTTTGGGGTGCACCGCCACACTTGATAGAGATATTCGGATGCGTAAAGATGGCGTTTCCTCCTTTAAATTGTTGGATTTCTCTCCAAGTTGCATCCGTATAGTCATACGAATAATTACTACAACCCCCATTTTTCCCAATCGATTTTTTCAATCTTTTAATGTGATTCCAATGTATTCGAATACCCGCAGCTACAATTAACATTTCATAGGCAATAACAGTTCCATCCTCTAGCAGCAACCTGTTTTCTACAGGGATTATTTCCGCAACGTTCCTTTGTATCCAATGTACGCCTTCTGGAATGAGGTCGGATTGCTTTTTCATCGTTGCTTCTTTTTTGACAATCCCAGCTCCCGCAAAGGCCCATAGTGGCTGGAAATAATGTGTTTGAGCAGGGTCTATGATGGCAACCTGTTCTTTTAATACAGGGGCATGACGGAGTAAATGAGTAGCCAAGGAAATCCCAGCTGTACCAGCTCCGATAACAACAATTGTATATGTCTGTGTCATATTTATTCACGTCTCCCAAAAGTTTATTCGAACGTATGTCTTCCGCTCTACTGTAATTGAAAAACAGCACTCACAGGATTATGATCACTATGTGTAAACTGTAAATTGTGTCCCCTGACTTGAAGGATTTCCACATTAGTTGAGACTAAAAATCCATCAATAATGGTCACAAAACTTTTTCCTTTTATGTATGCCGTACGATTATCGCGTACTGTATACACAGAAGAATCTACAGCTCATTGAAATCCTCCTTCTGTGAAATCTTGGAACAAACGCACTAACCATTTGGGCCAGGCGGCTAGAAATGCGGGGTCTTGTAACTGAATATCTGACAGTAGCTGATTCCAGTCGCCACCTAGAATCACATCCCCCCTTCTGATACTGTGTATTCATATACTGTTTTACGTATTGCAGTTGTTGTTTGCGGATATTCCCACCTGCATCATATGCCAATACATGTAGATTTACGATTCGTAAGTTCTTCCCATTTTCAACCGGGATAATATGTTCTACCATCGCACGATCTAAATCAAAGAGTTGCTTTGGCCAAGGATCTCTCCCAGGTAATTGAAACCGAGTTGCTTGTTGTATGAAGTAGGTCGAAAACGTAGCGAGTCCTGATTCCACATATCCTATGGGACGCAAAAAGGGAACCAGAACCCATGGATTCCTATAATTATAACCAAATGTAGAAGCGTGAGAGGATAACTCCTGTTGAAAAAATTGATATTCATTTTGATCAAAAGAACGGAATGCTTTCATATCGACTTCTTGTAACAAGACAAAACCTGCATGATCGTCCTTTAAAAAGGACGACATGTGTTGTAAATTCTGTTTGGTTTGTTCTTTACTACGAGAACTTGAACCTGTTCCTCCGTCCATGAAGAAATCTTGTTTTGCATCTAATCCTGCGTAACCAATGTTAAAGATAGTAATTTGGAATGGCGTATAGGATGGTAATCTGTTTTCTTGCAAGTTTTCTATAATAAGATTTACAGATTCGGATGGCTTTTTATGCTTCCATGTGATAAAAGCTAAAAAAATGATAGCCAGTCCGGGCAAAACTAAATGAGAAGGCAACCAATATTCGGATTCCCCTTTTCATCTTCTCTCCCCTCCTTTTTCTATGATCCTAGACAATTCTGCCAGGTCCCCCATTATGTATCGGATATAAGGGAAGTATTTTGAGAAATATCGCGAAACGGCTAGAATAAAAGGTTTTTCTCTTTTGAAGACCGAATATCATCAAGAATTATATGTACAAGAGGAGATGAGAAGATGTAATCTTCATTTGAAAGTATATATAAAGATAAAAAACATGAGGGGGTATTCATTTGAAACATTGTAAAAGACTACTACAATCCTTTCTTTTGCTGTTCTTATTTTTCATTTTTTATAACGCACCTTCTGTATCTGCAGAAACATATCCAAATTACGGAAAGGTATTTCCACCAAAAGAAACATTCCGTCCAGGGGATTGGTTTGTGGGGGCAACACCTGCACAGGTAGATCCTACTAAATCACCGATTGTATTTGTGCAAGGAAAAAACGGAAAGGCAAATGATTGGTATGGAGATACTTACTATCATGGAAAAAATACGATGTATGACCTTGCTTACGATGCTGGCTATCAAACTGCTTTTGTACAACTGTATGATGCAGCTGGGACAGGTTCCGTAAGTCCTTGGACAAATGGGAAACTATTAGCTGAAAAATTAGAAACCATTTCGCAACATTTTGGAAAAAAAGTCAACATCATCGCGCATAGCAAAGGGGGCATTGATACACAAGCGGCTCTTGTACAATATGGGGCGCATCGTTTTGTTGATAAGGTCATCACACTTGGATCCCCTCATTATGGGACACATCTAGCAGATTTATCCTATAGTTGGTGGGCGGGATGGCTTGCCTCTTTACTAGGGCAACAAGATGACGGAACGTATGCGTTACAAACTGGGGAAATGGCACGATTTCGCTCGATTATTGATACGAATCCTGCCACAAAATCCAATCAATATTACACGATAGCAGGAACCAGTTGGGGGCCTACTTTTTCTGCTTTATCTATGGGAGGATTGTATTTGTCACCATATGGAAATAACGATGGCCTTGTCAGTGAATGGAGTACCACTTTGCCGTACGGTGCCCACCTTTTTTCTGATGTTACATTAGATCATGATTCAATTCGAACGGGAAGTGCCGTCTTTTCTCGCATAGAACCTTACTTACGAACGAAAAAAATGGGGCCAGCATGGTCACCGTCTGCCGCGCCTTCTAAGAATGAGCCCTATATAGAGTTAGGACCGACAGAAAACCAAACGGTTTTAGGCGGAGAACTGATCCCACATCAAGAAAATCGCGCTGTGTTTTCTGTGGATACATCGACATCAGGAACTGTATCGGTTTTGACTGCGAGTAAACAAGTAGAGATACAACTTATTTCGCCATCAGGGAAGGTTTATACCAAACAGGATGCGGTAGTAACAATGGGTGATGATACCTTTTTTAAAGGGGCCTTTATTCATACATTTCAAATAAAAAGTATGGAAGTGGGAGACTGGAAGATACGTATGAATACGGAAGGGAAAGATGCTTATTTAGCGATGGTACAATATCAACAAGAAGCACCTTTCCATTTGAAAATACCGGATAAGCTGAAAGCAAATCAAGCAAAATTACAAATCCAATCTGCTGATAAAAACCCAGTTGAAGTGGAGGATGTCTCTATGACGGTTCGAATTGTGGATCAGACAGGTACACTGATTTCACAATCTGATGGCGTTCAGCAAGTAGATGCACATACGCTATCTACCACGTTACAGCATATAGAGCAATCAGGTGTATACAATTTTACCATTGATGTGAAAGGGAAAAATAAAGCGGGGCATCCATACACACGTACGATTATACGTTCTATATATATTGAGAAGTAATATATATTAAAATTCTATAAACAGAAAAAGGTGCCCCTAGGAGCACCTTTTTCTGTTTGTTACATGTATTCATTTTCAATCTTATCATGATCCATGTAACTGTTTCTGGACTAGGATGGTCCATACCCATGCATGTTCTAATACGAAAGGTATACAAATAGTGATGGACCTTGTAGGATTTGAACCTACGACCGGACGGTTATGAGCCGTCTGCTCTTACCAACGGAGCTAAAGGTCCCTAGAAAAGCATATGGATAAGAAGTATATATGTATTACATAACCTTTTTCTTAGCCCGCATCATTTTTTTGAAAAAGAAAAACACTCTCGTGAGTGCTCCTCTTTGACTTGATAACCACTTTAATTTTAATAACATCTCTTAATCTACTGAAAAAAACTATATAACCCCATCCATACGTATTTTATCATATGTACCAAAGATTCTTGTTGAGAAAATAATCGCGCTTACTATGACTTCGTACATAAACAGCTGATATATGTGATGGGAGAAGGAGCTTACTGTGAATTATTCAGGTAACATTTCAAAAGTAACGAACTCTTCAAGATGTTGTAACGTATCATGAAATTCATTTTTATCAAAAGATGCACAGCGCCCCCTCACTTGTATCACTTTCCCCTTTTCATATTGAGGTTCAAGATATGTGATCACAAATATATCTACATTACGATCTGGAAAACAGTAAAAAATCACTTTTTTTCCTGACCAAGCTAATGGATAAATGGTTTTTAATTTTGCCCTTGTTGCTTCATCTCCAAGATGCGGTGCAGTATCTATGGTTTGCCCTACAAAATCAGTTCTTTGTTGATGAACAGTTTGGAGTAATGCCTGATTCACATCAGTAAAAACATAGTCCTCTTCGTTTTTTTGGAACATAAAATACATACGTGAATGATTTTTCTCATAGTCTTGTAGCAACTCTTCTAATAATGAACATAAAACCATTTTCATCTCTTTTTAATCCCTTCTATGAGAATGATAGAATATAGGTTTATTTTAATTCAAATGTTGAGAAAAAACAAATTAAAAATTCTGAATTTAAAAGTTGTTTTTATTCCTCTCGAATATCTACTGGTCTGTAATTACATTGCTCCTAAAAAGTTAATCTCTTCGGAATATGCAAGATCTTACACATTCATTTTAAGCGTCATGCGTCCTATATGTAATAAAAAGTTGTTACATATAGATTACAAGACATCTTTATTCCTCAATCATTTAGCTATAAGGACAATATGTTTTTTCTAATATAATAAACTTGGTTCATTTCATACAAATTATAAATAAAGGAGGTTTTTTATAAAAACATCTAAACAAATTCGGTGTTATTCTCAAGCAAATTACATGTATCTAAACTAGCGATTAAACGGCAATCAAGATAGTAATAAAAAGAAGGTAATAGAAATGGATGTATTCTATTGTAACTATTTTTGAAAGCCAATTAGCCTCCATTTATGAAAAACTTCATCAAAAAGCAGAGAACCACTATCATCTATTTGATACATTTGATGAAGTAAGATTAGATATTATTATCCCCTTTTTATGTTTTTTTATTTGATGAAGAGAAGTAGACAGCAACGCTAAGATATGAGATTCATGTAAAGAAGAAAAATGGGAATCGTGGTGTCATAGAAATCATAGCGATTTTTGAATTGAAAGATGAAAAAATTATACGTTGTAATGAGCTAACTCGGCCCTTACAACACGATGATGAATTTACTACTATCGGAAAAATTAATATAAAAAAATTACACCTAAGTTTGTATGAATCATATGTTACGAAGCAAAAACCTAAGCTCTGGTTTTTGCTAGAATACGGCTTATGTTCATCGTATTGAAACAAATTTACTTCCTTCTATACATACTAGCATGTATCTCAATAAGAACTGGAAGGTGAGCAAAAATACCGCATGCTAACATTGCAAGCTTATTATGTTTTTAAATACTATCCATATTCTTATAACATCGTTAGTACATCATTCATATAGTCCACGCTTTTTCAAATGCTCACGTAAACTACTGGCGCGACATTTTAACCGTTTTGCAATTTCCACATATCCCATTCCTGTATTCCGTAATTGAACCGTGTCCTCACACAATTGATCCCATTTCCATTCTGCATTCTTTACTTTCACATTTTCCTCCCCAGACAAATGCTTTCCTAACTGGTATACTTCCTTTCCCCATTCACAATTTTCGATGCAATGTTGATAGGAGCCGAATAAATATTCGCACCCACGGCAATGCTGTTCTTGTATATTTATAATTTGAATTCTCGTTTCTTTTGCATTCATCTTCCATTCTCCCCTATGTTTCTTTTTCCTTAGGATAACAAAAGAAACATATTTTGTTTATAAAACTTATTTCGGCATCTACAATAGCTTGTTTTATAATTTTCGATACAAATAAACTCATAGGGCATCTTATTTTTTTCAACATGTATCCAAATTTTAATTGAGAAAATTCGGAGTGCGTTTACAAGAGGAGAGGCAATCGGGTTCTGTTGCAAAGTTTTCTAAACGAAATTAAAATGTAAGAAAAATGATTCGAGGAGCATGAGATATTTTAAAGGAAAACAATTCAAGAAAGACATTATTTTAGTAGCCGTTGGCTACTATTGTCGTTTTTCCTTAAGCTATCGTGTTGTGTCTGAAATCTTGAAAGAACGTGGTGTTTCCGCTCATCCAACAACTATTATGCGTTGGGTGCATGAATATGGAAATCTCATCTATCAAATGTGGAAGAAGAAAAACAAATCAGCACACCCTGCTTGGCATTTGGATGAAACGTATATCAAAGTCAAAGGAAAATGGTGTTATTTATATCGCGCCATTGATAGTGACGGAGATACACTAGACTTTCAACTTCGAAAAACACGAAATCATCAAGCGGCTTATTCCTTCATGAAAAGATTGGTCAAACAGTTTGGAGAACAAACGGTTCTCACCACAGACAAGGCACCGGCTTTGCTTTGTGCATTAAAAAAATTACAAAAGCTGATTTTTATACACATACAAGACACTGTACCGTTAAACATCTCAATAATCTCATAGAACAGGATCATAGACACGTAAAACGCCGTTTTGTAAAATCTTCGAGATTTCAAAGTATTCGTCATGCTTCACGTACATTGAAAGGAATCGAAACGATTCATGCTATATACAAACGAAAGAGGAGTCACATTCCCAAATTCTCCTTTTGGACGTACAAAAAATTATAGAAACTATTCAAAATTTCTTAAACGATAACCGTATTTTATAGTACGAGATTCGTTTTTTCAAACTTTGCAACAGAACCTTTTGTCCAAGCTCCCCACCTACTCTTAGTTTATTATTAAAGAAAAAATGGTTATCTACCAGTATTTTTGTTAAAAGACTGAAGAATTGACAAAGTTTTTTGTATTATATACCAATTCTAGCATTTGTACAAATTTAATATTTTTGAGATTTCTCAACTTACAATACCGATAATAGTTAAAAAAATTTTGATACGATATAGTTACTTCTTTTTTCTTTGGAACGTGACTATGTGCATAGTACATTCTACTTTGTTTATTGTTTTCTACTATAGTGCACTCCTCGTTTGTTAGAAATCAATGTTATTCTATCTTTTTTAAAGAGAAAAGGCTTATTTTTTAAAATTTTTATGATAAAAAAGGTACTTATTTTACAATTTCCGAGTATCTGCCCTTATTTTTTTGAAATATATCCAGATTGAAATTGAGAAAGTTCGAATTATGTTTACAAGAAGGAACGTTCGATTTACTATACAGATGTATGAATTTGAAAATTCTGATTTATAAGGAGGCTGATTATGCAAGCAAATATAGGGATACAATCGTATTTGAAAGATATGGCATGGAGATTACAGGTAGAGTAATAAAAAAAGTATGAACGATCCACATTAATTGAAATGGAAATGGTTATGGGCGGCGATTTTCCATACGATAGAACTGTTGTGAATCATAAAAAATATCAACTTTTTCTAGATGAGAATAAATAACTAGGAGGATTTTTATGCATAAAAATAAGCAAGTTTCGTTTGAAAAAATCCTAAAAAAGATATCATCTTGTATGAAAACGGCCCATCAAGAGTTAGATCAGATAGAAAAAACGGGAATGTCGTATGAAAGGCTATATGAAACATTACAGGAGATCGAAACATTCATTTGTTTATTGGCGTTATACATAGAAATGGAACCAAATCTAGTAAAGGACTCGGTATCTGGTACGGCAGAAAATGTAAAACCCGAAACAATCATAGAACCTATTGAATATATCAAATAAGGAGTGACTGATTTCATATGGCTGTATATCTTATATCTTATAAACTAAATACACCTATTCAACATACTACCCTCTTTAATAAAACCATACAATCTTATGAAGGGTGGATGTTTCATCAAGAATCCCTGGTATTACTATGTACAAAAGCTACCTCCCATCAAATTTATAACCAGTTAAAACCTTGTATTGCGGAAGAAGATACTTTATTAATTGTAAAAGTTAGAAATGATATGCAGGGGTGGTTACCACCTGAGTCATGGAATTGGATTCAGCAAGCTTTTAAATATTAACAATCTTTATGTATGAGCGGATAGAAATGTCCAATAATTGTCGATAGTGGTATGTGAATGTTTTATTGTTTGCGCTTGAATCCATTTTCTTTTATGTCTTGTGAGTATCCCCCAATAACTTGACGAATGTACCGCCGTTATTGTTGTACCTATATTTTCAGATAAAGCTTGCGTATGCCAACAAGTTGCGTTTTCTCGTGTATCAAGATAGAGATACAAGCGCCCAAGGGTATTTTGGGTTATATAGTCATACCCCTGCTTTGAAGATTGGCCCATCTTTATTCTAAAACCATAATATAGACTATCCAAACCGATAGGGACCTTTTCTAACATAACCATATTTTCTATCTCTTCATCATTTGTTAGCCGGATAAGATCTATTTGTATTAAATCGGATCCTTCTTTATTCTCAATGGTAATCGATTGATCTAATAAAAAATGACAGAGATAATAAGGCGTATTTTCAAGAAGGATATGTCCACCAATAATTTTGTTTTTCATACGTAAGAACGTATAATATTCTGGTGATACGTTAGTTATATGTATCATAAAATGAATCTCCACCTACTCCATACTTAATAAGAATAGCGAAATCGCTGAAATGAAAGAGAATCCAATGTATATTGCATTATGTTTCTATAGAGAAAAATCAAATTCATTTAAACAGCCCTAAATACTTATTAAGCAGATTTGGTTTTTTGTGTTTCTTTTAACACAAAAACTCTTAGAGCCTAATTTGGACACCTTAAATGGTCTAATAACGAAAATGATAGGCCATTACAACCAATCGTTTTCGTTATTTTTAGTTGTAACGACCCAAAGAGGGATGTCCAGCAAAATAGCATTCCGGGGGGATATGTAAAAAAATCTGATTGCCTTTAGTAACGCAACCATAATATAACAAAAATGAACATGTATGTTAAATTTTTGTTATATTATCTGGTTATAAGTTCAAGAATTTATTTTCCCTAGTCTATATTTTGCTTTTGGTTGCCACACGCATCAAATTTTAGCATATCTGTTTTCTCAGGACTATAAGATTCCTATTTTTATATCAATATACAATCATTATCTTATAATGATGTCTATTAGAAGCGTACTTAGTAAAAGAATGACATACATGAGGATTCCAATTAAAATAAGCGATGGAAAATACGTATCTTCCATTGGGTTTATAAACGAAAAAGTTCCTAATAGGGCAAACAAACTAATAGATAAGACAAATATAGGATGCGTGCGTAATGTATTCCTTACTAGGTAGGCGATAAATGAAAAAACGACGATACACATGAAAAGAAACGATAAAATATTAGGATTATACTTCATAATTTCACCTCGAAACATAGTATGAAAGAATATAAAGACATGTGAAAAAAGGTAGTATGAAAACACCATAAGCAGAAAGCTTATGGTGGCAGGAGAAAATTGTATGGAAGTACTGTAAAATTTGGTACGTTTTTATTGTACAAGAAATTTATTTTAAAGGTATTGAGAAATATCAAAAATCAAATATTTAATTGTAAATCACAATTTATCGGGTGTAAAGATCTAGCAAAGTTTTGTACGTATTCATGTATTGAAATGGTATAAACGACCAAAAATGATTAAGAAAAGTATTTTCTTATTTTGTGAAAAGTGTTGCTAGAAAATAGATGGGTTGAAAAATCATTTATGTGACAAGTATAAGAAATATAAACGTATCAAAAAGAAAAAAGCACAAAGAAACTGCAGCATACGTGATATGGAAGAGTTAATGGGACTACACAGACCACGTTATGAACGAAGCGTGAGGCCTTAAGATAAAAATAACACAAAGGGTACATCTAAGAGATGACAAAGAACCACAAGCTCTTAGATGAGATGGGTACATGAAAGGTGCTTTTCTAAATACATATTGACGAATTTCAAAGGTAGACATAGTACAGAGGTTTTTATGAAAGTAGTGTGTATCTACTTATACATGAGTGGTATAAAAAAATTAATTAGTCAGTTATCTTAAGAGCAAAGGGTACACTGTACAATCTTTCGAATGAAAAGAAATGTTTATGTATGTACTCTGCCACTTTGATACAAAGCGCATCTTAGTATGCTCTTGAACAACGATTTATGTTCCAAAAAGAATGTAAGATTACCAAACGAGAATAGCAATATCTACAAAAAAATGATTGGTTTCAAATACGTAAAGAAGAAGTGCAGTCCAGTAAACTGGAAGAAAACATCTACAAGCGAAGATAAATGAAGATATCAGCCAAACGAAAAATCGTCACTTTTACAATCACAAATATACATGAAAACAGATAGAGTAAATACACCCAATCTGTATCAAAGTATGATACCTTATGTACTCTGAAGGTCCATTCCTGTATAAAGAATATAGATAAATTCCATTATTCAGACCATAAATGCCACGATATACGTTTATTATGAACACGAGATGAAAATGATGTTGGTTCATGGAATATACCCCTTTTTTATTTTTCCAGATTTATTTTGCTCAGTTCGAATCAGCCTGCTTATCTTTAGCTTATTTTTGAGTAGTCATATTGTTATTCCTATTGAAAGCCCGCAATGGACTTGGCCTGTAAACGACAGGACAAGTGATACATTTGGAACTAGGCACGGTAAGCATTACCGCATTGATATAGCTGCTTCAATCGGGACGCCAGTTGTGGCTATAAACACTGGAACAGTAAAAAAGTCTTATCATTCCAATAGCTATGGACATGTAGTGTTTATTCAACACGGGGAATATGAAGCTGTATCTGCTCACCTAGATAAGAGATATGTATTTCAAGGAGATTTTGTTAATAGTGGTGAAATAATCGGTTTAGTAGGAAACACGGGAAAATCCAGAGGGGCGCTTGGACATATAGAAAACAAAATGCGATAAATCCTCTACTCTTTTGATAAGTGATGTACTCATACCAATAACACATTTTGGGCGCACGACAAAAATAGTTCTGGTGCAAAAATAGTGGGGGATGAAAAAAGAAAACAATCCCTAGCGGAATTGGACTTTATACTGTTAAATCAAAAAGTTTATTGATAAGATGTATCTGTCTTTGGACATACTTCTCCCCGCGGAGAGTTTGTCTTTTTTTGATCATATGCATAGCTTCTATTCCAGCAATCATTTTTATAACTGTTTGTAAGGATTTCAATTCAGGCATATTTCGAATACACTCATTCAATTTTGGTCCATATTGATGAACCCAACGTATACTAGTTGTATAAGCTAAAGATGACTCTCATTCCTCCATCATTTCTACCAAGTCACGAAAAACTTAAGTTGTACGGCAGGTACCAACATATCGTTTATACAATAAATGTTAAACAAGTTTTCTTTTTTTTTCTACAAAAAATGTAGAATTTATAATGCCCTGCCATGCATAAAACAGCAAAAAATGCACTCTTTATTTACTATCCTAATCTATTTGGAAATGATGGTTGCCTTTTTTCATTTGTACAGGGTCTAGCCGAACATCCTCAGCTGCTATTCATTATTTTACTGGTTGTATCTCATTAGGAACGCGTAATTTTATATTTTTTCATCCGCTCCTACTGATATAGTGTTCCCATCGTTCCATGCCTCGTAGGATTTAATAACGGATTTGTAATCTATTCAGGTGGTCTTCCAGATGTTTCAAATAATTGTCCACATGTGAAATAAATGTATATATTTACCGATGACGGGTAGTTCTTGTATTTCCCCTCCTTATTACTCTCCTATATTTCATCATATACATGCAGAAAAGCTCTTAAGTCAATCCTAAGAGCTTTTCTATCGGGACTGCAATAAATTAGAGAAGCGACCATATATTTACTTAAAAGACATCTAATGGTTTATATGTAGAATAAACGGTATTATTTTTCATAGTATTTCGTAACAAAAAGGGAGCCGTATCCAAGAACCACCTTTTTATTTATCATATAAAAAGAACAGTTAAACAAGATATGTATAATAACATTGTCTTGCGTCCTCTATAGATTTGGTATAAAAAACCAATTTATTGGTTATCCTAATAGAAAGAGGGTAGGCTGTACAATCTATCTTTGCAGTGAAAAGGAAGCGATGAATTTATTTTGTTTCCTTTTTGTTTTATTTATATACTTTTATGAAAAGGAATGTTGATATATGTATTATGCAACTTTGATAAAGGGTGCGTCTTATTATGCCTTTGGTCAACGTTTTCTGTTACACAAAGAATGTAAGATTACAAAACGAGAATATCAATATCTACGAAAAAACGATTGGTTTCAGGTACGTGAAGAAGACACTATCCCCCTATCCTCTGAAGATATAACAAATCAGAAGGAAACTTCCTAAAAAAAGCGAGAAAACAGAGGCAATGACTACTGTCCAATTAGCCTTTGTTAACTGCTTCATTGTATATATTTTTAATTATTTTGGACAGATTCAGCTTATACTTATGTATTGTATTTTCGATTCACTTATTTTCCTTTCAGGACTCTAATTTAGGAGTCCTCTTTTTATCTATCTACTTTCACTTTTTTGTTCATAAAACACTTACTTGAAAATTTGATTTACTTAATGAATTTTAATAAATAGATATTCATCTATAAAAACTCATTATAAATAGCGAATCCACCTATTTTGTGTGAATACTGGCGAATCAAACGTTTGTTTAAAATTATAATATGGATGCTCTTTATCTAACATAAGTCCTAGCAACCCTCTACCTATCAAGTGGATTCCCTTAACACCTATTGTGTCTTCGTCAAATTTTTCAAAGGATGGGGTATGCGCTAAAGCATCCATTACAATCCCTATATAACTAGGAATAAACCTGATTTTCTTATTTCTACATGTCATTTATTTTCAACTGTATGTTTCGTTTCCTCTTGTACTTCATATTCTTTTACTAGTTTATAAAAAGAAGAACGTTTTATATCATATTTTCTCATTGCCCCAACGGCTGTGATTTTTCCTGATTGCCAATCTCGATATGCCTGGATAAATTGATCTGTAATTTGTACAGGCGGTCTTCCTAAATGTTTTCCTTTTTTCTTTGCTAACGCAATCCCTTCCGCTTGTCTTTGTTTAATATCATTTCTTTCTTTTTCCGCAAAAGCAGATAGAATGGTAAGGGTTGCTTTTTGTACCGCTTGCTGAATCACATCGTTTGCGGTCTCTCCATTATAATTCACATTAATAAAAGGTTCTTTAATAAACTGTAAATTAATACGCTGCTGTTCAAAGTAACGAAATTCCTCTAACACATCATTCATACTGCGACCTAATCTTGTTAAGGAATCAAAAACAATGGTATCTCCCGTACGAGCTAATCGTTTTAACATTTGATAATTTTCTCTCTTCATATTTTTTCCAGATTGCTTATCAATAAAAATATCTCGATCCTCTATTCCAAGATATTTCATATTTTCAATCTGACGTTCTTTATTTTGGTCTTTACTGGAAACTCTTACATATCCAAACTTTTTATTCTGCAATATTTTCACCTCAACCATAATTATAACTCATTTGTATCTTAAAAGGTGCTTAGATTTTAAAGATATCTGTAAAAGTATACCTTTACGAATAAAAAAGAACAGACTATTGAAATAATTTGCCATAGATAAAAGATGAAATGAAAGTCATTTAAATTCATAGTATGCTGAATTTTTAGATAATAAAAAGGGGCAACATAAAAAAAGAACGGTTCTATTGGCATAGTCCGTCCTTTGAGAAGAAAATAATGAAAGTTATTCTTCTTTATTATACCTGAAAATATCGAAAATTAAATCTTATTAACATTGAGAAAATATTCATCTTCTGAAATAAGGTGGTTGTTATGAATAAAGGTGATGCCATTTTAAGGTTGTTATCAGAAATCAAGTTGGAACTTAAAGAAGTAAAAGAACAGATGGAGAAAATGCAAACAAAGTTAGATACATTAGAACAACAAAATCAGGTGATAGGTACATGAATAGAAAAGAATTTGAGGATACCTTACAAAATTTTTTTCTTTTTAGCTAGTCGTGGAAGAAAAGCATCCACAACTAATATGGAATCCTTTATACCAATACTTTTTTTCAAGGAGTGGAAAAAACATTTGTGAATTGCAACATTTTTAATGGCCTTTGCGAACCCCATAACTTGTTCTGTTTTTTTTATTTTGTATTGCTATAATTCAAAATGTAGCAACGAATGTTCTACTACAAATACCTAAACATCTGGAAAGGACAACAGAAATTTGCATACTAAAAATAATATTTCTACTCGTATTATATCTCTTGATATTCTTCGTGGCTTTGCTTTGATTGGAATGTTAATTATACACGCCGCTGGTTTGTCAAAAAAACAAGAAATCCCGATGTATTCTATGGATTTTTACTTAGATATTTTTAATAACATGTTTATTCATTTTAAGTTCGTTTCTATTTTTTCATTTTTATTTGGCGTTGGATCTTATTTCTTTTTTTTACGCGCGCAACAACGTGGATTGCATAGTTATCATCTTTTTTCAAGGCGATTAATTACGCTGCTTCCTATAGGGATTATATCTATACTGATTTGCCCTCAGATAACTCCTATTTTAATCATCTATAGTTTATTCGGATTTAGCTTACTTCTTTTCTTTAGACTAGTGTCTAGAATGATTCTACGCATTGCGGGATTAATCATAACATGTAATATACTATTAGTAATGGGAGCTATGGTATTGGGAGGCCTCTCCTCCAAAAGTTTTAATATTTCTGTTCAAATAATTTGTTACGCTGTCACTTATCTATCTGTAATTTTTAGTATGATGCTATTAGGACTATATGTAGGGAAAATTAATTTTTTTCAGCAATTATCACAACAAACGGTCATGATCAAAAAAATTCAGAAGATGTCATGTTGTCTCAGCTTATCCCTAATTTTAGGAGGTCTATGGACTATTTATATAAATCCAGATGTAGAGCATAATATTTCTTTTCAAGGGCTATGTTATATAACGGCTTACCCCTTATCAATATTTTATTTGTCTTCCATCATTCTTTTATATAATAAAAACCATTCTTTGTATATTTATAAACCGCTCAGTTATGTAGGAAGGATTTCATTAACGGCTTATATTGGGCATGCATTGCTTCTTAAACTTCTTCCTTTATTGTTAGGTTGGACATCTGGCTACACACTAGTACAAAGCTTGATACTCTCCTGCATTATATTTACTATGCTAATTATTTTTAGTTTTATTTGGTTGCAGAAATTTAAACAAGGTCCTATCGAGAAAATTTGGCATCTATTAACATTTGGAAACAAAGCAAGGGCATAACATGAGGGGATTTTATAATTTATGTATTTTGATATTCAAAAATAGATATGCAAGATCAAATTCAATAGTTTTACCTAATGAAAATTTAACAAAAAGGGATGTGGAGACGTTTTTATTTTCCACATCCCTTTTTAATTGGAATATATTCGTATATGGCCCCATATCATACCCCAACATGGAAATGGTGGAGGACATCATCGTAAGCCAGGGGGGACATTCAAGGGGTTAGTGTAAAACATATGTATTTTCACCACAAGATAAGGTATACTGTGAAATGAAGAGCAATCTGTAAGGGTTAGTTGCTAGATATAGTGAGTTTACGCAGAGAAAAGATACAGTCACGGATTATCGTGGCTGTATTTTTTTTGGGGGAGTGTTCCCACAACACACTCTATACATATAGGCTTTTCTTTTGTATGGTAGAAGCTATTTTGATATGATATATACGTACAAACACTTGCAAAATCACAAACACAACAAAGACAGTCTGGCATAACTGTCTTTGTTGTGTTTTTTCGTAAAAAGAGGCGGTCCAAATGAACTGACCCCAAAAAGTTAGACAAAGAAGTTAAGCGACTGATTGGATGTGAGTCCGGTATTGTACTGGACTCATTCCATTTAACTTTGCTTTAATTCTTTTGTGATTGTAATAATGAATATAATCCTCTAATTCTATCTTAAAATGCTTCATACTTTCAAACTCTTTAAGATAGAATAATTCAGACTTTAATAAGCCAAAGAAGTTTTCTATGACGGCATTGTTTAAACAGTTTCCCTTACGGGACATACCTTGGATAACTTTATGTTTTTTTAATGATTGTTGATATATCTTCATCTGATAATGCCATCCTTGATCAGAATGAAGAATAGGAGTTTCTCCATCATTTAAGTGTGTAAAGGCTTTATTAAGCATTTTTGATACAAGTGAATACACAGGTCTATTTTCTATATTGTAAGCTATAATCTCCCCGTTATATAAGTCTAAAACAGGAGATAAATATAGTTTTTTACCATGGAGATGAAATTCAGTGACATCTGTTACCCACTTTTCATTAGGCTTTGATGCATTAAATTCACGCTTCAAAATATTCTTTGCGAATTTCCCTACTTCTCCCTTATATGAACGGTATTTTTTTATACGAACCATGCATTTTAATCCAATAATATTCATTAAACGACGAACTGTTTTATGGTTGAATATATATCCCCGGTTACGTAATTCTAATGTGATACGACGATAACCGTATCTGCCATAATTCTCTTCAAAAATCTCTTGGATTAATTCTTTAATGTTCTTATATTTATCTGGACGTTCCATTTGTTTAATCCAGTAATAGTACGTACTGCGGGCAATACCAGCGATTTTCACAAGGTCGATGATTTTGTATCCGTGTCTTAATTCATAAATTACCTGTGCTCTGTCTTGATCTGTGATTTGTTCTTTTTCTGAACTAAGGCATTTAACTTTTTTAAATAATCATTTTCCATACGTAAAAGTTCATTTTCTACTTGTAGTGCTTCTATAGACCCTTGAACTAGCACTGTATCTTTTTTTGACTGTACCTAACCTTCTTATTTTTCATAGCTGGACGTCCCTTGTGTATCCATATATTTAAGCACATCTAGTTTATACTGAAGCGAATAAGTTGTATAGCGTTTTTCAAAAGCTTTTTCTCCAAATGCCTCATATTGTTTGATCCACTGATAAATTACACTAGAATGAATCCCTAGAGATTTAGCAAGCCTTTTTCCACTATCTATTTCATTAAAATATTGTTTCACTATCTGTATCTTTTCTTTAGGAGAAAACTTTCCCATAAAAAAATACACCTCCAATTGTTAATTGTGTCTAACAATTGGGGTGCACATCACAAAAGACCGCCTCTTTTATGCCTGCTCTATGATTTTCTTTACTTCTTCAATCGTGAGTTCACTGGCTTGTGCAATGGTTTCTATTGGGACTTGTAAACGATGCATACCGAGAATCATTTGATGTTTTCCCTGTTGAACGCCTTGTTCAAGTCCTTTTTTCATGCCTTCTTCTCGCCCTTTATTTAACGCATGTGCAATACCTGTTGCTTCATCCATCAAATATCTTTTCGCGTGCTTCATATGCTTGACGGAACGAAACATCTTGGCTCATATGCTCCCATTTATCCATTGCCTTTTGTAAAATTGGATCCTGATTCATCGCAATCGCCTCCAGAGTATGTGTTAAATGCTCATCTTCATTGGCTGGTAATAGTAATAACCACCGAACAAAAGAATCTTCCCATGGATTTACTTTTTCCTCTCGCCACTGCTGTAGCAATTTTGGAATTTCCACGACATGAATTTCGATATCATCACTTAAGAGTTGCTGCTGTTGCATATTCCACAGTTTCCCCGTCGTATGAAATGCTTCATAGTCTTTAAACATGACAAAGTTCAATAAGTTGATTGTAATGGTTTTATGCAATGAGCTGTAAGGCATTCCCTTTTTTAATTGAGATGCATAGAGCTTACTCCAATAATATAGGGAACGCTTTAAAAGGTATTCAACTGGATTTCAATGAATCAGCTAACATTGCATTTAGAAATGTTAACAAAATATCTTCGCTTCCGGATGTCCCGAATAATTGTTTAAAGGCAAAATCAATACGTAAATTGACCAATTTTTGATTGGACATGGGATTCCTCTCCCTGTCTGATAAGATCTCTTTTTTCTTATTGTACATAAAAACAAATTGAGCATGCAAACAGGCTCTTATGATTAACATAAGAGCCTCACTGCAGATACATACAATAGATTAGATAACGACCATAACTTGACTTGAAAAACACCTAAAAATTTTCACAAAAGAAATCATATTTAGTATACATCTAATTAGAAATATATACAAAAAACGGTGAAACACATCGCTTTTTCATCATTGATTTATAATATACTTGCGGATTCGGTTTGTGCAACAAGCTATGTAGGGATAATATACGTTTCACAATCAGCACATTTTCTGAAAGTAGCATGTCTTACTACTCATAAGACATGCTATGTTAATAATGTTCAAATAAAAAACGTCTTTTATGTGCTGATAAAAGACGTTTTTTTTATGCCTAAAACCGCATAATAGAGTTCTTGCTTGAGCTTCTTTAGTATACAACAAATTAGCCATGAGTGCTTTATTTTTCTACGTATGTATAAAACTTTTCTAACACGTATTTCATTGAACTACTCACCACTTATCAGTCCTTACAATTTAATTAAACTTTTTTATGAAAATAGAACTATGATCTACCATCGTTCTCCTTTTAATTGGACTTCTGCTGATCTCCGATCCATGATTGTGGTACAAAGTTCAGTAATAAGTTTTCCATGATCAAAGATAATTTGATTCTTGGTATATGGATCAATGTATTTTCCAAAACCCTTACTGAGTGTACCTCCGCTTCCCATTATCGTGAATGAATCCTGAAAAGATGGTTTTCTCTTTGTTATAGACTTTATAGTATTCAAGCATTGAGCATAAAGATCTCACTAAATCACGGAGCATTTCTTCCAAATCAGGATACATATCTTTTGCTATTTCTTCATTCAGAATAAAATCCATTCCCTTGTCTGTCACATCAAATCGAAATAAAAAAATCATTACTTTCACCCCGCTGATTCATAGATTTTTCTATCATAACAGAAAATCTACTCCCATCCCAACCACTTGAATGATTCATTTCATCATATAATCTAGCTATTTCAATCAGCAGAAGCACAATTTTCTTATGTTTTGTATCCAAAATAGATTTTTCACTTTTGTAAGCCTGTATATTGAACTTCTTCTGAAACAAATAAACTTGCGGAATTCATTTTTATACTACATTTTCCTAATCGCCGCTTTACTTCTGACTCTAATTTTTTATTTGCTTCCTCTAAAGAACTTGCTGGAATAATCGTAGATTGTGAGTCTGTTACCTTGCCACTGTACATCACTGAAAAGTTCAATTCATATTGATGTATCAAGATTCCTCCACTCCTTCTCCCCTTAAATTTCCTCACAGATTATTCTTACTTGTTGCTTCTTCTTGCAGTTTTTGAAGCGTATGCATTTGCGGTACATACCAGCTTTTTCTTAATCGCATGATCGTAATTCCTACAATTAGAATCAAAAAGGCTTGTAGGAAAATATCTTGTGTTTCCCATAACGTGCACAAATATAGAAGACTTCCCGAACAAAAATAATACATGGCCAATAATAGATGTATATTTGCGATTATTATTTGTTTCTTTCTTTCCAATTGCGGCTATTCCTGCTAAAACAACTGTACAAACTCCTATACTTAACAAAATATATGCAATAACCTTTAAAAAAAGCATCCCCCCCCCCTCTTTTTCTCTAAAATCTCATTTGAACCACTTAAAAGCCTGAATAAAGATCGTAATCTTATTTGATACCAAATGTATTAATAATCTCTTTAAAATCAATTACAAGCGAATTTGAAGCGTCATTTTTTCTGAAAGGGAAACTTTTTATGTTGAAAATCATATATACTTTGTTTTCCAACACATCCAATTGAAAACCCTGTAAAAAAGTTGCACCAACAATTTTTAATCCCCATTGCCACATGTTTTCCTGTAAAAAATGGTGCGAAACATAGAGACATACCCCTGTACAAATAATGATCCAGATTCCATATTCATCATATTTTCTCTGTTCTAACTTTTGTTCTTGGAACGGATATACCTGGATAAATAAAAAGGCTATCAGCAAAACTGACAGCCCAATTCCCAATACAATCATTCTTTATCACCCCATTTTATAGTGCTTCTGTAACAATTGCTTTACACGTGCCGCATACATTCTAAAATAAGGAATATTTTGTGCGGCAACCTTTCCAAAATCCGTTTGCATTAATGTTTCTTCTAACAGTTTGAACTCGAATTCTAAAAATGTATCATGCTGTTTTTGAATCGAATGCGGGATGTTATGCAAAGCATCCGCAATTTCTCGCACATATGTCACACTGGATTCATCTTGGCTTGAATAGGAAAATACATTTCGAATCAATACAAACGTTTCTTGCAATACTTCATACCCGATATGATGCAATACATTTTGATCTACCAACTCCCCTCATTCCTTTCTCTATGGCCCTTCAATTCCTGTATTGATTTGAAACTCGTAATTTTCTACAAACGATTTGTCACCTTCTAATATTAAATTTAATTTCATTGTGTGTTTTTCTTGTTGTTCTGTTCCATCAACCGTTACAAGATAATCATATTTAACCGTTACATCCGCTTTATTATCAGCGGTTTTGATGTAGTACATATCTGTTATCTTCGCTTTCGTTTGAATATGCATAGAGCCATCATCTTGTATATGGTTATGTCCATCATCTGGCGCGTTTAATAATTTGTTTCGTGCCTCTCCTGTTATCATTTCTTTGATTTTCTCAAATCCTGGCTTTTCTTTTTGTTTGTTATCATTCTGTATTAACAGCTCAACAAACTGTTTCGCCACTTCTTGCCCTTTATCTTGGGTATTTTCTGTTAAAACTGTCACGCGCTTTTCCAATGCTCGATTTTCTGTTTTTAGCTCTTTTACTTGTTCCGTCCATTTCTTTTCCGTTTGCTCGACTTTATGC
The DNA here is from genome assembly GCF_045277205.1 of Bacillus sp. A01H. Taxonomy (NCBI): domain Bacteria; kingdom Bacillati; phylum Bacillota; class Bacilli; order Caryophanales; family Bacillaceae; genus Bacillus; species Bacillus sp. A01H. Next base: position 102,827 of record NZ_CP117703.1, on the reverse strand, counting down.
TGTAAGGTGCGATTTTGATTCCATAACCATACACTGATACCCACTAGTACAACTATGATTAAACCAACGATTCCCTGTTTCATCCCTAATCCTCGCTCGTATATTATATTTAAGCTGTTATTTCAGCTCTAAATTCCCTTAATAAGAGACCCGTAAATTAATACTTGGACGTCTCAAGATATTTCTAGATAATGATAGTAGGATCATTTGGGACAATTCTAAATCCTCCTGTGGATATACCACATAAAAAAGAGTGTTTCTCAGTGAACGTGCGGGACTCCCTACTCGCAGGCTGAGCAGCCTGACCCTCGAACCTAGATGTTAGTAGCTCTAAGGCGGCTTTCGATTCAGGACAAGCTCTCATACACGAGGTTGTTGGTCGGCGTACACACTAGAGATATCTCGAGACGTCCAAGAAATGATTCTAAATCGAAAGGAGGTCTCTTACGTGAGATTATTTGTTGGTCTAGATGTAAGTTCGTTTGATATAAAAGTTTGTATTCTAAATGGTGAAGGAGAAAAGCTAGACTCCTTTTCAGTCAATAATGATTTACCAGGTGCCACAGCGCTCAAAGAGCGATTATTAAAGCACATAGCCAATCAAGAGGTTGGAACCTTTAAAATCGGCTTAGAATCCACATCTGTTTATAGTTTTCATCCATCTATGTTTCTTCACTATGATGAGGACTTACAAAGCTTTGGAGCAAAGGTATTTTTGATGAATCCCAAACAAATTGCAAATTTCAAGAAAAGCTATTCTGACATGGATAAAACAGATGAGATTGATGCCTTTGTCATCGCTGATTACTTACGCTTTGGACGGAATCAAATGTCCATCGTAAAAGAAAGTCAATATATGGCACTCCAGCAATTAACAAGATCTCGTTATCAGCTCGTTAGAATGTTGACAAAAGAAAAACAACATTTTTTACAACACCTAAGTTATAAATGTAATACGTTCTCACAAGAGGTGGACTCTTCTATATTTGGCAACGCCATGATGGAATTGTTCCTTGAAAAATTCAGTCTAGAAGAGCTAGCCAACATGCCTTTAGAAGAACTCGCTGAGTTCCTACAAGTAAAAGGGAAAAACCGATTTGGTGACCCAAAATGTGTGGCATCAACCGTTCAAAAGGCTGTTCGCTCTTCTTATCGTTTGGATAAGGTTGTGGAAGACTCCATCGATGTCCTTCTCGGAACATCTATTGCGGTAATTCGTACCTATCAACAACAAATCAAAGAACTAGAAAAATCCATTAAGCGAATCATGGCTGGATTGCCTCAAACACTTGAATCCATTCCTGGAGTGGGGCCTGTGTTCGCCGCTGGTATTCTCGCTGAAATTGGTCAAATCGAAAGATTTGATGATGAAACCAAGGTAGCAAAATATGCCGGGTTATATTGGCGTACGCACCAGTCTGGTCGATTCACCGCAGAAAACACTTCATTATCTCGTAATGGAAATCATTACTTGCGGTATTACTTAGTTGAAGCCGCCAACTCTGTAAGAAGGCATGTATCTGATTACCAAGAATATTACGTGAAAAAATATAATGAAGTACCAAAACATCAACACAAACGTGCACTCGTTCTAACCGCAAGAAAACTTGTGCGATTGGTGGATGCGCTACTACGTAGTCACCAACTCTTTACGCCAGAAAGGTGCGTGAAAGTGTGACATAAAACTTGTCATCGCTACCTTTCAATTAATTTCTAGTAAATTACATGTATTACTGGTCTAGTTTCGTGATGTCTTTTTTAAGTAAATAGGACTTTGATAACTAAAAATTCTGTTGTTTTTCAGTTGACATACTACCGCAGGTCTGTATTGTTTTATCTTTCTATATCGTTAAATAGAAATATTCTGTACATCTAAGAGGTTTCATTCATTATGAAGCTACTAAATCTAATTCTTCTAAATCTGTAGAAAGGATCGTAATTTCTTGTTGGTGCTCTTTGATCAGAACATGTTGGATATTTTTTCGCAACTGAAACCCATCTTCCACCAATGCAAGTAAATATGATTTTGTATATTTCCTATCATTGATTTGATAATGTACATCAAATATGCACATTTGATCCCGCCCTCCCTTATCAGTTGAGAGTTTTTTAAACTTCTTGATTCTTACGTTTTCTAAATGCGTAAACAGCTAGGATGCTACCAAGAACGACAAATGTAACACCAATCCATTTCCAATATGGATTTTCAGCCTTGCCGCCTGTTGTTGGTAAATGACTTTCTACTTTCTTAGGTTGTTCTTTCATCGGTTGTGGTTGTTTTACAATATTTTGTGGTTTCTCTGGTGTTGGTACAGGTTTTTCAATGACCTGTGGTGTTTGTGGTTTCTCTGGTTGTGGTGTTTCTGGTGTTGGTGGAACTTCTTTTTTCTGATCTGCTACAACATGTTTGATAATCTCACCATCTGTTTTAATTTCAAAAGAGAATGTCTCTTCATTGATTAAATATCCCACTGGCGCGAATGTTTCTTTATATGTGTAATTACCAGCTGGTAATTTCTCAAACTTTGCAATGCCTTGTTCGTTTGTTTTTCCTTTTACAACTTCCTGACCTTGCTCGTTATAGATCGTAAACTCTGCACCTGGTAACTTGTTGTTTCCATCGGCCACATCTACTTTTGTAATTTCTAAGCTACCCTCAATCTTTTTGTTTTTTACAATGTGTTTAATAATTTCACCGTCTGTTTTAATTTCAAAGGAGAATGTTTCTTCATGTGACACATATGTGTACCATCCTAAATCGAGCTCTCTCTAACTTAAGTAGGTACTTTGTTGTGATAGGTAAGACTTTGATGTTATCTCTATCTTTTCCCCCACCTCACACCGTGCATGCGACTTTCACCGCACACGGCGTTCCATCGATTTGCCGACTCCCTCCTTCGGGATTCGATGCACGCTGTCCTCACGGACAGTCATTCATTTTACAAATTCCGCTCTTTTTAATACTTCTTGGAATTTCAGGATTTTCTCTTTAACCTTTGCATTTACGTTTTCGGGAATAGTTGAACTATGGATTACATAATGACAACTTGCACAAACCCACGCTAGATTAGAAACCTTATTTATTTTATTAAGTTCTAAACTTTTGTTCACATGATGACAATGTTTATCATGTTTGTACATCAAGTTCTCCCCACAACATCTGCACTTGCCTTTATCACGATTAAAAGCGTACTCACGGTTCATATAGTATTCAAAGTTGTAAATCGACTTGTTATATACTGCCATCTTCAACTCATCCGAAGTATTTATAGAAGGTCTGTTTTTAGGTAATGGTTTATTCTTTTTCTTTGATTTAACATATAGTGTTCTGCCCACTTCTGTGTATGGAGTCATTTTCTCATCAAATGGATGTTTCTCCCATTCTGAATGTGTAATATATGCCTTTGTTATACCTATCCACATACCATCGTGTTCAATTGCAAATGTTTTATCATTGTATTTTTCATGGCGATGAGGTAAGTTATTTAATTCTTTCATTTTGACTCTCATATCTGCACCTGCATTTGGATACATATACTTCCAGGTATAATAACAGCTATGATTTATCCTAATATCTATCGCTCTAAAAGCCTTTGAACAAATACCCGACTTAATATACTCTGCAATTCCCATGATAACTGAATTGATATAGTGAATTTGAGCAATCTTCGTATTCGGAACAGTCAACTTTTTCAGAACATTTATTTCGTTACAAAGATTAGTAATCTTTTTGTTTAGCTTCTTCATGTTCGGAAATGCTTTGCCAACTAGATTTCCTGTCTTAGAACCTCTAGCTTTTTCAGCTCTTATCACAAATCCTAAGAACTCTGCTCCGTTCACTCTCATATCCGTTATTTTAGTTTTTTCTTCGGACAGTTCTAATTTCAAACGATGTTTAAAATATTTTGTGAGTTCCTTCTTAAGCCGCTGCGCTTCGGACATTTTAGATGTAAGTATAATCCAATCATCAGCATATCTGATATTAAATTTTCTATTTTTTCCTTGATTTCGCAACCTGCGAATATCATTACCCTTGCGGGTACACTGTCTATGAGGTTCGCAATATTGTCTACCTACAAACCAATCAAAATCATTGAGGTATACATTGCTAAGTAATGGAGATATAATTCCACCTTGTTGTGTACCGACCTCGCTTGAGCAATATATATCATAGTCAATGTATCCAGATTTCAACATTTGTTTGATAATTGAAATAACCCTTTTGTCGTGTATCCCTATTTTCCAAAGTTTTTGTAGTAATATCCTATGATTTATATTGTCAAAACAACCTTTTATATCGCCTTCCAGTGCAAAAACTAGTTTGTTCTCAGTCTTGGAAGGAATACTCATTTTGTGAGTGATGTCCTTTATCGCATGTTTTTGAGCCCTGTAAGGTCTAAAACCATAACTATGAGGGTAAAATTTCGCCTCACATATTGGCTCTATTATGATACGAACACACTCTTGAATGATTCTATCTAATATAGTAGGAATTCCAAGTGGACGTTCTTTACCGTTCTCTTTCTTGATATACATTCGCTTTGCTGGTTTTGGCTTGTAATTCTTTAGGTTATTTTGAATGAGGTTTACTAGGCATTCCTTTGGCATTTGTAGATATTTATCCATCTTATTTTTGTCTACACCAGCGGTCTTGCTGCCTTTATTCGCTTTAATGTTGTGAATAGCAGTGACTATTGTCACTTCGCTTGATATTGCTTCTAATAATCCCGTGATTACTTTGTTTTCTTTTGATTTAAGATACAAAAAATCCTGTAATTCTTTTAATTCAGCTTCGCATGAAAAATTGACGTTTAAATGTATAAGATTTCCTCCTATAGTTCGTCACTCATATTTCAGAGAGTTGTTATTTTTCTTTCGCGAAATTTGTAATACAAACCGACTAGTCCCCTTCGCCGTAAGGCGTTTCAACCTCGTGTAATTGGCTTTCCCAATCTCAGACTACTATGGGACTGCTGACACTTACGTATTTCACTGCCCTGTTAAACTCCGTACGCAAGCTCTCAAACGTTCCTAACTACCTATCCATAATGAAATCCTTAGGTTGTTACCATATACCGTGGAAATTTAACATACTTTGAACCACAGTTGTTGTATGTTTTTGCAAATTATTTCAAATTTGCACATGTATATTAAAAGGCTGATAATATACATCTTTCCATTTGTTCTGCCTTTCGACAGCGCACCTTACGATACCGCATAACTTCCACTACGTGTAACCATAGATTTCGGAGGAGCGCTCCATTAGTCCATATATATCAGTCATGATACACTTAGAACATCAGGCTACTTTTTACCACGCTTTATACCATTGATAGTAACAGCTACCAAACGCATAGTGGATTATCCTCTCGTGCTATCTCCGACTTTGACGTGTCGTATGTAGGTCACTACCTAGACCTACTAATGATATTGGTTCCGCACGGCAAGAAAGCTATCTTTCAACTTTCTTGAATTCAGTAGTTAAGTTCTCATCAGCTCATTCTTAGTTATACTAAGTGTTTCTGATGGTTAAGTTTCATTACACCTGTCAGATGTAACTTATTTAAAACGTTTCGCACAACCTTGTGGTGCAAGTGTTTCTTTATATGTGTACTTTCCTGCTGGGAGCTTATCGAACTTCGCAATGCCTTGTTCGTTCGTTTTTCCTTTCACGACTTCCTGGCCTTGCTCGTTATAGATCGTAAACTCTGCACCTGGTAACTTGTTGTTTCCATCGGCTACGTCTACTTTTGTAATTTCAATTGATCCTCTAATCTTCGTATTCTTTGCAACTAGCTCAATTGTTTTCCCGTTTTCAGTGATGCTAAACGGAATCGGCTCTTTTACCAGCACATAGCCCGCTGGTGATGTCTTTTCAATGAATTGGTACTTTCCGAATGGGATATTATCAATTTTGATTAACCCGTTTTTGTCTGTTTTATGCTCACTGATTTTCTTACCTTTTTCATCAGCTAGGATAAAAACAGCACCTTCTAATTTCGTTTTTCCGTCTTCATCTACTTTTAAGACCTGTACATTTCCTTTTACTTGATCGTTTTTCACTTCGAATGTAAGTGTTTGATTATGCTCTTTTACTTCAAATGGATACTTTGTTTGATTTAATAAGTAACCTTCTAATCCTTTCGTTTCCTGGAAGTAATACTTTCCAAACGGAAGAGAATTCACTTTCGCAATCCCTTCTTGATTTGTAGTTACTTTTGTGACTGCCTTTCCTTCTGGCGTAAATACTGTAAATTCAACGCCTGGGAGAATCTTGCCTGTATCACTTACTTTTTTAATCTCAATATTGCCTTTGATCTGTACATTTTTCATTTCAACAACAGCAATTTCACCTGTTTTCACTTCAAAAGGCTTTGGTGTAGCATCTAACACATATCCAACAGGTGCTTTCACTTCTTTTACAGTGTATGTGCCAAGTTCTAAGTTCCCCATTTCAGCGATACCGTTTTTGTCAGCTGTAATCGTTCCCATAACTTGTTGATTGCTGTTTGCGATTTCAAATACTGCGCCTGGTAGTGGCTTTTTGCTTTCATCCACTTTCATCACTTTTAAGGCGCCATTTGCTTTCCAGAATACTTGTAAGTCTGTGCTTACTTGTTCTGTACTGCGCTCTAATAATACAGTTACATCTTGAATCGTACTTGTTCCTTTATATACGATTGCATGAACATTCGTTAGATTTGAAACGATTTTTAGAGATAGTTCACTACTCTTAGAGGATTTTGGTACTTGAATACGGAACTTTTCTCCTAGTTGGAATGTTTCTTTCACTTCACCTTGTTCTGTGACAATACGTGTGCCTTGTGGCGCATTGTTCATTTGTACTTGAAATGTACCTTTTTTCGCATTTGTTTGAACGTTATATGTTGTTGTTTCGAAATATTCACCGTTTAATTGGGCTTCTTGTTTATCCGTTGGAATGACATTCATCCAAACATCTTGTGTATCCTGGCTTTGATTTGCCGCATGAATGATGTTCTTTGCCGCTTTTTGAACAGCCGCATTTTTGAACTGTAATTCATCAACAGAAATCTGGCCAAGTGCATTCCAAAGAGCTAATTGGGTTGCGTAATGGGCTTCTTTCCAATTGGAAACTCCTAAATTTTCTGGTGTTTTCTGTGGATACCCATTCATTAAGACACGATAGGATACATCATCTGTTTTGCCCGCTTCGGGTAAATCCTCTCCATTTGGGGATTTTAAACCGTATACCAGACAATACGCAATTTGACCACTAGCGTTCTTTAAAAGCTCTGTACGAACATCTTTCCCATACTGCGGACTATAGGCCCAATCCATCTGATACCTTTCTCGATTGATTACCTCCGCACTGGCTTGATTCAGTGGAATCAAGAAGCTCATAATGAATAAAAGTACACTCGTAAAGAGTAGTAGTGTTTGATACGATCGTTTCAAAACCATTTTTTACAGCTCCTTTAGGATTATTCAGTTTTCAAAGAACAGAATATTTAGAATTTTATCTTTCTAAATATAGAACAATATACTTTAGTCATAATTATTTCGTCTTTTAGCCGAATTTCATTTACAATACACTTAGATAGATGTAATCAATAACATGAGGTTTATTCATTCTGTGATGGGTATTGCACGATAATATGTTGGTCTGAAAAGTTTCTCGATCGGAACTTCAAGGAAATCAGCTATTTTTTTAGCTTTATTGTCTTTCAGACTCCTTCTTCCAATTTCAACATCATATAATGTGCCGATCGGAATTTTAGCGCCTTTGGAAACTTCCTTAATACTTAAACCTTTGGATTCCCTGTATTCTCGTACAACGGTTTTGTTTTCATGTGACGCTAGCATTTTTTCACCCTCCCTTCCCTTAATTACATTGTATTCGGCTTAAAGTTGAAAGTCAACACAAAACGAATAACTTTTATTCAAAAACGCAATTTTATTTTAAAATCCATGCAAAGGAGTTTAATTATGACCAATACATTTCTAGGACAAAACCTTAAATATCTCAGAAACTCACAAAAGCTAACTCAAAAAGAGCTAGCTTCCAGAATTGATATCTCTTATTATGCTTATAACAATTGGGAAAATGATTTAAGGGAACCAGATTTGCTATCTTTAAAAAAGTTTTCTATTTACTATGACCTTCTTATTGATGAATTAGTTAATACACAAATAATTTCATCAGATTCTATAGAAATACAAAATCAAAAACTAGATATGATAAAAAAATTAGAAAAAAAAGATGTACTAAAACCACTTGAAGAAAACTTAAAAAGACTAAGATCATTAAAAGGACTAAGTCGCAAGAAAATCGCAGAAGAATTAAATACTCCTTATAGTACCTATGCTGGTTGGGAAAATGGATTCAGAGAGCCTGACATTTCCACGCTCAATAATATAGCTTCATACTATAAAGTAAGTATAAATGATTTATTGAATCCAGAAGCGGCCGTTAGGGATGAAGATACATTAAAGCTCATCTCGCGCTTATCTAAAAACTTATTTGAAACATACATAAGCGTTCCAGATGAGCATAGAGCTGAATTAGAGAAAAAATTGATTGCCTATATGAATGAATTTAAATCTCAAAAAAAGATCAAATGAGTTTAGTTAAAGTAAGTACGTTTAAATTAACCTGTCTTTTCTATATTTTCCCCTGTACTTTCTTGTTTACATATTTGAATTAAGTCCATATATAGGTTGAAAATAGTATATACATCAGTTGTACAACAATTATTCTTAATGTTTTGCTCTAACCAACGAATATTTAATTCCATGACAATGCCACGTCCTTTTCTTATAATTTAAGAATCAGTGTCAAGGTGGTGTATTTTTTTTACAGAATCAAAAATCGCACCACCCCCTAAAAAGTACGAAAGACGCTACAATAAGTAGCGTCTAATCATTTCAAAATTCAGTTTTTTAAATTTACACTCAACCAGTCCCAGGGTCTACCATCATATAAGATGTAGTTAAAGAGGGATTATCTTGAACCTTAGCAAACTTTTGAACAGGTTCGTTATGTAAGGAAGTTACTGAAATCCCTAAGATAAGTAACATGCACATTAAATATTTAGTCAACTAAATTCACCTCGCTTTTCAATAGCGCTTGTTTCACACCTCTAGCATAAAACAAGTTTCCAGATCTTTCAAAAGATATTAATGCCTCTTTTAAACCTTGTATGTCTCCAATTACTTTTGAATAAGAATATAATTGATGTGCACTAAATCCATTTTGTTCCAAAATTTTATACATTGCAAGCCCTTTTTCTCGATCTCCATGTAAACATTCATAATGAGCGTGTTCGCCAGTATGAATATAATCAAAATCAATCTTATGAAGATTAAAATTATTTTCAATATAAAGATGTGCCAATGTTGTTTTAAAAGCAAAATATTTTTGAGATTTTCTAGGGACATGGATATTATCAAGAAGCTCCAAAGCTGATTCCATGTGCATTTCTGCCTTCAAAGGGTCCTCATATATGTAACTCTCTCCCAAACAACCTTTTGCAACAGCCTTAATCATCGGAATTTCTAAGTCTGATTTTAAGATTGATTCACAAACTTCTCTACATTTGTCAATTTTGTCACTCAACAAATATATATAAGCAAGCCTCTCTTTATATTGCATATATAAATGATCTTTTATATATGTCTGTTTAATGTCTTTTATAAATTTTTCAGCGTCTTTTGCGAAGGGAGCAACTGCATTTGATTCGTCCTCATCATACATAGCCACAGTATAAAGCAAATTTGATAACGCTTGACACTCTGCATTAGAAGAAAGTTTCAAATTTTTAATTTCATCAACTATTTTTTGCCCCTTAATTTCATTTTTATTTCTTCGATTAAATAAATCATAAATTAATAGGTACTGACTCACACTATCCGTATTAATATGTTTTTTTATTAATACATCTATAATCTCATAATCTCCAGAAACATGCGAATAACACAAGGCTTTCCTAATGTTCAAAGGACTTTTTATTAAGAGTATAAAGGTATTAATTTTTTGACGTCTTACCTCTAAATTGTCATATAAGATACTAACCACTTTTAAAAAGCTGTCTAATTTCATTTCATATTTGTTTTTACATTCAATTGCCCTAGTTATCTTTTCTCTACTTACTCCCGATAATTTGGCTATTTTACGTAATGTATATTTTTCGTTTATTTTTTGTGATATTTCATCCATAAGATGTTTCATTGTAGTTTCTTTTGTAATGATCTCGTTCATAGTGACAATTCCTCCTCACTAAACCCTATTAGCCCTTTACAAAATTTTAACATATCTTCATGTTTTTTATTTTAGAATATTACGAATCTTTGGCAACACGGTTGAAAAATAAATACTGAAAATTCCGAAAATTTATATTGGAATTTCGAATAGGTTTTATTCATCTTTTATTGATATTTTGCGAGGAACGTTTTACAATACAAATATAACAACAAAAAAAAATAAACCCACCTCGAGCTTTTATCTGGCTGAAGTTTGGCGACGACACCAGATAAAAGCTCCCTAACAGGGTTCATTCACATAAAAAATTTATATGATTTTTTTTAGTATCATACTTGATACTGAAATTATACCATATTGTATATGTAATGTGAATATAGAACCTCTGTTTTTCCAGCATTTTTCTGTTTATTTTAGGTGGGAAAAATAGGAGGTTTTTTTATGCTACTAAATAACTTTTTGCTAAGTACAGCAAAACGAGAATTAAGTCCAAACCTTGTTCATGTTCCTACAGGTGCTATCAATAAAACAGTACAAAAAGTAATTAAAGCTATTGATCTGATTCTTTTAGATACAGAAGGTAAAACCACTAAAGATTTCTTCGTACAAACACCACGCCGCTATAAAGCATTAGAAGTTGTTTTATCTTACCTAGTACAAGAAGGCTACTCTCAAATGAGACAAAATCAAATCAGTGAAAAATCGGGTATTTCTGTGCCGATCATCAACTTTATTCTGAATTGGTTAGAGGACCTTGAAGTATGCCATCAAATCAAAACAAGACGTCATGGTAAGATTGCACCATCTATTTACATATTAAGCCTCAATACCAATTATTTAAAAATCATTGAATATTTTAAGCAAAAATGGGCGTTTTCCATTGATATTTTTTCTACATTCACAAAGTTTCTATCTAAAAAACTAAGTAAAAAACAGGAGAAATCTACAGAACAAGCCGAAAAACCAACTGTGCCTACATGCCAGGGAATAGATATATTGGATGCTGTTTCTTCTACAAATGAAGAAGTAGAAGAACAGCCAATGAATGCCCCTAATTCGGGTGAAAAGCTAGAATTACGATTCCGCGAAATGGATGAGTTTATGAGTGAAGATCAAAAGAAACTGTATATGTATATCATAAGTAAAGATACAAATATCACTGAAAAGGATGCTTATACAATTGCATTACGTATGCCGCCATGCGTAGATTGGGAAGCAAGAAAGACTTTTGAGGACTGCGTACAGTTGTTTGAAGTAAACAAATCGCAAGTAAGTACACCTGCACATTTCATAACAACATATACAAAACAGTTAACTGCAAACAGAAAGCGTAGAGAGCAACAAGTAAAAGAACGCACAACAAATATGGCATTTGGAAAACCAATGAAGAGTCTAATACCATCAATGGATTTATTCAAAAAAATGATTGATCCAAACGCCTAAATCTCATTTTCTACAAAAAAATAATTGTTTTATAGCCTTGTTCAAAAAATTCACTCCTAACAAGGTTTTTTGTCATGCCACTCTTTATTTTAATAGATTAAACATAATATCAATCTATTAAATTTTTATAAATTCATAGTGTTTTTCACAACATATACACTATGAATTTATACTCGAATTGAACCTGCTCTTAAATCAGTAATTAAATAAGAAGAATTTTCTAATCCCTTGTGAGAGTAAGGCTTATTGAGCAAAAATAAATCCTAATGTATTTAATCATTTTAATTTTTTTTAAAACAAGATTTATTATAAAAAGTATCTCATATTGGGAACTATATTTTTCTAGATTTTTAAACATCCCCCCCAGATCAAACTAAATACCAAAATAGAACTCTTCTTGTCATTTAATATACAAATCTACGGAACACCGAATATCTGTAGACAGTATAAATACTATTATTCGTGATTTTTACCATGAATATATAGTACAGCACTTTAAAAACAAATGATCATTTCTGTTCATTATGAGCATTTCAGTAAAGAAAATAACCTCTGAATTAATTCAGAATAATATGAGATAAATCTACAGAATTAGTTGCGACAACATACTTAGGTTATTCTGAACTTATTCTTATCTTAAACTCATTGATAGAACTAGGTTCCGCGGAATATTTAGAAACTTAGATTTACCTTGAAGCTCTCCTGGTAAGGGTATCTTGATTCATAGCTGAATCAAGATACCCTTACCAGGCAGATTTTCAAAAAACTACGTAGGCGGGGCGGCGGCCATTCCCATTCCTCGCCTATCGTCCTCCCTCAACATCGGCCCATCATTCGCCTTCCACACATTCCAATACATCCACATATCCATCTATATCACAATTCTACGCCCTGTCTAGCCAGGCCCATATGTCTCCGCATAGCCCCGCAATGTCTCGGCTAGGGCATCCCAAGCAAGTCCCATCGGAAAACGTCACGACCTAGAATCCCTTATTGCCTGTTTGTGTGGTTCTCGTTTATAATTGCGGTACACAATTTTTATGACAAAGGAGTATATAAACATGACTTGGGAACTTTCCGTTGATGTTTTCCTTGCTGATCTGTTAAAACATGGCCGTAAATCTTCCACCGTTAAACAATACCGCTACGATCTCACCCTTTTTACATCATGGATTCAGAAACACGTCAAATTGCCCCCAGAATCGTTTTTTCGTTCTTTTGATACAAATATATTAGATAAATACTTAAAAGCTCTTAAAAGGGAACGTGGAGCGTCGATTTCTAATATCAAACGTGTACGAGGCATTCTGATTAACTTTTTACAATTTCATGGTGTGGCCCAGGATTTAAAAAGTGATGTCTCCCCTCCTGGACTGACTTCTAAACACTTTGCATCAGACAAAGAAATTAGAAAGCTATTCCGCGTCATGCGTAGTTATAACGGGTTAACCGACTACCAGGCGTCAGGCAGAAAGTTTATTCTGGAACGTAACCTTTTATTGATCCACTTCATGTTAGATTATGGGCTATCTATCCAGGACATTCTCACGCTATCCATGCATGATATACACTTTGGGAGTAATACGATTACCCCAGGAGGGCTACACGCCCACAAACGATCCATTACCCTTTCAAAAGAACATATAAAACTTGCCTTATCGTATTACAACAAGATTCCTAATCTTGTTAGACCGCGCCAACAAACGGGCGACCCCTTCTTTGTGGCGTTTGATTTCGGCCCGCAAACATTCCGCTGGGACTATGAAAACGATCAACCCGCCCCTTTAACTCGAATCGCTGTACAACGCATGTTACAGAAAGAAGCGAAACGCGCTGAAATCCATATAACGCCTACCATGCTACGGAACCGTTTTATATTAAATGCCCTACAGAATGGCATAAAGCCCATTGAAATTAAAACACTTTTGGGATTTAAAAGCGTTGAGGCTCTGCATAGATACGTTCAATTCTGGAATAAACAGCAATAAAATCACATACATAAAAACGGCTCTGGTACAAAAACTTCAGGCCACTCGCAAATACTCTCTTAAACTTGAACATACTGATACTCGTATTCTTAAAAAGGTGTGTGATTAGTATGAAAAAGGAAACTTCATTTCAATGGAAGCGCTATTAGCTGGATATTATTTTGTTAACTGTGCGCTGGTACCTACGGTACAATCTCAGTTTTCATGATTTGATAGAAATGATGGAGGAAAGAGGCCTATCCCTGCCTCATACAACGATTATGCTTTGGGTCCATCAATATGGGCTGAAGTTAGAAAAGCGAATCCGACGTCATCTCAAACAAACGAATGCTTCCTGGAGAGTAGATGAAACGTACATAAATGTAAAAAGACAATGGATGTACCTATATCGTGCCGTTGCTTCTGAAGAGAACACGATTGATTTTTATCTCAGTAAATCTAGAAAGCATACGGCTGCAAAGCGGTTCTTCAAGAAGGCTTTGCGGTTTTTTTATGTTTTAAAACCTCATGTAATCACAGTTGATAAAAATCCCGCCTATCCCATTGCTATCAGCGGGTTGAAGAAAGAGAAAAAAATGCCGTTAGGCATGCCAATCAGGCAGATAAAATATTTAAATCACATCGTAGAGCAAGACCATCGTTTCATGAAAAGACGTATACACTCTATGTTAGGACTTAACTCTTTTCGCACAACTACATGTATTCTTGCAGAAGTAGAAGCCATGCATATGAGAAACAAAGAACAGATTGATTTACGGGATCAGTCTGTTCAAGCTCAAAAACAATTCATTTATCAACTATTTGGATTAACAACGTAAAGAACGATTCCGGTAGGAATCCCCATTGTTTTTTGGAATGTATCCTTTATTTGCACCAGAACCCGCTGGATTGTAAATTAAGCGGAAATTGAAAAGTAAAAAATTCTTGCTTGCAAGCAGAATAAAAAGTGTACAATAAGTATTAAGAATTAGTAAAATGATACTGCGGTGAGAGCATAGTAATGCTCTAATGGAGGTGATTGAATGGCGAAAAAAGATGATGTAGTAAGTGAAGTGCACTTAAAAACAATCGATGTTTCCCGTATCACCAATCTAGCAGAGAGTACAATCAGAAAATATAGCTTAGAACTCGAAAAACAAGGCTATGAGTTTAATAAAGATGGTGATACAAGACTGTATCATGCTGATGATGTGACAGTTTTTAATACTCTAAAAGAAATTAGAGAAAAAACTAAGGTTTCATTGAACCATGCTGTTAGCGTGTTGATGGCGCAACAAGCGCGCGCAACACGCCCTGTGTCGCATTCAGAGGTTGCTGTGACAAGGGAACGGAGTGAAGAAGGACAGTATGCGATACACTCTATATCAAACGAAATTCGGAATTTCTTAGGAGATATAAAGACGGAATTTATAAGTTTTCGAAAAGAACTTGAAGCAGAACGTGAAAAAAATCAGAAATTAGAAGAAAAACTGGATCTTATTATGATGGAATTAGAAAAAATCAACACTAAAGCTGATATTCCTAACCAAGAACCCAAAAGGAAGAAAATATTTGGGATATTTTAAATTGATACAAAACAAAAAGAGTTACTCTCATACAAGTAACTCTTTTGTCCTAGAAATCAGGGTCTTCTAAATCATCTTCATCTAATGATCCTGTAACATTGATATTGGCTATTAATTGTCCCATTTGACCTACGTCTTTTAATAAATCGTCTGCCAGAGAATTAGAGGGGTTCTCCTTGTTTTGCATAAAGACAGAAGATGCAGGAGCCACCTGGAGCTCTAAAATAGTTTGTTTAATATGTTTTATAGCGTTCATCATTTGTTCTTGATTTTTTGAGACTTTTAGAAGTTCTTTTTTTGTATCAAAAGGCTCTTTCTGAGTTAAGTCTTGTTCAACTAATTGGATAATATAAGCCGCAAGCTTTTTGGAGCGAGCTTTTTGCTCAAGGTGATTATAAACTTTATTGCTCATGTGATCTGTTCGAAGTCCGAAGACTGTTTGTTTCTCGGGCTTTTTAGTACGTCCCATAATGCGGCTCCCCCTTTCTGGTCATACTTATTTTTCTTTTTTTTGCAGAATTTCGCCACGACTTTTTACTTCAAGGCCATATAGATTTAATTTGCGTGAATCTGGTAAGAAAATATGATTTGCTTGAGCAATTTCAGCTCCATACATTTCTTCTATGACCTCGTGGATGCTAGATTCTAGTATTGGAGCAACACCACCGAAATAAATATATTTATAAACTTTATCAGCTGGTGCAGGCATTACATCTTGAATTTTTAAAATTATAAACTTAGCAAACTCTTTTAAAGAAGAGCGGATTTTTTCCGTTAAATCTACACGCTGGCCAGTATTTCCATCAACTAATTCCATTTTAGGTTTTTGGAAATTGTTTACTATAAATGTTTCAAATGAACGTAAATCAGAAAATTTTTCTAGGAACTTTTCTTTTCTTAATTTTTCAATATGAGATAGATAAGATAATTTGTCTATCGGTTGCATAGAATCACGGTTCTTAGGTGGTTTTAAACCAGCTGGTGATAATACTAAATCAATTGTTCCACCACCAATATCAACCAGTACTGTATCATTATTATCAAATTGTCTTGCTTCTTCACGATCTTCTAATTCAAAATCCTTTTTAATTGCTAAACGTGCAATTTCTCCTTCGATACGGCAAGTAGCCTTTCCTACAGTTATTTTTAATGTTTTTTCCATCCCTGGTGTATGTATTGTAACTTCATGTTCTCTAGCAAATCTTTCTGCCATGGCATTTTGGGCTTCACTAAATTTGGCTGTTCGTTTCAGTAACCATATAGGTAACATAGTTTGAAAATATTCAATTTCAATTATATTGTCATCTGATTCGTGCTGTTCATTAATAGCATGGTAGAAAGAAACAGCGGATAAAAACATCACATAAGGGATAGGACTAGTAATCTTGTCATGAAGTTTATTGACATGATTGTTAGCTAATGCATGCTTTGCAGCTTCGTCTCCAACTAAGAAGAATCTTTCTGTGTCTTCTCCTGGCATTGTTGTTGAAATAAGTAGGCGAGATAATAATTCTTTGGGATTAGTAATGGTTGCTACAAAATGAGAATCAGCTTCATCTTTACTGATTTCTACAACATTTGTAGGAATTTCGATATAGAAACCATCAATTAAGTTCATATCAAGTGAGTTTCCAGAATCCTTATTCATTATAGTGATCTTCATTAACTCTTCACTCCTTTAATTATCTTGTTAACAAGATAACATTTTTCCGTCATTATTGGAAGTGAATTCCCGAAATAAGTTAACAAATTAAAATAATTAAAACGACGATAAAACAAGGATTAATTGTTGTTATTTTAAAAATAACGATTAAAGTTAACAATAAAATCATTGTTAACTTTAATCGTTATTTAGATGTTTTTCATAATATATTTGTATCTTTTTGTTTTTTTGATACGACCTTTTCCTTATTAATGAATTGATCTGGCTTCTAAGAGTTCTGGTACCAATAAAGGATACATTCCAAAAAACAATGAGAATTCCTACCGGAATCATTCTTTCCGTTGTTAATCCAAATAATTGATAAATGAATTGTTTTTGAATTTGAACAGACTGATCCCGCAAATCAATCTGCTCTTTTTTCTCATATACATAGCTTCTACTCCTGCAAGTATACATGTAGCTGTGCGAAAAGAGTTAAGTTCTAACATAAAGTGTATACGTCTTTTCATGAAATGAGGTGGTACAGTAAAACTGGAACACAGTATAGAGATAAATTATTCTATATAAGAGGTGTTTCAGATGAAAAAACAGTATGATGAAATGTTTAAAAAACAATGTGTTGAATTGGTGGTTAAAGAACGGCGTACAATTTCGAGTATTCAAAGAGAATTTTATTTAGGACATGGGATCCTTAATTCATGGAGCAAAAAATATTCTTCTCCACTTTTAGATAATGAGGGAACCGATATGCAAGAACTACGTTCTTTACGAAGAGAAATCCAGGCGTTAAAAAAGGAAAATGAATTCCTAAAAAAGGCGGCAACCTTCTTTGCCAGCAACCAAAATTAACACGTTTTCAGTTTATAAGACCGTATAATCAAGTATTTGGAGTGCGCTGGCTTTGCCATCGATTACAAGTGTCTGTTAGTGTTTTTTACGACTATCTTCATCGTAAAACCACTGCAATTCAGAAAAAACGCAAAAAGACGGCGGCTTATATTGTTATGCAATTTAAACGTTTAAAAGGCAGACTGGGGTATCGAAACTTGTACCATTATCTTATAAATAAATTCGCTATGGTGAGCTTATCTCAAGTAAGACAAGCTCTATGCCAAGCTGGATTAAAATCAAAAGTTGTTACTTATTATAAGAAAAGAAAGCAAGAACATTATACATTTCCGAATGTACTAGAGCGTTCCTTTAAGCCTGGTATGCAAGACGTTCCAACTGTTGTATGCAATATCACAGAGGTTCGTTTAGCAAATGGGATGAAAGTATATTTTTGTGCCGCATTAGATATTGGCACCCGACGGGTGCTAGGCTATTCACTGGATACTCACCAAGATGCTCAATTAGTAAAAGATTCAATACTACAATACAACAAGTTAAAAATGCTTATAGCGGTCAAAAAAGGATTTTATTTCATAGTGATCAAGGATCACAATTTACCAGTTATAGGGGTATGTGTAGCAATAGAACAAAATCACGCAACAAGCATTAGCGGACATTATTCGCGCATAAAAAAAGGAAGATTCTTCAATGCAGAAAATCTTCCTCTTTAAAAATGCGTGTAAGTACTATTTATAGATGTCACCACGATTTCCAATGGCTTGTATGTATATGACTTTCTCATCATGATTTATTTCAAATAAAATCCGAAAAGTTCCAACCCGTAATCGATATAGATCTGTGTAGCCCTTCATACTTTTAATATCTCCTTCAGGAGGGATTTCAAGAAGTCCCTTCAATCCTTCAGCAATTCTTTTTTGTATTCCTTTTTCTTGCTTTGCAATAAATTTCACCGCGGACTTATGGTAAATCAATTTGTAGTCCGAATTCACGTTTTGCGTCCTCCCCTGATACATATCCTTCTTCACTATTTAGCTGTTCTATTTCTTGTGTAGACAATGGTTCATGATCCGGATCCGCCATATCAATTTTTTCCCAATCGTTAGGTTTCTTTTTTGAGCGTTGAACAAGAAATTCTAAAAAATCAAACGCTGCTTTTTCATCTTGTCGGTCAAGACGATCTATCAATTGATACAACTCATCTTTACGAATAGCCATGTGATGCACCTACCTTCGTTTTTTTGAATGTCCACTAATTAATATTAGTGGACATGAAGTACGAGAAAATAAATGTTTGATGTCCGCTAACATAATTGATAAGATTAAAATAGCATGTCCGCTAATGTAAGTCAATAAAAGAGGAGGTATTTATGCATTCCACTAAAATAATTTCTATACAAGCAACATCTTTGATTTCCGATTTTATTTCTAGCTTATCTCAAGAAGGAGATTTGCATACAAAAACACTAAAAGAATATACGAGTGATTTAAAAGATTTTGTATTTTGGTTTGAAAATGTGTGGGGAAAACATACTGAGGATACTCTTTTTCATCCAATAGAAGTTACCGCTCGCACTATTGCTCGATATCGAGAGCATATGCAAGTTACAAGATTACTAAAACCTTCTACGATTAACCGACGCATTAATTCGATCAAACGTTATTTTGACTGGGCTAAGCAAAAAGGACTGGTACAAACAAATTATTCAAAATCAATTAAGTTTGTACCAACAGAAAAAACGAGTCCCAAACGTATGTCAGATAAAGAAGAAGCCGCGTTAATGCATGCCGTTGAAAAATACGGCACACTACGTGACAGGGCAATGATTATTTTTATGCTTCATACTGGCCTTCGTTCAATGGAAGTGTGTGATGTTCAAATAAAGGATGTTATCATGAGAAAAAGAGGCGGCTATGTTGTTGTTCGGTCTGGAAGACGAAATAAACAGAGGGAAGTTCCTTTGAATAGTACAGCTCGTTGGGCACTAGAAGAACATATCAGATTAAGTGAGATTTCACAGAGTTATTTGTTTCCTTCTTCTAAAACAGGAAAACGCCTACAAGAAAGAGCGATCCGCCATATTCTTCAGAAGTATATTAGACTTGCAAAGTTAGAAGGATTTAGTGCCCATGATTTAAGGCATCGCTTTGGTTATGTGATGGCTGAACGCACACCATTACATCGTCTTGCACAAATTATGGGACACGATAACTTGAATACCACGATGATTTATGTAAGAGCTACACAAGAAGATTTACAGGGAGAAGTAGAAAAGATTGCCTGGAACTAAAGAATGCACATCATCTTACTCATTTGGTCATATGATACAAACTAAGAATTGTAACAGGAGGAACAAGGGTTATGCCTGTAGATTTTTTAACACCTGAACAAGAAGAAAAATATGGTTATTTTTGTGACACTCCAACATCAGAGCAGTTAGCAAAATATTTTTGGTTAGATGATACAGACAAAGAACTGATATGGAATCGTCGTGGAGAGCATAATCAACTTGGTTTCGCTGTTCAATTAGGAACCGTTAGGTTCTTAGGAACATTTTTATCTGATCCTACAAATGTACCACAATCGGTTATTACATATATGGCAAATCAACTTCATCTAGATGCTCAAAGCTTTTCTCGTTATCGAAATAAACGCAGTCAGTGGGATCAAATGCAAGAGATACGTTCTGTTTATGGATATAAAAAATTTACAGATAAATCAACACATTGGCGATTCATCAGATGGCTATATGCACGTGCTTGGCTATATAATGAACGACCAAGTGTCTTATTTGATTTAGCAACAGCACGGTGTATCGAACAAAAAATTTTACTACCTGGTGTATCTGTATTAACAAGGCTAGTATCAATGGTTCGTGATCGTTCAGCAGAAAATATATGGAAAAAGCTCTCTAGTCTTCCGGATAATGTTCAGAAAAAACAATTAGAAAACCTTCTTCAGATAGATCAAAAAACAAAGAAAACATATTTAGAGTGTCTAAGTAATCCACCTGTTACGATTAGTGTTACGGGCATTAAGAATACGCTGATTCATTTACAAGAGCTTCGTCAATTGAATACTGAAAATTGGGATATGTCTAGAATTCCTTCGAAAAGATTAAAACAATTCGCGCGTCACACAGTCGCTGTTAGATCACAAACAATTGCTAGAATGCCCGATCAACGACGTATGGCTATGTTAGTTGCATTTGCTAAAATGTATACACAAAGTGCTCAGGATGATGTCATTGATATTTTTGATAGATATTTAACAGATTTATTTGCTAAGACATATCGAAAGGAACAAAAAGAACGTCTTCGTACAATTAAGGATTTAGATAAGGCAGCGCGCCAATTACGGGAAGCTTGTGTAATATTATTAGAACATACGGATCCTTCCGTCCATCCAAAGACGGCAGTATTTGAAAAAATCTCAGAAAAGGATTTAATACAAGCTGTCCAAATTGTTGATTCACTCACCTATTCACCAAATCAAACACTAGCCTATTCAGGATTGTTACAGCATTATGGAACAATCCGAAAATTTCTTCCTTTACTCATGGAAGAAATTGAATTACAAGCAACGCCTTCTGGATTACCCATCTTGCAAGCATGGAGTTTTGTAAAGGAGCATGGGAAATCCAATAAGAAAAGATGGAAAATGCTCCTCTTGCCGGTTTGAATGCAAATTGGGCTAAGGTTGTAATTGATAAAGATTCCGGAACTGTAAATCATCGAGCATATACGTTTTGGATGCTCGAACAAGTATTAGAAGCTTTGCACCGACACGATCTATATATAGTAGGAAGTGAAAAATATGGGGACCTTCGCGCACAATTATTACAAGGCGAAGAATGGAAAAGTATTCGCCCTAGTATTCTTCGCTCATTAGACTGGTCAATAGATTCTTATGAATCATTGACACCGTTAAAAGAAGAGTTAGACAAAACTTATCATCAAGTCATTGAGAATTGGGAGAATAATCCTGCAGTGCAAATAGACACATTTGCAGGTAAAGAGAGAATTATTTTGACACATTTAGACAAACAACCAGAACCTGAATCACTACAAAAACTAAAACAACAAATACATACGATGTTGCCAAATATAGATATTCCTCAATTATTACTCGAAGTAAATCGTTGGACGGGATTTATGGATGGTTTTCGACATATTAGTGAGGCTAAATCTAGAATTAACAAGTTACCTATAAGTATCTGTGCATTGCTTATATCTCAAGCATGCAATATTGGGTTAAGACCTTTAGTTCAATATGGGGTTCCTTCATTAGAACCTGATCGTCTTACATGGATTGAACAAAATTATTTTCGTGCAGAAACGCTTTCAGAATCAAACGCGCAACTTGTAGATTTTCATAGCCAATTACAGCTGGCTAAAATGTGGGGTGGTGGAGAAATTGCTTCAGCTGATGGATTACGTTTCATCACACCAGTAAAATCCGTACACACTGGTCCAAATCCTAAATATTTCGGTTCTGGTCGTGGTGTTACGTATTACAACTATACGAGCGATCAAT
This sequence comes from Bacillus sp. A01H, assembly GCF_045277205.1. Taxonomy (NCBI): domain Bacteria; kingdom Bacillati; phylum Bacillota; class Bacilli; order Caryophanales; family Bacillaceae; genus Bacillus; species Bacillus sp. A01H. Next base: position 80,542 of record NZ_CP117703.1, on the reverse strand, counting down.
TTACCGGACTCCACGGTTTGATGATTCCAGGCACAGTTCGTGATTCATTATACTTACTTCAAGGCCCAGTACCAGCGTTGCTGTAACCAGGGGCAAAGTATCAAATAATTAGTTATTATTTGATATTTTGCTTCATTAATTTCCCTCCGAATTTCTTCTGATGATAAATACTCACAGAGAAAAATGATTTTTAATGGTTTTCCTAATTCACTAAGTGCTCGATAAGTTGGATGTCCACTGTTACGGGTAAATCGTTTGAGAACCGCTTCTGTTTCGGCTGTAGCATACTTAATCATTTGATCGTACTGCTGTTCAATTAAATTCCAATTGATTGATCGAGTTAAAACTGGCTGCAAGTTGGGGTATGAGTCTTGCATACCTACATCCGGACGATACAATTTTTGCGCATGAATAGCTTTAAACCTTGGCATTAGTTGAAATCCTAGTAAATGACAAAAAGCAAAAGCAACTTCACTTTGTCCATGTGTCTCTACATAGTTCTTCTCCATTTCCATGTTTGTACAATGCCGTAGCAATCCTTCAATCATAGAAGCTACTTCTGAAGAAGAACAAGATTTGAGTTGCGAATAAATACACGTAGAATTCTTTTCTACATGCCAATAAATCATTACTCCTCGGCCTCTATATCGAATATGCCATTCCGTCAGTAAGTTTTGATCCCAAGCTCCAAACTTTTTACTATCAGATGCACATGCTGTCGTTCCTTCTCCCCATATTTCGGTTACACGACTAGCTAGAATAGCATTAGTTACTTTTGAGATGGCTTGTCGTAAATTTTCTTTATGAATAAACCTACGGCGCACATAAAGCAACTCTTTATAATTTTCTCCATGGTCTCCGGCAGCAATACGTTTTACCCCTGTGTTCGTTCCTAGTCCATATAAACAAAGAATAAGTCTACGTTGAAGTGTCTCCTTATCGAGAATCTCTCGATTCCCTAATGTTTGAAATATATCTGTTAAATGAACACGTAAATCCGCTTCTTTTAAAATATCTAAAAGATTGGTCATCGGCCAGCGATTCATAACCTCTGCCTTTACGAGATTGAGATTAACTGGTTCAGCCTGTGCTTGCAAAGGTGATACAGAAATCCATCCAGTTCCCTTACTCAAAATTCGTACTTTAGTATCGTTCTTCACATGTTTATTTAATTTTTCCAATGCTATATTCATACTGTTTTTTAATTCTTGAATAAGTGTTTGTGCTTCAAGGGGTTTCTGTAGTGCTGCGTAATGTTTTTCCCTGTTTTGTTCAAAATCCTCTGGTAAATCTTCCTCTGGATTTCTATATCGGTCCGCTCCAACTCCCCATACTTCTTTGCAACGCAATCGGTCTCGTAAAGCTTGAAGAACACAGATTTCATAATTCATTCGATTGATACGATTTGTTTCTTTATCAATAACTGTATCAATCCATGCTGCTTTTACAACTCCTTCTATCGGAATGTAATCAGCTTCATTGTATGTATATTGATTGATAAGCTTATATTGCTTGAGTAAACAATTGCATCTATTACAGGACGATGTACGTCATTGTTCGATCGAAACTCTAAAATATCGAGTAAAGCAGGAACCATTCTCCTATAATGGGTGCCGTAGGAAGATCTCATAACTGTATGAACCTTTTGTCTGTAAGCGGGACCTGTATGCCTCATTTCTTTCACAATGTCTTTTAATGTATCCTCACCTACGACAGGAAATAAAACATCTTTTATAATGCCATCTGGTTGTTCTACTGCTTTTTCAGCCATACGAAACAATACGTTTGTCTTACCACTTACTTTGCGAAAATCACGTAAAAATTCCTTTTCAACTTTTCTTTCTGCACGAGCGCCAATACGATGAACAATTTGAATAATGAGTTCAACTAAATTATCCGTAATTTCTCTACCCCTACACCAAAAGAAAGCTGATAATAATGTGTAACGGATAGGGGCTGGATGCCTACGTAGCTCTCTAGTATCTTCAGAAACCGCACGCTGCCTGTACGTTCGAATCATCTTAGGTGGAACACCGTAGAATAAATCTGATGGAAGTTGTATATCCCGTACAATTCGGAGTTTTTCTATTTCTTGTAATAAACTATCTAACCCAATCCTTCCAGGATCAGATACAAGTTCCCGAAAACTAAGGATAGTTTGATCCTCTTCAAGTTGTTCTGTCTGGGACCAAGTACGTATAAAGGCATCTAATTTGGATTTTGAATGCTCTAAGAGCTGTGTGAAAATGGATTGTGAAATATGTTCTTCGTATTGGTGAATAGCTGATTTAATATTTCTCTCTAGTTGGTCTTGAGTTGGGGGGATAAGTTGTTGTTGTCTGAGGTGATGTAAAACATTTTCTCGTACACGATCTATTTGTAGTTCTTGTGGCAGAATGTTGGCTTGTAACCATAGCTTTATTTGTTCCATATCTTCGGAAGTACTCTCTCGAAATCCCATATATTCACGGATTTGTGCTCGATGATATTTAATAGCGCGTCCGTTCCAATCATATTCCTGAAAGGAATCGGCAGGTACTCCTACTTGTTTCGCAACATAGTCAATCAGCTGTTTATTGATTTCTTGTTTTCCTTTTGGAAAACGGCCTTGATATTGAAAAAATTTTAGGGAAACAGCAAACCCAAGTCGTGTGCTTCCATATTTATTTCCAATTAAGCGCATTTCTTCTGGGATAATTGTAAAATGTTCAATAAGCTCCTCTATCTCCCAATTTTGTTTCATTTGATTGTGCCTCCTTATCCTATCTATTAAGAAAATTTCAACATATAAAAAAGTTCTGGAAGCCAGAACTTTACGGTTTAAAATATTTACTTTGCCCCTGGTTACAGCAACGCTGGTACTGGGCCTATATAGAGATTCCTACTATGGCATAGTCGGAGATAAATTTTTATGTATTTTTGTAAATCTAATCCCCTTAGCTTGATGGCGATGTTCTTCAGCTCATAAAACCGCTGCTTACAAATTTTTCACCATTACGCCTCGCTCTAAAATTGTCGTTGTAACTAATAATGGGATTTCTCCTTTTCTGAAAGCCGCTACCTGTATATATGGAAATACTTCTTGCAATCTCTGTGCTAATTGGGGTATCGCCAGCATTTCGGAAAAAAACCACGCTAAGGATTATTTCTATAAAAAAGCCGTTATATTAAGAATAAAACGGCTCTTTTATACGTAAAGGACGTAAATTCATTTGTCCAGTTTCATGCAATCCTTCAAATTTGTATTCTCCAAGAAAATTGATATGTTCCCATCCTAACGGCCACACATAAGGCATTAAATCTTCTCTAAATTCCCCTCTTGCTTTTAATTCTTCTACAGCTTTTTCCATATATACTGTGTTCCACACACTTATTGCATTAATAATAATGTTTAGCGCACTAGCTCGTTGCAATTGATCTTGAAGAGCACGTTCTCTAAATTCTCCACGTTGTCCAAAAAACACAATCCTAGCTAATGCATTTATTGCTTCTCCTTTATTTAACCCTTTTTGAACACGTCTTCTTACTGCCTTATTAGATATGTAATCCAGTGTAAAGAGGGTTTTCTCTATTCGTCCCATTTCTCCAAGTGCTGTAGCCAGTTTATTTTGTCTTGCATACGATCCGATTTTCCCCATGATAAGGGCGCTAGATACTTTTCCTGTTTGAACTGAGTATGCCAGCCTTCTAATATCTTCATAATTTTCTTTTATTAATTTCAAATTAATTTTTCCCTTTAAAAGGGCTTGAACATTTGTATATTCCTCTGCGCCGGGTATGGAAAAAAGCTTAGTATCCGCCAAATCACGAATACGAGGAGCAAATCGAAATCCTAGCAGATGTGTTAAGGCGAATACTTGATCTGTATATCCTGCCGTATCTGTGTAATGTTCTTCAATTTTTAAATCTGTTTCATGATGAAGAAGCCCATCTAATACATGAAGAGCATCTCGTGCATTTGTAGTAATGACTTTAACATAGTAGGCAGATAGTTGATCACTTACAAATCGATAAATTGTTCCACCTTTTCCCGTTCCATGGTGTGGATTGGAATCTGCATGTAGAGAACGTACAGCAATGGATAGACGCATACCATCAGAGGAGGAAGTTGTCCCATCTCCCCAATAGGATGATAACTTCTGTTCCTTTTGGAAGTTCACGAGAATAGATTGAGCGCGAACCATTGCATCATCATACATTCTCCATTGCGCAGCATTTGCCATTTGTCTGTAGGAGATTCCAGGAGTAGCTTCCGCCATTTTTGTAAGACCTATATTTGTCCCCATTGCCATCAAAGTGGCTAATACAATATTCTGTTCATCTTGATCAGGAGATTGATTGGTAGAAGCATGGATAAACTGATTATGAAATCCAGTCCAACTTGCCACTTCTAATAGTAAATCTGTAAGTTTTATTCTGGGTAACATACTATGAAGAAGTTTACTAAATGCTTTTGCTTCTTCTGGAGTCCCTCTATCCAATCGCTCAACATGTAGTTTTCCTTGACTAATATCTACTCCTTCTAATTTCTCGTTATTTTCTGATAACCATTTTAAACGTTCATTTAATATGTTTATTCGGTCAGTTATATAATCTTCAGCTTTTAAAGGGGCTGTAAGACCATTTGGAATGTTTGAAACTTCGTTCCATTCATCATACGGTATAAGATAATCATCAAATGCTTTATGATGTCTACTGCCTGATACAAAGATATCTCCTGAACGAATATGATTTCTTAACTCTGTTAAAGCTGCCAATTCATAATAGTGCCGATTAATGTTTCCATCATCATCATATACATGTTTTTGCCAACGGTTAGACACAAAATGTAAGGGAGCGCCATGAGGCACTTTTCGTTTACCTGTTTCATTCAATTCATGAATCGTATCAAGTGCTTGTAAAACGGGTTCTCCAGATTTGGTCGCTCTAAAATGAAGACTGCGTAATAAAGTAGGTGCATATCGTCTAACATATGAATAACGAGTATCTAACAAATCTAAATAGTCATAATTTAAAGGCCTTGATAGTTGTTTTGCTTCTTCAACAGATTCGACCATCTCATTCCATGACATTACTTCATCTAGAGCTGCAAAAGCATCTTTACCAGTTTCTTTTGCCTCAATCAATGTCCCACATACGGTAATAAATTGTAAAATTTTCTCGTTTAATTTTTTTCCATTTGCTTGCTGTATTTCGTCTTGTTCCTTTTTCCCTTTTGTTTGAAGGTTCATCATGAGGCGATCATGAATTTCGATTGCATAATCTATGAGATCTTGTGTAATCTCCAATAAAAATGAAACTAACATACTATATCTTTTTACTTCATTGAATCGTCTAAAGGCATATGGTTCATATTTTGATCCTAATCTAGCGAGTTGGCGAAGGCGATTTGTATTAATTTTTGTGGTATCAATAGTAAGACCAATTTTTTGAACAAATTGTAGTCGATCTATTACTTTTAAAAATGATTCTGGTGAAGGTTGGGCAGGTACATCTTTTAACCATGCTAATGAAGATTTCCCATTTATAGTTGGTAAAAGTAACGCATCTAATTGATCTTTTTGTTCTTGGACCAAACCGTCATGTAGTATGCTATACACTTTCTGATCTGCTTGTTGCTTTGCTTCCCAGACGATATTTTCAATCACATACATAGCAGGAAGAATGACCTTCATTTTTCGCAATGTAGATATTGCTATTTCAATTAAATAGAGGGTATTACTGTTATCCATTGCTTGTTGTACTAAAAATTGTAATAAAGTTTCTTTATATTCAGAAGAGAAATTCTGATATCCATATTCTGCTCGAATTTCACCAAGATGTTCCCATAGAGTATTCTCACGTTTGGCATATACTAAAAATTCTTCAGGTGGAATCTGTAACTGACTCGCAACATAATCCACTACAAATTGTGGAATATCTTTATATTCTGTTAAAGACCAGCCAGGATAACGGATTAATGCGAGCTGAAGAGCGAACCCTAAACGATTGTATCCTCTACGGTGTTTTAATATTAAATGTAAGTCATGTTTAGAAAAAGTATGAAATGTTACTAAATCCCATTCTGTTAAACGTGATAAATCCATTAACTCATTTCGTTGTGCCTCTGACAGTAATTGTTTAACTCCCATTGTTTTCCCTTTGCTCCTTTATAAGAGTTCCATTTTATTTTTTAACTGCAGTTGGTTTGGATTTGTGTAAAGTAATGTTGTATGGATGTTAGAATGCCCAGCTTGATTTGCAACCTCGTGAATGCTAAATCCTTTTTCAATTGCATTCGTACAGAAGAAGTGTCGTAACTGGTGCGGGGTAATAACATCGCTATATGATTTAAAGATACGATTGACGACCGTACGGTCGAGCTTTTCGCGCTTTTTACTAATAAAAAGATAAGGAGATTCATGTGCTGTACTGTATGTTTTTCGATCGATGAGATAATCTTTGATAGCACGAAGTACCTTACTATTTAGTAATACAATTCGTTGTTTATCTCCTTTTCCACTTCGAATAATACATTCCCCAGTCTGTAAATTGAAGTCATTCATTTTGATAGATAATGCCTCTGAAATACGTACCCCTGTGTATGTCAGGAGAGTGACAATTGCATAATTACGTTTGTTATTATCCTCTAGCACACTTTGCAAAAATTTTTTTACATCCAATTCAACAATTTGGGTTGGGGAAGCATACGCAGTTTGAATTTTTATCATGTCTGTTTTTAAAATTACCTGATCTTGTTGACTGCCTTTCTGTATTAGAAATTCATTAAATTTAGCAAGGCTACTAATCTTGTGATTGATGGTCTTGGCGTTCAACATTTTGACATTCTTTAAATAACTAATGTACTCTAAGATATTTTGTCGGTACAATTTCATTAATTTTCTGTCATATGAACCTTCAAACCATGTTATGTATTGTCTAATACCTAATGTGTATCCCTTAACAGTGTTCTCACTTTTCTTCTCCTGTTTAAGATAAGAAGAAAACTGTTTTGCAACATCCATGTATTTTCCTCCCTTCTATAAATTGTGTTGCATACACAAATGTTTATTTAATAGTAAATTGTGTTGCGTAAAACTCGTAGATTCATAGTTATTATAACACCCAATACAACACAATTAATATTGTGTTGTATTATTTTTGTGCAAAAAAAAGACACTGCCTGTGTCTAGGACTAAGGATATATTTTCTGATTTTGCAACCAGGGTTTTCTTAGCGTGGTTTTTTTCCGAAATGCTGGCGGTACCCCTAATTCCAGAACAGCATCCATTCTCGGCGTTGTGATACAAACTCTTTCACCTTTTTGAAGTGCTTCGTTAATACCGTAAAACAACATCTCTGTTTTCCCAGCCCCGCATAGCTAGTCTTGAATACCGAAAAATTCGAGACAAAACAAAAGAGCACAGCCTGTATATAAAGTGCTACCAGCACTCTATATACCGTCCACCTGATTACGCCAGGTAAACACTTGCTATACTCTCATGAATTATTTCACATCATGTAGGGTCTATTAAGCAACGTTTACCAAATTGGTGACGTTGCTTTTTTGTTTCCAAAAAGGAGACAAACCATTATGAAAAAAAGAATCGATGTTATCACAACTAAAGAATCCTTCCACAATCTTTCTACATTTAAGGAAGTAGAAGAACTAAATAAAACTGTACGTGCATATAGAGACACTATCCATATGTCTATTTTCAAAGTGCCACAGCTGTAAATATGTAGGCGTTAGTTTCCTATGCAAAAATAGCTAAAAAAATGCTAAGGAGTTTAATTTATTATCAGACAAAGACGTATTTAACAAATTCCTTGCACATACTTCAGTGACTTTATATTCTAAAACTCAAGAATTTGAGTATTCTAGTACCTTGATAAAAAAACAATTGCTTACTTTTACACGAACGTTTAAAAAAATGGTATATGATTCTATAACTAACTTGAGGGCTATTCATAGCATTTTCAAACGACAAGAAAGTTCATCATCTAATTCATTAGCTACCTTTAAACAATGGATTGAGTAGTAAATAATTTAACAAACAAAATGCACTTAAATTGTACAAATCTAAAGGAACAAACCTTGTTCGAGCTTTCCTCTTAAGATGGTAGGTTGAGTTTTGTTCGACACTTATTTACCGGAAATTAACAGTTATGGTCAACAAAAAAATACATGCAGATGGTATACACGACCAAATTTCTCCATATATTAATATCGTTTTACATTTCACATTTATTAAAGGAGGCTATTTTATGCCCATTAGTAAAGAACCAATTTTGTATCCATCAGTTTCTTCTACACCCAATGAATTCTTTACTTTTGATTGGAATTGGGGGCTGCACAAAGTTCTTGATCAGGTTACCGGTTTAGTCAAATTTATTCCTGGGATCGGTATCCTTGCAGGACCCTATAGCGCGCTATTAAGATATGTATACGGCGATGTAATTGATGAACTGTTTCCTAAAACTGATGCAAATGGGAACTCTACCACCGACCTCACCCTACTTTTTCAAACATTTATGGCTGCAGCAGAACAAATGATGGATCAAAAAATATCAAATACGGTAAAAGAAACGGCCATAGCACAATTAAAAGCGCTCCATCAAGATTTATTAGTCTTTCAGCAAGCATTGGATAATTTAAAAAATAACCAAAATCCAAACGATGAAGACAAATTAAAATCAGAAGTACAAACTAAATTCGGTATAGTCCACACTTTCTTTGTAAACAATATCGCGCAATTCACCATATCAGGATATGAGGTAGAATTATTATCTACTTATGCACAAGCTGCAAATTTACATCTAATGTTCTTGCGCACAGTACAAGAAAAAGGAACTGAATGGGGATTTGCCCAAGCAACAATTGATGGGTATTATGATTCCCCAGGTTCAGGCCTAGGATTCAAGCAATTAATTGAAAAGTATACCAACTATTGTATGAAGCATTATAATGATGGTCTTCAGAAAATTAAAGTTGCAACAGTTAATCTCTGCGCAAAGAGAGATGACAATCAAAATGACAATGATAACCCATCCTATTACAATCAATATTTGTATGACCCGTACGCAGATCTCGGCACGGCTATATGCCAACATTCACTTGGTTCTCTATCAACGGGTTGTGGAGGAGTAAATTTTTCTTCTCATCCTATTTGTAAAGACGAAATCATATCGTCTCGCATTCATTCTCAATATATGCAAAGTGTTAAAAATTGGAACCAGTATAATGAATACGTCCAAACGATGCAAGTAACTGTTTTGGATTTAGTAGCTATATGGCCGTATTGGGATTATAAAAACTACCCTGATGGGGCAAAAAAAGAGTTAACAAGAGAAATATACACTGATATTCATGGTAGTCCAGATGGATTTAACAAAAGTATCGATAGCCTTTCTCAAGCATTATTACCTCAACCACGGTTATTTACATTCCTACAACAGTTAGATTTCCATACGGACGACTACAAAACCGAAGTCGCTACACATGCTCCGACAACAGGAAAACCCAACGCCCTATATCACTACATTGATGGGGAGATTATCGTAGGAATTGATCAACACTTCATCAATACGAATGGACAACAAATTCTACAACCCCAGGGATCTAGCAATACAGGGAGAACACATGCTGTCAGCGGGGACTTCACAAAAATACAAGTAGGTTCCTGGTTTGAACCTAGGTGTGTAGTCATCGGGCAAAGTGCTGGATTCGATGATGTCATTGGTAGTATTAATGATGATTCACCATGGTATAACATAGCTGATGGTAGAGTCTATATCGCATATCAAGAGATCCGTGGTCTGGGAGCGACGTCAATGGTAAGTAATGGAGTCCACAAAATCATAGGAGCAGATGAGCAAATAGACAGCCATGTTATATCCTATGTTAAATTTACGCCAACCACTCATCCACAAACTTTATTTGTTAATTCTGGAAAACAATTAGGTTCTTTAACTACGGGCTGGACCTCTACGACAGTGGATTCTCAAAATACGGTAGTTACAGATTCTATTACCTCGATTCCTGTTGTTAAGGCTCATAGCATTACTGATTTCCCAATACCAGGGGGTGTTGTAAAAGGACCTGGTCATACAGGTGGCGATTTAGTCAAATTACCTCCAAATTCTCGCGCGAAGCTGATGGTGAACATGCGGGATATTTCAGCTTCTTATGATATTCGAATTCGATATGCCACACCCAGCGATGATGGAAAATTAAATTTAAAATACTGGAATGGTAGTAGTGACGTAAGTATTACAAGTACTTCATTAACGAATACGGGTGGCAATACAGATTTTAATCATTTCCAATACGCTATGTTAACAACTGACGATGTAAAATTTAAAGCTCCATTTTCACCTGTAGAAATACTTCTTGAGAACACAGGAGCTAACGATTTGTTTTTAGATCGGATTGAGTTTATACCAACTATGCCTACATCAAGTTTTAACGACCAATCTTTTTCAGTAGGCTCCAACACGACTCACCTACGAAACTATACTGTTTGGGAGTTACTGTCAACCCCATTTATTGAGCCTGTAGTAATAAATATCACCGGAACTTTAGTTAACTCTGCTTCTCTATCATTTCAGTTTTTAGACATACACAATAACGTCCTTTTAACTAAAACTGTATCAGGTGACGGGCCAAGTTGCCATGTCATACACAATGAAATGCCCGCTCATGGAAATTCCTGTAGCGACAAAAGCTCAGAATTTATAATATACGAAACTATCTCTCAAGATTTATATAAAATTCAACTTTTTGAAGAAAGCAATGCTACAACTAATACGGATTCCGGACCATTGGATAATAAATATGAAAATGTTCAAGGCCTCATAAATCCGTCCACACCAAACACTGTAGTTATCCCTGCCCACACGGTAACTTATGAAATGGCCAATGATGATAGAGCTTATATAGTATGGGAGAAAAATAGATCATTAGCTCTTAGTATACAAAACTTGACCGTCATATCTAATTCTTCAACTCCCATACAGCTGTATATAAAACGCAACGATAACGCTGTTGCAACAGGGGTAAAAGCCACTCGAGTAGAAACTAATAATGATACCCAACAATATACTTTTATTTTTGAAAATGTGTCGCCAGATGGCGGATTCGACTTTGTATCCTTAGACTTTTCTGGCAATTTCGACAGCTCCAGATACCCTCTTCAAGTTAGTGGAACATTATTGCTAGCACCTAACAACTCTTAATCAATCTTTTAAAATGATAGTAATAACAGTAATGCTACGGAGTTCAGTCTTACACTTAGCCCGATAGAAAACTTACAAATTTATAAAAGATCGATCAAATATATAATTGAAAAGCACTTTCATCATAGCTATAGAAATCGTAATATAGTAACTCACAACCCAATTTCGGATACTTTTGATTTGGCTTTACAAACAGAAGTTGATGAAATTTATATCTCAAATCAAACATTCTATGGACAAAAGTGACAATTAAAAAAGTCAAAAACCCTGCTGTATCACACTCAACAACTATATAGTACCAGTCAAATCATATTGAATGTGACTCTTTCTTTTATCTATACAATTCTATTTTTTGGGCAACTAAGTAGTCACACTATTCAAACTAAAGGAGGCCATGTAATGACAATATCACATGTAGTCAATCCCATTTTCACCAAACAGGAACAGTTGGACCAAATCACAAACAGTGTCAACAATCTTTTTTCATCTAGCAGTTCTTCGTTATCACAAGGTGTCTCGGATTATTGGATCGATCAGGTTTTACTAAAAGTAAATGCATTATCCGATAGGATATTTCCAGCGCAAAAAGAACAACTGCACCAACGTCTCGCGCAAGCCAAACAAATCAGTAAAGCTCGTAATCTATTAGTTGGAGGGAATTTTGAAACACTGGAAAGATGGAAATTGAGTCAAAATGCTGTTCTTGTATCAGACCATGAACTCTTTCAAGGCTATCATCTAGAATTGCCACCTGCAATTGATCCCGTAAAACATCCTTCTTATGCGTATCAAATAATAGCTGAAAATAAATTAAAAGCCAATACACGTTACTATGTATCAGGTTTTATCGCACAAGGCTACCAACTTGAAATCATGGTATCACGTTATGGTCAAGAGCACTCACAAATTGTATATGTACCAGCTGAAATGGCGAAACCAATTTCTGCAGATACAGAGCCTAATTGTTGCACTCCTCATCCATGTAGTTGTGCAGCATGTAATGAAGAAGACATAGATTCGCATTTTTTCCAAATCCCTATCGATGTAAAAAATTTATACCACTCCCAAAGCCCAGGAATTGAAATTGGTTTTAAAATAACAAGTACAGAAGGATTTGCAAAACTTAGTAATATAGAAGTTTTTGAAGGTCGTCCCCTAACTGCAGCAGAACAGCGAAAAGTATTACGTCTAGAAAATGATTGGAAAGAAGAGCAGCAAACCAAGCAGACCGAACACGCTCAGTTTATACAACAAATTCAACAGCGCTTCAATATGCTATACACAACACCAGAACATCATACATTACGGACAGAAACGAGCTACCAACAATTACTAGAAACTACGATTCCCCCTTTTCACAATATATATCATTGGTTTATGCCAGATGTGCCCGATTCTGATTATGCATTTTACTATGATTTACAACAAAAATTAGAACGCGGGTGGGACCAATACTTTTCTCGAAACCTCTTAGAAAATGGAGATTTCTTAGAACCTCTTGATGACTCTTGGTACAAACAAGGAACCGTTTCACTTCAAACTATCAATCAAAATACGATGTTACGTTTACAACATTGGGATTCTTTGATACGCACAAACGTATCCTTACCAGTTGTCAATGAAGATGCCGAATATGTAATCCGAGTAATTGGAAAGGGAACAGGAAGTGTGCTCATCCAAAATGGAAATACAACTAACAAACTTGTGTTTACAAATTCAAGACAAATGGAAACAAAGGAATTCTATCTACAACCCGAAGGGGCACAAATTTCGCTGACTATACGTTCCGATACAAATGAGTTTCTCGTGAATACAGTCGAAATCATTCTAATTAATGATGGTTCAGAAAAAGATCAGGGACCAGGTATGTTTCCGACTATGAACTAAAGCATGAGTCATACACCAATATTAGTACGAACCTAAACATGAATAATATTTAGCAAAATGGGTGCAGGTGTTGACTTGCACCTATCTTTTAGCAAACACCTTCTTATTTTCTAACTCAAAATCACTTATTCATTATTTTACATCCAACAAACCATCTTCGTTTCTTTAATTGTTCATCCTTGCAATGAACTTATATATTTAAAGTCTGCTACACTTGCATCCAAGCTCCTTTTTTATTCCTCTATTTTTAATATACACATAGCCCCCCCTTTAGTTGTTGGGTCATATGTCTGTTGGATTGTTTATTTTTTAATGTACTCATACCATCAGTTTCTTCCATCCATCCAAGCTATAATCCTATCAAGCTCGCTATTAGGTAATACTTCAGTTTGTAAATAATCTAAACTAGTTAATGGATCAGAGACAACCTTCCCTCTTGCTCCATGCTCATTCATAGCATTTACGGCTTCCCGAACTAATAAAATACCAAAACCACCAGATTTAACATATTGATAGCCGCCATTGGCAATAACTTGTTCTTGTTGTTTTTCTCCTGTAAACCAAGATAATGATTCACTACCAATCAATTGGTTCAAATCACACTTACCGATACCAGGTACGTTACCTATCTCTGTATATTGCCAGATATCACATGAATAAGCTGGCTTATTACCGCCATAACGAGGAATCCAAACAAAGTCAGCTTTTACATTTGCCCTACCAAACGGAACATACATATGATAACCAACATATAAGCCAACTTTCTGAGCACCTAATCGGCGTAGTTCATCAATAAATGCTTGTGTGCCCGCTCTCATATCATTCATTGTTTTTACTTCAACATCTGCAACCCATACTGTCACGCTCTTGTCTCCACAGTTCCAGAAGTCACGAGCTTCTATTCTTGCATCATTTTCAGAAACGAAACGACAGAATGCATAGTTACCAAAATGAATACCATGTTGCTTCATGGCTTGTACATATCCTTTATACAATGTATTACTTTGCTATAGGCCCGTTAATGTCACCATTCCATTTTGGAATATCAATAATTGGTCCCATTACTTAACATCTCCTTTTCTATCTTCTTGTTTTTGTTTACCGCCTAAAATCTCAACTGCATTTGTTAAAGCTTGTGGAAGTGTAATACCCATTCGTCCGGCATTTTCTAAAAGTGAAAGTAATTCATTACCCATGAAGAAGAAAATTGTTGCTTCACGAATAGCGCTATTACTTCCTAACGCTGCATCTAATTGAGCTTCCGCTCCGACCAAAAGAAAAAAGCACCACCTTTTTGGCGATGCCTTTGAAACCAACTTTACTTTTTAATTCTCCGTTATATCCTGCTGCAATCATGCCAGTTAGACAATCAATAACTGCCATCGTTACTAGGATTTTCAATGTTACATCCCCTACTCCCAAGAAATACCTACAAAAGCCACCGAATGTAGCTATAAATGCTTTTATTAATACATCAATACGATCCATCTTTTCATCTCCTTATTTATAATAAAAAAAGAGAGACTCTTGTTCCTCTCTCAATAAGTACTTTTATTTTAAGATATTTAAATCATCCCTTTTAATATTAAACCCAAGACTGACATAGTGATTGCGCTAATAATAATTCGTAAAATCCAAGTTGTATTCATACTAATCTTTTCTAATTGCTTATTAATTATGGTGATGTCTTTTTCATTAATTGTTGTGCGAGTTTCTAAATTACGAATATCTCGCATAATTTCTTTTTGTTCTGCTTTTAAGCTGTCGATTTTCACATATACATCTTCCAATATATTCACCACCTCTTAAAATCTTAATAAAGTAATCCCTATATGATATGAGACAACCTTATTTATGGTGAAGACTTCACAGAAATTTCAAAGCAACGTATTTTGTACAAAATAAAAACCAGCTTATAGCTGTCCTTTCTCTATTTGCATTACGTTGTCATTAGTTGGTGGTTCTTGTGATGGATAATTCCCAGTAAGTGATGTATAACACTCTTGGCAAATATTTTTTACGAAAATCCCATATCTAGTTCATACAGACACGCTCCACGTTGACATATTTCACACAGCGTAGCAATCCGAACCTTTACTGTCCCATCCATTTTTTTCTATACTTCAACCCTGCTAACACCGTTTAGAAGCCCTGCCTTATGTAACATTTCAGCAGGTATTTGAACAAAAATCCCTGTATCTGTACGCTCTGCATCCACAACCCTCCCATAAAAGGAAAACTTTCACCTGATTGAAGTGGCATCATTTGGTTTTTATTCATTCTCACTTCTCCTTTCTATCCAAGTGCGTTAAATTTCCAATTACTTGGCGTACTCGCATAAAAAAACGATTCCCATATTACCGTCTGTAAAACGAATATGCCCCCATTGTTGAAATCCACCGCCACCTAAGTTAATTCCCTGCATGGCTCGTATATTCCGATATTTTTCCACTTCTTTTTCAGTACTTATATCAAACGTTTGTCCGTCTGGTGCTGGAGACATATTATTATTCACACCACCTACAGCAAGTCCGTTAAACAGCTAAATGCCAATGTCGTAACTTACGTTGTCTCGGAATTTAACGCAGCATACTTGTAAACGCGGCTTCCCTGTTTTACGTATCCCATTTATCATTGCTGTTCTAAAATGAGCAGATACTGTGTATTCTTTTCTATTACGACATTTCCCTATGACTTCCAAGTAAGACCATATCCACCTTCAAATCCATAATAATCGTTATGTCCGATATTTTTCTTTGTAACACTAGAAAAGTCTGGATCTGCTATTAGGTTTCGTCTTGGAATAGGAAGTCTAGCATTTTAACAGTTACACCATCTTTATCAATCGTTATTTTATCACCGTTAAGTCTAATAAGATTTGTATCAATACCTTTTGCAGTTAACCATTTCACCATTGTATCGGCACTAATATTCAATTTCTTAGCATCGATTGTAATCTTACCAGGTGACATATTAATAGAAGTAATAATACTGTCTTTTAAAATTTGTGCTAGTATCCCTTCATCTAACACTTCTAACCTAGATCCTGTTTTGGTTACATAGAAGCTTTATAAGTCTCATTTATAAACAGTTCTTGTTTGCCAGAGATGATTGAAACGCCTTTTCAGTAGCTATTTTACCACGCTACAACATAGGTAACGCAATCCACAACGTTCCATTTCTTCTCATCCATGGTTTATAACACGCTTTAATAACTCCAACTGGAACTGTTCCAGCAATAACAACTCTAATCCAATTAGAATTCGCAGTTACGTCTATCGTTTGATGAAGGCTATACCATTTATCTTCATTCAATCCAGTCGCATGTAATTTAGCAGTTGTATAGCCTCTGTATGTTACAGAAGAGTCAATAAAAGTACTATTACCATTTTGTGACCAGTATTTGAAGCCTTGAACGAATGAAACATTTCGTAAATCATTTATAGAACCCAATCCTCAACATCTTTCTTTTTCATTGTTAACTTCAACGCTTCAGAAAGTTGACCTATTGTTGTAGTAGCCTCACTAATCGTCTTTCCTTGCGCAGTTTGTGTTTCCTGTAATTTCTTAACACTTGCAGTTGTTCCTTCTACATTTTTTCTACAATATTGGGGTTCATCTGGTATAGAACAGTATATATTTATAAAAAAATTAACAATATATTATCCACCCATTCTAACACTATAAATTAGTGGATAAGTGAATCAGAAGAACTAATAAAAACTGATTTTACTAAAAATGTATCATCCCTACCGATATAAACGGTATAATATAAAATTATTCAAGCAGGTCAACAAAATAATATATATAGGTAACACTATCTATATCCCTGTAAAAAAACAACTCTGCTGATACTTCCTTAAAGAAATCAATTATAAAATTGCCCTCCCGTTACAGTACAAACTCCTAACTCTTGAAACAAATTACAAATGACGTATTTAAAATACATAATTGTATTTTATCCACACGAATACATGCTTCTTTAGAGAATCTTTTACCTATTGAATTCAAAAACTCCTTTTTATCGCCTAACTTGGTGTCTTCTCATTTTTTTGTAACCAAGCCATTTTTTAAATTTTTTCTCCAAACAGATTTATGAAAATCGGTATGAGAAATCCAATATTTTGATTCATGAGAGCCGATAAACTCATGAATTATGGGGTGCCAAACAATAAGGTAAATTTCACCTTCATATTCTATTTCATCAAATTGACGTAATAATCTCCCGAATTTATCATGCTGACTAGTAGAAATGGTTCCTTTTTCTAAAATATCTTTAAATGTTTTCAAAAATATCATCCTCCTTGGGGTAGATATATATATTAAAATTTTAGTTACAATTAATTTTTCTTATCGTTTTAAGTTGCGATACAAATACATATTTAAATCGTTTCAAATATATATAAAATACGTATACATTAAACATGATATTCAACAAATTACAAAAAAGATGTATTTTTTATAAGTGAATTCATCTTTTTCATGAACCATTGTTCTGAATAAAAAATGGTTTAAAAAACCTAAAAAGAGTTATATTTTTGCTAAAAAAGCATAGATATAAAAAAAGAGGAACTTCTTTGCAAAAATAGTCCTATTTTTATGGAATATGACATACATATATATTGCAACACTTGTTGATACACCGCAATAGTACTGACAAGTGTTGCATAACACAATTCTTGAAAAGAAGAACGTAATTTGCATAAATTAGTCGAAAAGGTTTATTATTTTCGACTAATTTTATAGAGTCTGTACTTTATATTTCATTTAAAAATTTTCTTTTATCCGTCATGATTAATTTGGATAAAAATCATTCGTAGTCAATAGTACTAGTCTCTTAAATTTCATGGTAATACAAGGGAAAAAAACTAACTTAAAGTGAACAATAAATGATGGTTAATACACTTAATTTTACCTATTCTGCATAATAAGAAAAACACATAAAAAAGTGAACTATAAGTTATAACAAATAATTGATATAACTTATAGTTCATTCAGAGTATTCAATGTAAATTCGCGCTTTTGGAACTATATCGACTATATACACTAAAATTCCAAGCAAGTAATACATGCGTATATAACACTTTATAAATTTGACGTTTTTAAAAAAGAAAATTCAAAATGTTTTTGCTATTTACACCAAATGAAACTATCTATTATAATGAATTATAATAGATAGTTTCCATATAACGTTCCCCTAAAAAAGCTAACCATTTTGGTTAGCTTTTTTACTTTCTAAGCTAGTTACATAGCTGTAACTAGCTTAGAAAGTAAAAAATAGGAAGTACATACTTAAATCAATATTAACCAGAGCAAGTCTTAGCATTTGTAAATAGAAAAAAGTTTATTTAATAGATAGTTTTATTTTTGTGGTTATTTTAACCTATTAATTGCATCTATAAAATAGTCAGATTTTGACCCATATAGAAACTAAAATATCTAGTTTTCTATTACTCTTTCCGAGGAATCGATAATTAGATATACAAAAATATTTAAATATATAAAATAAATAGTCTTATTCTTAAGTATATAAAGAATCAATATACCTTATATGTGCTTATAATTTAAGAAATTCTTTATGATAAAATCGTTTTGACTTAAAAATAAACTTAATTTATTTTCCTACATTTTAATTTGAAAATCATATAGTAAAGAGAATTACCATATTAATCTTTTAACTTTGATATTCATATACATTCCTTTAATTTTGTTACAAATCTCCAAAAACTCTCTTTTATAAAATGTACTTGCCGTTTAATCAGGTATAAATTCTTTCCGCTATACATCGTATATCAAAAAAGTTTACTAGCTACTATATGATCCAAAACGACTTTTAAAACATTAACAAAAAAATTAATTCATTTCTTTATTATAAACTTCATACATTTTTTAAAATAATACGATACTAACAACTGAGTCTTCCATCTAACAAACTGTTTTGTATCACATTTAGCAATAATATTTTTGGCGATTGTTAGTTCATTTGCTTGTAATAATCTTTTTGAAAAGTCTAATTGTAATTTAGCTAAATATTCTTTTAGATAAAAATCATTTTCTTTGGAAGTTAGTTTGAGGGTATTTTCAATGGTTTTTATAATTGGATAAGGATCTTTTAGTGTTAAATTTGTACAGAGACTGTAAGGTAATCCTCTATAATAAGTAGATTGTACGGTATTACTATATATAATAGGATATTTTTGCGCAATACGAAACCACATATCTTGATCTTCCCCTAGCTGTGATCCAATGGGGAAAGTTCCAATATTCTTGAATACAGATTTAGGAATTGCAATAGCTGAAGAAATCAAAGGTAAATCTCCCAAAACAGAATGAATATAATGTGAAATTCTCCCCTCCCATGGAGACGAGGGGATATTTTTTAATACGGGATGTATTTTTTTCCCGTTTTTTAAAATGATTTCATAACATGTAGCGTATACACCACTATCAGGGTATTTCTTCCTTAATTTAAAGATTGTTTTTAAAAAGGTGGGCTTCCACTCATCATCAGCATCTAAAAATGCAATAATATCTGCCTGTGCCATTTCAATTCCTCTATTTCGTGCAACTGAAACCCCCATATGATACTGATGTATTAATTTTATTCTTGAATCTTTAAAACTTCTTACAATATCACAACTTTTATCTTTAGAACCATCATCAATAATAATAATTTCAAACTGTTGAATAGTTTGATTAAGAATCGATTTAATAGCTCTCGCAATATATTTTTCCTTATTATATAACGGAATAACTATTGAAATATGGCACATTTTGCTCCCTCCCAGTTTTGTAATGCTAATTGTTCAGCCTGTTCTATACTTAATTGTGGGTATTTATAATTACCATTAAAAATCTTGAGTATACGATTTAATAGCTCTTCTTCCTCAAATTTTATAGAATTAATAACAAATTCATCTGACGCACCTATTTGTTCTGCCCATCCCAAACATTTTGGATGATATGAAAAAATAATTGTAGGGGTTTGAGTCAAATATCCAAATATAGAACTATGCAAACGCATACCAATCAGGCATTTTAATGTTGCGATTTCCTTTATAGCATTGAGAGGATCAGGGTGATAAGGAATATATTTAATAGGTATATTTAAATTAAGATTTTGTATAACTTCTTTATGGATATTTGAATCGCCAAAAATTGGATGTCCATTAAAATCAATTATTACTATTTCTTCAATATCAGAAGACGGTAATTCGTTCAATACTTTAATTACCTTTCTAATTCTCCCTTCTTCTATACTCAGTTCACCATTAATGTACCTTTCATAATGACATAGCGCTAAACCTAGACCTTTTCTTTTTTTTGTGCTCAAATAATTAATCGGAAAACCCGATGATTTAAATATTAGTGGTGCCAAATCAAAAGTTTTTTCTACTTTTACATGTGGCGCCAAATCTTGAATGAGTTGAACACTATCATTATCTCTACAACCAATATATTTAAAGCTCTCTAATAATTTTCGACATGCGGTTTCAGCGCCACTATCTCTAAAAGGTCCAAATGAGACTCCTAAAGCAATAGCGTTACCTTTACTACTTAAGTCAATCAAATCTTTATCTCGAGTCATTTTATCTGTAGAATGAAATACAGATCCGCCACCAAAAACTATATACTTTGCAGTTATAGCATGATAATATAAATTCAGTAAATTTTCATTGCGAATCGCCTCTTCTTTTTTAAAAATTGCCGAGTAAGAAAATGCTTTATGCAATTCAGGAACAGTTGTAACTTGAATAGTGCTAGGGCTTAAGAATGTGCGACATCCCCATAATGCGCACATAAGTAAAAGGTCATCACCTGTATTTTTCTCTCCATAATATCCAGAAAGGAATACTTTATTCAAAGCTCTCCCCTCACTTTTCAGTATTTATCATTAATAATATATGATTCGTATTTAGGAAAATGATTTTTATATGCTGCTAAAATCCTTATTCAACTATTAATTGCCTAGGCATTTCTTTTTTTGAACTACCCCCACTTTCACTTCATTTAGAAGTGAGGGATTCCTAAATAAAGAGTTCTATCGAACTCTAATTGATTAGGCTATCCCCGCAGCCCTTGCGGTTAGAAGCCTTATCGCTTCATTCTTTAGATTGATACTTGCGTTAATATCCCTATCATGGTGTGTAAACCAAGAAGGACAGTCCCATTCACGTAGGTTTAGATTTTTAACGTCTTTATTTTGATATCCACAACAAGAACATAATTGGCTGGAAGCAAATGTTTTCGATACGACAATGACTTGTTTGCCATACCATTTTGCTTTATATTCCAACATGGTTCGAAACTGTGACCAAGACACCTCACTAATTGCTTTTGCTAACTTATGATTCTTTAATATATTCGATACTTGCAAATCCTCTATACCGATAACATCGTGGTTTTTGATGATTTCGGTTGAGATTTTGTCCAAGTAAAACTGGTTCTGGTGCAAACCTCGAATGCTTTCAAAATGTATACAAAAATATAAACTTAGTTTCAAACATTAGATGAATATTGCTTATTAAAATACGCGTTCTCGTTATAAATTTCCATTGATTTATTTTCAAAATTATCAAATATTCATTTTAGAATTAGTATCAGTTTATTTTTGCACCAGAACCCATTTTTTGAAACAGTTTGGTATTCATTTTGAGTCGAGATAAATAGTACGCTCCTTTTTGTTGAATACCCTCTAAATCGCTCAAACTAAAATAACCTAAATACCATACATAAAGATCTTATAAATCAACGGTAGGCTGAACTTCCTTTCCGTAATTCACATCATTTTCTTTCGCAGGTCCCAATGCAACATATAAAAATTAACCACTTAGCAAATCATATTCTAATTGTTTTTTCACTCCAGAAGCTTTTCCTCTTCCGCCTGAACCAGGATAAACAGCTGCGAGTTGATCTGAAATTTGAAATGTAATGGCATCTAAAATAGGAATACGCCGAAAGTATTCTGAAAAAGAAGAAAGTAGTGATATAGTGGCTAATAATGGTTTTTCAAGAGTTGCGAGAAAAGCTCACGCAAAAATTCTGCTGCTTTTTCGTTTAATCTTACATTTAGGCCTTCCAGACTCATAAGAACACCCGTTTCTAATTCTCCCCTCACATAGCCGTGTCAGAGAGTGCCTAGCAATATCTTGGCCCATTCCTATACATAAAGCGACTAACTCTTGTGCCCTAAAATTACTGGTACGTTGTACAAATTGTGTTTCTTTCGCTATATGCGTTAAAAAGTTGGATGAAAATACACATTGTATTTCCTTTGCAAGTAAACGGAAATTTTTAAAAAGAAACGATTTTTTCATGGATTCCCCTCTATTTTTTTATCTTTATTTTATACAATGAAGCTAAAAAAATAGAGATGAAAAACTATGTATCCATTAGGTTCAGAAAATCATCCGATTATGATAAAAGTCAGAACAAGAGCACAAGCAGAAAAAATAGCAACAATTTGTGATGCATATGATTTGTATTACATTATTAGTTCCGAATTACATGAGGATCTAACAGTTTTGCAAAAAGCGATTAAAGGACGCACACATCCAATTGATATATATGATACATGTGCTTGTAATAGTGGGAAAAGTATACATTTTGTTGTATGAACAAAGAAATAGAATTATATATAAGAGAGGCCCCTATTTTATTCAGTTTGGGGGTATTTTGTTTTCCTTAGCTTGATCACGATATTGCCGTACCCCTTATATATAAACGTAATGTTAATACAATACTATCTGGTTGATAATATACTTCCATTTGAACCTCTTTTGTAAAGTAATAATATTATACCATCCTAAATTCACCAATCTGTTGCACAAGAATTATATTTTTACACCAGAACCATACGTTTAAATACCGGAAGAAGGTGCGCACTAATACTTATAGGAAAAGGGCAAGTGGACTACAAACATCCTTGCCCTTTATTTTCCTTCTATTTACATTTCCGTCATTTCAATCAGTTCAATGCTATCAATTGTCAATCCACCATCTTCAGATGTAATTTCGATTTCAATCTCTGCCGTTTCAAATGTCAAATAGGATAGTTCTTGTTTTTGCATGTTTTTTTGAGAAAATACCATAGTTTCTACCTGTTCTCCTGTTGTTCCATGTTGGATAGTAATTTTTCCTTTCCCTTTTCCGCGTACACGAAGTGTATATTCTGTATCTTCATCAAAATTTGTAATTTGAACGTTTTGTGCGGCACTAGAATCCCAATGCGGAAGGAATAAGGCTTTATTTTCTCCTGATACCAATTGAATAGTTGCGCCTCCCTCTACCGTCCAGTTCATTAATTCATTCGTAAAGCTACCATTGTGAATGAGATTTTGACTCTCTAACAGATTCATTGCGCGAGTCAGTGCTTGTTGCATTTGCTCGGTAATCGAACGATGTTCTCCTTCACGATCTGTCATAAACCAATGTCTTTGTTTTGGTAAATCTGGTATCGTAATCGCATGAATGTCCGCTTCTACTATATGTGGTCGAACCAAACCATTCCAATCGTTATTCACATATAAAGCGTTGATTTGATCGATAACGGGTTGCAGTTTTGCTGTTACATCTGCACGTTCTTGCTCCCATTCTTTTTTCCATTTCGTCTCTACTTTCTGCACTTTTCGTATTTCACTCGCTGTTAGCGGACGTTCTTCTCGTATTTCGAGATTCCCAATGCGAGCCAATCCGAGGGTGTTTGCCGCTGTTTCTCCGATACGAAGACCAAGCGAAATCCCGAGGTTCGCTTCGGTTTGTAAGGCACCGACATCGATGTTGTAGTGGAAGAAATGCGAATCCGGTGTCTCACCGTTACACGAAGAAGGTGTTCCTGGCTGACAACAGTTTGGCGTTGGCTCCGCCGTAATCGGATGCGCTTCTTCATACGGAACATGCAGAGTTTTCTCGATTTCTTTTCCATAACGAGATACCACAACCTCTAACGGATCCCCTTGTGCCACAAATCCAGAGACAGTATACCGTGTATATGATTTTAATTTAGCTTCGTCAATTTTTTGATACGCATACGAAGGAGAAAGTACCGTTGGTGGTGGCAATAAAAGGTGTTCCCCTTTAAATAAATCCCCATCTTCTCTTCGGATTACCTTTTTTCCGAGTTGCCATGCATCAAGCGTATCGAAACTGCCCCCTACGAGTAGATTCCGTTTTTTACTGAGTTGTTTCGCTTTATTGACTAATTTACGTAACGCTTTTTTCTCTTTTCCGAACACTTCGTCGGATAACGCATCTACTTTCAGCACGACTTGATCAATTTGATAATCGCTGATATCACTAGCGAGGTTTTTTTGCGTGTTAGATGTAAATAGAGCGTTGACTTGATTTGTGATGGAACTTAGATCTTGTTGGTCTATGAAATAATTGTTCGTTTTTTTCATTCCATATTGTCCTGTAATGGATAGCGCTATAGAAGTTTGGTAACCCTTCACCGTTATAGCATCAAATTCACGGTTACATTCCACACTACCAGTGTTCACTATAAATCTATCTACCCGTTCTCCGTTTTTCCAAAATATAATGTCAACAAAACTCTTGTTACGAACAACATTAGGCTTAGAGTTATCAGCAACAACAACATCAAACCTAGCAAAGTTCCCTATCCCATCGCCATTCCCTTTGATATAGATGTTGGTATAATCATTTAGGTTTAATTGTTCATCTACACTATAAGAAGGATTAAGAGGCGGTGGATTCAAAGGTTGTATGCCATAATCTCCTTTAATTTCAAGCTTAATATTCGGTCCGAAGTGTACTAAATCGTCTGATGAGAACGAAACCGTATCAAACACAACATCCTCCACTCTCACATAACCTTCCAGTAACAAAAATTCTTTTATCATTTGTCCATGCTTCCAAAATTGAATTTTCCCCCCGTAGAAACCCATACCGTCCTGATAAGGCGTTCCGTTTGGGTTAATCAAGTTGTATTGAATATATAAATCAGCATAATTTCCTCCTATCATTTTCCCTTGTCCCTTGATATAGAATGGCTGGGATGATCCGTGTGCTAGCGTATATGTTTCATCTATATGAGTGTTAGGTATTTCCTGCGTCGGTATAGATGAATCATAAGAAAGTTTTGCTACAATATCTACAACATTTGTGCCCGATAAATTTGTTGTGGAATGTATATCGATTCTATCGAAGGTTGTTGGGATTTGTTTGGTTACAAGTGTGTTTGCTGTTGGCGTTACAGTATCTACAAGTAGTCCTTTATAATAAAATTGGAATTCTACAGGGAAGGAATCGGATTCAGTTTGAAAAGCATAGGATAGCTTGATTGTATTATATACTGTATTTCCTTCATAAATGGTAATCGAATTAGTGTCATTTGGTATCGTAAAAGCTTGCGCGATAAACGTACCGGTTTGTACGGTATTAGAAGCTGCAGGAATAAACTCCACGCGATCTAAGAAAATGTCGGACGTCCCTTTATTCGTTAGCTGGATATGATCAATTGTTATACTAAATGTCCCCATATCCAAAGTATCTGTAATCAGTTGATTTCGATAGTAACCATTTTTTCCTGGAAAGTCATTGCTATTTGTGGCAGAAAAGGAAACTGTGTCAGAAAAAACAGAATTACCTGTACCTGTCTCTATGTTTACTACCATATCTACATTCGTGTTACAGGCATAATTCACACGCATCGTATATTGACCTTCCAGGACATTGAAAATGGGGACTGTAATCGTTTGACCTGGCGGAAGCTGTACCACATTCGACCCTGTCGTCCATTCTGGGACAACCCATCCTTGCTGTTCCCCAAATGATTCCAATGGAATGCCGATGACGGACAGATTTCCAGACGCATCAGGGGCAAGAAAGCCTAATGTAGTCGGATTTATCGGTGAGAACACCGTGACATATCCCCCAAAAGGAGTAGCTGGTTTGGATGAATCGTAAAGGGGATACAGCGTTCGAATTTTATAGCCGTTTGGCGCACGAAGCCAAGGCATAAAATCTGCCGGAAGATCGATTCGTGACCACGTCGTCAGCTGTTTAGAATTTGTCAGAAATTGGAATCCGAATATGGAATCAGAAGAACAGAGATCATACTTCGGATGGCCATTCGAGTCAAAACGAACCGCAGCGGCTGCACCAAATCCAATGAGGGGATCTACAGGATCAATAAATGGAAGAGAGTACTGCTGTCCCTTATCTTCTCCTCGTCTCCATACAGTTCCATTCCGATCTACCATTTGTATAAAGACGGGAGAACCGTACGTTTTGTCTGTGGATGTATCACTCTCAATGGCCGCAAGTTCCGGATCTTTTCGTATAACGCCGTTATCAGAAATAGGAAAGTCGAAATCACTTGGAAATGAGGACGGCATACAATACCCTGGTAAGATAGACGAAACGAATTGATGGTTGGTCGGTATATTTGTAGTAAGACCATATGGGTAAAGATCGGGATCAAATGTGGGGAACAATCTAGCCTTATCTAACGCATTAATTGTAAGGAATTGTATATATTGTTTTTGTTGTGAAAACGTTGCGGTATTGGAAGGTTTTAAATCATCGCCCCCCAATAAGGCTAATCCTTGTGTAAATCCCGCGTAGGCTTCTTGCGCATAGAGCTGAATGAATTTTTTGAGTGTGGCTTTTTTCGTCCCAATTACCTCTGCGTTATAGTGTTCAGGATCCCATGTAGAACCGTGCATAATCATATCTTTGTATAACTGCAAATGCATGGTAGCAAAACCACAAAAATAGGGCAGGCCTATCATAGCTTGTGCGGGATCCGTATAGAGTAAACTCGGCAAACGATCTGCCAAAATAGTATCCACGTTGTTGACAGCACTCATGAATTCTTGACGCATCTGAGACGTAATATGTTGGAATCCACCATATACATTCTGAATCTGCTCCATCGCCGTTTGATACGGGATGAGAGTAGCTCGTATGCCCGATACTTCCGCATTCATATGATCAAGTTCATCGGTAGTTAATGCTCTGCCAAGTGCATCTGCGATGAGAGGATTCAGCGCTTGAAACACATTACTTTGTACGTCACGCGTTGCAGGTATTTGATTCAGTCCTGAAAAATATAACCCAACTAAGGGGGAGAAAAGACCGGTTTCAGGTGTAGACATAGGCGCTAATCGTAAGGTACTGTCTACAAATGAGACATAGTCAATGGTTCCACTTGAAATATTTTGAAAAATCGTGTCGATGGCTTGTTGATATGTCCCTTGTTCGATGCCCGTTTTTAAGTTTTGTAAGAGGGATTCAGACGTAGCAGCCTCCGTCTCTAATCGTGCAGCCTGGAATTCAGCATCAGAACGGGGATATAAGTCTTCTATTCTTGTCATGTAAATCACCAACCTTTTTCGTAATAAAAACCAATCCCTAGATAATATATGCCCCTTTTTTGAGTCTGAAACATATAAAATTTGGGCGTTTGGGTTTTTGAATAAACGCCTCCGTTAGATACGCAATAGTGCCTTTATGAATGACTTTTCTTGCAACCACATCCTCTTTTTTTTGTATATCCTTGCTGAGCTAAAGAAGCAGGCGTAGTTTTGGAAGATTGTTGATCAGAATGAGCCTGGTTGGCAGAGGATGATTGCGGGGAAATGAGAATAGACTTTTTTTGCATGCGTATTGCCTCCCTTCCTGTGAGGTATAGAGTATATTTTTAGATTGGAGAGTTTGTCAGTATGCATGATAAGAAAAGGGCAAGTGGTCTACAAACATCCTCGCCCTTCATTTTCCTTTTATTTACATTCCTGTCATTTCAATCAGTTCAATGCTATCAATTGTCAATCCACCATCTTCAGATGTAATTTCAATTTCAATCTCTGCCGTTTCAAATGTCAAATAGGATAGTTCTTGTTTTTGCATGTTTTTTTGAGAAAATACCATAGTTTCTACCTGTTCTCCTGTTGTTCCATGTTGGAGGGTAATTTTCCCTTTTCCTTTTCCGCGTACGCGAAGTGTATATTCTGTATCTTCATCAAAATTTGTAATTTGAACGTTTTGTGCGGCACTAGAATCCCAATGCGGAAGGAATAAGGCTTTATTTTCTCCTGATACCAATTGAACTGTTGCGCCTCCCTCTACCGTCCAATTCATTACTCCATTCGTAAAGCTACCATTGTGAATGAGATTTTGACTCTCTAACAGATTCATTGCGCGAGTCAGTGCTTGTTGCATTTGCTCGGTAATCGAACGATGTTCTCCTTCACGATCTGTCATAAACCAATGTCTTTGTTTTGGTAAATCTGGTATTGTAATCGCATGAATGTCCGCTTCTACGATATGCGGTCGAACCAAACCATTCCAATCGTTATTCACATATAAAGCGTTGATTTGATCGATAACGGGTTGCAGTTTTGCTGTTACATCTGCACGTTCTTGCTCCCATTCTTTTTTCCATTTCGTCTCTACTTTCTGCACTTTTCGTATTTCACTCGCTGTTAGCGGACGTTCTTCTCGTATTTCAAAATTGCCCACTTTTGCAAAACCTGATGGATTTTCAATACGTATACCAAATTCGATACCTAGATTTATATCAGGCTGTAGGGAACCTATATCGATACTATAGCTAAAGAAATGCGAATGTTTGGTATTGTCATCACAAGATGGAGCTGCGAATGTTGGCATGCAACAATTTCCTGTTGCTTCTGAGGTAATAGGGAACGCTTCTTCGTATGGAACATGAAGTATTCGTTCAATTTCCTTTCCATAACGAGATACCATGATTTTTAGGAATTCCCCTTGAGCGATAAATCCAGAAATGTTATACCGTGTATTTGATTTTAGTTTAGATTCATCAATCCTTTGGTAGGCGTAAGATGGGAATAAGGATGGAGGTGGGAGTAATAGGTGTTCTCCTTTAAATAATTGTCCATCTTCTACCGTCCTAACGTTTCGTCCAAGAAACCATGCAGCAAGGTTGTCAAATCCTCCACTTACTAGTAAGTTACGAGATTTACTTAACTGTTTGGCTTTGTTTACGAATTTGCGTAATTCTTTTTTCTCTTTGCCAAATACATCATCAGATAATGCATCAATTTTTAAAACAACTTGATCAATCCAATAATCGGTGACAGTAGGAAGTAGTGTATCCATTGCTTGAGATGTGAATAGCTGATTTACTTGAGATGTAATTTTATTTAAGTCGTCCTTTTGTATAAAGATGGGATTAGCTATACGAATATCCTTCATTTGAATCCTCCTTCCAATTAATTGGTTACAACCTGAATTTTTAGATGCCCTGATATTGGCCCAAAAGTTGTTGGTTTCAATACAATCTTCGTTGTACTAGCCACTGAAACAGTTTGATTTTGCTCCCCTGGTCCAAAATCTATAGAACGTACAACGGTGCCAGTATTATCTTGAAACTGAAGAGTTGCTATAGAAGAAATAAAATCACTATCGAGTACAATGTCTACCGTACAATTCCCCATAGGCTCTGTTGAGGACCACAACACTTGTTCCCCATTAGCATTGTAATCTATATCAACTAATGTTTGCCCTCCTAATGTACAAGGCTTTATAGGCTCCTGGCAGTTAATTTTACCAATAATATTACGAAGCACAACATAATCATTCGCAACAAAACGAATTTTCTCTACATTTTGCGGGAGATTCCACGTCTCTGTAGTCTGATTATTCTGATTTTCAACTTTTCTAGCTATTATGTTATTATTCTTATCTAATGCTTGGAATTCTCCACTGCCCAGTATTGTAAACGATAGAGTTGAGTTTGGGGTGTACGCACATGTTTGTGATGTTTGCCATATAACAAAGTCCTTCCCCACAGGCTCAGGCAACACGGTATATGGTCCTACAAAAGTGAATTGATTAGCACTAGAAGGGGCTGGAAGTTGACTAGCTGTAATCGGGATAACTTCAATTCGATCTAAAAAGAAATCAGCATTACTATTATTTTGAATGTAAATAGTTGAGTTTCCAGAAGGAATTTTTATTGCTTGTGTAACTGTGAGCAACGTATACTTCCCATTTGCTCCTGTTACATACATTTTATCAATTGTGTTCTCCATGTTCTGCGTATTAGGAAATGTTATAGCGCCGCGATTTAAATCACCGGCAGGAGTCTGTACATGAAAATACCCTGTAATATCGCTACTACTAGCGTAACGAATACGAATAGAATAATAGCCACTTGTAACACTAGTGATGGGAATTGCGAGTATTTGCTGAAAGTTCAGCTTTACAGCATTTGCTCCATTGATATGTTCCGGTACGAGTTGAAGAGACCCGATATTATCAATCGTTCCTTTTTCTGCTGGAAAGCCTCTTACAGATATAGTTTCATCTGTATCTGTTTGCCCAATAATATTTTGGGGAACTAAATCAAAGGAAACATGAGTGGCAATTAAACCTAACTTCGTCTGATCTCCAGCGACATGTTCTGCCGTAACAGGATAGAAAGCATTGATTTTTTGATTTGCAAGCGGAGAATTATGACTTCTACCATAACCTTCTACACCATCGTGACCAGGAAGAGGACAATACGCTCCACCGCCACTCTCACCACTATCAGCGTGAATATCTATGCTCTCCTTATCCAGAAGTCCCTTCATATATTGGGTAGATGCATTAACAAGTATTATTGGTGCTTGAACCGTGGAAGAAGGTACTGTATGTGACGGATCAAAAGAACGAGGCGAATACATATATGTGTTTGGGTCTCCTGCATACTTAAGACCAATTCCATATGGCCAACAGTACGTGCCGTCCTCATGTGAAAAAATGCTTACTTGTTCCAATTCTTTTCTTAAATACAAGATATCTTCCATATTTATTGAACCGTGATCATAACCTTTAGGGTTGTCGTTGTCAAAAATGTTGTACAATGTTACCTTTCCATCATGAACCTCATCAGGTCCTACTATATCCGAGAAAAGGACGCGTGTTAGATCGAGACTTGTGTTTGCTGGATATACATCTGGATGCAATGTCGGCCACATAGCAACAAAATCAAAACATTGCAGCACCATCGTATTAACATATTGATTATGCAAGTTGTGTTGCAACTTATTAACTCCTGCTGGTACCATGTGGTCTTGAAAAACAGTAAGAACATGTTGTGAGGCCGTATCAATATCGTCCTGCATCTTTGTCTTTGCCGCATCTAAATTTGTTTTAAACGTGTAACCCTCTCCACTAGTTGTATCCGGATACACAGTGTCTATCCATTGATTAGCAAACTGGATAAATGCTTGGTATGACAGAAGTTTGATTGTAATTGCCATTACATACATTGGCAAAGTAATGTCTTCATAGTCCTTTAAAATAAACTCATATAAATCATTATGAATCAATCCCTGTTCCAAGTTAAATTCATTATACACATTGATCATATCAGATGCACTGGGTGTTCTAGGCTTCTGCGTAGTTGCATCAAAAGTAGCACTAAGTATCTTTTGATTTAAATCGAGCATCTGTGTCTGAAATCCATTTAGAACGTTATTGACTGTTTGTAACTGTTGTTCTGATAATTTTTTGTCTAGTATCTGATTTACTACGTCATTAATAACATTTAACAGTGTTGTCTCATCATTAGAGGCCCCCCCAAATAATTTTGGCCACACAAAGTCGAGAAACATCCCAATGAAAGGGACCGCAGCCTCACCACCAGGTACAATCAATCCCACTATGGATAAACTGGCCTTCACTAGAGCTAAATAGTCAATTTTTCCTTCTCGATAAGCATTCCATCCTTGTTTAATCGCTTCTTTTTGGAGTTGACCTGTTTTTTGAAATTCTCCAAAAGCTTCTTTCACACCGTTAAATATATCCTGAAATTCATCCCAATTTGAGCTTAGTCGCGATGGTGAAATAGCTAATACATTATAAGGAACCGGATATAACTCGGATACGGTTGCCATAACTTCACTCCTCTATATACATGTATTGACCTACAAGACTAACATATGTACACAATTTAATTTTTTGAACCTATTTTATTAAAAATGGATACCTACCATGATGAATATAGATAGGTGTCCTTTATTTTGCGCTTCCCTCACTTGAGTTAAAGTTTTTATTTGAATAGATAAGAGAAAAATCAATGTATCACCTAATAAAAAAGAAAGAAAAACTGAAATATATTACGAACTGTAACACATATTGGAAATAAAACACATTTTATTTTAGGTCTTTATCGGTTCTTTTCTGCTCCATAACATCATGTTTATACTTAAAAAATTTCACTATGTTCACCACTGAGTATTATCATGTATCCTTTGTTTTTTAATTCAAATGAAACAAGCACCTACGTACCAATAGGTGCTTGTTTCCCCGTTCTTATAAAGTAAATGGAGGGGTTTTTCTATGAAACAACTGAGGATTGTCTCTCTTTATTGTATGTTGATTGCGATCCGCATGTGAAAAAAACAGGCGCGCTGTTATCGCCGCTTCTCCGTACGCTATACATTTTAATTTACTGAATATATATACTCCTAATCGTCTCCTCAAAATCCACCACAAAAAAGACTGTTTTTCGACAAGCCTACTGAAGAATCTACACTTTTTTACGAATCCCGTCATGCAACACTTGTCAATATGCTTAACATTGTATTAACAAGCGTTGCAATATATATGTATGTCATATTCCACAAAAATAAGACGATTTTTTCTTCTCCCTTTTCTATATGTACGCTTTATGTAACACAAATATAACCCATTTTGGTACATAAAACTTTTTCTGGTTCCTTTTCCACCATCAACCAAACTTCTTGTTTTCTATTCTCGCGTATTTTTCATTCATATATGGAATTAGGATAAAAACAACTACAACGTGTTCTTTGTAGAATTTTTAGCCTATATGGTGAGGAACAGAGAGTTGTAGTAAAAAGTGCAGGGCTAGCAGCTCGACTTTTTAAATAGTAATTTTAGCGTTTCCAGAAGAGCATGCATTGTGTAAACGATAGCTTTCGCCCATCAATGCCGAAATCAATCAATTATCACCAAACACTCGATTCCATTGACAAAATTCTAAATTCGAAGTAACTATCACACTTTTTTGCTCATAACAGTCGGCAATAATACGGAATAGGAGGCTCCGCTCCTTGTTTTTGAAACGGTACACAACCTAGTTCATCTATCACATGATTCAATTTGTTTTTTAATGGTTTTAAATCGTTTTAAATCGTTCAATATATTGAATGATTTGTTGTACTGTGTCTGCAAAAAAGCTTTTAGGGTCTATAAAAAAGAGAAAATAAACAATGCTACATTCCTTTAACATCAATTCGGGGTATGGTAATCTCGTGTGTGAATATGTCTATTATAAACCTCACCTGGACGGTGTTCTCTTCTTTTTTTCTTGCTTGCTCCTTCTGTTTTGTAGCATTTCTAATTCCAATAATCTTTGCTGCATAGATACATGTTCCATTCCACCATTAAGTATCAAAAAATAACCCGCCACTTTTGATTGTATTTTAGGGATAGAAACCATTAGGGATTTTTCATTGTAATATATTGAACACTATCATAAGATTGTTTCTTATATGAACTGGATAAATAAACGATGTTATTTGTCTTCTTATAGAGGAACTGTGTATTGGTGATACGCAGTTCCTTGATACTGTCTAAATTGATTATAAAAATCTAATTTTCTTTCTTGTACCCATCTTCCTGGTAAAACTTCCTTTTGCTTCATATAGGTTTGAATGATCCATCCTTGCAAAGAATCTGGACGAATCAGATACTTCTCTCCAATATGAGGTGGTAATGCAACTGGAGCTGGTGCAAATAAAGGATACATTCAAAAAACAATAAAGATTCCTACCAGAATCATTCTTTACGCTGTTAATCCAAATAATTGATGAATGAATTGTTTTTAAGTTTGAACAGACTGATACTGTAAATCAATCTGTTCTTTTTTATCATATGCATGACTTCTACTCCTGCAAGAATACATGTAGCTGTGTGAAAAGATTTAAGTTCTAACATAGAGTGTATACGTCTTTTCATGAAACGATGTTCTTGCGTTACGATATGGTTTAAATATTTTATCTTCCTGATTGGAATGCCTAACGACATTTTTTCTCTTTCTTCAACCCGCTAATAGCAATGAAATAGGCAGGATTTTTATCAACTGTGATTACACGAGGTTTTGAAACATGAAAAGACCACAAAACTTTCTTGAAGAATCGCTTTACAGCTATATGATTTCTAGATTTACTGAGATAAAAATCAATCATGCTCCCTTCAGAATCAACAGCACGATATAGGTACATCCATTGTCTTTTTCTTTTATGTACGTTTCATCTACTCTCCAGAAGTCATTCGTTTGTTTACGATGACGCCGAATTCCCTTATCTAACTCCGGCTCATATTGATGGACCCAACGCATAATCGTGGTATGAGCCAAGGATAGTCCTCTTTCTTCCATCATTTCTACCAAATCACGAAAAATGAGATTGTACCGTAGGTACCAGCGCACAGGTAACAAAATAACATCCGGCTAATAGCGCCTCTATTTAAATGAGGTCTCCTTTTTAAGGCTAATCACATACCTTTTTAAGAATATCAATATCATTACATCCAAATTTAAAAGAGTATTTGCAATTGTCCTGAAGTTTTTGTACCAGAGCAACTTTTAACTATATATATGTCTGCATAGGTTAATTAGAAAAATGAATAAAATAAATATAACGCAGCTGCTAAAGAGCTATATAGTAAGACTACGTTTCACAGTTATAAGATATCTTTCGATAAAATAAATAAGTATAGAGTAGCTCCAGTTATATTACCTCCTCATATTGGAGAAAAACATATAATATTCTCAGTTTCTTTTCAGGTATAGTTAATTTAAGATGATATGAAGTGTAAAAGTTATACTAGGAAGATGTGTACAAATTTATTTATTAAAGCGTTACCTCTAAATATTCTAATGAAAATTCATTTGTACAGAAGCTTAGTTGTTCCTGGTACGCAAAGCTAAAAAATAGTGATATTATTGCCTTATCAGTCCTATGTACTTTTTTCCTGATTTTTTAAAGTAGATTAATAATAGGAGTATCAAAAATATATCCGATATATTTTTGATACTGGGACAACTACAATCTCTATTGTATCTTTGTAGTTTTTTCATTTTTCTGAAGTGAAACATGAAAACCGTACTGTATAAGTTTGAATCTTTTGTGTTTAGTCTTTTTCAAATGAACTTTTAAAATCTTATTTTTATGTTCCTTATGTTATAGCGAAAAGAGACAGATTCCAGATTTCTGCTTAGTCAACGGTTACCATTTATATTAATATAGTTATCTATCGAGCACAGACGATGACGTAATTTCTACCGTGTTTTCAAGTTTAAAATTTAAATGCTATAAGCGTCAGCTTACTCACTATATATTTTTTTAGTTATTATTTCAAACGAAGGAGCGTATCCTTTATTCATTCCGAATTTAGGTATAATCACACTTATTATTGGTGTGTCATATGATAATGGACAACCATTAGTTTAATAAAGGAGATGATCAATATGCCTTTACAATTAATGAAGCCTATAATATTAGCAACCACAACAACTGGGATTACTCCAACAAACCAAAAATTCTTTCATGTGACAACTACTCAAGTGAATGCTGGATCTCTCACACTCTCAGCAACTCAATTTGTTAAAAGTGATGGAACGGCTGCTACTGTATTTCCTAGTCAAACAGCTTGGAATCTTTATGTTAATGGTGTACCACAAATGCAGGACATGTTCTCTATTCAGATACAGTTTCTTCCACCTGATTTCCTTGACTGGCAATTAATTATTACTCTTCCTGTAAACTCTGGTCCTATTTTAAAAAGGACACCAATTATCTTAGAGTTTGTTGAATTTACATCCTCTTCTACAACAATAGTTACTTCTTAAATAAAAGGGTATCTTTTAAAGATTTATATTCAAGATTATTCTATTTCCTTACTATGTTAAGTATTTCTAACAATGAAAAATTAATTATCTAATTTTTTGAGTGTTTTTCTTTCGTTTTATTATTCACGGGTAAAAGACAAAATAACAATTGATACTTTAAGAATTAATATATAAAATGTATTCTTCTTAATATTTCAGTACATTTTTATAAATATAGTTAGAACTATAATTTATACTCCTAGCTATTTATTTCACAATTCCAGCATGGACAAATATATTTCTCCATGCTTTTTCAATTCGATATTTTTCTACGGATTTTCCTCTACGAGCAATTGCTTTCTTATTTTTATGCTTTTTATGCTTTTTATGCTTTCCCATCATTTTTCCTCCTTTTAATTTGATGATCAATGGACAATCATTTTACGCGCTTGTACTTAGGAGAGACTTTAATGTTAAATTTCCTTATAACATATAAAATATTTTACAAAATAAAATTTCGGATAAATTACATATTGTCGGTTCCTTTTATTTATATTTTGTATATCGAAATATCGCTTTATCTTTAAACATGTTATTTTTGCTCATATTAGGAGTGTATTTTTCATATATATTTCTACTCTCTTTTTTCTTATTTGAATTTAATTACAATTAGCATTCCCCTTTTTTGGTTTCATTAACCATTTCAATTTATTCATGTATAAGATAATTGTGCCTGCCTATACCATAAATAAAGATATTTTTGATAAGCTTCTTCTATATATTGAGGTAGATACTCTTTTTTTTGTCCAAAGAATCTTTTCCGAAATGTTGTATATATGATTAATGAATTTCATTCCTTGCTGTAAACGTTTTTGTTGAAGTACTATATTCAGCTATCTTTAAGCTTCGTTTAAATGGTTCTGGTGCAAATAAAAGATACATTCCAAAAAACAATACGGATTCTTCTTTACGCTGTTAATCCAAATAATTGATGAATGAATTGTTTTTGAATTCGAACAGACTGATACCGTAAATCAATCTGTTCTTTTTTAGCATCTACTCCCGTAAGAATAGAAGTGATTGTATAAAACCAAAAT
The DNA here is from genome assembly GCF_045277205.1 of Bacillus sp. A01H. Taxonomy (NCBI): domain Bacteria; kingdom Bacillati; phylum Bacillota; class Bacilli; order Caryophanales; family Bacillaceae; genus Bacillus; species Bacillus sp. A01H. Next base: position 43,492 of record NZ_CP117703.1, on the reverse strand, counting down.
CCGAATATAACATCTATACGTTTTAAACTAAAGAGATAGCTTACTTTAATACCCTGATGGTAATCTGATAAGCAGGATTCTTATCAGATTACACGTGGCTAGGAAACAACGGTACTCCATAAACACATCCGAAGCATTTAACTTACCTAAAAATACAATAGAACTTTTCTTTTCACTATCAATGTCTGCTATTATGGTTAAAAATAATTTGGTTCAAAAAACCAAAAATATTTATTGGAATTAGGTTACTTCTTAGAAGGATACAAATTCGACCTCAAAAAACTGAATATCTCAACGGAATTCGATTTTGAAACTAATAATTCCAAAATCGAACAACAATTCTCTCAACCAATTATTTCACCTTCAAATTTTTTTGCGGGTCGTTTAGAAATATTTATTAATCGCGAAAACACTTTAAAAATTGCCAAAAGATATACAAGTAAAAACAAAGAAAATTCCGAAAATAAAGTTTTATTTTACAATTGGTTAGAACAATAATAGAATTTCAAAAAAATAATTATTGTAATAGTTATTTGAAAATACTTATTAATGTAAAGTGGTTAATCATAAAAATTTTCAAATGTTTTTATGAATGTAACATTCTCTGTCTTTTAATGCTTCTATAAAATAAGCATATTTATCATTAATAGCCCTTCCATTTTTGACTCTAGTAAAGTCAAAAATACACTACACAATCACTATACAAAATGATAATTTAATCTTAGTGTAATATGTTTATATAAATACATAATTACTAAAATATAAAGTACATTCAATATGAATATCTAAAAAAACAACGGTAGAATATTATTATATAAGTATCTTCCTCATCTTATAGTCTGAAACATCATATAAAAGTATATTTAAAAAATCACAATTGACCTTTTTTTGAATATAAAAATATTATGCAATAACAAAAACCGGTTTGATCAAATCGTAGGAGGAAAATATATGAAGACAGGAATAAAAAATTTTTTCCAAGTGCAATTAGATGAATTGTTTGAATTTTACGAAACCAAAGAACCTAGTATGTACTTTGAAATAAAGAAAGTTAATAATGATTTTATTATTACTAATATAAGTAAAAAACTACTAGAAATTCTTCATTTAAATTTGAAGGATGTAATTGGACAATCTATAAATACTATATTTTCTGTTACAAATGCAGATCAAAAAATACAATACCAACAAATATATCAATTAGCTTTTGAGGGACAATCTGTACTTTTTTATTATGAGGGGATTAGAAATTCTGAATTATCGTTACTTTCTTACATAACACCCGAATACTATAATATGGATTGGGAGAGAGTTCGATGTCGTTGTGTTACATTCTCAAATAAAACAGTTAATAATATACTTAAAAAAAATACGAAATTTGTTGTTTTATGATAAATCGGTTATTAGTATACAAACTTTCTTGTTATTTCGTCGATTTTGATACCTTTAGGTATCTTTTTTATTTTTTTATAATTAAATTGGAATTTAATGCGTGAACTTTTATAAATTAACAGGTATTAACTCCCCATGGCAACAGTAAAACCTTGATAACACAATTTTTATATATATAAAAATTGTGTTTAAACGGCCGATATGTGTTATATAGTGATATAATCTTTAAATGAACGCGTAATACTTCAATTGTTGCTTACGATATAATCAAGAAAATAACAATTTTACATACCTCTATATCCAAAACTTGTCTTCCTATATTTAACATCTTTTATTCTTATGATACAATGATTTATAATTCAAAATGTATATTTTAAATTTTCATATACGCCTAAGTTATTTGTTATTATAAAAGTTTTTTAATTACAATAAAGGAGAATATACCATGCAAATAAGAATAAAAGAAATTCGTAAACAATTTGGGGATACACTGCAAAGTTTGGCTTGTAAAATTGATTATGATTACAGTAACCTATCTAAAGTTGAACGAGGTGTTTATACTCCATCATTAGAACTATTAAATAAAATTGCAAATGTGTACAAAATTGAAATTACAGATTTATTGTATCAACCAGAATTACATGACAAAAAAAATATCGCTTTGGAATATAAAAATATTTCCGAAAATTACTCACTACAATTAGATGGAAAACAAATTTCTGAAGATGAATTAGAATTTTTAATACAAAGTGTACGTCTTTTCAGACACAAATTAGAAAAATATAAAAGGTACGAGGATTAATTCGCTCCTATTATAAAATATATAGGTATAAAAATTTGAAAGTATATCAAATCAATACTTTCAAATTTTATTTAATCTTCAGAAAAATGGTTTTTGTAAATAAAATCCTTTATATCTTGCAATTCTCTTTTTGTTGGAAGAGGGGAAATTCTAACAATAGGAATTTTTGACTTAATACTAGAAAAAGATGTAATAATTAAATCTACATCTAAATCAATGTAAGTGTTGGTATTCATGTCTGTATATATAAACTTAAAAATTGGACCAAAGTATAGATGTAGAACCCCTTTCAAATAAAGCTCCCACTTTTCCCCATCTTCAATTATTAGTAATATTTTAATACTAAGTGCGTTTTTCAACATAAAAATCCCCTCTATATGAAGAGTTAATGTTGCAATTTCTTCATCAGAAATTAAAGTATCAATAGAGTGTTCATTTACCCATTGAGTATAAACTTTTTTTACTTTAAAAAAAGTATCTTGATGGATATTCATTATATTACTAACTGTTGAATCCTTCGAGAAAGACATTATTGGAGAAAATTGATATCTTGAAAGAGTTTGTTTTAGATATTGTATGATCGCAAATACAAATTCATAATTATCTATAAATTTGCACTCAAATGTGGATTCAAGTTTAAAGATTAAATTTTTAATGCTTCTATATATGCCTACATCATTTTTATTGAAATGATGGATGACATTTGACTTATGTGCTAACAAATTTTGATAAGTATATTTTGAACAATTAATCGATATGACAATCATAACTATTTCCTCGGAACAAAAATAATTATGAAAATTATTTTTGTTTAAATTAAAGATTTTTATATAAAAAGGTGTATCTAGTACTTTTTCATGTAAATGCGGATTAATATAGATAGGGAATCCATGTTGCTTTCTTTTTAACATAACCGCGATTAAGTACATTAATTTTCTTTTGTATATAGGATATAATTTAATTCCTAATTTCTCCTCTATTTTTGTTATATATAAATAACAATCCTTTTCTTTTGAGAAAGAATCTGGCCATTCGTTGTCCCCGTAAGAACTTAGATATAATTCTTGATACATAAAATTGATGTTAATGGAATCTCCACAAATCCTCAATGGTTTGCGATGTAATCGCAAATGAAATTGTTTCAAAAAAATTTCTGTATTTTTCAAATATGGATATAAGGAGGTTGGAGATATGTACATCATTTCAGATAACTTCATAACAGTGGTACTATTTATTTTAAAAAGAATATCTAAAATCTTAAAAGATAATTCATTCCTAATAAACAATTCATTTAATTCTGAAGAAGAACAATCCGCTGGTTTATGTAAAATTACCCCTCGTCCTTTCTGAATTTGCAAATGCCATTTTTCAGGTAGTAACTCTTTGATAAATAGAATATCCCGTTGAATTGTTTTTGTAGAACAGTTAACTTCCTTTGCAAGTTGAGAAAATGTGTACCATTTTTTCTCTTGGATTAAAAATGATACTATATCTTTTTGACGTTGTACTAACATAATCATTATACCTAATTGTTAAATAGGTAATCTCCTTTCTATAAAGTATATATATTATTACACTAAAAATGGTTCTTTAAACCATTTTTAGTGTAATAATATATACTATTTTTTTTGAGAAGGATAAGAAAATAAATTTCGCTTTTTTAATTCATAATATAACTGACTTATGTGACACCCTAAAGTTTTAGCGATATCTGGATAGCTTTCTCCTTGTGCAAATAAACTTGCAGCTTTATTACAACGTTGATCCCATTTTTCTTTTTTTGTTAATTCTTTTCTTTTTCGACGTTTAAATCCCAATGCATTTAGCAGTACTAATTCTTTTCCAATATTACAAAATTCACTACAATATTGTAATGAATTCTTTCTAAACACACATGATTTACAATACTGTTCTTGCAAATATATGAACTGCATTTTTCTTTTAATAGGCCTCATAAACAAACTACCTCCGAATAATTTGTGATTACTAAAAATAAGTATGCGGAAAATTTCTTTTTTTGAAATGCTCAAAACTCTAGATATATGCATTATAACCGCACAAATAATTGGTGTAAACAACCAATTATTTGTGCGGTTATAATAATTTTGACATGAGGTTTAAGAAGGATTATAAGCTTTTTATGAAAAACATTTTTTTACTTTTTGACTCTAATACAATCCCTATTTTCATTATATAATTATAAACAAACATATAGTTATATGTATCTATCGTACAATTGATTGGAAAGCTCGCACGTAAAGAAGTAAAAGCTGTTAATGCTTTTATGAAAAGACTTATAAAACCGATGTAGGATTTTACATTTCTCCAAACAACCAAAAGCCAGCGGTATTTGGTCCATTTAGCAAATGAAAAGAACGAGGATTTGATACGTATACCATTCATTAGACAAGTAAATATTTAAGAATCTAATTAAACAAGATTTTATGCATGTCCAGAGAGGTTTTACCAAATCCTTCGTCATGCTTTACATACTTTCAAAAGGAATTGAGACCATTTATGCCATTTCTTATAAATATGTTTTGTAAATCAAATTACGCAATGTTGCTTGAATGAATAATACTTCGCATAACTGAATGAAGTAGATTAATCAGTTTAATAAACAAGGCGATGTTTGTATAATGCTTATTTTTGAATATTTGCAAGAGTATTAAAAAAAGATAGTTGTTTTTCCGCATAATATTTTTGATACTTACTTAATTGATTTACTAATCGTTTTCGCTGTGTACAAAATGCGTGTTCTCTTTCTATTATAAATTCGGTTAAATTAGGTTTGTTTGTTAAAAATGAGTTTGTTTGACAATTTAAAGAAAATGAAAAATCCATTCCTTTTGAACGATATGCTAAATTAATAAATGGCGTCAGCGCAGCAGCTGAAAGAACATTTGCGTGTAATTTTAAGTTTATAGAAAAATCCACTTTTTTTAAGAGGGTATAAATTTGTGCGGATGTACAGACTTCTGGAATAAGCGTCGCTGAGTGAACTTGATATAAATTAGAATATAGTTTTTGACAAGGAATAATGTCCACATCCCACATAGGAAAAATCACAAGATGATAACCTTTAGATTGTAAGAATTCACAGGATTTTACCAATTCTTTTAACAAATCCATTTCATTATATCCAAATAATTTATTTAATGTAGTCCCCCAGTTAATAGCTACAAATCGATTTTCGGGTTCCGTTAAATACTTTTCTGTAATATACGAATCTTGCTTAGGAGTATATGCTATAGCTGCATCTCCAATTACATCAATATTTTTTAAATCAGATTCGTATGTCAAGAGGGACTGATAGGTCAAAGGGCCTCGAACTCCAATAAATTCTGCTTTTTTTATTACATTTGTAATCTTTTTAAAATCAATATTTCTATTGTCGAAAAATTCGGTGATAGATATATCTTGTTCTTGGCGGTAATTTTCAATAGAGTGTTCAGTTAAATAATCAATTCCTGTCCCATACCCAAAAACTGGTATGCCTATTTTTTGAGCCTCTTCTACCAAATGTAAAAATAAAGCACTTTGTAATAAAGAACCACCACCAAGTATAATGGCGTCAAAAGGAGTTTTTGTATAAAATTCTTGGATTGATATTTTTTCGAATATTGGAAAAGTAATCACCTTGTATTGTTTTTTATTTGCATAATTCCATTGTTGTAAAGATTGTTGAAAGGCTTCGTAACAAACTTCATCACCAACGTTAGTAGTCCCCAGATAACCAAGATATAAAAGTATCATTTTTCTTTTGACCTCCAAACGGAATTTTATTGAATTTTAAAATAAATCCAACTATATTTGTAAAATAAATAGCCCGTTGCTCTACAGTGTGATATTTATGAATCATTTTATATCCATTTTCAGTTATTCTTTTGCCTAATGTTTCATAGCTTTTCAAAAACCGCTCTCCTAATTCCATGAAATTATCTTCGTTTATACTAATAAAGTGAACGTTAGGAATAAAACCTAAATCTTGTAATTCTTTAGAGTGAGGGGCTAGCAATAAAGTATTAGAAGCTAGAACTTCATAGTACTTCATTAAAGGGTAGTGATATATAGAATCACAAGTGAAAAAAATTTTCGCTCTATTAATTTCTTTAGCATACCGCTTACCTACAATGTGAGATTTTTCATCATAGGAGGAGGCTTGATAACCTGGATGGCTATAATATGTGAAGTTTTCTTTAGAATGTAATGTGTTTAAAATTTTATCTCTTAAAGGATAAATATCAGGGTATACACATCCCATCATTAAAAAATCAATACTTTTAGGTTGATTATAATTTTTAAAGATTTCCGGATTAATGTAATGTGGAAACCAGATCATACGATCTATGAATTCATTATAATTATTTTTGAAAGCATCTCTATAGTGCACAAATAAATATTTAATATTATTATTTATAATAAATTGCTTACGATAGTTCACCTGATAATGTAAATCATGCATTATCATGCCTATAGGAATTGAACATGTACCTAATTCTGTTATTTTTGGGGATCTAGTAGGACGAATATCATTTAGTAGTATAAAATCTGGAGGATGTGTTAGTTTAGAAAGAATAGTATGGATATTCCCAGATTCTTCCCAGACAGTTACATGCATATATTTCTGTAAGGCTTGCATCAAATAAGTAGTATTACGTTCTAATCCCATTGACCAATCTTTAGTAATGAATAATAAATGAATATTTTTTTTCATTTTAAGAATCCTCCTGTCTTATATTTTCATCTTGTATTCGTAATTTTTTAATAAAGATTACAAAAGTTACATAAATAGAATGTAAACATGATGGAATACAGCATGATTCTTTGTTTTTGAAAATATTGGTTTAATTAAAAAAATCTGTTATGCGAACTTGTAAAATCCTTATTTGTTTTATCCATATTATGAAAAAATTGAAATGAATGTTCTAGTATAAATAAAGGTATTTACAGCCCTTTCCGAACGGGAAAGCCCATCGCCTTTAGGCATGGGCTGAAAGTGAGGTTGGATACGGAGTAACACTGAAAACCGCAAGGTTTGTGGTACTTTAAGTATCTAAAATGTTGGTATCTTTTGTGTTGTAGTTTGAAAGTCGAATTGATACGATGTGAAGATGATCAATGATTATAGAAGAACCAAAACAACTGTGTCATTAATTAACTACTATTTTGTGTTTTGACCGCGATACAGAAGAAAGATTTTTCTTAACACAAAAGTAGAAGAACGTTTCAAAGAGTTGGTTCAAGAAATATACGGAGAAATGGATGTTGCTATTGTCGCAATGGAATGCGAAAAAGACCACGTTCACTTGTTCTTAGATACACTACCAACACTTAGTCCTGCTGACACAATGGCAAAAATTAAAGGAGTGACATCGAAGCGTTTGAGAGGAGAGTTTCCTCATCTTCAACACTTGCCAAGTCTATGGACACGTTCCTATTTTGTTTCTACTGCTGGAAATAATTCAGTTATTAGAACAAAGTAGCTACGAGTATATCAAAGTCATTCATACACTTGTATCTGAAATGGCTGAAGCGAATCTTCCAAGCGCAGTGAAAAACCAAGCAATTAAAGACGCTAAAAGTGTGTTTTCTACAAAGGTGAAAAAACGTAAATACAAAGTTATTCCGATTCTAAAGAGACCTGTTTGTGTATGGAACAATCAAAACGATTCGTTTGATTTCACGCACATTTCAGTTCCACTCATGGTAAATGGAAAATCAACTCGCTTAAAAGTTCGTGCTTTATTAACTGATAAATATAATCGCAATTTTAATTTGTTAAAACACAAGTTAGGTACACTTCGTATCACGAAGAAATCTAATAAGTGGATTGCTCAAATATCTGTCACGATTCCTACAAATAAAAAAACAGGAACGAAGATTTTAGGGGTAGATTTAGGTCTTAAAGTCCCTGCGATAGCCATCACAGACGATGATAAAGTTCGTTTCTTCGGCAATGGTAGACAAAACAAATATATGAAACGTAAGTTTCGTAGTGTTCGTAAGAAGTTAGGTGAAAATAAGAAATTAAATGCCATTCGACAACCTGATGATAAAGAACAAAGATGGATGCAAGACCAAGACCACAAAGTAAGTCGTGAAATCGTTGACTTTGCAACCGATAATAACATTTCTGTTATTCGTTTAGAACAACTACCGAATATTAGACAGACGGCAAGAACAAACCGTAAAAACGAGAAAAATCTACACACTTGGTCATTCTATCGTTTAGCACAATTCATTGAATACAAAGCGAATTTAATTGGTATGAAGGTAGAATATGTGAAACCTGCTTATACAAGTCAAACATGTCCGAAATGTTCTGAAACGAACAAAGCACAAGACAGAAAATACAAGTGCCGATGTGGATTTGAGAAACATCGTGATATTGTTGGGGCGATGAATATTCGCTACGCAACTGTGATGGATTGTAACAGTCAATCAGCCTAAGATGCCCTCATCTCGAAGTCTGTTCAAAACAGAAATGGACTGCGAACGTTTAGTCATTCGAGAATCCCACTCGTCAATCCGTAAGGAGTAGGGCTTGCGACTTCAGTCGTAGGAGTCTCAATATGTCTTAATAAGGTGGATTCCATTCGTAGTAAAATGATGAAAAGTAGAAACGAATTTATAAACATAATTTTATACACGTATGTGGGGTTTTTATTGTATAAAAAAAGAATCATGTGAAATAAAGAACTTTACTAATCTGAGGGAAGATACCGATGATTTCGAAATATAAAGTGCTTATTCTATTAAGTGTTGGTACCTGCAGTACAAACCTAAGCCCTCATGATTGGTTGGAAATGTTGGAAGAAAGAGAATTATACTGTTGCAATAAGGCCATGAAAGCCGGAAAAGCACCTACCGCGTTGTATAGGAGCAAAATTTTCTTGCAATCTCGTTACGTTATGTATGTGGTTGTGTAATATAAATCTTGCGACATGCAACGAACACAAAAGATTTCCTACGAAGAAAAAGCCCGTATCCCTTCTGGGATACGGGCTGAAACAGTTGCACTAACGCTATGAAAACAAACCGATTTTTTAGAAAGGCAACTGTTTCTTTTCCTGAATGAGTTAAGCTTCAACCATTTTACATGTACAAGAAATAGTGTACCACAGAAAATTGGTTCCGAGAACATTTTTGTGAAAATTTTGTCTATTTATTTTCACACACAAAAAATCCCTAGAAATAAACCGAACATTGAAGGGATTCAAGTTTATCTAATCATAAGGTATATGCTAGCCCCTAGCATGAAAGACCCAAACAGAAAGGAATAGTTCCCATTTTACTTGCCCATTGACTCATCCCCTTTAGGAATCAGACAGTCCAAGAATAGAAAAGCTAACCAAAGGGGTTAGCTTTTCAGTAGGGTTTAGGCAATATGAAAAGTTGTTTAGTATCGTAATTATAGCACACACAAACAATTGGTGTAAACAACCAATTGAAAAAACCTGTGTTTTTCTATACATATGAAAATACATCTAACTGTCTCTCGTTTCTCATATCCCCTGCATGCAATTCTGTACATGTTTGTTATTCACGTAGGAAACGTTTATTCAATCGCTTATACATATATACGTCTGATACGCAATACGGTGTCAACTTTTCAAGTGGGGATACTCGTTTGAATCTCCCTACACCTCCCTTTTGTTTGTCAAAATAAGACAATAAATGAACGTTTGTTTAAAACACATACCCACTATACGAAAAGTTGTTCTGGTGCAAAGATAATCGAATATAAAAAGAAGATGCCAGATTTCGTTAGAAATCAACTGTTGTGAAGTGAGACTGAAGAAATTATGGATGAGTCGTATCCGGTTTCGGACAGACTTTTCCCCTTGAAAAGTTTGCTCTTTTTTAATCATATGCATAGATTCGATTCCAGCTAGCGTCGTTGACGTGGTTTGGAAAAACTGAAATCTGAGCATATACCGAATTCTTTTTTTGATAAAACGATGCTCTTGTTCGATCATGTTATTTAGATATTTTACTTGTCGTGACTGGATTCCTGATGGTAGGTTCCACGATTTTTTTGATTGTTTCAAGGCTTTTGGATAAGCAGGATTTTTATCAACTGTGAGCACACGAGGTTTTGAGGTATGACAAGAAGCTAAGGTTTTTGGGAAGAAGTGTTTAGCTGATTTTGTTTTTCTATTTTTACTCAAGTAAAAGTCAACAGTGTTTCTTTTGAAATCAATCTACCGCATGATACAAATACATCCTTTTTCCTTGTACTTTGATATAAGTTTCATCGACGTGTCAGGAATCATTGGTTTTCTTCAAATGACGATGAATACGTTTATCTAAATCCGCTCCATATTGCTGAACCCAGCGCAAGCGCATAATCGTTGTATGAGCAATGAACAAACCGCGTTCTTCCATTATTTCTACCAAATCACGAAAACTAAGATTGTACCGTAGGTACCAACGTACAGTTACTAGTATGATATCTAGTTGATAATATATCTGGTTGATAATGTTTCCACTTAAATAAAATTTCTTTTTTCATACTGATCACGCCCTTTTTGTGGAGTAATAATATCAGTATGCCCAGGTTTGCTAACGTACTTGCATATATTTAAAAGTTTTTGCACCAGAACCACTTTTAGCATTTCAAAAGAAAATGTTATTTTAGTTATTTTAGTTATATTTTTAATATTTAAAAACATAAGAATTATATTTATGCAGAAGTTGCTTTCTTTAGTCCACATAAAGTCCAGTTATGGTAAAATACAGATGACATATGTATAGTTAGATTCCAATTTTATTGATGAATTGGAATCGTTTTTAAATTGAGCAGTTTGAGGAGAGTAATCACGCATCAAAAGATACAAAAATGGATCTCATTCCTTGCTACATGTAAGAACAATAGGATCTGTATATTCGTATACTTTTACCAAATGTCGCAGTCGTTTCTTTTTTTCATTTATTTTTATAAGTGGAGAATATCAGATGTAGACATGGGAATCCTCTTTATTTCTACAGATTAAAATCAACTTTTTATAGTATATGTAGTTTTTTTAGAACGAAATCGTTTACATAAAATGTGAGGTGTTCTATATGTAAAAAGGAGGGAATTCCTATGAGAGTAACAGGTATTGTACGAAAAATATATAATTTAGGACGGATTGTGGTACCAAAAGAAACCAGACGAAATTTACAAGTCGATTCTGGAGATACGTTAGAAATTTTTGTAGAAGAGGATGCGATTATTCTACAAAAATATACATCTCATGGCACGTGTCATCACGGGAGAAATATCTGTAAGAAATGTAAAGTTGGCAGGTGGAAAGCTGATACTAAGTCCAGAAGGTGTAAAAAAATTGTTAGCTGAACTAGAACGGTATAAAGTAACGATATGATAAGAATAGGGGGCGAACACGTTGGAAGTGAAATTACAAGCATTTCAACAGGAACAATTGTTACAAGAGGCTTTTCAAAAGAGGAATGATATCACGTTAATTCTCTTAAAAGGATTGCATGTAAAAGGAATGATACGAGGATTTGATGCTTATTCTATTTTAATAGAAGTTGAAGGAAAGCAACAGCTTGTATATAAACATGCAATCTCCACGATTCGCTTCTAAAATAAAACAGTAGCATGAAATTCTTAGAATTCATGCTACTGTTACAGAAATATTATTTAGTGTTTACAGTTTCTTTTAATGCTTTCCCCGCTTTAAAGGCAGGTGTTTTTCTTACTTCGAATGAACCGAAGCCAAGTAGTTGTACATGCCTCCATTTTGTAGTGCATACTGAATGGACTCTAATACTGCATCTACTGCAAGACTTCCTTGTGGCTTTTTTAGTTCAGCTTGTATTGCGACTTGTTTGATTAATTCTGATTTATTCACGCGGCTCCCCTTATTAAGATTTGCTTTAGTATAAAGGGAGAAAGAGAATGGTGCAAGATAGTTTGTGAGATAGGAACCCTATAACAGGAATAGGGTGAAAAAATGAAACAAATGCTGAAGATGCTTATAGGCTAAACAGATAGCTTTTTATATCTACCTGGTCATGTACAGGTGCAAAAACAAAACGTGGAGGGATTCTTTTATGGATGTAAATCCATATTACACATATATCACAATAAAAGAAATTATTTTTATCCATGCCTATGTGACAGGGGAAGAAATTCCCTCTTCACAAGCATTACAGATTCTAGGACAATTTGATTCTGAAGAAATATCAGGCACAATTAGAGAAACACGTCGGTATCGCATACGGAAAAATGGGGAAGAATTGTTTCAATACTATAGACAGAAACATCCGAAATTATTTGAGAAACAAAGATTATACACGTATGAAGAGTTGAAACACCGAGCGGTGTATTACTGTTCGGCTTATTTGACGATTCACATGTAATTCAGGATGCACAGGAGAATGCTCTGCCTACTTGAAAATCCTCGAAATTGGTTATTACATCCAATTGATTCGTCGAGAGGAATAAAAAAATCGAACGTCCAGAGTCCTCTCTAATGAAAGACAAATCAATTCCGAATACGTTTGACTCTTGAAAGGTAACTAGCGCCCATGCAAGGAGATAAGAGGATGAAAAGATGGGTGGTAAATATTTCAGGTGGAAAGGGATATGAATTAATGAGGATAGGTGTATATACAAGTAACTATATAAAGCTTCACGTGCTGAAAGATTTATCAAAACAAAACATTTCAAACTCGGCAACAAGGCTTGCTTCTTCTCTCCTTTCTCCGCTACAATAGATATATACTTTCTTTGCCTCTTCCCGAAAAAGGGGAATAACAAAAAAGACAGGATATGAAATAAGAAAGGTGACGCACTTTATGAATCAACCTTTAGTCAATTTACGCGTCGATTTTGCGTTCAAGCAATTATTTGGAACAAGAGGAAATGAACAGATTTTAATGCAATTTTTGAACGTGACGTTAGATTCTTCGCTCTCTTCACCGATTCAAACGCTGAAAATAGAAGATCCACATATGCACCGCGAATATGAAAAAGACAAATTGTCTATTCTAGATGTATTAGCAACGTTAGACGATGATACCCAAATTTCCATTGAAATTCAACTCTCTGACCAAAATGATTTTCTCAAACGTAGCTTGTATTATTGGAGTCGCTTATACGCTTCTCAAATGCAAAAGGGGTGTTCGTATGATGCGTTGCGAAAGACGATTACCATTAATATTTTGAACTTTTCGGTCTTTCCAGAATACGAAACGTTTCATACAACGGGGAAACTGTGGGATATTGAGTTGCAAAAATTACTGATAGACGATTTAGAATTGCACATAATTGAAATCCCAAAATTAATGGCACAATGGAAACAAGAACAAGTCAACCCGTGGGAAGACGATTTTGTACGATGGTTACTCTTATTATCTGCTAATGAGGATACAAAATTAACGCATACTCTGGAGGAGATCGCCATGAACCGAGACCCAATTTTAAAAGATGCGATGCAAAAGTGGGAAAAAATGAGTCAAGACCCTGCGTTCCGTATGTCATATGAAGCGAGACAAAAGGCTCTTATCGATGAAGCTTCTAAATATAAGTATGCTGAAAAAAAGGGTATGGAACAGGGACGTAAAGAAGGAAAAGAAGAAGGGCTTCAAGAAGGTATCGAAAAAGGGAAAATTCAACTGATTCAGGGCATGCATAAAAATGACATGGATATCGAAGATATTGCGAAGTTTACGAATATGGATATGTCGGACATACGCCATATTTTAGACAAGTAAAGTGTAGCCAATATACTCTCCTTTGCCCTCTGATTTGTATAACAAGTTAGGGAGCTTTTCATATGTTTGATGTTCTATGCCTTTTTATCACAGATGCCTATGAAAAAGAAAATTTATACTATTTTATATGTCATAGAAATTGATTTTTAAAAATTATTTTCCATGTGAATGCCGATTTGCATATTCTACATAACGTTTTACTGGTAAATGAGAAAGGAATCCTGTTCTTTTTATGATTCTCTCTGTAGATATATTCCTTTTTAGACAACGTAGAATAAAGGAGTTCTGTTGCAAAGTTTGAAAAAACACAAATTTGTTTATAAAATACAATTATAGTTTAAGCGACGGTTCTGAATAATCCCTGTAATTCCTTATACATCGAAAAAGAGAAGTCTGGAATCTGACTTCTCTTTTTCGACGTATAATAGCATAAATCGTTTCGATTCCTTTCAAGGTACGGGAAGCATGACGAAGATTTTGAAATCCTGCGGATTTGACCAAACGTCGTTTAATATGTCTATGGTCTTGTTCCATGAGATTATTGAAATGTTTGACGGTACAATGTTTCGTATGCACATAAAACCCACTATGTTTCAGTTTTTTGAGTGCACAAAGTAGAGCAGGAGCCTTATATGTTGTGAGAACTGTTGGTTCTCCAAAAGCTTTTAAAAACTTTGCAACAGAAGCTATGACTTCATATTAACATTCAAAAGCAATTGCGTAATCTAATCGATGTTCCAGTTTTTCTTGACTAGGTTAAACATCACAAACATGTGCGTACATCTCTAACTCAACTCTATCGTTTATACTACTGGGTAGTGGAGAATTTCAAATATTAGATACTAATAATATAATAGCTAAAAATAAAATCAGGATATTCTAACTATAAAGGTGTGGAATCTCCTGTTAAATATACAGAAAATTCATTTTATTGAGGGCGATTATGTTGTGCTTCGTAATATTTTTGGTAAAATCAATTGCCAAGAGCCTATAAACCCCTGTGCATTGGGATTCTAGTGCCGCACAAAACGTTCAAATTACAAATTTTGATGAAGATACAGAATATACACTTCGCGTACGCGGAAAAGGAAAAGGGAAAATTACCCTCCAACATGGAACAACAGGAGAACAGGTAGAAACTATGGTATTTTCTCAAAAAAACATGCAAAAACAAGAACTATCCTATTTGACATTTAAAACGGCAAAGATTGAAATCGAAATTACATTTGAAGATGGTGGATTGACAATTGATAGCATTGAACTGATTGAAATGACAGAAATGTAAATGGAAGGAAAATAAAGGGCGAGGATGTTTGTAGACCACTTGCCCTTTTCCTATCATGCATACTGACAAACTCTCCAATCTAAAAATATACTTTATATCTCACAAGAAGGGAGGTAATACGCATGCAAAAAAAGTCTATTTTCATTTCACCACCATCATCCTCTGCCAACCAGGCTCATTCTGATCAACAATCTTCCCAAACTACGCCTGTTTCTTTAGCTCCGCAAGGATATACAAAAAGAAGTGGATGTGGCTGCAGGAAAAATAATTCATAAAGTAACTATTTCATATCAAACGACTGCATATATTATCTAGAAATTGGTTTTTATTACGAAAAAGGTTGGTGATTTACATGACAAGAATAGAAGACTTATATCCCCGTTCTGATGCTGAATTCCAGGCTGCACGATTAGAGACGGAGGCTGCTACGTCTGAATCCCTCTTACAAAACTTAAAAACGGGCATCGAACAAGGGACATATCAACAAGCCATCGACACGATTTTTCAAAATATTTCAAGTGGAACCATTGACTATGTCTCATTTGTAGACAGTACCTTACGATTAGCGCCTATGTCTACACCTGAAACCGGTCTTTTCTCCCCCTTAGTTGGGTTATATTTTTCAGGACTGAATCAAATACCTGCAACGCGTGACGTACAAAGTAATGTGTTTCAAGCGCTGAATCCTCTCATTGCAGATGCACTTGGCAGAGCATTAACTACCGATGAACTGGATCATATGAATGCAGAAGTATCGGGCATACGAGCTACTCTCATCCCGTATCAAACGTATATGGATCAGATTCAGAATGTATATGGTGGATTCCAACACATTACGTCTCAGATGCGTCAAGAATTCATGAGTGCTGTCAACAACGTAGATACTATTTTGGCAGATCGTTTGCCGAGTTTACTCTATACGGATCCAGCACAAGCTATGATAGGCCTGCCCTATTTTTGTGGTTTTGCTGCCATGCATTTGCAGCTATACAAAGATATGATTATACACGGTTCTACATGGGATCCTGAACACTATAACGCAGAGGTAATTGGGGCGAAAAAAGCCGTACTCCAAAAATACATTCAGCTCTATGCGCAAGAAGCCTACGCAGGATTTACACAAGGATTAGCCTTATTGGGGGGCGATGATTTAAAACCTTCCAATACCGCAACGTTTTCACAACAAAAACAATATATACAATTCCTTACAATTAATGCGTTAGATAAGGCTAGATTGTTCCCCACATTTGATCCCGATCTTTACCCATATGGTCTTACTACAAATATACCGACCAACCATCAATTCGTTTCGTCCATTTTACCAGGATATTGTATGCCGTCCTCGTTTCCAAGTGATTTCGACTTTCCTATTTCTGATAACGGCACCATAAGAAAAGATCCGGAACTTGCGGCCATTGAGAGTGATACATCCACAGACAAAACGTATGGTTCCCCTGTATTTCTACAAATCCAAGATAGAAATGGAACGGTTCGAAAGTGGGGGAAGGAAAGTGGAGACCAGTACTCTCTTCCATTTATTAATCCTGTAGATCCCCTCATTGGATTTGGAGCAGCCGCTGCGGTTAGTTTTGATTCGAATGGCCATCCAAAGTATGATCTCTGTTCTTCCGATTCTATATTTGGATTCCAATTTCTAACAGATTATAAACAGCTGACGACGTGGTCACGAATCGATCTTCCGGCAGATTTTATGCCTTGGCTTCGTGCGCCAAGCGGCTATAAAATTCGAACGCTGTATCCCCTTTACGATTCATCCAAGCCAGCTACTCCTTTTGGGGGATATGTCACAGTGTTTGATCCGTTAGATTCCCCCGCATTCGGATTGCTTGCACCGGATGCGTCTGGAAATCTGTCCGTCATCGGCATTCCATTGGAATCATTTGGGGAACAGCAAGGATGGGTTGTCCCAGAATGGACGACAGGGTCGAATGTGGTACAGCTTCCGCCAGGTCAAACGATTACAGTTCCCATTTTCAATGTCCTGGAAGGTCAATATACGATGCGTGTGAATTATGCCTGTAACGCGAATGTAGATATGGTAGTAAACATAGAGACAGGTACAGGTCATTCTGTTTTTTCTAATACAGTTTCCTTTTCTGCCACAAATAGCAATGACTTTCCAGGGAAAAATGGTTACTATCGAAATCAACTGATCACAGATACTTTGGATATGGGGACATTTAGTATGACAATCGATCATATCCAGCTAACAAATAAAGGAACGTCCGACATTTTCTTAGATCGCGTGGAGTTTATTCCTGCCGCTTCTGATACCGCACAAACCGGTACGTTTATTGCGAAAGAGGTTACAATATCGAATAACCAACAGCCAATTACAATTTATGATGGAGAGACGATTTATAATACTATTCAACTGGTATCATCATTAAACAATATAACATTTCAATTTTATAAAAAAGGATTTCTTGTCGATACATCTATACCAACAGCCAACACCTCTCTCTCAAAACAAGTCCCAACGGGATTTGATCGCATAGAGGTAACCACTTCTAATCCAAATGAAACGGTTGTAGATATCCTGGCCCGTCTTACGTTGGATAGCACCCTGCCTATTACACGTCAAAAAATTACATTACCCACTGATACAAGTCCCATCACAATTGATATAGATCCGATGAGGATGTACAATACAGCCAACCTATTGTATGTACGAGAAAATGAATCCGATTCCTTTGAGGTAGAATGCCTATTTTATCAGGGGGGAATTCAAACAGATAGCGTCACCTTAGCTGCAGGGTCCTCCATTACAAAACAAGTCCCAGCGAGATTTGATCGCATAGATCTGCGTGCAACATCACTATCTGGTACACATAGAATTGAGTTGGATGGGGAATTGAGTTTTGATTCTTCATTAGTTCCTGTATATAGTGTAGATCAAACTGTCGATATTTCGGATACTTCGTGGATATATATTACAGGTAATGGTCCGGGTAATGGTAACTTCGTTGAGTTTGTTATTACCTCACCATACTCAATAGAAATAGCATTGTGGAAAAACGACATAAGGATAAAAGACGATTTTACGGCAAACAATGTGGCAAATATGTCTATAAAGAATGTTGAGTTTGATGCTATTACAATACGTAACCCTTTCGACGGCATTCTCACCTCGGTGACCATTACCGGGACGTACGGAACATCTAGCTCTAAATCTCTCACAGAACCAACAAATCTAAATCAAATCACTCAACAAGTCCAAGATTTATTCGCAACTCAAGATCAAACCGCCGTATCTCATGAAATAAATGACTACTGGATTGACCAAGTCGTGCTGAAAGTAGATGCGTTATCCGATGAAGTTTTCGGAAAAGAGAAAAAAGCGTTACGTAAATTGGTCAATAAAGCGAAACAACTCAGTAAAGCACGAAATTTACTCATAGGAGGAAGCTTTGATACGCTTGATGCATGGCAACTCGGGAAAAATGTGGTCAGAAGAGAAGGCGGGGAGTTATTCAAAGGAGAACATCTCTTACTTCCACCACCCACTACACTTTCTCCTTCGTATGCGTATCAAAAAATAGACGAAGCCAAATTAAAACCATATACACGTTATACCGTTTCTGGATTTGTGGCGCAAGGTGATCCGTTAGAGGTTGTGGTGTCTCGTTATGGAAAAGAAATCGAAAAAACCCTGCATGTTCCGTATGAAGAGGCGCATCCGATTACATCGGAGCCAACGCCAAACTGTTGTCAGCCAGGAACACCTTCTTCGTGTAACGGTGAGACACCGGATTCGCATTTCTTCCACTACAACATCGATGTCGGTGCCTTACAAACCGAAGCGAACCTAGGGATTTCGCTTGGTCTTCGTATCGGGGAAACAGTGGCAAACACCCTCGGATTGGCTCGCATTGGGAATCTCGAAATACGAGAAGAACGTCCGCTAACAGCGAGTGAAATACGAAAAGTGCAGAAAGTAGAGACGAAATGGAAAAAAGAATGGGAGCAAGAACGTGCAGATGTAACAGCAAAACTGCAACCCGTTATCGATCAAATCAACGCTTTATATGTGAATAACGATTGGAATGGTTTGGTTCGACCGCATATCGTAGAAGCGGACATTCATGCGATTACAATACCAGATTTACCAAAACAAAGACATTGGTTTATGACAGATCGTGAAGGAGAACATCGTTCGATTACCGAGCAAATGCAACAAGCACTGACTCGCGCAATGAATCTGTTAGAGAGTCAAAATCTCATTCACAATGGTAGCTTTACGAATGGATTAATGAATTGGACGGTAGAGGGAGGCGCAACAGTTCAATTGGTATCAGGAGAAAATAAAGCCTTATTCCTTCCGCATTGGGATTCTAGTGCCGCACAAAACGTTCAAATTACAAATTTTGATGAAGATACAGAATATACACTTCGCGTACGCGGAAAAGGAAAAGGGAAAATTACCCTCCAACATGGAACGACAGGAGAACAGGTAGAAACGATGGTGTTTTCTCAAAAGAACATGCAAAAACAAGAACTATCCTATTTGACATTTGAAACGGCAGAGATTGAAATCGAAATTACATCTGAAGATGGTGGATTGACAATTGATAGCATTGAACTGATTGAAATGACGGAAATGTAAATAGAAGGAAAATGAAGGGCAAGGATGTTTGTAGACCACTTGCCCTTTTCTTATCATGCATATTGGCAAACTTTCCAATCTAAAAATATACTCTATATCTGGCTCTGGTGCAAAAACTTCAGGACACTTGCAAATACTCTCTTAAACTTGAACATACTGATACTCGTATTCTTAAAAAGGTGTGTGATTAGTATGAAAAAGGAGACTTCATTAAAATAGTAGCTCTATTAGCCGAATATTATGTTGTTAACTGTGCGCTGGTACCTACGGTACAATCTCAGTTTTCGTGATTTGGTAGAAATGATGGAGGAAAGAGGACTATCCCTGGCTCATATAACGATTATGCGTTGTGTCCATCAACGTCATCTCGAACAAACGAATGACTCCTGGAGAGTAGATGTGTACATAAAAGAAAAAAGACAATGAATGTACCTATATCGTGCCGTTGCTTCTGAAGGGAATACGATTGATTTACGGGATCAGTCTATTCAAACTCAAAAACAATTCATTCACCAATTATTTGGATTAGCAGCGTAAAGAACAATTCCGGTAGGAATCCTTATTATTTTTTGGCATGTATCCTGTATTTGCACCAGAACTAGCCAGCTTATATTTCTAAAAAGGACAATCAAACTGTCGTGAATGGCCAAATTTCTCATTATTTGAGTTATCGTATAGATGACCAAGTCTATTATCGATTTGTAAAAGAAGATGGAGAAATCAAAAATTTAGAAATTAAAATTGAACGTGATGGATGAAAATTACTGCACCTATCGGTGCGATTATTGCTCAATATTTTGGTATCCCCATTACGCCAAATCTTTTATCACAAATTAGCCAACAATTAAGAGCTCTAATGGATGGAAAATGGGAATACACTTCCGAAACAATTTGGTATATAGAGAGAATAAAAGATACATGCACACTTGCTTTCTTGACTTTTAAAATGCGTACTAATTTTTGTATACACCAATGGCAATATACATGCCATTTTTAAAATATCTCAAAATAATAAAAAAAGTATAAGAATATAGGTATAAATGAAATGTAAAACGCGTAGTTTGAGTAATAAATATATTATATGATATAGCCCTCTTATAACAAATAGACAACAATACTTTTACTTAACAGTATTTTAAACATATTTCTCACTATCCCTCGAATCCCCATGTACAAGTCCACAGAGGTAACCTCATACTTGTAACCATCTGCCATGCAGATAGTTGGGACCAAATAATATGCGAAAATTATTTTACACTAAACAGATAAAATAATCGCAAGTACGACTCCAATTCAGACCCCATAACCTACTTTTTGTAACAATTTTAGAAGCTCTCAGTACACCAGTTCCAAATTATGTAATGTGAGGATTTACGTGAAAATGCAAATTTTACAGAAAAAAATAGTGTTTGCTATTCTCCCAGTCACGCTCAATTTATTTCCATTTTTTTAAGTGTTACGGTTTGTAGTTGTTTTTCATTTCTTTCGCTAATAATACTTTAGGGAGCTGTTTCATTACATGTTGATGAGTAGCGATGAATGCATCTCCTTGATCTTTCACTCTAATTATACAAAACATTGACGGATTGTAGCGATTCCACATGGATTTCGTATGAAATCCATGTGGAATCAAACATTTATTTAAAAATAAAAATATGTACA
This sequence comes from Bacillus sp. A01H, assembly GCF_045277205.1. Lineage (NCBI taxonomy): Bacteria > Bacillati > Bacillota > Bacilli > Caryophanales > Bacillaceae > Bacillus > Bacillus sp. A01H. The sequence continues at coordinate 21,994 of NZ_CP117703.1, read as the reverse complement.
GAATCTGGCTATAGTTGATATATACCTATTTTGTTGTTAAGGGAATTCCCTTGATAAGTATTGTATATTCGCTAAATTTTGCAATTTCATCAGTACAGCTGTCAATTATAGAATATCATAGCAAACATCCATCTATCCGCCCTAAACTTCCCGATATTCCCTACTTACAAATACACCTAATTTTTCTGCATCTTACTTTTTTTAGTCTTATTGATATAAAACAGATTCGACAAGCCCATAAACTTTTCTCCAAACAATAAAGCAATATCTTATTTTGGAGCGACTTGTTTTCTTCATTCTTTTCTTCGCAACAAGACATGCTCCTTATGAACTTATAGGATAGCACTCTCCTATAAATTCCGTAAATTTCTATCTAATTGATTTAGTTTGCACTTAAAAATGTAGTAAATCAATACATTTTTACATTTGCGTATTGTAAAAAGAAATGGCGCGAAAAAAGTTTCTACTTTCGCTTGTCGAATTCATTCTTCTCATTTTGAAAGGGAAAAAAATCACTGTAAAACCTTTATGATCTAAAAATAAATCAAATCATTTTAAGACCGATTATAGCTTCGTATATTCATTTCAACTTGTTTTTAATTTATTTTTAATGGATAGATATACATAGGATAGAAGGAGTAATTGTGCCGTAAAGCGTAAAATATCTTATAGAAAATGTAATACCACAGAAGCATTCACTATAATAAGCGTTTACCAAAAATCATAATTTTTGTGATTTGTTTAACCTTTATTAAGGTGCTTAATTTGAATAGATTAAGACGTTATCAAAAATTATCCTCAAAATGATTACCACAAGCATTTTCCAAAAGTACACCGTACATTTTTCAATTCTACTGGCGATTCAATTAAACCAGTGATCCTTGTAATAAATATAAATTTCCCAATAGGGGATCCCCCCTGCACCAACAATTGTAATGTTATATCCTTTATTTAGAATCTATCTTGCATTTCCTGGCACAGATCCTCCTTCTTTCCCTAATTGGTTTCTCTGTCTATAAATTTAATTCAATATTTATGTGACTGACTCATAACGATTGTTGAATAAATGGGTAAACCATATACTTTCAAGGTTCTAGATATCCTTAAGATTACACATAAAATAATAACATCATATATAAATCATACACTAGTACTACAAAATAAAAAACGTTTTCCTAAATGGAAAACGTCCGTTTTATATAAATTTATCCTGGTGTCTGTTTAAATATATGTTGTGAATGTAATTCGTATTCCAAATTTGAATATGATTTTATAAAAGAATTATTGTAATATCGATATAATTCACCAGGAATAAAGTGATTTTTGGAGTTATCTTAATTCCATCGAGGTTACTTTGCACAACCACATTTGTTCTTTTTTTTATAGCCTACTGGTGGTGAAATAGCAAGGTTAGGAGTTTCTTTGGGTGTAGAGGACGTATTTTGCTGTATTATTTTTTTAGCCATCATGATGCCTCCTTTACAAAACATATGGGTCTTGAATACTCTATTAGGTCAAGTAAATGCTTCTGGTTAAAAATAGAAAACTTGTACTTGCTTGAAAACATATTATTGATTTTTATTCATGTTTGAAGGAACGTTTGTATTTACATGTAATAATTCTTTTGGAGAGCAAGCAAAATCTGTTTCCGCTATGGAGCTCATCCTATCCTAGTGTATCAGAGAAAAGTACGTGTGTTTTATCTAATTTTATTAGTAATAGATACTCATTCGGGTGTAAAGTTGACGGACTTATTACTATGTTATCATAAAAACGTTGAGAAGATTTAGTGTTGTAGCGTTAGTTTCCTTATAATTAGCGTCTGATGCTTCTGGTTGTAGAGATTTTCTGTCAAAACATTATTTAGTAGTAATTAACTTTTTATTCAACAGTCTATTAGACTCTTATTTTACTATTTTAATAATGTTTATACCGGTATTCTTGTGTCTTTTCGATTAAAAAAGGTAAGTAGTGATTGATTTTTTTAATATTTGGAAATTTATCTGATACTTTTTATACCTGCCACAATGTTATAAGCAATCGAGTAGAGGTCAGTTAATACTGATACGTAACCATTTCTCTTTATAATTTTGCTAACAGTACATTGATTCCATCATTTTTTGATTAATAACGTAAAGAACAATTTACATGATTTTTTTATAATGTATCTTATTTTCTATATAGTGTAGGTAATAGAATTACCTACACTATACAGAAATTATGCAGAAACAGTGGTTGTAGAATCAGGAGTATATTGAACCAATTCTAATACAATTGGTGTACCCACTAATACGTCTTCTGAACCCGCAGGTACGGAAATTGCTAAAGATCCTACACCTGTAGCTCCAGGTGTATATGTTGAAATACTTTCCATTTGTAATACACCATTAATAAATACATTAAAGTAGTGATTATCTGGGGACAAAGTTGGTAAAGTAGTTACCGCAGTACCATCATCTTGAAAAAAATCGGCTGCATCAATTGTTAATGTATCTCCTCCAGCTGTTGATGCGGCGGTTACATAAAAAAAACGTGATGCTTCAGGATCAATATTTGTTACAGTAGAAGCGGAAATTGCTAATTTCATAAGTTGTAAAGCCATAAAAATCCTCCTTAAAAAAATAGGTTGTCCTCAATATAGCTTATTCGATTTTTTGGAAAAGGTGCATATTAAAATAGTGTTTTAACGTTTATATAATTAAAATATAGAACGTAAAATATTAATGCATTTTAAATACATGTTTTTGAATGTGAATAGATTTTTCACATGTTTGTTTGAAATATAAGGTGTGACATGTTGTATTTGTTCTCTTATATTATTCCCTCTCAAAGAAGTAATGAATTGAAGTATTATAGGAGAGCCTAATATAGGTGCTTCATCAATTAATAAGTATAATTTCCCATTTTCAATTTTATATAGATTTGTTGGTTGGAGTACACCATTAATAAATAAGTTTGTATACAAAACATTGTTTGAAGATAAAATATTTGCTGTTTCATATTGGGATAAACCGTCTGCATCGCTATAAATTAATTTTTCTCCATCCGAAAAGGTAAAATAGACACTGCTATTTATTTCTAGAAATAGTGGGGGATGGATGGCTATTCCATAAGGCCTAGAGTCGGTGGAGAATGTCCGTATAACTGTATTCGACTTTTGGTCTATTGTTGATAGGGTGTTACTTTCTGTGTTTAGAATATAAACTATAGTGGATGACAAAGAGATACCAATAGGCATGTTTCCTACGGTTATTGAATCTATTATTGAGTGTGTTATTGTACTAATCATAAAAATTTTATTTGTATTATATCCTGTTACATAAATAATTTTCCCATCTAGAGATACAGCAATGGCATAAGGGTTAACTTCTAATTCAATTGTATCTATTAATTCGTTTTCGTATATATCAATAATAGATATTTCACGACTGCTAAAATTAGTGACATATGCAAATTTTCCATTAGGTGTAATTGTGATATCTATTGGTGCGGCGCCAACTACAATAGTTTTAATAATAGAATGGGTAGAAATATCAATAACTGATACGCGATTACTATTGTAAGTGACCACATAAGCATATTTACCATTCGGAGTGATGCTAACTCCTCTAGGCATGCTAGCGACTGGAATACTTTTGGTGACAGTGTTATTTTTGGTGTCAATAACTGACACTGTATCATTCCGAAAATTAGTGACATATACTTGTTGTCCATTTGGAGTAATCGCCATTTCGATTGGATTTGTACCTACCGGTATTTGTTGTACAACTGTATTAATCTCCAGATTGATAACAGAGATAGTATTTTCTCGAAAGTTTGCAACATAAGCATATTCACCATTTGGGGTGATGACAATACCACGTGGGAAATTCCCTACAGGGATGGTAGATATAACAGTATTTGAAACGCTATCAATTACTAATACATTGTTATCTTGTTGATTTGTTATAAATAACTTCGTCAAAGGTTATACCCTCCTTATTATCAAGTATTGTATACATGGTTATATATAATATTCAAATTATGTTTTTAGTGTAAATAAATCGTTGGATTTTAATATGTGTTAGTAGTTCGATACGGGAAGGCATGTTTTATAAAATAATACATTTTTTAATGTTTTGAGCTAATTTAACTGCTAAATATTTAAAAAATCAGTATTGACTCTGTATAAAGTAATGGGAATTATTTGAATAGTAATCTAACAGAAATATAGTTCTGATCCCAAAAGGTTGTGCAAGTAATATCCTAAATTGGGATCTACCGATAGTATTATTCTATAAAGGGTGTGTGCTCAGCATGAGAAACGAAAAGATGTTCAAACGGAATCATCTTTTCCACCGGATATTATTTGATTAACAGTATGTTGATACCCGCGGTACAACTTAAGTTTCCGATATTATCTCAAGCAACAAAATAATTCATAAAAAATAGATGAAAGGGATAGCATATGTATTTATATCGTGTCGTTGCTTCAGAAGGAAACACCACTGCATTTGATCTGAGTAAATCTAGAAATGATAAGGATACAAAGTAATTCTTGAATAACGCTTTGCAATCTTTTTAGGTTTCTAAACTTCGTGTAATCACAGTTGATAAAAAATCTGCTTACTTTTTACATTTTTGCTTCCATATGATAATAAAAAACTTCCCGTATTAAAAAGAGTTTAATCACCATATTTAATACGGGAAGTTTTGTCTTCTAGAAATTATATTTCCTTGTTCACTAGTAATAGAAAGATAGGTTTCTACTATACAAATTATAAATTACAGTACTCGTTAATTTGTTTATCACACAATTCTCGGACGTTGGATGTTTGATAGTGTTTATACCATTCCACAGTTTTTTCTACAGTTTCGTAAATATCCCATTTTGGGAACCATTTTAAGGATCTATTTGCTTTGCTAATATCTAGACTTAATATTTTAGATTCATAGAATGTTTTTTCACTCTGCAAGACTTTCCATGCACTTTGATATCCCCAAATCCGAATAATATGTTCTACTAATTCTTGTACAGGAATTATGCTATGTGAAAATGGACCAAAATTCCAAGCTCCTGAGTACCTTATGTTTTCTTCTAATAATTTTTTAGAAAGCGTAAGATAGCCACTTAGAGCTTCTAATACATGTTGCCACGGACGTATAGCATCTGGAGAACGAATAATAATTTCTTGATTAGTTAACAGGGATTTCATTGCATCAGGAATAATACGATTTGATGCCCAATCTCCACCTCCAATGACATTTCCAGCTCGTACGGTAGCAAGTGCTTTTTTGTGTTTCGAAAATTGTTGCGTATTAAAATACGAATCGCGATAAGAAGAAACAAGTAACTCACAGCAACCTTTACTGGAACTGTATGGATCGACTCCCCCCATAGGATCAACTTCTCTATATCCCCAATCCCAACCATTATTTTGATAGCATTTATCGCTAGTAACAAAGATGCCTATTTGAGGTGAAGGGCATATTCTCATTGCTTCTAATATATTCAAAGTTCCCATTACATTTACATCATACGTATTTTTAGGGTATTGATAAGAATGTTTTACTAGAGGTTGAGCTGCTAAATGAAAAATAATTTCGGGAGTATATTTCTCGAAAATATAATTGATTTTTTTTTCATCTCTAATATCGCCCCGGATATCAATAATATCTTTTCCTATCTGGGATAAATTAAAAATTCCTTTTTCATGACCAGAATCTATGGATAATCCGATGACTTTAGCGCCTAATTTATTTAACCATAATGTTAACCAAGAACCCTTAAAACCGGTATGGCCTGTTACTAATATGTTTTTATTCTTGAAAGTTTTAATTTTGTTAAATTTCATTTTTGAAAATTCCCTTTTTTTTTTTCTTTCATTACTTATTTTGAGTACTTTGATACCACTCAATTGTTTTTTCAATGCCTTGTTCTAAAGAAATTGTAATTTTCCAGTCTAAAACTTTTTTAATTTTACTTACATCAGATGCAACATGCATTCTTTCATTGAATGAATATGGTATAGCTCCATAGTGAGGTTCTTTTTTTGAATCAAAATGCTGGAAAATTTTTTTTACGAAATATTTTAAAGGATGGCTATCGCCACTACCAATATTAAAAATTTCATTTTTTAGTGAAGATTTTGTAGCTGCTAATATCATACCTGTGATTATATTTTCAATGTAACAATAATCTCGTGTTTGTATGCATTTTGATAAAAAAACTTCTTGATTCTGAATTAATCGTGAAATAATGTAACCAAAAAGGTTTTCTGGGGGAGCTGCTTCTCCAAAGACATTAAATGGTCGTAATGTAACAATATTAATTTTATTTTTCATTGCAATATGATGAGCAATTTGTGTAGCAGCTAATTTAGTTATTCCGTACACATCTTGCGGATTTAAGGGTGTGTTTTCATGAATAGGTGTTTCTGACACCCCATATTCTGAACTACTACCTAAGTTAATGATTTTTTTACATCCAGTTCGTTTTATGGCTTCCATTATATTAGTTGTCCCTAGAATATTTGTATTAATTTTATTGATAGTATTATTTTGTGGCGAATGTCCACTATCTGCAGCCAAATGAAACAGATAATCGGGTTGTATTTGTGTTATTATTTCTTGAACTCGATCAGTATCTTTAATATCTCCATTCAAAATTTGAATATCTTTTAATACCGTTTTTATTCGACATAAATTTGCATGTTCTTTAGCTAATATAGATACGTTTGCACCGCTATATAATAGCTTTTTTACGAGATGAGATCCTATAAATCCATGTCCCCCAGTGACAAAGACATTTTGGGATTTTAAATTGTTTTTCATAGCTTTATCCTTTCTTTTCTGATCTATCTAAGTATATTAAACTGTATATGGATTTTGAGGAATATAATTAATAGGAAGTTGAGCATACAGGTGAGAAATATCTGTGGAGGATAAAGTTTTTTGTAGCTTTTTATTTGCACGTTTGATGAGCTTTATATAAGGAGTATAGATGTATTGCAGTGTATCTGGAGCGAAAAATAAAGGTTCTTGAAACCAAATATCAAATTCATTTTTATTTATTATTCGCATGCTTCCAAAATGATATGAAATTAAAGGTTCATTATCTATATAAATCTGTTTGTTTTTTTGAGATATATTATGGTTGTTATTCATTACTAAATTCCAAGGAGCAACATTAATGCCTATATTGGTTATGATTTTTATATTTCCGAATATATTAGGTATACCATCTAAATATTTCTGATCTCCCCAACTATTATAATATTCATTATAAGTGGTAGAGCAGTTTTCTAGACATTTCATTTTCCACCAGGATAAAATGTCTAAACTATTTTTTTCACGTTTAAAGCCTATTAACCCCGCTTGATACATACCGAATTTGTGTTCGAGGTCTGGAGTGCCGCGTTGTCGACATAAAAATATAGAATATAGTCCCCATTCTTCTAATAATGGTGTTGGATCTGAGAAAAAGCATTTATCGGCATCGCAATAAATAATGTGATCTACTTCTCCATAATTAAGCAGAATATAGGAACATAAATAAGGTTTTAATGTCCAACAATATTCTTGCAAACTTCTAGTATTTTTTATGTTTTTCAGTTCTTCATTTTCTAAATCTGCTATATTAATTAATGTAACATGAGAAAGTTTCATTTTGTCTAATACATCATACGTATATGAATCTACACAAAGAATCCATATGTGAAAATTTTTAATCTTCTCTGCTAAAGATAGATATAAAGCTGAAAATTGTAGGATATAATTTTGGCTTACAATGGTTCCAAAATTACAGAAAGTATCATATTGATCCATTTCTCTACGTAATTTTGTGTAACCGTAAAAAGTTTTTGCAGTTATTACTTCTTTATTAGTAACACATTGATTAAATATATCCGTATCTACATGTTTTATATCTTTTATAACTTGGCGTAGAGTTTGTAAATAAGGTATATAGATATTATTTTTTATAAATTTATTGATCTTCAAAGGGCTTAATGACCATAAATCAAATTGATTTTCATCAAATATAGATAAACAAGCAAAATGAAAAACAATTAATTTATGATCGTCAATGTATATATTGTTTTCTTGTTTTGTAAATTTATAATTATTATTATAAATGCAGTTCCAAGGAGCTGCATCAATACCTAAATGAGTAGAGATTTTAATATGATGAAAATAGATAGGAATTTTATCTAAATATTTTTGATCTCCAAAATTCTCTCCATCTCGTTCTTGTGAGCACCAATTAAGGCACTGCTCTCGCCACCATTTCAAACTTTTTCTACCATGAAAATTATTTTTAAAGCCAATGAGGCCAGCTTGAAATTTTCCGAAAACCTCTTCTACATTTTTTGAATCTCGTTGAGGACATAAATACACTGCAAATTCTCTCCATTCATCAAAAATGGCCTGAGGGTTGGAAAAGAAGAATAAATCGCTATCGCAATACAAAACTCTTGGGATGTTATATTTACGAAACAAAAGTTCCATGAAAGGTGCCTTTAATGTCCAACAATATTCATTAATTTTACGTTCTTTTTTTATTTTTTTTAATGTAGGATTTTCAAAACTTTTTACGGGAATTAAAATTACATTTTTAAGGTCCTTATCTTGTAAAAATGAAAATGTTAGTTGATCCATACAGCAAATAAAAAGATTGAATTTATCTGAATTCATTTTAAGAGATTCGTAAAAAGCTAATACTTTAAATAAATATTCTTTTCCTACAATGGTACAAAAGTTTAATCCGTCAATCATTATATTTTTATCGGTATTTTCAATTGCTGCTGAAACTTGAATGTCCCATGTGTCATGGTCTTCAAGTTTTGTCATTGGTATAATAGGATTTTGACTTTGTATTATTTCTTCTTTTTCATCTTTTTGTAAATGTTCAACTTCTGAAGATGGGAATGCCGCAAGATAGCTATTCTTTAGCTTTTCTAATAAACGTTCAATGTAATTATTCATGATAACAGACTCCTCTTAATTTAGGTATTCCAAAGCGTATTTGCTATTTCCAAGTCCTTATAAGTATCAATTGAAATCCATTTCCCATCATGATGATATACTGCTAATTCTTGATCTTCCACTAGCCTTTTAAAAGGTAATTCTTCTAACACACAGTCTTCTGACTCATCTAAATAGTTAAATATATCTCTATTGCATACAAAAAATCCTCCATTAATCCTATTAGATACCGTTGGTTTTTCAGCAAATTCAGTGATTATATTATTTGAAGATTTTAACACTCCGTATTGGTTCTTAGGTAATATGCCAGTTAACGTCATTGTTTTTCCCGTTCTTATATGGAACTCTACTAATTCATTTATATTTATATCAGCTAATCCATCACCATACGTAATCATAAATAAATCATCTTGAATATAGGGCTCTAGTTTTTTTAGGCGTGCACCAGTCATGGTATTTTTTCCTGTTTCAATACAAGTTACATTCCAATTTTCACATGCATTTAATATATCTAATTGATTTGACTCCAGATTAATTTTAAAGTTTTTACTTTTCCAATGATACTCAAGAAAATATTCTTTAATTTGGTCGCCTTGATAGCCTAGTGGTAATAAAAAGTCAGTATGTGAGTATTTACTATATAGATTCATAATGTGCCAAATAATAGGTTTATTCTGTATTTGAGCAAGAGATTTAGGAATAGATTTAGATAACCCATTCATTCTTAATCCTTTTCCACCACATAAAATAACCACTTGCATTTAAGTACTCCCCCCTATATATTGGTGTATTTTAAAGGTTTACATCTTCATATTTAATGGTATATGTTTATTGTAAAAAAAAATTGTCTGTACAAATAAATATAAAATAAAGTTTAGGTATTCTCTCTGTAAGATATAAATTAAATATCTGTATAACTTTTAGTGAATTCATAAGAATTTGATTTGAATTATATTGTTCACACATTCTTAGTGTTGAACAGGGTATAATCGTAAATTCCTCAGGGGCTATTTTTAACGAATTTCCCGAAAGAATCTTCCTTCCGCAAGTGTGTGAGGGGCGTAGCCAAAAGATTTTCATTTTTATTTCGCCTCTGATATAACCGGTCTTATAAATGATAAAGGTTGTTATATAAATGAAATTAGATAGTAATAACCATTCAGTATTCTTGTTGCCGTATCACCTTGTGTTGGTCGTGAAATACAGAAGAAATGTGTTTGATGATATGTTAAACTATGCAAAAGATATGTTTGTTCGACTATCTGAAAACTATAACATCACATTAGTTGAATGGAATTATGATGTAGACCATGTTCATATGTTGTTCAAGGCACAACCTAATACAGAAATGACAAAATTTATCAATGCTTATAAAAGTGCAAGTTCTCGACTTCTTAAAAGAGACTTTCCACAAGTAAAAAAGAAACTTTGGAAAGAGATGTTTTGGTCAAGAAGTTTTTGCTTGCTAACTACTGGTGGTTCGCCAATAGACGTAGTAAAAACATATATTGAAAATCAAAGTGAAAAGTGAGGTGATATGATATGATATGATATGATATGACAGAATCAAGTATATAACTTCCGTTTGTATCCAACAGGAGACCAAGCATATCTTATGCATAAAACCTTCGGTTGTGTACGTTTCGTGTATAACAGAATGTTAGCTGAATGGAAAGAAGCGTATGAAAAACATAAAGAGGATAAGGAGCAACTAAAGAAACAAAAACTTCTCACTCCTGCAAAATACAAAGCAGAATTTGAGTGGTTAAAAGAAGTTGATTCATTAGCTTTGGCAAATGCTCAACGAAACTTGCAAGCTGCCTATAAAATTTTCTTTCGTGGTCAAAATGACTTCTCAACATTCAAAAGCAAAAAAGACAGAAAGTCTTATACAACGCATGTAGTGAACGGAAATAGTATGTTGCTTAACGGTCATGTCAAATTGTCAAAACTGAAAATGGTACGTATCAAACAGCATAGGGAAATACCATAAGACCATATAATCAAGTCATGTACAATTTCTATGACACCCACCGGTAAATACTATGTGTCCATTTTGATTGAATATGAAAAAGAGATCGTACAAAAAGAAGTAGAAACAGTTGTTAGATTAGACTTTGCGATGGATCCATTATACGTCAGTTCTGAGGATGAGAGAGCCAATTATTCTACGTTCTATCGTGAATTGTTAAAATGATTAGCAAATGCTCAACGAGTATTTGCAAGACGTACAGGTTCAGAGGGGTGGAATAAACAACGTATCTGTGTAGCTAATCCGCATGAAAAAGTAGCAAATCAACGTAAGAAATTCCTTCACCATAAGTCTAAAGAGTTCGCTTCTCATTTTGATGTTGTAGCTATTGAAGATCTAAATATGAAGGGAATATCACAAGTATTTCATTTTGGAAAAAGCGTCGCTGATAATGCTTGGAGTATGTTCACTTCTTTCTTAGCTTATAAACTAAATGAACAAGGCAAACAGCCTGTGAAAATAGACAAATGGTTTCCTTCCACAAAAACATGTAGCAGTTGTGAAAAAGATGTCATTATCTGAGCGAGTCTACTCTTGTATATGCGGTGTAAATCCCGATAGAGATTATAACGCAGCTATCAATATCAAAAATGAAGAGATACGTCTATTAGCGTTAGCATAGATAGCAATAAAATCCCCCTTGGAACAAGGGGGGGCGCTTGGCTGTCTTAGGACGAATTCGTTAGCTACCAAAAAGTAACGACTAACCGAGAAGCCCCCACTTCAAACAGTCCGTTAGGACACTAAGTGGCGGGTAGTTCACAAATTAAATTAATCCCGAACAAATGTAAAAATATACTTGTTCGTAAATTTGAAAGTGAATGGCATTCCATTGTTAGAAAAAAGAATATTTATTCAATGGACGACAAAAAATTGGATTTTATTAAAATGCTCTATGTCTATTTTTTTCAAAGTATATAAACTTTTAATACAATGATAAAAAGTGAGGTATTTTAGGCTAGAGATAGGCATAATAATTAGTATATAATTCCTTTAAAAATAAATTTAAATAATAATCTGTTAAATTGATAACTTACACTCTTATGAAGAAGGACATTCATCCTAGAGATATTGATTGTTTTTACAATTTATAATGGTAATGTATAGTTTTCCAGTAGTTAATACGTTTTAAAAAGAGGAGATATTATGTCTTTACCTAACATCCCGAATATTACACCGGTTATCACGGTAACAAGTGAGGAGACAAAAAATTTATTACTTTCCTCTATTGCTATGGAGGAGATTGGATTATCTCATATTTTAAATGCTGAGGGTGAAAAGATACAATGTTTTTTAAAAACAAAAGATGTAGATTTAAATAGCGCGTTATTGTTGAATAAAAGTGTTAATAATACTTTAAAAACAGTTTTAAAATCTCAATTATTGTTACAACTTAAATTAGAGGATGTTATCTCTATGGGCGATGATTTAACTAACTCCCCTCCTAAAAAGTGTACATGTTCTAATTGTCATGGGCAAGTCGGCTTAAAAAAATGTACATATTCTAATTGTCATGGGCAAGTCAGTTTAAAAAAGTGTACATGTTCTAATTGTCATGGGCAAGTCGGCTTAAAAAAATGTACATGTTCTAATTGTCATGGGCAAGTTGGCTTAAAAAAATGTACATGTTCTAATTGTCATGAGCAAATCAGTTTAAAAAAGTGTACATGTTCTAATTGTCATGGGCAAGTCGGCTTAAAAAAATGTACATGTTCTAATTGTCATGGGCAAGTTGGCTTAAAAAAGTGTACATGTTCTAATTGTCATGAGCAAGTCAGTTTGAAAAATATAGATTAATCCTCCGAAAAAGGTAAAATGATACGTTTTTTATAGTTTTATGAATATAAATACTACTCATTTTAAGCAATTTAAAGGAACATCCAATTCGGGAATATTCTTACTACTGAAGGCGGAATTGATTTTTGCATCATTAGTGTGCGAGCGTGTATTGGACCAGTAATACTCTCACAATAGGCACTATAAATTCATGTGTTATGATATACCCCCTAATAGCGTATAAATCTATGTATATTTTAACGACTTATACGAGCATATGCTCAAAATAGGGTTGTTTACCCACCAAAAAGCGATACGTAAAAACCAATGCTTAAAGAGAAACTAAAGTTCAGCGTGGGTTTTCACGTATCATGAAATTTATAAATAAGATGTTTAAGTATAATTTATTTTCACGGTCCAGTTGGCCCAGTTGGTCCAGTCGGCCCAGTTGGCCCAGTTGGTCCAGTCGGCCCAGTTGGTCCAGTCGGCCCAGTTGGCCCAGTCGGTCCAGTCGGTCCAGTCGGTCCAGTCGGATCAGTCGGTCCAGTCGGTCCAGTCGGATCAGTCGGCCCAGTTGGTCCAGTTGGTCCAGTCGGTCCAGTCGGATCAGTCGGATCAGAAATGCCAATTAAATCAATTACACTTTTTAATTTAGAATCTAATAATAATTCTTTTTTCATAACAGTATCTAATGTATCTCGCACACTTTTATTTACATTTATTATTTGAGATATTGAGGGCCCAGGTCCTGTTATGCCTGGTAAAGTTCCTAAAGCATATTGGATTTTTTCCCCTTCTGCATTTACAATATGCGCTAATCCCAATTCTTCTAATGCAATTGAGGATAATAATAAGTTAATAGCATCGTCTCGGGTAATTGTAATATTGGGGGTAATATTGGGGATGTTTGCTTGCGACATATGTCTCACTCCTTAAAAATTAGTTATATTAAAGATAATATATGTGGTTCAATAAAAAAATTCTTATTTTTTTTTTTATTTCGAGGTATAAGGTATCATTAAATGAAAATTAATAGATGTAAACTTTTTAAAAGTAAGCAGAATTTTCACGACACAGACTGAAAAGAATCTTAAATGAATATTATTTGAGAAACTATTTAAAATATAGTAGGAGCTACCAGCTTCATGCAATTAATAAGAAAAATCGCATATGGAATATTTCTCTTAATAAAAATCGAAATCACCAGCCTGTTTATTGTTATATAAAAAGGCTGTAAATAGGCAATTTGTAAATAAAAAAGTATTTGATATATAATCTGTACCCTTTGTAAAAGACATTTTGAAGAAAGTTAGGTAACATCAAGAAGATGATTTCTGTATCCAACAGGAGTTATCTTTTTTAATTCCATTGATATCTATAGTGATTATAGTACGTCATATATTTTTGAATCTCTTGTTTCAACTCATTAAAGGACGCGCAAGGTCTTTATATGGGCTTCATCTTTCAGATGGCCCAAAAACGATTCTTGTGGGGCGTTATCCCAACAGTTTCCTCTTCTTGACATGGATTGTCCAAGGTTTAGCTTTTGATAAGTAGGGCGTAGGGCTTGTGTAGTGGGTTCCTTTTTAGTTTATAGAGAGTTGTCGTTACGAGCTCTAATGTCAGCTGTTCTGAAACATGGTAAGCTACAGTTTTATTAGTTGAGCTGTCTAAAATTGTAGATAAATAGGCTCTTTGATTCTTACCGTAAACTAAATAGATGATATCTGTAAGAAGTGTCTTCCCTGGGGTATTTTGTTTAAATTCCCGATTTAATTGATTCGGTACGATTCGATGTTCTTTCGTAGTTTTAAGCATGCTTTTATAAGGATTCGTTTTGTGAACCAGACAGACAATCTCGTATTTCTTCATAATTCTACAGATCCGTTTTAAATTGTAGGCAACTTGAAACTGACCCGCCAATGCCATCTTTATCTGATGAGCATCCGTTTTTCTATTTCTAAATCGACGTGATTTTAATAGGGTTTTCTTCAAGATTTCATCTCGATTCTTTTTTATAAGCAGCATGGCCATTTACTTTCCGATGACATAACCCGTTTCATTCCAATCATATCAAAACCACATTCTTCAAAAATATTTCGAGATAGTTTTCCTTTTTCATTTTCTTCAATAAAAATATGTTTAAATTCCTCTGTATAAGTGATACCTTTCTGATTTACAAATCTTATGTATAGGTTATTTGGTAGAATTTGAATTTCTCTTTCTGTAATTAGCTTTTTCGTCATTTTCAACATTCTCCGATTCCAATTTTCCTTTTATTATACAAGAAATACCCTATAGAATAGACTTTTTTTAGTGTCTATATAGGGTACATTTTAATATGTATCAAATACTTTTTTGTTTATATAGTAATTAATTACTAATGTAATGAAATATTATATACATGTTAAAGGCATTTTACCACATACGCGAGATTTAAACTTTATATGTTTTAAAATCCAAGAATTAATTCCTTAACTTTACATAAAACTCTTTGTAGATAATTTGTTTTGCTATAATGAGTATCTTCCTTGTTTTTTTATTTTGTAATACAACTTAATGAAAGCTAGTATATGTTTTGTTCGAATCTATTTGTGCAGAAGTAGGGCATTGGATAGATATATCAAGAATAATATTTTTTGTGGAGAGAATTGGTTTACAAGAAATCGAATCATAAATTAGAATATGGAATGATTTTATAGATTAATGCAGAATTATTCTGTTTAAGAATAAAGAGTATGCGTAAGATACGTAATTAAATTCACTACAATCAAATATATTGGGTTCTGCCATAGTAGCAAAAATACGTTTTTACTAGATAAGATAAAGTAGTACTTATAAAATGCGTTACAGTTGTCATATACTACTCTCTATTTGTAAATCATTCTTTTTTATTATCGGAGGATTTTATATCAAGTTATATAAATTTTTTTATGTAGCTATCATAAAAAAGAGGACATCTTTCGAGAGATGTCTCCAAATCGTGCATATAGAAAGGAAGGTTTTAGAAATTGAAGATATACTTCATTATATGTTTGTCTTCTTCAAATGGTTCTAAAATATAATTACCTTATGTGAGGATACACAGTATATTAAAATTTTTTTGCGGATTTTCATAAAATGTATTCATTTTAGCCAAGAAGACTCCTTCCTCAAGGAGCGTGAAGGGTCACAGTCCAGTGAGTAAGTGGGAGATGAATTGGCTTCGAACAAGGGATGGCAGGAAACCATCTTAATTGTTCGACATATAGAAAGTATTACCCTACTATCTACCAGACGTATGTTCGGTATGTAATAGTTATATACCGAAATGGAGGTGAATCAAATAAGGATTAATAAAGCCTATAAGTTTCGTATCTATCCAAAACAAGTAAAAGCAATTCTAATCAACAAAACGATTGGGTGTTCTCGCTTTGTATTCAATCATTTCCTCCTGCATACAAAGAGACAGGAAAAGGCTTGCCCTATTGTATATGCCCTGCCAAACTACCTGCCATGAAGAAAAAGCTTGTTTGGCTAAAAGAAGTGGATAGTATTGCGATTCAGTCGTCTGTTTGCAACCTTGCGGATGCTTATACGCACTTTAAATCTAAGAAGAACAACGTACAATCTTATGCCACAAAACAAACAAATGAAAACATTGCCGTTGTAGGGAACAAAATAAAGTTGTCGAAACTAGGCTGTATTTGTCAATTGAAAATTCGGCCACATTACCATTGAAAACCCAGCCACCTTTGTGAATTCTAATCAGTATCAATTTTTAATAAAACTGGCTGGATTTTCAATTATAATTCTTTCGAATTATATATAAAGTTATACGAATTTTCCTACTGCGTTAATTGTTGTGCTTCTAACCATTTTTCAGTTTCCTTCATGCGGTAGGAATCACCTATCATGTTTACGATATATGCTTGATGTGTTAAACGATCAATCATCGCTGCCGTCATGACGGGATCTTGAAATATCTCTCCCCACCTTTCAAAAGATAAATTTGTAGTGATAATGGTTGCTTTCTGATTTGCCCGTAACGACAAGTGAGTAAATAGTAATTCAGCGCCCTCCTTATCGAACGAAATATATCCCATTTCATCCGCTATGACTAAATCATACTTTTCAAATCGATTTTGAAATGCGCGTAATGTACGCTGGGAACGACACTCCTTAATTTGGTTGATTAATAAAGGAATTGTTGTGAACCAAACTCTATATCCTTCCATACAGGCCTGAATTCCTAATCCAATAGATATATGAGTTTTCCCAGTTCCGGCATTCCCAGCTAAAATTACATTTCTTCCTTCTTTAATGAAATCCAAATTTTTTAATAGTTTGAGCTTTTTTTGTGCATCTTGTGATAGGTCCATCAAAGACAAATCTTCTAAATATTTCTTATAGGGAAAATCGGCGCGGCGAATGCGATTATATTTTGCTGATTCTTGCCGTGCATCTAGTTCTGTTTGAAGCAATTGTGCTAAAAATTCTTCATAACTAGCGTCAATTTGTATGGATTCTTTAATGATTTCTTCAAAATCCTGACGGATTTTAGGTAATTTCAACTCTTTACTGAGTGTGTCAATCTTTTCCACCCACATTTGTTTAGACTGAATCATACTTCTTCTCCTTAATGAATGTATTTTGTTTGAAACATCTGATCGTACGTTTGTAAGTGTTTTTTTGAATAGTGTTCAATATCAATTGTTTTTTGAGATGAGTATGTTAAAACTGGTGTCTGTTCTTCCTTTTGTTTTGCGCATAATAACTTAATTTTTTCTGTGGTAACATGGCTTGGATGGATATTACGCAACTGATTGATACTACTTTCTATCTCTTTTAGAGTGACACCAGACTGCATAAAGTGAAGTAATTCTATAAATTCTTTCGGGTGAGTGGTATAGTAAGAGTGGTAGATTTGCTTTAACTTTGGTGATGCCTGTTGTAGAGCCGAACTAGTGGCTAATGCACCAGGCTTTTTCTTTAGAGTGCCTACATAATGATCGAGTTGTAAACTCCACTCCTGATTCCCTGTTTTACGGCAATGAGTTGCGATTTTTTCTTCGTGATAAAAACATTGGATAGAATCGCTATAAACTTTCATGCGGACAACTTCACCTACAAGATAATCTGGTACAGAATAACGATTTTGATCAATCACAATGGTAGAATATTTATCCACTCGTCCATTTAATATGCGTGCTGCATCAAAGGGAGGGGGAACGATGAATACATATTCTTGTTCCGTATAGAGTAGCTCGTTCGGTGTCATCTGTTGGTGTGATTTCCTAGGCTTTTGATTTAACTGTAAACAGATTTCATGTAAGTATTTGTTAGCTTCTTGGAGTGTTTTAAAGGTATCTTGGTAGGCAAACGCTTTTCTTCGAACCACTTCTACACTACGTTCTACATGCCCTTTTTCATTTCCGCTTGCTGGATTACAAAAACGATAGTGGAATCCATAATATAATGATAGTTTGACTAAAGCTTCTGTCGGTTCTTTTTCATTTCCAATAAATTTTTTGACTGCTACTCTCATATTGTCATAGACCATTGTATGGAACACACCATTTACTTCTTGGAAAAATAATGCATGAGCCTCTTGAAAACACTCTGTTTTTTGTTTAGTGAACAGATAGGCCATTCTAAAATTACTGTATGCGGACGTAAATACAGCCATTTGTAAGGTTCTTTTTTGACCGTCTATAATGAGCTTTACTTCTCCCCAATCAAATTCACAAACTTGTCCAGGTTGATGTTCCGCTTTAATAAACGCTTCTTTCTGTGTGTGCACTAGGGATTTGATTGTTCGAAGAACAGTGCCATAACTAATATCATATCCTTCGGATTCTAAACAGGTATGTATATCTACCGCTGTTTTCATCTGTTTCCCTAATCCCTTTTGTTTTTTTCTAAGGTTTTCTTCTAAGTGTTCTTGTATTTTTTGTATCATTTCATCTGTTAACTTTCGTTTTTTTCGTGTACCAATTTTGTACTTCGGCTTTTCAACAATAGATTGTATTAATTCCCCTGTGTCTACCTCCATATCTTCCTGTAAAAGTTTTTCTCTTTTTTCCTCGTATTCATCGATGTATTTTCCGACCGTGGCACGATCAAGCCCTAATTGTTTTGCAATTTTTCTTCTTGAATAATTTTCTCGTACGTGCAGTAGTATGATTTCTTGTTTTTTCTGCAGATTAATCATCTCCCTAAATTCCCCCATACATTTATAAAATCTTCATGTATGGTTTATTATAAACTGGCTGGGTTTTCAATGATAATGGTGGCTTACTATTAAGTTACTAAAAACAACTAGGCTTTGTTCGATTTGCTAAAAGTCGCAATGGAATGCGACAAAGACCACGTTCACTTGTTCTTAAATACACTACCAACACTTAGTCCTGCTGACACAATGGCAAAAATTAAAGGAGTGACATCGAAGTGTTTGAGAGGAGAGTTTCCTCATCTTCAACACTTGCCAAGTCTATGGACACGTTCCTATTTTGTTTCTACTGCTGGAAATGTATCGACTGAGACAATTAAACAGTATGTTGAAAATCAAAAGACGAGATAATATGAAGTAACCCCCTAGATTATCAAGTCAGGGATTTTAACCCATAATAATGAGTGAAAACAAACATTATAAATGGGTTTATACCCTATGATAATAGGAAGCCACTATGGAAAATATAATCTATATTGGGATGGATGTCCACAAGGAAATCTTTAGCTTATGTGCATTGCACGGAACAACTGGGGAAATTGTAAGAGAAGCACGATGTCCTTCAAATGTATCTCTCGTAAAAAAATTTGTTGAGAAACTGAAAATAAAATATGGTGCAGATATAAAAATTAAAGCTGGATATGAGCCTGGTTGTTTAGGGTATTCACTTCATAATCTTTCGGAAGAAAATGGGATTGATTGTGATATTTTAGCTCCAACAACAATGTATAGTTCATCCAAAAACAAAATGGTGAAAAATTACAGATTCGATGCTAAAATGATTGCTCTTAATTTAGCGAATGGAACTTATAAAGGAGTATATGTTCCAGAAGAAGAGAATGTTGCCGTAAAAGAGTATATCCGCATGTTAGGTGATTTTAAAACATCATTGAAAAAAATAAAACAACAGATAAAAGCATTTCTTTTAAGACATGGCTACATTTACGAAGGGAAATCAAGCTGGACAATCGCTTATATGAAATGGTTAAAGAATCTTGATCTACAAGGATTATTCAAAGAAACGGTAGATGAATATCTATTACAGTATGATGCTCTAGTTGATAAAATTGAGCGGTTCAGTCTGAGGTTAGAAGAATTATCTCAGACTGAACGATATAAAGAACAAGTCGCAAAGTTAAGATGCTTAAAAGGTATAGACACAACATCGACAATGACTGTTCATGTGGAATTTGCAGACTTCACTCGGTTCCCCACGGCTAAAGCATTTATGGCTTATGTAGAATTGACGCCAAGCGAAAGCTCAAGTGGAGAGAAAATCAGTCGAAGTTCGATTACAAAACAAGGCAATTCGACCGTTAGGTCTATACTTGTAGAATGTGCAAATGCGTTGGTCAGAGGAACAATCGGATTAAAATCAAAACGAGTGAAAGCAAGACAAAAGGGGCAACGAAGCGAAGTAATTTCCTATGCAGATCAGTCTGTAGAAAGGTTACAAAGAAAATATCATCACATGATATATCAAGGGAAACCTAGAAATGTCGCCGTTACAGCTATCGCAAGAAAACTGGGATGTTTTATATGGGAATTAGAAACAGGTAAAATTCACCGAAAATAAAGAAGAAGGGATATGAAGTTGATTGATTCATAGTTAGAGACCGAAGGTATCAATTGATGGCATAGATGAGTTTCAGAGATAGTGAATTACAGGTCTGGCTATCTATGCCCCCCCCTCTGCTGGTACAGCTGAAATTCTGATAAACAAGCTATTTATTAGAATTTGAAAAGATGTGATCCACGTAACGAGATTTATAAGAGCCTAACGATGGACCATTAACCTGAGGTAACCAATCCATGAATAATAGAGTGGTTAACTGTCGATAGATCTTATTTCTGAAGCTTCTGTATGCCATCAAGAAAAAAATTATGGGTGAAAAACTATTGACAAAGGTTACTTCATAACAGGGGGGTGAAAATTGTGTCACAAACAATCACGGTCAAACTTAAATTGCTTCCAACAAAAGAACAAATTCAGTTATTAGAATAAAGTAGTTACGAGTATATCAAAGTCATTCATACACTTGTATCTGAAATGGCTGAAGCGAATCTTCCAAGCGCAGTGAAGAACCAAGCAATTAAAGACGCTAAAAGTGTGTTTTCTACAAAGGTGAAAAAACGTAAATACAAAGTTATTCCGATTTTAAAGAGACCTGTTTGTGTATGGAACAATCAAAACGATTCGTTTGATTTCACGCACATTCCAGTTCCACCCATGGTAAATGGAAAATCAACTCGCTTAAAAGTTCGTGCTTTATTAACTGATAAATATAATCGCAATTTTAATTTGTTAAAACACAAGTTAGGTACACTTCGTATCACGAAGAAATCTAATAAGTGGATTGCTCAAATATCTGTCACGATTCCTACAAATAAAAAAACAGGCACGAAGATTTTAGGGGTAGATTTAGGTCTTAAAGTCCCTGCGGTAGCCATCACAGACGATGATAAAGTTCGTTTCTTCGGCAATGGTAGACAAAATAAATATATGAAACGTAAGTTTCGTAGTGTTCGTAAGAAGTTAGATGAAAATAAGAATTTAAATGCCATTCGACAACTTGATGATAAAGAACAAAGATGGATGCAAGACCAAGACCACAAAGTAAGTCGTGAAATCGTTGACTTTGCAACCGAGAATAACATTTCTGTTATTCGTTTAGAACAACTAACGAATATTAGACAGACGGCAAGAACAAGTTGTAAAAACGAGAAAAATCTACACACTTGGTCATTCTATCGTTTAGCACAATTCATTGAATACAAAGCGAATTTAGTTGGTATGAAGGTAGAATATGTGAACCCTGCTTATACAAGTCAAACATGTCCGAAATGTTCTGAAACGAACAAAGCACAAGACAGAAAATACAAGTGCCGATGTGGATTTGAGAAGCATCGTGATATTGTTGGGGCGATGAATATTCGCTACGCAGCTGTGATGGATGGTAACAGTCAATCAGCCTAAGATGCCCTCGTCTCGAAGTCTGTTCAAAACAGAA
>NZ_CP117702.1:4942500-5555655 GCF_045277205.1 Bacillus sp. A01H | reverse complement strand
AGGTGTCCCTCCTTTACTAAGATGGTAAAAGAATAAGGTTGCGCAACAAATGTACAACCTAAATAAATATAAAATGTATATTTATACGAAACGTATTTTAAAACCTAAAAACGTCGTTTGTATATGAGATAGGGTTTTCGACAAAAAAAGCAAATGTGGATAATCATTTACCCACATGTGATTAAAACTGTCCACATGTTATACACAAATTGTGGATAAGATAATGATGTGGAAAACTTATTCAAAGTGAAAACACAACTATAATATCAAAAAAAAGTAGCTATAGCAATGAAATTAAGAAAGTTATCCACAAAATCAATACCTTGTGGAATAAACTTGTCCACAACACGATATACTGTGTAAAAGTACGAAAAGAGTTTGTGGATATAAAAAACAGAAAAAAACATTTATCCACAAGGAAATATAGCGTCTGTGAAAAAGTATGTGAATAGGTTCAAAATGAATATTTGATGAAAATTTCTAGAACCATTGACATTTTCCTAGTTGATTAACTATAATTTATAAGACTGTCTTTAACAGATATTCCTCAGGGAGGTGTCATATAATGAAAAGAACTTACCAACCAAATAAACGTAAGCGCAGCAAAGTACATGGTTTCCGCAGCCGTATGAGCACAGCGAACGGACGTAAAGTGCTAGCAGCTCGTCGTCGTAAAGGAAGAAAAGTATTATCTGCGTAGACCACTGATCGTTCAGTGGTCTTTTTTTCTAATAATAGTGAATTTCCGCTGATGAACTACAGGAGTGTCAATTGATATGAAGAAAAAACATCGTATAAAAAAGAATGATGAATTCCAGACGGTTTTTCAAAAAGGAAAATCGACTGCGAATCGTCAATTTGTTGTGTATCAACTAGATAAAGAAGAGCAGCCAAACTTTCGTATTGGCCTTTCTGTCAGCAAGAAAATAGGAAATGCAGTAGTGCGTAACCGAATTAAACGTATGATTCGCCAGTCGATCACAGAATTAAAAGATGAGATAGATTCTGGAAAAGATTTTGTTATAATAGCAAGGAAGCCTTGTGCAGAGATGACATATGAAGAATTGAAGAAAAGCTTAATTCATGTCTTTAAACGCTCTGGTATGAAAAGAAT
Source organism: Bacillus sp. A01H (assembly GCF_045277205.1). Lineage (NCBI taxonomy): Bacteria > Bacillati > Bacillota > Bacilli > Caryophanales > Bacillaceae > Bacillus > Bacillus sp. A01H. The sequence continues at coordinate 5,554,541 of NZ_CP117702.1, read as the reverse complement.
AAAAAAGTAGCGTAAGGAAATGAATTACACTATATACATACCGATACAAGGAGGAGTAGGCTTTGAAAAAGAAATTAGGTTTACTAGCCATGGTTGTTGCATTAATGGCGATTACTGCTGGCTGTAGTGAAGTAAATCAGCCAATTACACCAAAAAGCACTGGAATTTGGAATGAATACTTCGTATACCCGCTTTCTCAGTTAATTACGTATTTTGCCAACTTATTTGGTAGTAATTACGGTTTAGCGATTGTTGTTACAACTCTTATTATTCGTTTTGCATTATTACCATTAATGATTAAACAAACGAAGAGTACAAAAGCAATGCAAGCGTTACAACCAGAAATGGTGAAGTTAAAAGAGAAATATAGTTCTAAAGATCAAGCAACGCAGCAAAAACTACAACAAGAAATGATGCAGTTGTATCAAAAAAATGGTGTAAATCCATTAGCAGGATGTTTACCAATCTTTGTTCAGATGCCTATTTTATTCGCGTTTTACCATGCGATTATGAGAACATCAGAAATTAGTAAGCATACATTCTTATGGTTCGACTTAGGACAAGCAGATCCGTTATATATTTTACCGGTTGTTGCAGCAATTACGACATTTATTCAGCAAAAACTTGCTATGGCAGGAACTGCTGGTCAAAATCCGCAAATGGCAATGATGATTTGGTTAATGCCAATCATGATTTTAATCTTTGCAATTAACTTCCCAGCTGCATTATCACTTTACTGGGTTGTTGGTAATATCTTTGGTATCGCTCAAATGTACTTGATCAAAGGGCCGGAAATTAAGGCTAGTAAGGCAGGAGGATCAAGCAAGTGAGTATAATTACTGCTAAAGGACAAACAGTCGAGCTGGCAGTACAGGATGCTTTAAGGCAATTAAATGTTTCAAAAGACCGAGTAGATATAAATATTATCGATGAGGGTAAGAGAGGGTTCTTAGGTTTATTTGGGAACCGACCTGCAGTAGTAGAAGTTGTATTGAAGAAAGATCCAATTCAAGAATGTGAAGAATATTTAAAAAATGTTATTCACGATATGGGTGTGGAAGCTGAGATTAGTAAAATTGTAAAAGGAAGAGAAGTTGAATTTACAATTTACGGCGAAAATGTAGGTGTTTTAATTGGGAAAAGAGGAAACACCTTGAATTCTTTACAGTATTTAACAAAACTTGTGGCGAATCGTAATACGAAGCAGTACATTGGTATCACATTAGATGCTGAAAATTATCGTAGTAAAAGAAAAGCTACGTTAGAAGCACTTTCTTATCGATTAGCAAAACAAGTGGTAAGTACGAAAAAAAGAGTTGTATTGGAGCCTATGCCATCTTTTGAACGAAAGATTATCCACCAAGCATTATCTAATCATCAAAATATCATTACAACTTCTGAAGGAAAAGAACCACATCGACATGTTGTAATATCTTCCAAGTGACCGGTTACTCAATTGAGTGCCGGTTTTTTTGAGGGGAAAATAGGTGTGGATAACTAAAAACACTAAACTTATCCACTGTGAATAAGTTTAGTGTTTTTTACATGAGGACATAATAAAATGAGTTATTATTCTTTTGTAGATAGGTTCGTTATGGTATTCTAATAATTTAGTGAAGAAAATAATCATGTTGAAATAGAGATAAATAAGCAAGTGAGGTGAAAGGACATGGAATTTGATACAATTGCCGCGATTTCCACAGCGCTTGGAGAGGGTGCAATTGCCATTGTTCGAGTAAGTGGGGATGATGCGGTTGAAAAAGTTAATCGTATTTTTAAAGGGAAGGATTTAACAGAGGTTCCTTCTCATACAATTCATTATGGTCATATTGTTGATTTAGATACAAATCAGGTTATTGAAGAAGTAATGGTGTCCATTATGCGTGCACCAAGGACTTTTACACGTGAAAATATAGTAGAAATTAACTGTCATGGTGGACTTGTTTCGGTAAACAAAGTATTACAGCTTATTTTAGCGCAAGGGGTAAGATTAGCGGAGCCTGGTGAATTTACAAAACGTGCTTTTTTAAATGGCCGTATTGATTTATCACAAGCAGAAGCTGTTATGGACTTAATCCGTGCAAAAACAGATCGTGCAATGAACGTAGCGATTAATCAAATGGAGGGACGATTATCTAAATTAATCGGCCGTCTGCGTCAGGATATATTAGAAACGTTAGCTCATGTTGAGGTAAACATAGATTACCCGGAATATGATGATGTGGAAGAAATGACACATAATATTTTAATTGAGAAAGCTACACATGTTCGTGCTGAAATTGCAAAAATATTAGAAACATCAAAGCAAGGAAAGATTTTACGTGAAGGTATTGCTACTGCAATCATCGGTAGACCTAATGTTGGGAAATCATCGCTATTAAATAGTCTCGTTCAGGAGAAAAAGGCAATTGTAACTGATATTGCAGGAACAACTCGTGATGTTATTGAAGAGTACGTTAATGTGCGTGGTGTACCACTTAAACTTATAGATACGGCCGGAATTCGTGAAACAGAAGATGTTGTTGAACGAATTGGTGTAGAGCGTTCAAAAGAAATGATGAGTCAAGCTGATTTAGTGTTAGTTGTAGTTAATTATAGCGAAGCTTTAACGAATGAGGATGAAGATCTATTCCGTGCCGTACAAGGAAAAGATTTCATTGTTATTGTAAATAAGACAGATTTACCGCAAGCAATTGATATGGAACGTGTTATAGAATTAGCAGCGGGGAATCGTGTTATTACAACGTCGTTAATTGAGGAACAGGGAATAGATGAGCTTGAAACGGCAATCGCTGATTTATTCTTTGAAGGAACAATTGATTCTGCAGATGTAACATATGTTTCTAACGCGAGACATATTGAATTATTAACACAAGCAGGAAAAACAATTGGAGATGCAATTGAGGCGATAGAAAATGGTGTTCCAATTGATATGGTGCAGATTGATTTAACAAGAACGTGGGAAATACTTGGTGAAATTACTGGTGACACCGTTCATGAGAGCTTAATTGACCAGTTGTTCTCTCAATTTTGTTTAGGAAAATAATATAGTGATGTTTCAGAAAGATAGAGATTATTAGGAGGAATAAACAATGGGATACAATGCCGGTTCATACGATGTCATAGTAATCGGTGCAGGTCATGCAGGATGTGAAGCTGGTCTTGCGGCAGCACGAATGGGCTCCAAAACATTAATGTTAACAATTAACTTAGATATGGTAGCGTTTATGCCATGTAACCCTTCTGTTGGTGGACCAGCAAAAGGGATTGTTGTTCGTGAAATTGATGCATTAGGCGGAGAAATGGGACGCAACATTGATAAAACGCATATTCAAATGCGTATGTTAAATACAGGTAAAGGGCCAGCTGTACGTGCACTTCGAGCACAAGCAGATAAGTTCTCTTACCAGCATGAATTAAAGAAAACAATTGAAGAAACACCAAACTTAACGTTGTTCCAAGGAATGGTAGAGCGTTTAATCGTTGAAGATGGCGAATGTAAAGGGGTAATTACGCAAGCTGGTGCTGAATATACAGCAAAAACAGTCGTAATTACGACTGGTACGTTTTTACGTGGTGAGATTATTATGGGAGATTTAAAATATTCGAGTGGTCCAAATAATCAACAACCATCTATTACTTTATCGGAACATTTAGAGGAGCTTGGATTTGATCTTGTTAGATTTAAAACAGGTACACCTCCGCGCGTAAATAGTAATACGATTGATTACAGTAAAACAGAAATTCAGCCAGGTGACGATAAGCCACGCGCTTTCTCTTTTGAAACGACAAAGTTTATTATGGATCAAATTCCATGTTGGTTAACGTATACAAGTACGGAAACACATCGTTTAATAGATGAAAACCTACATCGCTCAGCTATGTATTCTGGTATGATTAAGGGAACAGGTCCTAGATATTGTCCTTCAATTGAAGACAAAGTAGTAAGGTTTAATGATAAACCACGTCATCAAATTTTCTTAGAGCCAGAGGGACGTAACACACAAGAAGTGTACGTACAAGGTTTATCCACAAGCTTACCAGAAGACGTACAGCGTGATATGCTTAGAACAATCCCTGGTCTAGAAAATGTTGAAATGATGCGTACAGGTTATGCAATTGAATATGATGCAATTGTGCCAACGCAACTATGGCCAACACTTGAAACGAAAAAAATTAAAAATTTATATACAGCAGGACAAATTAACGGAACTTCTGGTTACGAAGAGGCAGCAGGACAAGGGCTTATGGCCGGAATTAATGCAGCATGTCGTTCTTTAGGTAAAAAAGAAGTTATTTTAGGTCGTGAGGATGCTTATATTGGTGTCTTAATTGATGATCTTGTAACGAAAGGGACGAATGAACCATATCGTTTATTAACGTCTCGTGCAGAGTATCGTCTATTATTACGCCATGATAATGCGGATCTTCGTTTAACTGAAATTGGTCATGAAATTGGATTAATTAAAGAAGAACGCTATGAGCGATTTACAAATAAAAAATTACAAATTGAACAGGAAAAGGAACGTTTAAGTAGCATTATTATTAAACCACGTCCTGAAGTTCAAGAATTAATTCGCAATATTGGTGGAAGTGAATTGAAAGATGGAATACGTGCAAGTGACTTATTACGTCGTCCAGAGATGACATATGAGCATATCCATCTTTTAGTACCAAGTGAAGTAGAATTAAGTGATGAAGTTACAGAACAAGTTGAAATTCAGATTAAGTACGAAGGATATATCGAAAAATCTTTACAGCAAGTAGAGCGTATGAAGAAGATGGAAAGTAAAAAAATTCCTGTCGATATTGATTATGATGCGATTTCTAGCCTTGCATCAGAAGCTAGACAGAAATTGAAAGATGTTCGTCCACTTTCAGTGGGGCAGGCTTCACGTATATCGGGCGTAAATCCAGCAGACATTTCCATTTTACTTGTGTATATTGAACAAGGAAAAATTGCGCGAGTATCGAACCAATAAATAGTAAGGAGATATTGTTAGATGAACATAGAACAATTTCAATCTATGCTAGAAGAGAAGGGTATCACCCTCTCTTCTAGACAGTTAGAGCAGTTCGAAATCTACTTCGAAACATTAGTAGAATGGAATGAAAAAATGAATTTAACGGCTATTACGGAAAAAGAGGAAGTATATTTAAAACACTTTTTTGATTCCATTACAGCTGCTTTTTATTACGATTTTTCTAAACCATTCTCAATTTGTGATGTTGGCGCAGGAGCTGGATTCCCAAGTATTCCTTTAAAAATCTGTTTCCCGCATTTAAAAGTGACGATTGTAGACTCATTACAAAAACGTATTAATTTCTTAAATCATTTAGCACAAAAGTTGGAATTGAGTGACGTCGCGTTTTGTCATGATCGTGCTGAAACATTTGGAAAAAAAGAAGGTGTACGTGAAGCGTACGACATTGTAATGGCACGTGCAGTCGCACGTCTTTCAGTATTAAGTGAGCTGTGTTTACCACTTGTAAAAGTTGGGGGAACATTCATTGCAATGAAAGGTGCTGCAGCAAACGAAGAAATTGAAAATGGCAAGTATGCTTTAGAGGTGCTAGGCGGGGATTTAAAAGAAATGTCTACGTTCCAATTACCGTTTGAAGAAAGTGAACGTAATATTTTATTAATCGAGAAAAAGCGCAAGACACCAAAGAAATATCCACGCAAACCGGGAACACCCAATAAATTACCTATTGAAAAATAAATCTTATTAGACGTAAGATTAAATTATATAAATGAAAACGTAAATGTTTCATAGGAAACATTTTATGGAGAATAGTCAATAGGCCTAAAGGTGGTGGAATATGTATGAAAAATACGTTTTCTCGTTTATTTGGCTTTGGAGATAAAGAGAGCGAATTCGAATTACAAGACGAAAGCCATGAAGAAATAGATAAAAAGGTATATGAAGAAATACAAGAAATTCCGATAGTAAATATTACCCCTAACCGTTATCAACCACGAACAGTTTTTGATGACGCGCGTATTGAGGAACTAGCATTAACGATTCGTACACACGGACTTATTCAGCCAATTGTTGTGAGGCAATATGAGGATGAGAAGTACGAGATTATTGCTGGAGAAAGGCGTTTCCGTGCAGCAACAAAGTTAGGGTGGGAAAAGGTTCCTGCAATTATAAAAAACTTAAATGATACAGAAACAGCTTCTGTGGCTTTAATTGAAAACTTGCAACGTGAGGAACTAACAGCAATCGAGGAAGCTGTGGCATATCAAAAGCTAATTGAGTTACATAATTTAACGCAAGAAGCATTGGCACAAAGACTCGGAAAAGGACAATCCACAATCGCAAATAAGTTGCGATTGTTAAAGTTGCCTGAAGAAATAAAAAATGCGTTATTAGAAAAAAGTATTACAGAACGCCATGCCCGTGCGCTCATCCCTTTAAAGAATGAGGAATTACAACTGAAGGTTTTACAGGAAATTGTGGAGAAACAACTGAATGTAAAGCAAACAGAGGAACGAATTGCGAAATTACTAGAGGAAGCAAAACCGAAGCGTAAGGCAAAGCAAAAAGCAGTAAGTCGAGATACGAGAATTGCCATGAATACAATTAGGCAGTCATTACAAATGGTTGCTGACAGTGGTTTAAATGTTAATTCTGAGGAAGAAGAGTTTGACGAGTACTATCAAATTACAATTCAAATTCCGAAGAAAAAATAATAACGGTGTGTTAGAGACCTGATCCTATTGGATAGGTCTCTTTTACTATATTTTCTTGTTAGATGAAGAAGGAGTTTACAAATAAATTTTGAAGTTTAATAAGGACGTAAAAGAAAAACTTTTATTTCATGTTACAATAAACATAATTGTTACTAGAATAAGATAGAAAGGTTGAAAGTAGGTGACATCATGGGAAAAATCATTGCTATAGCCAATCAAAAGGGTGGCGTTGGAAAAACAACAACATCTGTTAATTTAGGGGCTGGATTGGCACAAGTAGGTAAAAAGGTCCTTCTTGTAGATATTGATGCTCAAGGAAATGCAACGACGGGTGTGGGAATTGAAAAATCCGAATTAGATCAATGTATTTACAATGTTCTTGTGGAAGATGCAGATGTTCAAGGGGTTATACAGAAAACCGCAACTGAAAACTTAGATGTTCTACCCGCTACAATTCAATTAGCAGGTGCTGAAATTGAATTGGTACCGACTATTTCCCGGGAAGTACGTTTGCAAAGGGCATTACAGCCAGTTCGTGATGAATATGATTATATTATTATTGACTGTCCCCCGTCCTTAGGGTTATTAACGATTAATGCATTAACTGCAGCAGATTCTGTTATTATTCCTGTTCAATGCGAATATTACGCACTAGAAGGGTTAAGTCAGCTATTAAATACAGTTCGACTTGTGCAAAAGCACTTAAATAAAAATCTAGCAATTCAAGGCGTATTGCTAACAATGTTAGATGCCCGTACAAATTTAGGGATTCAGGTTATAGATGAAGTGAAAAAATACTTTAGAGATAAAGTATACCGTTCGATTATCCCTCGTAATGTTCGTTTGAGTGAAGCACCAAGTCATGGGAAACCAATTATGCAGTATGACGCTAAATCAAGAGGGGCAGAAGTATATATAGATTTAGCAGAGGAAGTGATTGCAGGTGGCTAAAGGATTAGGAAGAGGAATCAATGTGTTTTTTCCTGATTTAGATGTGAAAGAAGAAGAGACAATTCAGGAGATTACGATAACTGAATTAAGACCGAATCCATATCAACCACGTAAACACTTTAATAAAGAGGCGATTCAGGAATTATCGGCCTCTATTAAAGAGCACGGCATATTACAACCATTAATTGCTAGAAAGAGTATTAAAGGATATGAAATTGTTGCAGGTGAAAGAAGATATCGTGCTGCTAAAGAAGCGGGACTCGAAAAAGTACCTGCCGTTGTAAGACAATTAAATGAGCAGCAAATGATGGAGTTTGCATTGCTTGAAAACTTACAACGAGAAGATTTAAATCCAATGGAAGAAGCAATGGCATATCAAATGTTAATGAATGAGCTAAATGTGACGCAAGAACAATTAGCAAAACGTCTTGGTAAGAGTAGACCTTACATTGCAAACTATACGCGATTATTAAGCCTCCCTTCTTTTGTGCAAGATATGATTGCAAACGGTCAACTTTCAATGGCTCATGGGAGAACTTTACTTACGATAAAAAATGAAGAGCAGTTGAAATCTTTACTGAAACGAATTGAAAAAGAAGGATTAAATGTTCGTCAATTAGAGAAAATTGTTCAGGAGATTAATCAACGCGTTTCACGTGAAACAAAACAAGTAAAAAAAGAGAGAAACATATTTTTCGTAGAACGCGAAACGTTCTTAAGAGAAAAGTTTGGCACAGAGGTAAAAATTAAAGAAACAAAAAAGGAAAAAGGTAAAATCGAAATTGAATTTTTCAATAAAGAAGATTTAAATCGTATTTTAGAATTATTAGCGCAGCAAAACTAAAAAGCAAACCATCTTATTATTTATAGATGGTTTGCTTTTTTTAATACAGATAATTTTTGGTCTGTTTCTTTTATGCTTTGTGCAATTACATCAGCCATTTTCATAACTAAACTTAATCTTGTATTTTGCAGGACGAAAAACTCCATAAAACCATTTAGATTTACGATGCCATGAATATGTAAATCACCAACTGCTGGTAATTTCTTGTTCATAGCAGCTCCGGGTTTACTAGGTCCCATTCCGGTAGTGATGGAACCGATACTTTGAGACTTTCCTAAACAGGCATCAACCGCAATTATAAATGAAGTAGGATTATTTTTCTGTATATTCTGAATCTTTTCCTCTAAGTTTAGCGCATGTACTGGATCATCTAGTGTGCCGAACACTTGGAAGTTTGTAATTTCTACTTGTTCTAGTTTCGTACCGACTAACGGACCGAGTGCATCTCCTGTGGAACGATCTGTTCCGATACAAACGAGAATGATTGGTATATGAGTTTTAATAGGGATATGGGAAAGTAAGAAATTACTAATTGTCTCGGAGGCTTCTAAATCTTGGTGCATAACATTTTGAGTTTCTTTTTCGAAAAAAGGTAAGCGAAAACTTCCAATATTCATGAAGCACCCATCCTTTTAATAAATTTTCAAAATATGTTATATGGTGAGTAAAATGGAAAACTATAAGTGCGTACTTGCTGTAAAACTTAAGTGAGAACGGAAATAATAGTACTAGTATATATATATTCGTTCCATTTTATACCTGCATGGCGGTTAACAAATGGAATTAAAGACATAAAATTTTTTCAGCAATTAGGAGACTTCTGATACAATAAGAAGGATAACTAAAAAGAAATTTTGGCTGGAGAGGTAGAGGTACATGGATGTATTAACGAAGTGGTTTAATGCTACGAAACAGTATTTATTAGATGCTGATCGTTGGGCTCATATTGGAATTGCGACATTAAAAATATGTATCATTTTAACAATTGGTGCAATTGTAGTGCGAATTGCAAGAGCGGTTGTACGAAATGCGTTTCGTATGGGAAGTCGTTCTCCAATTCAAATTTCAGAACGTCGTACAGTTACAGTAGCGAAGTTACTTGAAAATATTGTGGCATACGTTGTTATGTTCATTATGTTAATTGCGATTTTAGGTGTGTTTAATATTAATGCATCAGGTTTATTAGCCGGTGCTGGGGTAATTGGTTTAGCAGTCGGATTTGGTGCTCAAAGTTTAGTGAAAGATGTTATTACAGGGTTATTTATCTTGTTAGAAGATCAATTTTCAGTTGGTGACTATGTGAAAATTGGTCAGTTTGAAGGTGTCGTTTTAGAAATTGGACTTCGTACAACGAAAGTGAAAAGTTGGACAGGTGAAATTCATACTTTACCAAACGGAAGTATTGTTCAGGTTACCAACTATTCAGTTAGTAATAGTGTAGCATTTGTTGACGTATCTATTTCGTATGAGGCTGATATAGCAAAAGCAGAGCAAGTCATTGAAGAATTATTAGAAGAATTACCTGCACAATATGAGCAAATGGTAACAACGCCTCAGTTATTAGGCGTGCAAACATTAGCTGCATCAGAAGTTATATTACGTGTTATTGCAGAAGTAGAGCCGATGCAACATGCAGTTATTGCAAGGGCACTTCGTAAAGAAATTAAAAATCGTCTAGATTTACATGGTATTGAAATTCCATATCCACGTATGGTTTTATATAATCGTGAAGAGTTAGTGAGTGGAAAAGCAATTTAATATGGAGAGGGGTTTGGAGAATGGAGCAAAAGCAGTATAACTTGTACGATGTTGTGGAAATGAAGAAAGCCCACCCATGTGGGGAGAATCGTTGGAAGATTATTCGTATGGGAATGGATATCCGCATTAAGTGCGAGGGATGTGACCATTCAGTAATGATTCCTCGAAGAGAGTTTGATCGTAAGGTGAAAAAAATACTTGTGAAGCACGAAGAATAGAGAGAAAGTAACAGTTACAGTGGGTAGCTGTTACTTTTTTTCGTTTGGAGGAAACTTGTCATTTTTTTCGTTACTATCTATAATGATGAAAGATTGAGACATAGGAGTGAAAAATATGGGATTAACGGCTGGGATTGTTGGATTACCTAACGTAGGGAAGTCCACTTTATTTAATGCAATTACACAAGCAGGAGCAGAATCTGCAAACTATCCATTCTGTACAATTGATCCAAACGTAGGAATTGTAGAAGTACCAGATGAGCGTTTAAATAAATTAACGGAATTAGTAGAACCGAAAAAAACTGTTCCGACTGTATTTGAGTTTACTGATATTGCAGGTATCGTAAAAGGTGCGAGTAAAGGTGAAGGTTTAGGAAATAAATTCTTATCTCACATTCGCCAAGTAGATGCAATTTGCCAAGTTGTTCGTTGTTTTGAAGACGAAAATATTACGCATGTTTCAGGTAAAGTAGACCCAATTGATGATATTGAAACAATCAACTTAGAGCTAATCTTAGCAGACTTAGAATCTGTTGATAAACGTATCGAACGTGTTGCGAAATTAGCAAGACAAAAGGATAAAGAAGCAGTATATGAGCATGAAATTTTAGTACGTTTAAAAGAAGCTTTTGAAGAGGGTAAACCAGCTCGTACTGTTGAATTTACAGAAGAGCAAATGAAGATTGTTAAAGGTCTTCATTTACTGACAACGAAAGAAATGTTATACGTAGCAAACGTAAGCGAGGACGATGTTATCGATCCTTCTGAAAACAAATACGTACAAATGGTAAAAGAATTTGCTGCAAATGAAAATTCTCAAGTAATCGTTGTATGTGCAAAAATCGAATCAGAAATTGCTGAGCTAGACGAGGAAGAGAAAAAAGTCTTCCTTGAAGAACTGGGCATTGAGGAATCTGGTTTAGATCAATTAATTCGTGCTGCATATGATTTATTAGGACTTGCTACTTACTTCACAGCAGGTGTGCAAGAAGTACGTGCATGGACGTTCAAACAAGGTATGAAAGCACCACAATGTGCCGGCGTAATTCATACAGACTTTGAGCGTGGATTTATTCGTGCAGAAACAGTTTCTTACGAAGACTTAATGACAAACGGTTCTATGACAGCTGCAAAAGAAGCTGGTAAAGTTCGTTTAGAAGGAAAAGAGTATATCGTAAAAGACGGAGACGTTATGCATTTCCGTTTCAACGTTTAATTTAATATTTCCTAGGAAAAATAAAGATATGAACTTGGCAAATATATTATGTGTTTGCCAAGTTTTTTATGTATGGGTGAGTTGATTCATCTAACTTACTATGATATAATCTAAACTCGTGAGTAATTACTATAAATTAATTGCTCCTTGCCCATTACGGGCCGTTTAGACCAAAAGGAGGTGAAAGTGTAATGAGAAAGTACGAAATTATGTACATCATTCGTCCTGGCGTTGAAGAAGAAGCTCAAAAAGCTTTAGTTGAACGTTTTGCAGGTGTTTTAACAAACAATGGTGCAGAAATCATTAACACGAAAGAGTGGGGTAAGCGTCGTTTAGCTTACGAAATCAACGACTTACGTGAAGGTTTCTACATGATCTTAAACGTGAATGCTAACGCAGAAGCGATTAACGAATTCGATCGTTTAGCTAAGATCAACGAAGATATCCTTCGTCATATCGTTGTTAAAGAAGAAGAAAAATAATTGATATATAAGGGAGAGTGGTTCGATTGATGAATCGTGTTATCCTCGTTGGTCGTTTAACTAAGGACCCTGACTTACGTTACACGCCCAATGGTGTTGCAGTAGCTACTTTTACGTTAGCTGTGAATCGCGCATTTGCGAATCAACAAGGTGAGCGTGAAGCTGACTTTATTAATTGTGTAATATGGCGTAAACAAGCAGAAAACGTAGCAAATTATTTGAAAAAAGGTAGCTTAGCAGGCGTAGATGGGCGTCTTCAAACTCGTAATTACGAGGGACAAGATGGTAAACGTGTATATGTAACAGAAGTTCTTGCGGAAAGCGTACAATTTTTAGAGCCGCGTAATGGCGGTGGGGAGCAACGTGGTTCATTTAATCAGCAACCATCAGGAGCTGGTTTCGGTAACCAAAGCTCTAACCCATTTGGTCAATCTAGTAATTCAGGCAACCAAGGTAACCAAGGAAACTCTGGATTTACGAAGAATGACGATCCATTTTCAAATGTAGGTCAACCGATCGACATTTCCGACGACGATTTACCGTTCTAATACAGTAAATTTGTTAGTTTTAACAAAGAATGGAGGGAAATAGACATGGCAGGACGCAAAGGTGGACGTGCGAAACGTCGTAAGGTGTGTTTCTTCACAGCTAACGGCATCACTCGCATCGATTATAAAGATGTTGATTTATTAAAACGTTTCGTTTCTGAGCGTGGTAAAATTTTACCTCGTCGTGTAACAGGAACAAGCGCAAAATACCAACGCAAACTTACAGTTGCAATTAAACGTGCTCGTCAAATGGCACTTTTACCATATGTTGGTGAATAATAGCGTATGAAATGCACAGTAGAGTCGGACTCTACTGTGCATTTTGCTATGCTTTTCTTTTTTGAAAGAGAGGTTAGATGATGAGGAATACGAAATTTATTACTGAAGGTGCGGCGTTGTTAGCAATATATGCAATGTTATTGCTTATATCTATGTATGTTCCAATTTTAGGCACAGTTGTAACGTTTGCGTTGCCGTTGCCATTTATATTGCTAACGATAAGATATAAAATATCTAATGCTTTTGTAATTTTTACGGCAGCGCTTTTTATTACTGTTATTGTTAGTCAACCGATGAACCTAGTAAAGACAACTATGTTTGGATTAATAGGTATCGTTTTAGGACATATGTATAAAAAACAAAAGAAGCCAGTAGAAATTTTGATGGCAGGGACGCTTGCTTACTTAATTGGTATTATGCTCATTTATGTTGCGAGTATAAAGTTTTTTAACATAGATTTAATGAAGCAAATGCAAAATATGTTTAATGAAAGTATGGCGCAAAGCGAAAAGATAGTTACAGCTGCGGGCATGCCTATTAGTAAAGAGCAAAAAGAGCTATTTGCACAATTTAATGATGTGTTACAAACGTTATTCCCAAGTTTACTTGTCATGGTCTCAGTATGTTTTTCTTGGATTACAGTTATGATATCAGGTAGTGTTTTGAGAAAGTTAAAACACGATGTCATACCTTGGCCTAAATTTAAGGATATACAATTACCAAAGAGTATTGTTTGGTATTACGTTGTATTTATTTTGCTATCAACTTTTATAAAAGTAGAACCGACATCATATTTACATATGGTATTTTCTAACCTATATGTCATATTTGCTTTACTACTCGTGCTGCAAGGTTTGACGTTTATCGCTTTTCTGGCGCATAGCAAAGGTTTTACGAAAGGGGTTCCTATTATTAGTTTTATCGCCTGCATGTTTATCCCGATGCTGTTTCCTCTTGTGACAATCTTAGGTATAATTGATTTAGGGATTTCATTGCGTTCTAAAATAGGAGGATAAAATAATATTCCTTATACTATTTTAATCTGTATTACTAACTGGAAGATAAGTTAGTTTTACTTTATAGGAGTTGTATACATGCCTGAATTTTATAAGAAACAGTGGTTTTTATATCCTGTTTACGTATTGGCATTTTTTGTGTTTGTGCTCATTTCAATCCTCTGTTATTTTCATTTACTAATGGGGATAGTCTCCTTCTTTATTTTTTGTATCGTCCTTTTTGTTGTTGTACGATTTGAACTTACTTTCCAAAAGAATTTTGAAAAACATACGACAGATATGATTACAAGGGTAAAGAAAGTGAGTAATGAGGCATTTAACCAGATGCCGATTGGTATTTTGTTATACAATAAGGATTATGGGATTGATTGGGCAAATCCTTATTTATCTTCATGTCTGGGGCAGCATGCATTAGCTGGATGGCACCTTTATGATGTATCAGAAACGTTACTTCTTTTTATTAAGGGAGAAACATCCGATGATATAGTCTCTTTAAATAATCGAAAGTTTCGTGTCTTTGTAAGGAAAGAAGAAAAGTTAATTTATTTCTTTGATGTAACAGAACAAACAGAGATTGAAAAGATGTACGAGGATCAACGTACTGTTTTAGCTGTCATTTATTTAGATAATTATGATGAAGTTACACAAGGATTAGATGATCAATTACGTACGAATATAACAAGTCTTGTGACATCCCGTCTAAATGAATGGGCCGTTAAGTATGGGGCATATTTAAAACGTGCATCTTCGGAAAGATTCTTCGTTGTACTAAATGAAAGTATTTTAGCGCAGATGGAGAAAGGGAAATTTAGTATTCTAGACCAAGTACGTGAAGAAACATCCAAAAGGAATATACCACTTACATTAAGTGTAGGTGTTGGATCAGGTGATTTACCTTTATCCGAGCTTGGGGCGATGGCTCAATCAGGTCTAGACCTTGCGCTTGGGCGTGGTGGAGATCAAGTAGCTATTAAACAAGCGACAGGTAAAGTTAAGTTTTATGGTGGTAAGACAAATCCGGTGGAAAAACGTACTCGTGTACGTGCCAGAGTGATTTCGCATGCATTAAAGGATTTAGTATTAGAAAGTAGCAATGTCATTATAATGGGGCATAGGGCTCCTGATATGGACGCAATTGGTGCTGCGATTGGTATTTTAAAGGTAGCGCAATTAAATGAGCGCAAAGGATATATTGTGCTCGATGAAAATGATTCTGATAAGGGAATTAAGCGTTTAATGGATAAAGTGAAACAAAATGAAGAGTTATGGTCTCACTTTATTACACCAGAACAAGCGATGGAATTTGCAAATGATGATTCATTACTTGTTGTTGTTGATACGCATAAGCCTTCAATGGTGATGGAAGAAAAGCTGTTACGCAAAATTGAAAATGTAGTTGTTATTGACCATCATCGCCGAGGAGAAGATTTTATTGAAGATCCATTGCTTGTTTACATGGAGCCATACGCTTCTTCCACGGCGGAACTTGTTACGGAATTACTTGAATACCAACCGAAAAATTTAAAAATGACAATGTTAGAAGCAACAGCATTATTAGCAGGTATTATTGTTGATACGAAAAGCTTTACATTCCGGACAGGTGCTCGTACGTTTGATGCTGCTTCTTATTTACGCTCACACGGTGCAGATACTGTACTTGTACAAGAGCTTTTAAAAGAAGATATGGATCAGTATTTACGGGTTGCAAAAGCTATTAAAAATGCGTACATTTATAAAAATGGAATTGCGATTGCAAAAGTTGATAGCGATGATTACTACGATCAAGTGCTTATTGCGCAATCAGCGGACACATTATTAACAATGACAGGAATTATTGCATCATTTGTTATTGCAAAACGTGGCGAGAATTTCATTGGAATTAGCGGCAGGTCTTTAGGTGAAGTGAATGTGCAGCTAATTATGGAAAACTTAGGTGGTGGCGGGCATTTAACGAATGCAGCCACACAAATGAAAAATATTACAGTAGACGAAGCTGAGGAGAAGCTTCGATTTGTTATTGATGACTATTTACAGGGAGGCACACAATCATGAAAGTAATTTTTCTAAAAGACGTAAAAGGTAAAGGGAAAAAAGGGGAAGTAAAAAACGTACCAGATGGTTATGCAAATAACTTCTTACTAAAACAAGGATTAGCTGCTGAAGCGACGAATAGCAGTATGAAAACTTTAGAAGCTCAAAAGCGCAAAGAAGAAAAAGATGCAGCAGCAGAGCTTGAAAATGCAAAACAATTAAAAGAAACGTTAGAGAAATTAACTGTAGAATTAAAGGCTAAATCTGGAGAAGGTGGCCGTCTATTCGGTTCAATCACAAGTAAACAAATCGTAGATGCAATGCAAAAATCTCACAATATTAAACTTGATAAGCGTAAATTTGAAATGGATGATGCAATTCGTGCATTAGGCTATACAAACGTTACTGTGAAATTGCATCCGCAAGTAACAGCAACAGTAAAAGTTCATGTTAGTGAACAATAAAACTAAGTTAAGCAAGGAGGATTGCGTATGAGTGATGTAATGGCTGATCGTACCCCTCCGCATAATATAGAAGCTGAGCAGGCAGTCTTAGGTGCTATATTGATTGATCAGGATGCGTTAACATCGGCATCGGAACTATTAGTACCTGACTCATTTTATCGAACGAAACATCAAAAGATTTTTGAAGTCATGCTTGGGCTATCTGATAAGGGGGAGCCAATTGACTTAGTAATGATGACGTCAGCAATGGCTGATCAAGGATTACTAGAAGAAGTTGGTGGGGTTTCTTACTTAGCAGAATTAGCAGAAGTTGTTCCAACTGCTGCTAACGTAGAGTATTATGCAAGAATCATCGCTGAAAAAGCACTGTTACGTCGTTTAATTCGAACGGCGACTCATATTGTGTCTGATGGATATGAGAGAGAAGATGATGTGGATGGTCTTTTAAATGAGGCTGAGAAAAAAATATTAGAAGTATCTCATCAGACGAATGCGAAAGCATTCCAAAATATTAAAGACGTTCTTGTAGATGCTTACGATAAAATCGAACTTTTGCATAATCAAAAAGGTGAAGTGACCGGGATACCGACTGGATTTACTGAATTAGATAAGATGACGGCAGGATTCCAGCGAAATGATTTAATCATCGTGGCGGCACGTCCGTCGGTAGGTAAAACGGCATTTTCATTAAATATCGCACAAAACGTAGCAACGAAAACGGATGAAAATGTAGCGATTTTTAGTCTAGAGATGGGTGCTGATCAGCTTGTTATGCGTATGCTTTGTGCAGAAGGGAATATTGATGCACAAAGACTTCGTACCGGATCGTTAACTTCTGATGATTGGGCGAAATTAACGATGGCAATGGGTAGCCTTTCTAATGCTGGTATTTATATTGATGATACGCCGGGGATTAAAGTAAATGAGATTCGAGCAAAATGTCGTAGATTAAAACAAGAACAGGGTCTTGGTATGATCTTGATTGACTACTTACAGCTTATTCAAGGAAGTGGGAAATCAGGGGAGAACCGTCAGCAGGAAGTATCTGAGATTTCTCGTACACTAAAAGGGATTGCGCGTGAATTACAAGTTCCTGTTATTGCCTTGTCACAGTTATCTCGTGGTGTAGAATCTCGTCAAGATAAACGTCCGATGATGTCTGATATTCGTGAATCGGGAAGTATCGAGCAGGATGCCGATATCGTAGCCTTCCTATATCGTGAAGATTACTATGACCGAGAAACGGAAAATAAAAATACGATTGAAATTATTATTGCAAAGCAGCGTAATGGTCCAGTAGGCTCAGTAGAGCTCGCATTCGTTAAAGAGTTCAATAAGTTCGTTAACTTAGAACGTCGTTTCGAAGATGGACATGCGCCGCCGGCATAACGATAGTATAAAAAAGAAACGCATTTCTTATAATAAGATGTGTTTCTTTTTTTTTATAGAAAAGATAAGGCTTTCATAGTGTGAAAATATAATTCTTACGAACGAAAAAGTTTTTTGATAAAAAAATGTTCGCTTTTTGGTTGACTTCTTTTTCGGTTTTGGTACAATTATATTGTTTGAATAGATCGTTTGAAAATTGCGGAGGTGCTTTAATAATGTCTTCAGTAGTAGTTGTAGGAACACAATGGGGCGACGAAGGAAAAGGTAAAATCACTGATTTTCTTTCTGAGCATGCGGAAGTAGTTGCAAGATATCAAGGTGGAAATAACGCAGGACATACAATTGTTTTTGGCGGAGTTAAATATAAATTACACTTAATTCCATCTGGTATTTTCTATAAAGAGAAAATTTGTGTAATCGGAAACGGCTTAGTAGTAGATCCGAAAGCGTTACTTGAAGAGTTAAAATACTTACACGATCGTGGTGTAAGTACTGATAATTTACGCGTAAGTAACCGTGCGCACGTTATTTTGCCTTATCACTTAAAACAAGATGAGTTAGAAGAAGCAAGTAAAGGTGATAACAAAATCGGTACAACGAAAAAAGGTATCGGTCCTGCATACATGGACAAAGCTGCTCGTATTGGTATTCGTATGGCTGATCTTTTAGACCGTGAAGCATTTAAAGAGAAGCTTGAGCGCAATTTAGCACAAAAAAATCGTTTGTTTGAAAAAATGTACGATACAGAAGGTTTCAGTGTAGAAGAAATCTTCGAAGAGTACTTCGAGTACGGACAACAAATCGCGCAATATGTGTGTGATACGTCTGTTGTATTAAATGATGCATTAGATAATAATCACCGTGTATTATTTGAAGGTGCACAAGGTGTTATGCTTGATATCGACCACGGTACGTATCCGTTCGTTACATCTTCTAACCCAATTGCTGGTGGTGTAACAGTTGGAACTGGAGTTGGCCCTGCAAAAGTTACTCGCGTTGTAGGTGTATGTAAAGCATATACAAGCCGCGTAGGTGATGGTCCATTCCCTACTGAGCTTCATGATGAAATTGGTCATCAAATTCGTGAAGTTGGTCGTGAGTATGGAACGACAACTGGTCGTCCACGCCGCGTAGGTTGGTTTGATAGCGTTGTTGTAAGACATGCGCGTCGTGTTAGTGGTTTAACAGATTTATCATTAAACTCTATCGACGTTCTAACTGGTATTCCAACTCTTAAAATTTGTGTTGCTTACAAATACAATGGCGAAGTTATCGATGAAGTTCCAGCAAACTTAAACATTTTAGCGAAATGTGAGCCTGTATACGAAGAGCTTCCAGGTTGGACAGAAGATATTACTGGTGTAAGATCATTAGACGAACTTCCTGAGAATGCAAGAAAATACGTAGAATGTGTTTCTGAGTTAACAGGAATTCAATTATCTATGTTCTCAGTTGGACCAGATCGTAATCAAACGAATATCGTTCGTAACGTATACGAAGCTTAATTGATATTTTTAAGGAAAAACTCATGTCCGCATGAGTTTTTTCTTGTTTTTTATAAAAAATAAAAAAAGGTATTGCAAAAAATAAATAAAACATGTTATGATACATCTTGTCGTCACGAAAATATGACGTTGGTGAGTATGAGCCATTAGCTCAGTTGGTAGAGCATCTGACTTTTAATCAGAGGGTCGAAGGTTCGAGTCCTTCATGGCTCACCATTTTATTTTTCGTGGCCCGTTGGTCAAGTGGTTAAGACACCGCCCTTTCACGGCGGTAACACGGGTTCGAATCCCGTACGGGTCATGTTTTTTTATGTTCATTTTTGGTCCCGTGGTGTAGTGGTTAACATGCCTGCCTGTCACGCAGGAGATCGCCGGTTCGACCCCGGTCGGGACCGCCACTTTTGTTTATACCACCATTAGTGGTTTTATATATAGTTTTGGCTCGGTAGCTCAGTCGGTAGAGCAGAGGACTGAAAATCCTCGTGTCGGCGGTTCGATTCCGTCCCGAGCCACTCTCAGGATATTAAGTGGGCCCACTTAATATCCTTTTTATTTGTGTAATTTTACAAAATTGAGTAGTTATTTTAAAATAGAATGAGGAGCCTCTAGCAGTTGAAGCTAGAGGTTTTTCTATAGATCGTATAGGATTCCGTGTAAAAGTGGATCATACATGAGTCTGTGAGAATAGAGGAGAAAGTACTTAAGCAAAAGATGCGGTCATATAGGGACATACTATGTAGACATCAATGTGTTTAGGGATATTGACCATATTTTTACCCCGCTATTTACCGGGCAGTAAGACCCCCACCTTAAAATTCAGCGAAAGCAAAGAAGTTAGGTGGGAAGCGAGCTGCCCGTAAAAGCCCGATTGGTGAGGGCTGATTAAAGTTTCACTTTATAAGGAGGAAATAGACGATGATGGGAAAGAAAATTTTAGTAGTTGATGATGAAAAGCCGATTGCAGATATTTTGAAGTTCAACCTAGAAAAAGAAGGTTTTGAAATTGTAATGGCGCACGATGGTGATGAGGCAATTGAAAAAGCGACTGAAGAACAGCCAGATATGGTTTTATTAGATATTATGCTACCAGGTAAGGATGGCTTAGAGGTTTGCCGTGAAATACGTAAAAGCTCAGAAATGCCGATTATTATGCTTACAGCGAAGGATTCTGAAATTGATAAAGTATTAGGACTTGAGCTTGGCGCAGATGATTATGTAACGAAGCCATTTAGTACGAGGGAATTACTTGCTCGCGTGAAGGCGAATTTACGTCGTCATCAGCAAGGTGGTGCGGCAGAAAAAGAAGAAAATACGGAAATGGTTATTGGACCAATTGTTATCAATCCAAATGCGTATAGTGTAACGAAACGTGAGGAAAATATTGAGCTTACACACCGTGAATTTGAGCTATTACATTATTTAGCAAAACATTTAGGACAAGTTATGACACGCGAACATTTATTGCAAACAGTTTGGGGTTATGACTATTTTGGAGATGTACGTACAGTGGATGTAACAGTACGTCGTCTGCGTGAAAAAATTGAAGATAATCCAAGTCATCCTACATTAATTGTCACTAGACGTGGAGTAGGGTATTACTTGCGTGACCCAGAGCAGGAATAGTATATGAAGAAAGTCGGTTTTTTTCAATCTATTCATTTAAAATTTGTACTCATATATATGCTATTAATATTGATAGCTATGCAAGTTATTGGGGTATATTTCGTAAGAGAGTTAGAAAAGAGTCTTGTACAAGGTTTTAGAGATTCTTTAACGCAACAAACGAACTTATTATCGTATAACTTGAAACAAGAGTTTAAAAAAAGTTATACAAAAGCAGAGACAGAATCAACAGGTGAAACGATTAAAACTTCCATTCGAAAATTTGCCTCTGATCGAAAGAAGGATATTCAAGAGGTAAGTGTATTTGATGCGAATAGAAAGCTGCTCGCTATTTCAGATGAGTCAAAGCAAAACAAGGTAAATAGAACGTCAACTGATATAGCTGTTCAGCGGGTATTGGTACAAAAAAAACCAGAAGTAAAAATTGAGAAGGATGGTCGTACAGGTCATCGTGTACAAGTTATGATTACTCCTATTATGGATGATAATAACAAAGATGCACTTGGTGCTATTTACGTTGTTGCATCCATGGAAGATGTTTATAAGCAGATGAAGGATATTAATCAAATCTTTGCGACCGGAACCGTTATTGCATTACTCGTAACAGCTGTACTTGGAATTTTGTTAGCTCAAACGATTACGAGACCAATCTCTGATATGCGAAGACAAGCAATTGAAATGGCAAAAGGAAACTATTCAAGAAAAGTAAAAGTGCATAGCCATGATGAAATTGGACAATTAGCATTATCTTTCAATAATTTATCAAAAAAATTACAACAAGCTCGTTCTTCAACAGAAAGTGAAAGACGTAAATTGTCATCCGTATTATCACATATGACAGATGGAGTAATTGCTACTGACCGAAAAGGGGACATTATTTTATTAAATGATCCTGCGGAAAAGATGCTAAATGTTTCGCGTGAAACGGCGCTCGATCAATCTGTTTTAGAAGTATTGGGAATACAAGAAGAATTTACGCTCGATCATTTATACGAAGAGCCGGATTCTGTTTTATTAGATTTTAGTACGAGAAATGAGCCATATATTTTACGCGCTAGTTTCTCTGTTATTCAAAAAGAGACAGGGAAAGCAAATGGTTTAATTGCCGTATTATATGATGTGACTGAGCAGGAGCGTATAGAAA
This sequence comes from Bacillus sp. A01H, assembly GCF_045277205.1. Taxonomy (NCBI): domain Bacteria; kingdom Bacillati; phylum Bacillota; class Bacilli; order Caryophanales; family Bacillaceae; genus Bacillus; species Bacillus sp. A01H. The sequence goes on along the minus strand of NZ_CP117702.1, from coordinate 5,532,373 downwards.
GAGAACGCCGCGAGTTTGTAGCAAACGTCTCTCATGAATTAAGAACGCCATTAACGACAATGCGCAGTTACTTAGAGGCACTTACAGACGGTGCGTGGCAAGATCCAAATATTGCACCACAGTTTTTAACAGTTACACAAGAAGAAACAGAAAGAATGATTAGGCTTGTAAATGCGTTATTGCAACTATCTAAACTCGATAGTACAGAACATCGTTTAATGAAAGAATGGGTCGACTTTACTGACTTCTTTAATAACATTATTGATCGTTTTGAAATGTCTAAAGAGCAAAACGTAAGCTTCAAACGATCTTTCTCTAAAAAATCTCGATTTATTGATATGGATACGGATAAAATTACGCAAGTATTGTATAACATTATTTCGAATGCATTAAAGTATTCACCAGAAGGTGGAACAGTAACATATCGTTTACGTGATCGCGGAGAATTATTGGAGATTAGTGTAAGTGATCAAGGAATGGGTATTCCGAAAGAAAACGTCGATAAAATCTTTGAACGTTTTTATCGCGTAGATAAAGCACGTTCAAGACAAATGGGCGGTACAGGACTTGGATTAGCAATTGCGAAAGAAATGATTGAGGCACATGGTGGCTCGATTTGGGCAAAGAGTGAGGAAGGAAAAGGGACAACGATTTATTTCACATTGCCTATGGCAGCAGATGAAGAGGACGAATGGGAATGAGTATGGAGAATGTTAAAACGATAGTTTTAATTAATTTAGTTGTAATTAGTCTATTTCTTACTTTTAACTTATGGACGTATGTGCCAGATTCCACATCTATGCAAAACGCAAAATTTGTACAGGGGAATGAGGGAAATACTCAAACGAAAATCGCTGATGTTGTCCGCCCTACTTCTATCATTGTGCATAAAGATAAAAATCATTACGGGAGCAAAAGAGAGGGAGATATAGAATCAATCTATAGAACTTTGGAAGCAGGGGAATTACATGAGTTCAAAGAGATATCGATTGCTAAGGCTGACTTTCTTTCTTATGTGCATGGTGAAGGGAAAATTGAACTTATTTTCCCTACCAACATCCCATTTGATGCAGTTAAATCTATGTTTAGTATGAAAGAAAAGAGTATAGATAAGCCTAAACACTTTAATCGAATTATTCTTGACCCTTCTAGAAGTAGGGATCAAGAAATTAAAATTAATTTTGTTTCCGATGGTGATAACTCTAGAATATATGAAGCAAAATTAAGTGGTGTGTATTTAAAAGATATTGTAAATGCACAAAATCAATTTATAGTATCAGCGAAACCTTATTTTGACTATCAAATTAATGATATGAAAAAGCTATTTTTACCAGATGGAACGACAGAATTAAGTAATATAACATATATTTCATCTAATTTGGCGGTTGATACATTTAAGAATGCTCTTTTTAGTGACCCACGTTATTTAAGCCCTATTATCGAGGGATCGAAAGAAATATTTACAGATGGTATTAGGTCTATGGAGATTGAAAATGATCAGCATATGCTAAAGTATAAAAATTCTTCTGTTTTAAGTGAGAAAAAGCCAGATAATTTAATGCTTTTACAAAAAAGTTTTGATTTTGTAAATGGTCACAGTGGGAGTTTGGATTCATATCGTTTGGACTATATGAATAAAGGACAGACAGTATTCCGCTTACAGGAAGATGGATATCCCGTATTCAATACTGATGGATTAGCTGAATTGAGACAAGTATGGGGATCAGAAGAAGTAATGGAATATGAAAGACCGTTGCTTTCTTTAAATACGAAAGGTATAGAGCAGAAGGTTACTCTTCCGTCAGGTCATGTTGTAATAGCATCCTTAGAAAATAATGCCGCGGTAGATAAAAGATCCATTAAAGACATTGGGATTGGATACAAATTATCACTAGATGGGCAAGTAGCGCGACTACAGCCAATTTGGTATGTAAAGTTTGTTGAAGATGAAGCTGGCAAACAAAAAATATATGAGTGGAATGAGGGGGGACTAAATGGATTGGGATCGGATTAAAACCATATTTATTGTGACCTTTTTTGTTTTGGACCTCTTTCTCATTTTTCAATTCATTCAAAAGCAAGATAGTAATCAATTGGAGCTTATTGCAGAAACAAAGATAGATCAAGAATTAAAAGCAAACAAAATTACTATGGGTAATTTCCCTAAAGAACCGAAAAAAGAGTCATTTATTAGGGCTGAAAACAAGGCATTTAAAGAAGAAGACATACAGTCTTTAAAAAATCAAACGGCGCATATACAAAATATGTACAAGATAGAAAGTAAGCTAAAAGAGCCCTTTTTAAATACAAAATCGTTATCAAAAGATAAGTATAATGATTTTTTGAAGAACTATGTATTGGATGGACAAAAGTATGAGTTTGGAGCGATGAAAGATTCTAAAATTTACTTCTTCCAAAAATATAAAGATAAGCCTATTTTCTATAACGATCAGGCGATGATTGTTGTGGAATTAAATGAAAAAAATGAACTTGTGTCGTACACGCAGACGATGTTAACAGATTTAAAAGAAATGGGCGAAAGTGAAAAAACGAAACAGCAAGAAATTATTACTGCCCAAACCGCTTTAGAAAATCTGTATTTAAAAAATAAAATTCATGGGAATACACATGTAAAAGAAGCGCAAATTGGTTATGCCAACCTTACCGCATCTACTTCTAATAACCAAGTACTTGCTCCAACGTGGAACTTAAAGACGGAGCAGAAGCAGGACTTCTTTGTAAATGCAATTGAAGGACAAGTTATGGAATTAGGGGAAAAGGAAAATCAAGTGGTTGATGAACATACTGGAGTGAGAAAGAATGGGTTTGCATTTTAGCGTACTTGCAAGTGGAAGTACAGGGAATATGCTATATGTAGGAACAGATGAAAAGAAGTTACTTGTCGATGCAGGTTTAAGTGGTAAAGCAACAGAGGCTTTATTTAAACAGGCAGAATTAAATATAAATGATGTATCGGGTATTCTTGTAACACATGAACATAGTGACCATATTAAAGGCTTAGGTGTATTGGCACGTAAATATGATTTACCTGTTTATGCAAATGAGAAAACATGGAATGCAATGGAACACTTAATAGGAAATATCCCAACTGAGCAAAAGTTTATTTTCTCAGTTGGGGATGTGAAAACATTTGGTGATATTGAGGTCGAGTCATTTGGGGTGTCTCATGATGCGGCAGAGCCGATGTTCTATGCTTTTCATAACAATAATAGAAAATTAGCCCTTATTACAGATACAGGGTACGTGAGTGACCGTATGAAAGGTGTTATTAAGGGAGCTAATGCTTTCGTATTTGAAAGTAATCATGACGTAGAAATGCTTCGTATGGGACGTTATCCATGGAGTATTAAACGACGTATTTTAAGTGATGTGGGGCACGTTTGTAATGAAGATGCTGCATTAGCAATGGCGGATGTAATTACAGATGAGACAAAACATATTTATTTAGCCCATTTAAGTTTAGATAATAACATGAAAGAACTAGCGCGTATGTCAGTATCACAAGTATTAGAGGAAAAGGGATTTGGAGTGGGCGAAGCCTTTGAAATTCACGATACAGATCCAAAAATGCCGACAAAAATTCAATACGTATAATTCTTCATTTTAGTAAACAATAAAGGTGAATATAGTTGTTTTCAGGAAGATAGGTGAACAAATATGTCCTTTATTGATGAAGAAAATTATCGTATGAAACGTGCAAGAAAAAAGAAGCATAAAGGTATTGTTATTTCTAGCATAGCAGGAACAATTGTAGGAGCTTCGTTATTTGCATTTGGAGCTCCTTTATTTTCAAATGATACGGACGCGTTTCCGCAAGCTGAAGCAAGTGGAAGTAATATGGCGGAAGCTCAAGGCATTAAACAGATTAGCTTTGTGGATGCTGTTGATCGTGCGTCTGAAGCTGTTGTTGGAGTTATTAATATTCAACGAGATAATTTTTCAGAGGCAGATTCAGAAGCAGGTACGGGATCAGGTGTAATTTATAAGAAGACAGATGGTCAAGCTTACATTGTAACGAATAATCATGTTGTTGCTGGAGCAAATCGTATTGAAGTAAGTTTAAGTGATGGTAAGAAGGTTCCTGGAAAGGTATTAGGAACCGATGTGGTCACAGATTTGGCTGTACTAGAAATAGATGCAAAGCATGTGAAAAAAGTAATTGAGATTGGCGATTCTAATACTGTTCGTAGAGGAGAACCAGTCATTGCGATTGGAAACCCGCTCGGGCTTCAATTTTCTGGAACCGTCACACAAGGTATTATCTCGGCTAATGAGCGTATTGTCCCTGTAGATTTAGATCAAGATGGACATTATGATTGGCAAGTAGAAGTATTGCAAACAGACGCAGCAATTAATCCGGGTAATAGTGGTGGTGCGCTTGTAAACGCAGCAGGCCAATTAATTGGTATTAACTCAATGAAAATTGCGGCAAAAGAAGTAGAAGGAATTGGGCTAGCTATTCCTGTTACTAGAGCTGTTCCAATTATGAATGAATTAGAGAAGTACGGAAAAGTAAGAAGACCGTATGTTGGAATTGAACTGAGATCATTAAATGAAATTCCAAACTACTATTGGTCAAAAACATTGCATTTACCAGGCAATGTAACAGAGGGAGTTTGCATTTTAGATGTGAAAAGCCCTTCGCCAGGTACAGATGCTGGTTTGCGAGAACACGATGTGATTGTAGCAGTAGATGGGAAACCAGTTCGCGATATTATCGGATTCCGTACGGCCTTATATGATAAAAAAATTAATGATAAAATGACTCTTACGTTTTATCGTGGTACAAAACGAGCAACAACAACGGTTAAACTAGGCATTCAAAAGTATTAAAAACAGGAGGGCCTACCTCCTGTTTTCTATTGTAGAAAAGTGAGGTGAAGAATATGAACTTACCTTGTTGTTTAGAACATGTTGAATTAGCTTTAGATATTATTGTGGATGAGTGTGAAGTCGCGCCAGTTATTAACAATGTGGATAACTCAGAAAAAGAGAAAAAAACATGTGAATTTTGTCAAAATGAGGCGACATATGTTGTATCGAACACAGATTCTCACACAATATGTGGGTAACAATTGTGGATATGTGGATAAGTCATGTGGATAACATGTTTGTAAGGTGGGGAATACGTGTGAATATCTCGATTATTTCAATTGGGAAATTAAAAGAAAAATATTTAAAACAAGGTATAGCAGAATACTTAAAACGATTATCTGCATACGCAAAAGTAGAAGTAATTGAATTGCCAGATGAAAAGGCACCAGAAAATTTAAGTGAAGCAGAAATGTTAATTGTAAAAGAAAAAGAAGGTATACGTATACTAGATAAAATTTCTGATGATACGCATGTCATTGCGTTAGCGATAGAAGGAAAGCAAAAATCATCAGAAGAATTTGCAGTAAGCTTAGATCGTCTTGCTACATATGGGAAGAGTAAAGTTGCCTTTGTAATTGGCGGATCACTTGGACTAAGTTCAGAAGTAATGAAGCGTTCAAATGAATCTCTTTCTTTTTCAAAGATGACGTTACCACATCAATTAATGCGATTAGTATTGCTTGAGCAAGTGTATAGGGCGTTTCGGATTAATCGTGGAGAACCGTATCATAAATAGTAATAGTACATTCAAACGGCTACAGATGTGGCCGTTTTCTATATTTCCTAAAATAAGTATGTTTCTATTTCTAAAAAAGTATGCTGTAATATGAAGAGGAAAAAGTATAAGTAGTCATAGAAGTGAGGAGTTAAAGGTGAAGAAGTTTAAGAAATTTTACTTGGAGATTACGAGTGTATGTAATCTTGCGTGCAGCTTTTGTCCGCCGACGGAAAGACAGAAGCAATTCATTTCTGTGGAGGATTTTGAGAAAAGGTTAGACCAAATTAAACCACACACAGACTACATTTATTTGCACGTGAAGGGTGAGCCGTTGCTGCATCCAAAAATAGATCAATTGTTAGATTTAAGCCATGAAAAAGGGTTTAAAGTTAATATTACAACGAACGGAACGTTAATTAATAAGAGAAGGCATAGATTGTTAAATAAGCCTGCTTTAAGACAAATGAATTTTTCACTGCATAGTTTTGATGGGCACCCAGGTTCACAAGACAAAGAGGGGTATGTAAGAAGTATACTTTCCTTCATTAGAGAGGCGACAAGTCAATCGGATTTAATCGTTTCACTTAGATTATGGAACTTAACGCAGGATAATAAAACAAATGCTGAAATCCAGAAGAATAGAGAGTTATTATCTATCATTGAAAATGAGTTTAATTTATCTTATCAAATTGAAGAGAAGCTTACACCAGGAAAAGGTATAAAAATTGCGGAACGTGTCTTTATTAATCAAGACTATGAATTCCAGTGGCCAGCATTGCATGAAGAAGAGGATGATGGAAAAGGATTCTGTCATGGGCTTCGAAATCAAGCTGGTATTTTAGCGAACGGAACGGTTATTCCTTGTTGTTTAGATGGTGAAGGGATTATTAACCTTGGAAATATTAATAATGATTCATTCTCTAACATTATAGAAGGCGAAAGAGCAACAAACATTGTTGATGGATTTTCCAGAAGAGTTGCAGTTGAAGAGCTATGTAGAAAATGTGGATACCGTAAAAGATTTGGAAAGTAAACATGAAATAAGCCCTCATAAAGCGAGGGCTTATTTTTTATCCCGCTATTTGCCGGGCAGTAAGATTCCTACCTCAAAATTCAGCGGAAGCAAAGAAGTTAGGTAGGGAATCAACTGTCCGTAAAAGCCCGATTGGTGAGGGCTAATAATCAGTGGGGGATGGCCCCCACTGATTAAAGTTTCACTTTATTCTTGATAAGAGCGCTCTAATTCATCAATTAAGGAACCAACGTAAGAAACAGCTCTGCGGATTGTATCTGGTTTTGACATATCGACTCCAGCATGTTTCATTAATTCCAGTGGTTTCATCGTACCACCAGCGCGAAGTACATCTAACCAGCGATCAACAGCAGGTTGTCCTTCTTCTTTAATCATTTGAGCCACCGCAGTAGATGCAGTGAGGCCTGCGGAATACGTGTAAGAATATAAGCCCATATAATAATGAGGTTGACGCATCCAAGTTAATCCAGCACCTTCATCAATTTTTACGGAATCTCCCCAGAATGTTGAAAGTACATTTGCTTTTATTTCAGTTAAAGTTGTAGCTGTAAGTGCTCCACCTTCTTCTGCTAGGCTGTATACTCTTCTTTGATATTCTCCCTCAAGTAAGTGAGTAACAAAGTTATGATAATATGTGCCGAGTAGTTGCAGGATCACCCATCTACGCATTCTCTTATCGTCATTCGTCGCTAATAAATGCTGGGCTAATAGTAATTCATTCATTGTAGATGGTGCTTCAACGAAGTACATAGATGGACGTACATTCATAATACGCTGGTTTTTATTTGCTAAATAAAAATGACCAGCATGCCCAAATTCATGAGCCAATGTGAAACAGCCGCGCATCGTATTTTGCCATGTAATTAAAATGTACGGATGAGAACCATATGGACTTGAACAAAATGCTCCAGTTGACTTGCCTACGTTATCTGCAAGGTCGACCCATCTTTCTTTGAATCCTTTTTCGATAATGGAACTATATTCATCCCCGAGTACTTGTAAAGAGTCTTGAATAAGTTTTCCAGCTTCTTCGTAAGTAATTGTCGGATTAAATTCGGGATCTAAAGGTGCGTGTAAGTCGCAGAACAGCATTTCATCGAGTCCTAATACTTTCTTTTTTAAATCTGCAAAACGGCGCATATGAGGCGCCAATTCTTTATAAATAATATCGAGTTGATTGTTATACATTTCAAGTGGAACTTTTTGAGGTTCCAAAAGCATATGAGTAACAGATTCAAATTTGCGTAAGCGAGAGAGTGTTACTTGTTTTTTTACTTCAGTCGCATATGTTGTTGCCACTGTATTCTTATATCGTTTCAAGGTGGAAACAAATGATGAGTATGCTTTCCTACGTATGTCTGCGCTTGGAGAAAACTCATATTTGCTTTCAAATAATGCAAACGACACAGGGAGTTCATTTCCTTGTTCATCTTGTATGGAGTTAAAATCCATATCGGCTAATTTAGTCATACCGTAAATTTTGTATGGAGAACTATGTACTTCGCCAAGTGCAGCAAGTGCTTCTTCAGTTTCAGGAGAGAGCGTGTGCGGCCTTTTTTGTAATATGTCTAGTAATGATTTACGGAAAGGTTCAAGTTTTGTTTCTTCCGTTAAATATTTTTCAATTGTGCCTTCTTCTAATGAGAGAATTTCATTATGAATAAAGGATAGCGCCGTATGTACTTTCGTCCATAAAGCGGCAATTTTGGAAGAGTTCGCTTGAATAACTGGATTTGTACGATCAGTAGATTCTCTTAAATTTGCATATGAATATAGTTTTGTTAACTTCATTAAAAGCTCTTCTTCTAAAAGTAGGCAATGTAATAAGGTGGTAGGGCTATTGTGTAATTGTCCTTTAAACGCATCAAGTTTTTTTATATCATCTGTTAATACACGTAATGCAGTTTCCCACTCTTTATCAGATTCGTATAAATCAGAGAGGTCCCATGTTAATTCAGTAGGAACTTCTGCACGAATATAGCGTTTCTCAATTACATCTTTCATATATTATATCCCCCTTATTATAAGTATCTAAAAATATAATAATAGAAAATTCAGTAAAATGAAAATATTTTACATTTCTATATATGAAAAAGGACAAGCATAAAACTGCTTGTCCTTCGAGTTAAGTTTAAAAATTAATATACTTTATCACCGTTGAAAATAGAGTTTTTTACGACTACATAATCTACAGTACGAATGGAGTCTAATTTTGTTCCACCAGCGTAAGAGATAGAAGATTGAAGATCTTGTTCCATTTCGATTAAAGTGTCTTCTAAAGAACCTTTATGCTCAACGAACATTTTCTTACCTTCAACGTTTTTCTTCTCACCTTTTTGGAATTCAGAAGCTGAACCGAAGTACTCTTTATAAAGTTTGCCGTCTTTTTCGATTGTTTCCCCTGGAGACTCTTCATGACCAGCGAATAGAGAACCGATCATAACCATAGTCGCCCCAAATCGAATAGATTTAGCTACGTCGCCATGTGTACGAATACCACCGTCAGCGATAATTGGTTTACTTGCAGCTTTTGCACACCAGCGAAGTGCAGCTAGTTGCCAACCACCAGTTCCAAAGCCTGTTTTAATTTTAGTAATACAAACTTTACCAGGTCCAATACCAACTTTTGTTGCGTCAGCACCAGCGTTCTCTAATTCTCTTACCGCTTCTGGAGTTCCAACGTTTCCAGCGATAACGAAGCTTTCTGGTAAATGCTTTTTAATATGTTGAATCATGTTGATTACAGCATTAGAATGTCCATGCGCAATATCAATCGTGATGTATTCAGGCGTAAGGTGCTCAGCAGCTAATTGTTGTACGAATTCATACTCGTCTTCTTTTACACCAACGCTAATAGAAGCGATTAATCCACGTGATTGCATATCTCTGATGAATGAGATTCGTTTCTCTGGTTGGAAACGATGCATGATATAGAAGTAATTATTTTCAGCTAAATACGTTGCAATTCTTTCATCAATAATCGTTTGCATATTTGCAGGTACGACAGGTAATTTAAATTTATGTTTTCCTAAAGTGACAGTTGTATCACATTCAGAGCGGCTATTTACAATGCATTTTGCAGGAATTAATTGAATATCTTCATAGTCGAATACGTTTTCCATCATTTACACCCCTAAAATACGAATATTTTATTTTTATTAATTAAAAATGTTCGTCCATATGATAATTTACATTGTTTTCATTAAAAAGTCAAAGGATTTCTTAACGTTTTTTTAAAAAGTAGATTTTATATGTAAAAAACAACGTTAAAAACGAATTTAAAATGTTTTTTGTTTTATATTGTTCGTCTATAAAAAGGTTGAAAAATTAAGATAATTATACAAGGATGTATGTATTCTTTTTATTTTTTTTGAGTGGATGTAGGATTCTATGAAAAGGTTAATGCTAACAATACGAGCAAAAGATGTTATCAAGTAGTTGAACAATATATGAAATGATAAGGTTTATTTCTATGTAAAAAGATGAATCTGGCATAATCCATCTTTTTATGTGAGGTTTCAAGTATAATAAGTAGGGCGATAGTAACGTATACAAAAGATAAAAAAGAAAATAATACAGAATAAAATGAGGTTAATATATGAGTGAAAAAGGGTTTTTTGAGTATAAATTAAGTAAAGAAATTGTAAGGGCACTTACTGGGTTAGGGTATGATCATCCAACAGAAGTACAAGGTAAGGTTATTCCAGTCGCATTACAAAAGAAGGATCTTGTTGTGAAGTCCCAGACGGGAAGTGGAAAAACAGCTTCATTTGGTATTCCACTTTGTGAAATGGTGGAGTGGGCAGAGAATAAACCACAAGCGTTAGTTTTAACACCAACGAGAGAGCTTGCGGTACAGGTGAAAGAAGATATTACAAATATAGGGCGATTCAAAAGAATTAAAGCCGCCGCAATTTATGGTAAATCCCCATTTGCACGTCAAAAATTAGAGTTAAAGCAAAAGACGCATATTGTAGTAGGGACTCCAGGGCGTGTATTGGATCATATTGAAAAAGGGACCCTTTCTTTAGAGCGATTAAAATATTTAGTGATTGATGAAGCGGATGAAATGCTAAACATGGGCTTTATCGATCAAGTAGAGGCAATTATTGATGAATTACCTACAAATAGAATGACAATGCTATTTTCAGCAACTTTACCGGAAGATGTTGAAAGATTATCACGTACATATATGAATGCACCAACTCATATTGAAATTAAAGCGGCTGGGATTACGACGGATAAAATTGAACATACTCTTTTTGAGGCGATAGAAGACGAGAAGCTTTCACTACTTAAAGATGTAACAACGATTGAGAATCCTGATAGCTGTATTATTTTCTGCCGTACACAAGAAAATGTAGATCATGTATATAGACAATTAAAACGAGCTAACTATCCTTGTGACAAAATACATGGTGGTATGGTACAAGAAGATCGTTTTGAAGTCATGGATGATTTTAGAAAAGGAAAATTTCGTTATTTAGTAGCAACAGACGTGGCTGCGAGGGGAATTGATATTGATAATATTACACATGTTATTAATTATGATATTCCACTTGAAAAAGAAAGCTATGTACATCGTACTGGAAGAACGGGACGAGCTGGAAATAGTGGAAAAGCTATTACATTTATAACACCATATGAAAATAGATTTTTAGAAGAGATTGAGGAGTATATTGGCTTTGAAATTCCAAAGGCAATTGGACCTTCAAAAGAAGAAGTTATGAAAGGGAAAGCTGCATTTGAAGAAAAGATACATGCTAAACCAATTATAAAGAAAGATAAAAATGCAGACATCAACAAAGGCATTATGAAGCTTTACTTTAATGGCGGGAAGAAAAAGAAAATTAGGGCGGTAGATTTCGTCGGTACAATCGCTAAAATTAAAGGTATTACAGCAGAAGATATAGGCATTATTACGATACAAGATAATGTTTCTTACGTTGAAATATTAAATGGAAAAGGACCACTTGTCTTGAAAGTCATGAAGACTACAACGATTAAAGGGAAACAACTAAAAGTTCATGAAGCAATTAAGTAAATAAAAACTATCCACTTTAATAGGTGGATAGTTTTTATTTATGATTCTTTTAAATCATCCACTAGTTGCTCCGCTAAACGTCTATACATATTACTCATAGTCACGAAGGATGTTAGTAGTAGAAATTTTTCTAGCTTTGTGTCTTCTAAGGAAGAAATCTCATTTACTTCTGTAACACGGTTATTTACGTCTTGTTTAAAGCTTTCGACATTGCTTTCAGTAAGAGCAAGATAATTTTTGTATAACGTATTTAATTCGAATGAATCATCATTTAATAAGGAGTCATTTATAGTTTCTAATGAACTTTTTATGTCGTTAATGGAAAGAGCACCTTTTAATTGATAAATTAAGCTAATTAAAATCATATGCTCTTTTGAATACTTTTTATTTTTGATAGGGATGAATAGTTTCCCTTTTGCGTAATTATTAATCATCGTTTTTGTTAATACTTTTTCATCATCCGTTCTCGTTGTATCTGCATAAGTATTCTCAAATAGTTGGACAACTTGATCTACATATAAGTCGACATTTGGAATATCCTCAAGTTTAATATTTTTTTCTAAATGCAATGTCTCAAGTAATTCATTTATATTTTCCACGTAGAATCCCTCACTTTTATAACTTAGTGGAACTTAATGTCTAATACATCCTTAAATATGGTATTACGAAACAAATAAATTGTAAATGTTGACCTTAAAAAGAAATGTGTATATAATTACACGTAGTTATTAAAACTACATGTAATTATATGAGGGGTGTTATTATGAATGCTTACGTAAGGGAACCAGTTAATGCATTTACTCACTTAGGTGGAGCGATATTATCATTTATTGCCTTATTAGCTATGCTTGTGAAAGTTTCTATCAAGATGCCATCATTTGCTGCAATTACAGCTGTTATTTTGTTTGGGATTGGAATGATGGTCCTTTATACGGCATCAGCTGTATATCATAGTGTTGTGGCCAATGAACGTGTTATTTACTTCTTTAGGAAGCTAGATCATTCTATGATTTTTATATTAATTGCAGGTACATATGCACCCTTTTGCTTAATTACATTAAATTCAGCAAGTGGTTTGCTATTATTTTGTTTAGTCTATGCAACTGCGATTTGTGGTATTGTGTTTAAAATGTTTTGGTTTAATTGTCCAAGATGGTTATCGACAGCAATTTATATTACGATGGGTTGGTTAATTGTTTTATTCTTTGCACCGTTAGCTGAGAATTTAAGTACAGGGGGCATTGTTTTCTTAGTACTTGGGGGCATTTTTTATACAATTGGTGGATTTATTTATGGAACAAAGCCAAAATGGCTAGAGTTTAAATATATGGGACATCATGAAATTTTTCACGTTTTTGTATTATTAGGTAGTCTTGCACATTTTCTAAGTGTATATTGTTACGTAATTTAATAAGAAAAACGCCACATAACAAAAATTATGTGGCGTTTTTCTTATTACTTGATTGGAATCGTATATGTTATAAAATTATTATGGGATAAAATGTAAGTTTCTGTGTTCGCATATTAAACATAGGATAAGAAATATGTGATATACTTTGAGAAGTTTATAATGAATGAAATATGGAGGACTATAATTATGGCAATACTTGTAACAGGTGGAGCAGGGTATATTGGTAGTCATACATGTGTAGAATTACTAAATAGCGGTTACGAAATTATAGTAGTTGATAATCTTTCGAATAGCTCGATAGAATCTATAAATCGAGTGAAAGAAATAACAGGAAAACAATTTAAGTTTTATAAAGAAGATGTTTTAAATCAAGAAGCACTTGACGCAATTTTTGAAGAAAATGCAATCGAAGCAGTTATTCACTTTGCAGGATTTAAAGCTGTAGGGGAATCAGTAGCAATTCCATTAACATATTATCATAACAACATTACGAGCACTTTAGTGCTATGTGAAGTAATGCAGAAACATAATGTAAAGAAGATGATTTTTAGTTCATCCGCAACTGTATATGGTATCCCGGAAACGTCACCGATTACAGAGGAGTTTCCATTAAGTGCAACAAATCCATATGGTCAAACGAAATTAATGATTGAGCAAATTATGCGTGATGTAGCATTTGCAGATAGAGAATGGAGTATCGCATTACTTCGCTATTTCAACCCATTTGGTGCACATGAAAGTGGACGTATTGGAGAGGATCCAAATGGAATTCCAAATAACTTAATGCCATATGTCACACAAGTGGCAGTAGGTAAGCTAAAAGAATTAAGTGTATTTGGAAATGACTACCCAACGAAAGATGGAACAGGCATCCGTGACTACATACATGTTGTAGACTTAGCAAAAGGTCACGTAAAAGCGCTAGAGAAAGTACTGAATACAACAGGAGTAGATGCTTATAATTTGGGCACAGGTACAGGGTATAGTGTACTTGAGATGGTTGAAGCATTTGAAAGGGTTTCAGGAAAAAAGGTTCCTTATAAAATTACAGAGCGTCGTCCTGGCGATGTGGCAATATGTTTTGCAGATGCATCAAAGGCAAAACGTGAACTAGGATGGGAAGCAAAACGTGGATTAGAAGAAATGTGTGCAGATTCTTGGAGATGGCAATCAAATAATAAAAATGGCTATTTGGAAGTTTAATATGTAGATACAAAAAATGACCTTTGCATGAGCAAAGGTCATTTTTGTATTTATTTCCCGTTAAGTTTATTAGCTAATTTGGTAAAAAAGGTCCGCTGTTTTATAGGAATATTTGACTGGCAAAATGTATAATAATCAATATCTTTAATGTAAGTAAAGAGTCTAGAAATAGCATATAGGAATGTAATAGAAGATCCAACTGCGAAACTAATGCCGTAACCATTGAATCCAAATGGAAGCAGGATAAGGCTTAATAACAAGTTTGCAAAAAAGAAAATAGCTGATGTTCGAAATGCCCCTTTACGATCCTCAAAGTATAGGAGTAGTAATGTAATAACGAGCACCATTCCATTTGCATAAGCACCAACTATAGTTAGTTGCAGAATAGAGTAATTAAGTGTTGTGTTTCCAGATTGCGAACTAAACATCCATATTATAAAAATAATAAGTAAGGAAAAAATACCTTGATTACGAAGTATACGTTCCATTTCCTGCTTTAAGACAAAGTTCATGGAATCTTTTAATTGTAAAAGCGTATGTAATGTTCCGCCATTGTTTATCGAACCGAAGAACTTTTTATATCTTTCATAAAACCTGGTTTCAATGGATACTACAAAGAAAATATAGGTTGGGATAATACTTAAATACGCCCAGAAAACAGCAGTATCATAAATTTGATGATAAATAAATGTGTTTTCAATATTTCCCCGACCGTCTCCAAACCAAATAACAAAATTACATACCCAAATACCCACATTGTAAAATAGGCTTGACCAAAATAACTCTGGATATTTATCTAAATAAGAAAGAAAGGTAAATTGTTCAGTAGCATCGCTATTTGGAAACATTCGTACAATAACGATACTTAACCATACTAGTGTAATGAAAGTACCAATTGTAAAAGAAATTAAAAGCAATAGGGCAGATCCGTGTTCTAACCCAAGTGTAGGGTGCCAGTAAGCTATTAGGATAATTCCTAATAGGGAAAAAATGGATCCGATTAAAAATGCCAGTGCAATTGATTGATAATCTTTAGCTGCTGTTAAATAAATGGACTGAATCCAAATGATATTTAAAGCTAAAAATAAAAATAGCATCACGATTTTATAATATAAAGCTAACGGTGTGAAAAATGCAAACAAAAGCCATAACATAATAGCTAAAAAAAGTGTGATCTTCGTCATTCCTAAAAATGAAGAAAATACTTTATCAGCTTTTTGTTCGTATAAAAGGTCAGCTACATATCTAGTTACAATGAGCTGCAATGCTCCGTAAATAATTTGAGAAAAAATAAAGCAATATGAAATTGAAATAGTGAAAAGACGCTGTTCTTCAATTGAAATAGAATGAAATAAACTCAAAATGAATCTAATAGTTGTTACTGCTAAAATAACGACTAACCAAGGACCAGCTGTAACAAATAACGAAAATCCATAAGCTTTTACCCTTGAAGAATAGTAGTCTTCCTGAAATAATTTTTGTAATCGAAATCCTATACCTGCCATGTTTTCGCACCCCTTTCTAAATAAAGCTTACGATAACTATCAACAACACCTGATAATTGATAATATGCTTCAATACGATTACGCCCATTGTTTCCGAATTGTTGAATGGATTCAGGGTGGCGATAATACCATTCTAAGTGGGTGGCAACTTGTTCAGGAGATACAGGTGGTACAACAAAGCCACATTGGCCATAAGGATCTTCATCTTGTCCATAAATTAACTCCTTACAAGAACCAACGTCTGTAACAACCCATGGTAATCCCGATGCCATTCCTTCTAACATAGCTAGTGGTTGCCCTTCAGATATGCTAGTTAATACGAGAATATCCGTTTGTTTTAAGTAATCTTTAATGTTTACTCTGCCAGTCATTATTACATATTCTTTTAATCCAAGTTGCTGAATTAAATCACGACATTCTTGGGCATACTCTGGTTCTTCTGTATCAGGACCTAATAAGTAGAAGATAAACGGAATATCTTTTTCTAATAATAATTTAGCTGCATAAATCATTGTTTTTACGTCTTTAATTGGCACAACTCGTATAATAGCAGAAATAATGAGTTTATCTGAATTATGTTTTGGCTTACGTAGCCCTTTATAGTCAGATAAAGTAACACCATTTGGAACAATTTTTAGTTTATGGGCCGGAGCTCCTAGTTCTTTTTGATATGCACTATTCCGTCCGAATAACGTAATCACATCAGCAGCTTGTTCATATGCTTGGTGAGATAAATGATGGAAGAAAGAAACCCATCTTTTTTTGTATTCGATTGGTATCCAAGTTGATTGGAGTATTTCCTCTTCACGTTCCCGAGAATAAATACCATGCTCTGTTAGAATAAATGGTATGTCAGATTTGGCACTGATTGCAGCTCCAAGAAGCCCACCATAGCCTGTAGATACAGAATGGATAAGATCTAATTCAGGAAAATCAATTTGTAAAATTTGAATGATTGGTGTGAACATAGATCTCCACATCCAAAAGTAATTTAAGAAAGAACCACTACTTTCTTCATACAAATAGCTTTCTTTCACTATTTCATAAAATTCACGACTTTCGAAGAAGGAATGTAGTGTTCCTAGCTTTTGCTTGTTCCCTAATATTTGTAATGCTTCTGTGTCGTTAGCTTGGAATGTAAACCATTTTTGAAGTGTTTGTACTTCATCAGTCGTTAAATTGGTTTTTATATGGTTTGAGTCACTTTCTGATTGTAAGGGAATCATAATGATATCTTTTACATTTTTAGGAATTTCATATTGATATTCCTCTTTTGTTTTTATTTGCGGTACGATCGCAAAAATGGTGAATTCATGTTCTTTAAATTGTTGGATAATCATTTGTACCCAACTTGCTACTCCGCCACTGACAAAAGGATAACTTCCTTCAACGACTAAACCTATTCTCATCTGCTATACCCCTTTAATTGGAATTGTAGCGTTAGCTTGTTTTAATATAACGCTATAAATTTGTGAATCTAGCTTTGTAACTGTGCCGTATGGGAATGAACCGGTTTTCAATTTTTTCCCTTCTTCCACACGTATAATCGTTGCAGTGTGGTTTGGTAATCCTTTATATGCAATGTGAACAGCATCATCTTCATAAGAAACAGCTAAATCACCGGTTTGATAAATTTTCATGGAAGCAGTTGCTTCACTTTGTGTCATACTTTTTATATAAGGATATCTTTCTCGTATTTCTTTAATTGTCGTTTTATAAGCTTTAAATAATTCTTCCCACGTTAAATTACCCGAACGTTTTTCATCAAGGATATCATCTGGATGGACGAAATGTGAGATAACCCCTAAATTTGCAGTAACATCAGCTAAAATAAATTGTTCTTCATCTGAAATAGCATAGCCACTCGTAATACGTGGGAAGTGATAAATATTTTTGTTGTGCTCGTCTGGTCCAAATTCTTGAATTAAACTGCCGTTACTTTTACTTCCCACATATAGAGAAGCAACTGTTTCCATAGTTGGGACCGCGTCGTTTAATGCACTTAATCCAGTTGTATTTATAATATTGGATGGTGGTACATAGGTTTTTAGTTTTTCGTTTGGAAAGAAGTTATACACGAGTTTTTGTAAAGTATCTAAGGATCTCTCCATATCCTCTTTTGAATTCCATGGAACATATTCAAGCGCTTTATCTACTGGGTCTGGTGGTAATAATAAAGGTTGATGGTTATAGCCATGAATACCGATTTCTCCACCGTGACTTAATAATTCTCTCCCAAATAATAAATAGGTATTTCTATTTTTACCTGTAAAATTTTCAAAGGGTGGCGTTACTTTATTTTGATATGTCCCAATTGCAACCCCTGTATATTTAATATCAAGCTCTTCAGAGATATCCTTCATATTTTTCCACCAATGTTTTTTATAAAATTCTTCAACAGAAATTTTTTCTGTTGTTAAGTTTTTTAGTTCTCCACTTGGAATTGGAGATGGGAAGTCATCGATATACATAATCTCCGCTCCAAGTTGTACTGTAGCGAAAGTCGGGAAAATAGTACCCAGTGATTGAACGAACATACCTCTACCTAATTTATCGTTCAATGCTGTTGTATTCCAATATAAGACTTTTCCTTCACCGTAGTCATTGGTCCAAAGGATGGGAGTATCTTCTGCAGTAATCCAAGTATTAGTTGTATTCTCATCTAGCGTAATATTCATTGAGCTATGAGTGAACAATGGAGAAGAACTTGAGAGATCAGGATAACCAGGGAATAAAACTTCTTCAAAGGTTAATCCCTTCACATCTTTGAAGCCTTCTTTTTTTGTAATACCAAATAATGTGTTCCAGGAAGAATCTGAATCAAGTCGGTTTGCGATAATAATTCTTCCGCCCATTTGTACAAAATTTTGAATATCGGCTTGTGGAAGTTGCGCCATTATTTCACCTGTAATAATAATTCCTGTATAGGGAGAGGGAGTAAGTCCCTTAATTTCATTAGCTGTAATATTTTTATAGTGTAGGTGTGCGTAATCCATTGCCTTTTTCGTATTAAATTCGACTTGTTGCCCTAATGTATTATCCGTTTTTAAAACGTATAATTGCATTTTTTGTCCATTTTGGGCTACATCTTTTGCTTTGAGTGTTTTAACAGTATCTGTTTCTTTAGTTTTAGGAACAGAAAACTTTTGATAGAAATTTTCTGTTCGATATATAAGGATGGATATAATTAAGAGAAATAAAATGATACTAACAATTCCGATATATATATTAATCCCCTTTTTCAATGTGTGCGCCTCCAAACTGCCTTACAAATAATTGATATTTACGCGGTAGTATATGAACTCTTTTTGCAGCTGCTAGATTATTGATTAAGTTATAGAGCTCGTCCCATAACTTTTGCTCATAATATATTTCAAGTAACCCAACGTAACCGTAATATGATTCAGGATAGAAATGAATAAGATTTAAAAATTGTTCTTCAGACTTTGCATATTGTTTTGTATGTAGAAACAGATTTCCAAGGTGGAAAGGATAAAGAGGTTCGGTAGGGAATAGTTCTACACTTTGTGTAATAAAATTCATAAATTCGGCGATTATTTTTTCCTTTTGCTGATTAGAAAGAAGACCACTGTCTACATATCTTAAATAGTTAGAAACCAATTCTTTTGCAATTTCATTTTGTGGATTTTGTAGGAATTGCTTATTTAAGTATTCGATCTGTTTTTCGTACCGTTCATTTAGTAAATTAATAGTAGTTGCTGCGTAATGTACAGTTTCAGGATCTTTATGGTGAATGGCTTCTTTCAATAAGCCTCCTTCATTGGAAATAGGGGAGGAGCTTAACTGTACAATGAGTTGTTTATGTAATTCAGGCTTATCTAGTTCTAATCCAGAAGAAAATGAAATTAGGTCCATATCTTGTTTTGCTGATGCCAAAATATCTTCATAATGATCAACTTGAAAGGAAACATACTCAGAGTATTGCTGTAACCACTCGGTCTTGGAGCGTCTTATATTCAGTAATAACATGATTGCTGATACAATAAGTCCGACAAGCGGGAAAAGGAGAGAGATAATCAAGCAAAACTCAATAATTCCTTTCTTATCTTCAGTAATCAAACCTTTCGTAAATCGAAATAAAAGAAAAACCAAAATAGCATAAATAAAGTAAAGAAGGAGTAAAATCATTAGAATACCACTCCTTTAGAAGAAAGAGCGTTTTGTATACGAGTTTTGACTGGTAATAAAAATTTTTCTTCAGTGCCAGGTAATAGAATCATAACTTTTTGTTCGGTCGTACTATAACCGAATATATCAATATCACGCAAATGATCTTTTAAAATAGAATTTATCATTTCTAAGGAATCTTGTGGAACAGTAAATTCAAAATAGGAATATGGATAAGATAATGTTTCGTAACGTTTCTTTTCTATTTTTAGTAAATGTTCAAATTCATCTTCATAATAAATGCTCGTTTTAGGGAATGTACGATCCTCTTGACTTGATAGCCAAAGATTAGAAGCGTTTTGTAAACGATCACCCATCCAGCGTAAATACCATGTGAAAAGTTCGAATTGCTCAGAAGTTACTTTTGAAAATTCAATTTCGTCTAAT
Organism: Bacillus sp. A01H; assembly: GCF_045277205.1. Taxonomy (NCBI): domain Bacteria; kingdom Bacillati; phylum Bacillota; class Bacilli; order Caryophanales; family Bacillaceae; genus Bacillus; species Bacillus sp. A01H. The sequence continues at coordinate 5,511,988 of NZ_CP117702.1, read as the reverse complement.
ATAATGACATATTGTACATCATCTTGGAATAGGACGGGACCAACTAAAAGTGGAGCGTCTTGAAAATCCTCTTCTGTACGGAAAAAAGGTCGATTATGTGCTAGAGCATTTTTGATGACTAGCGAAGCATTTTTAACAAAAATGGATTGAGGTAAGGTATTTTTACCAGTTTCTGCTCTTAATTTAATACGAAGTGATTGTTTATTGTTATCGACGTGATAGATACCAATTTTTTTTGCTCCGAAATACATTTTTAATACATTTATCCCCTCATCGAGTACAATTTCAGGATGTGTATGATTTAAAGCTTTAAACATATGATACATTTTAGATAAGTGATTATTTGATTCAAGTACACGAGAACGTAGTGTAATACGTGTTTCATCCAATTGTTTCACAACATATTTTAATTCTTTATTTTCGGCTTTTGGCTCATTATTTATCATATGTACATCTTCATACCGTTCCTTTTGTGCAGTACTCATTAGTCCACAACATAAACTAATAACAAGTAAGAAAATCCAATTAATCCAGTAATCTAATGAATAAAAGTACAGTAATATATCATCTTCCTTATATATACCGCTTACAAAAATATAAATCATTGCTTCTAGAAAGGTGAAAAGGGCGATAGATATGCCATACCGGCTAGAAATAATTAATGTAATAAATAAGAGTAAGAAGTATTCATACGTTGGTGTTAGAAAATCAGTTAGTATTGAGAGAAAAAATAGAGCAATAAAGAGAATCGTAGGTTCAATCATTTTTTGTAATAAATTAGATTGTCTATAGTGCATAAAAAATCCCTTCTTTCGTTTGCAAATTTAATTTTGAGGAATAGTACACTGAAATAAAATACATAATTTAAAAGAATTATTTTAAAATATATAAAGCCCAAATCATTTTATCAACAGAGATGTAGTAAATTCAAGTGAAATAAATTCTAATTTTTGTTAATGTATTGTATTTATTGGGATTTTTATTAAATATCGAGCTTGAAAAAATGTAAAATGTTATTGTATTACTATACTTGTATTAATATTTAAAATGATAAAAAATTACAGTTTTATAGGGGGGAATATTATTATGGAGTGGAAACGTTCCATATGCTTTTTAGCTATATTTTCTTTTGTTTTTTCCTCAAGTACATCCACCCAAGCAAATGTCGTGGAACCAGTTTTAAAAAATGTACGAAGTTATAAAATTTATTATGGTGAAGCAAATGAGCAAGTAATTGAGGGACTTTCAAAGTATGACATGGTCATTATAGAGCCATATGCATTTTCGAAAGAGCAAGTTCAGCAATTAAAAAAATCAGGAACAGTAGTCCTTGGGTATGTTAGTGTTTTAGAATTAGAATCGTGGCATAAATCGCAAGTAGTTGAATCAGACTATTATTATCGAGACGGTAAGAAAATGAAGATTGAGCAGTGGGATACATATATTATGAATTTAGCTGATGAACATTACCGACGGATTGTTGTAAATAAAGTGAAACAGCAAGTTATTGGAAAAGGAATAGACGGTGTGTTTTTAGATACCGCTGGTGATATTGACGACTATTTTTATGATCAGCCAGTTACACAAGGGAAATTTCGCGAAGCATATGTAAATTTATTAAAAGAAATAAAAGGTGTTGATTCTGATTTGCTTCTTATACAGAATTGGGGATTTGACACAATCAAAAATACATCCTTGAATTTTATACATGGTGTATTGTGGGAGGACTTCAATAAACAAGTTATTACGAAAGATGAATGGAGTCAAAATTGGATGCACTATTTTAAACAACAAAGTAATAAGATTGTAACGTTTACCGTTACTCCAAATACCGTATCTAAAAAATATAGTTCTATAAATGGATTTATTCCTACAATTAATCCGAATGATATTTATGATAAATAGCAATTATTAGGGATGAGAAACTATCAATATTGAATATGAAAGTTTAGGTCAGTATACGATTATCTTATAAAGATGAATGTATTACTGACTAGCTCATTTTATAATATTCCATGTTAGAAATTAGTAGAATAAGATAGAAAAAGTGCATTATCCTATTAATTTTTATAGAAATAAAAAACGTAATATTTAAAATAACATCAATACTTGTGTCATGGTTAGAGTACGTTTATAATCAAGGAATCCTATTAATGTTCTGATAGGGTTATTTATGATTGAAAGCGTTTTAAATTTGGCGTTCTTTAAGGTATGAAGTCTGACCTATTTGGATTAAAAATTATGTATGTAGTTTTAAATAGGAAGAAAAATAATAAAGAATTACTTTATATTGTGGGGAGGTTAAAAGTGTGAAAGGGAAAGACTTTCACACGAATACATATGGGTTACGTAGGATTATTACTTTCGGGTGCAGCTTTATTTTTAAATAGTCTCGTTATATTAGGAAAAGCAGAGATGAAAAGTGCAGGTGTTTTTAATTTATTTGTGGGTGCACTACAAATTATTATTCCGTTCTATTTAATCATGATTTCTGATCAAAGTAATTGGACGGTATATTCATATGCAGCTACTTTCTTATTCGGATTAACCTATTTATATGTAGGTGTTACTTTTATAAAAGGAATGGATAGTAGCGGTTTAGGTTGGTTCTGCATTTGGGTAGCAATTATTGCTTTATTCTATATGGTTGTTTCATTTGTTCAATTCCACGATGTTGTGAATGCATTAACGTGGTTTATGTGGGCATTACTTTGGTATTTATTCTTTGTATTAAATACACAAAAAAAGAACATCAATCAATATCTTGGAAGGATTGCCTTCGTACAATCATGGGTAACATTGACGTTACCTTCACTCTTTTATTTTATGGGAGTATGGGGAGAGGGATTCGTATATGAATTATGGGTTTATGTATCTGTAATTTCTATTTTATACTTCTGTTATTGTATTTATAAATATCGAGTACGTTAATATATTATTTGTAGAAAAGCATGGAATCGTTAAACGAATTCCATGCTTTTTATATGTTAGCATTTATAATAGAGAGGTAGTATTTTACAATTTTCTAAAATGGGGATGATAAAGTTGAAAAAAGTATTGGTGCTAGGGGGAACTAGATTTTTTGGTAAACATTTAGTAGAAACACTTTTGCAAGATGGGCACGATGTAACGATTGCGACGAGAGGAATTACGGAAGATTTTTTTGGGAGTAGAGTAAAAAGACTTATTGTAGATAGAGAAGATGAAAAACAACTAACAGAGCGTCTAACAGATAAAAGTTATGATATTGTATACGATAATTTATGCTATAGCTCGAATGCAGCGAAGATAATATGTGAAGTGTTACGAGGGAAAACGAAGAAATACGTTATGACATCTTCAATGGCTGTCTATGAACCAACACTAAGTTTATCAGAAGAGAACTTCAATCCGTACGAGTATGCAATTGCGTATGGAGATAGGAATGACTTCAATTATGGTGAAGGAAAGAGATTAGCCGAAGCAGTTGTATTTCAACAAGCAACATTTCCAGTTGTTGCAGTTCGTTTTCCAGTTGTTATTGGAGAAAACGATTATACGAAAAGGTTACAATTTTACGTTGAACATATTGTGAGAGAAGAACCTGTCGCAGTGAATGATCTAGATGGAAAATTGTCGTTTATACATGAAGAAGAAGCCGGGGAATTTTTAGCTTGGTGTGGGATGAAAGATATAGAAGGGCCAATTAATGCTTGTAGCAACGGGGTAGTTTCTACTCGGGAAATTATTCATTTTATAGAAGAAAATACGGGAATAAAATCACTCATTCAAGAAGGAGGAGATCATGTAGCACCTTATAATGAATTGACTAATTGTACATTACATAATGGAAAAGCTAATGAATTAGGATTCCCGTTCCGAGGGTTGAAAATAGAAATAGAAAAAGTATTACGTTATTACATACATGCAATGAAATGATCATAAATCCCCCGGTGGCAATCCGGGGGATTCTGGAGGATTTCGACAATACTAATTTTACATTACCAAACTTACCTTATACGCACGACTAATGTTTTTGTGATTGAATTGCTTGTAAATATTTTTCATTTACCCGGTCCCAGTTCACTGTATGCCACCAGTTGGTAACAAATTCTGGGCGACGATTTTGGTACTTTAAATAATAGGCATGTTCCCATACATCAATGACAAGTAATGGAATTTTGCCTTCTTGCAAAGGTGTATCTTGATTAGGTGTACTCATTACAGTAAGTTCTTCACCATCAAGGACAAGCCATCCATAACCACTTCCAAAACGACTAATTGCTGCTTTAGACAGTTGATCTTTTAAGTTGTCAAAGGTATTGAAATAATAATCAATTACTTTTGCAACGTCTCCATTAGGCTCGCCGCCACCCCGTGGGCTCATTACTTCCCAAAAAAGACTATGACAATAATGTCCACCACCGTTATTTCTGACAGCTGTAACAATTTCCTTTGGTAAAGCTTCTAAATTACATAGTAACTCTTCTAAAGATTTATTATGTAATTCCGAATAGTTTTCTAATGCGGCATTCAAATTATTTACGTATGTCGCATGGTGCTTTCCATGATGAATAGAAAGTGTATTGCTATCGATATATGGCTCTAGTTCATCATAGTCATATGAAAGCTTTGGCAATTGAAATGAAGACATGACATTTCCTCCTTTCTCTCTAAAAGTTGGTCTAGGTAAAAATAATTTACCTGAGTAAAAAATACACCTATTTTTCATGAAAGTCAATAGTAATCTCTTAATTTTCTGAAAGATAGTACAATAAAAGTAACACTTCGACTTTCGTTTGTGACTCTTATTCTTTTTGCTTATACTGTAAAGTAATAACGTTTTGTTGAAATAGAAGGAGATCGCTTATGAGTAAAACGAAGCAATTAATAGAGGAAGCGAGTCATTTTATTACGATTTGCTATAAAGAGCTTAATAAAGAACAATTCATAGAAGAACGCATGAAAGAAATTCGAGTTGAAATAGAGAAGACGGGGACGTATGAACATACATTTGAAGAACTTGTTCACGGATCGCGAATGGCATGGCGCAATAGTAATCGATGTATCGGAAGACTATTTTGGAGTAAGATGCACATATTAGATGCACGTGAAGTAAATGATGAGGAAGGTGTATATAATGCATTAATTCATCATATTCAATATGCAACGAACGACGGAAAAGTGAAACCGACCATTACAATTTTTAAGCAATATCAAGGTGAAGAAAATAATATACGAATTTATAATCACCAATTGATTCGGTATGCAGGATATAAAACAGAAATGGGAGTGATTGGTGACTCTCATTCCGCTGTGTTTACAGATTTTTGTCAAGAACTTGGCTGGCAAGGAGAAGGTACGAATTTCGATGTATTGCCACTTGTGTTTTCTATAGATGGAAAAGCGCCGATATATAAAGAAATTCCGAAAGAAGAAGTAAAAGAGGTGCCAATTGAACACCCAGAATACCCAATTTCGTTACTTGGAGTAAAATGGTACGGGGTTCCAATGATTTCAGATATGCGCTTAGAAATTGGCGGTATTTCCTATACAGCAGCTCCGTTTAATGGATGGTATATGGGAACAGAGATTGGGGCACGTAACTTAGCGGATCATGATCGCTATAATTTACTTCCAGCAGTTGCGGAAATGATGGATTTGGATACATCAAGAAACGGTACGTTATGGAAAGATAAGGCATTAGTTGAATTAAACGTGGCTGTTTTACATTCCTTTAAAAAACAAGGAGTCAGTATTGTTGACCATCATACTGCGGCGCAACAATTTCAGCAATTTGAGAAGCAAGAAGCTGCTTCCGGTCGTGTTGTAACGGGCAATTGGGTGTGGCTCATTCCGCCATTATCTCCAGCTACCACTCATATTTATCATAAACCGTATCCGAATGAAATTTTGAAGCCGAATTTTTTTCATAAATAGTTTGTAGTATAGGGCATTTTCTGTAAAAATATAATTTTTTTTAACTACTGTTACGTAGCAAATGGAAGCCTTTACCCTCGGTTATTTTTGGAAGGAGCTTTTTGAACCAAGGAGTTCCTTATGTTATAATCAAATTTCTGTTTCGAAGACCTTATAGAAATATAAGGTCTTTTATTTTGCTTTTTTATGTAAGAGGAATAGAAATTTTCTTTTAAATAAGGGATTTAGCATATTTTTAGGGACAACATAAGTGTGTAGTAAATAGATAAATTATTATGCTTATATAATCATTGTGTTTTGGGTGTAAACAATAAAACATAATAAAGTTGTTTTTTTAGATTGCTGAGGAAGGAGGAAGTGTAAATGAGGATGAAGAGTCGAAAAACGGATTGGCCTGTATTTCTTATTAGTGGTGGTTCGCTTTTATTATTTGTAATTGCGGTTTTCTTAAATAAAAATTATGTAGAGGGAGTCATTAATAGCAGTTTTGCAGCTTCAATTAAATATTTTGGTGCCTTCTGGCAAGTTTTATTAATTGGTACATTTATTGTTGCAATGTGTATGGCGTTCTCGAAATATGGAAGAGTTAAACTTGGGGGATTAGAAAAACCTGAGATTAGTACGGCAAAGTGGCTTGCTATTATTATGTCGACATTACTTGCCGGAGGTGGCGTTTTTTGGGCAGCTGCAGAGCCAATGTACCACTTGATGACGGTGCCGCCGATACATGAAGGTATATCTGCTGGAACGAAAGAAGCAGTAATGCCTGCTTTAGCACAAAGTTATATGCACTGGGGTTTCCTGGCGTGGACGATTTTAGGTACAATCAGTGCGGTAGTTATGATGTATGGGCATTATCATAAAGGTATGCCGTTAAAACCTCGAACGCTTTTATATCCTATTTTTGGTGAGAAATTGCGAAAGAGTTTGCTTGGAACAATGATTGATGCATTTGCCATTATTGCGGTAGCTGCAGGGACGATTGGACCAATCGGATTTTTAGGCTTACAAGCAAGTTATGGCCTACAAGCATTGTTTAATATTCCTGATGTTTTTACTACTCAATTAGCAATTATTATTTGTGTAGTTGCGGTTTCTACTATATCTGCAGTAACAGGAATTAATAAAGGGATTCAAATTATAAGCGATTTAAATGTTAAATTAGCGATTTTATTAATGGTATTTGTATTATTATGTGGACCAGGTGGATTTATTATTGATTCGTTTGTATCTTCGTTTGGATTTTATATAAATGAATTTATTCCAATGAGCACATACCGCGGTGATACAGGTTGGTTAGGATCGTGGACAATCTTTTTCTGGGGATGGTTTATTGGATATGGACCGATGATGGCAATTTTAGTGAGCCGCATTTCAAGAGGAAGAACAATTCGAGAAATCATCGTTGCAATTGGAATTATTGCACCTATTATTACAACGTTTTGGTTTACTATACTAGGGGGATCAGGTGTGTTTTATGAGTTAATGAATCCTGGTTCTATATCGACCGCATTAAGTGCATCTGGTATGCCAGCTGCTATGATTGCAATTACAGAGCAACTGCCGCTCTCTCATATTATTGGACCGGCATTTCTTTTATTAACAATTTTATTTGTAGTGACAACAGGAGATTCAATGGCTTATTCGATTTCGATGGCAGTGACTGGAGACGGGGATCCTAGAATTAGCTTACGAATTTTTTGGTCGCTTATTATGGGAGCAGTTGCGGCAATTCTTTTATACATGGGTGAGGGAAGTATTAATGCATTGCAATCATTCATCGTAGTAACAGCTGTCCCAGTATCTGTTCTGTTGTTCCCAATGCTATGGCTAGCCCCTAAAGTGGCAGGGGAACTAGCATTAAAACAAGGTATTGTAAAAGAAGAAGAGCAAACTTCTTTCTTGTTCCAAAAAGCTAGTAGATCAAAATAAATAATTGTATATTTTATATCAAAAGAGGAAGCATTTCATTAGAGATGCTTCCTCTTTGCTATTTATATAACTATCTTTCTTGAAGGAAGATCGTACACTGTGTAGTTTCAATCTATTCTAATACTTTATCCTTCGTCTCTGGGACAAATAATAGCATTGTAACTAAACCGATTGGATAGATAATGAAGATAAGAGATAATGCTCCCATTACATTACCACCTGCAGCAAGTAATCCGATAATAACAGGTCCAAAGCCAGCTAAACCACGTCCAGTACCGAAAATAAAGTTTTCTGCTGTAGAACGAGCTTCAGCGGGATAGTTTTCAGCTAAAATTGCTCCGAATCCTCCCATCATGCCATTTGCAAAGAATCCAAGCAATGCACTTCCCCATAGCAATAATGTTGAATCTGTGAATAAGAAGAAGTAAATGAGACAGTATATAGTACCACCAACATAATAGATTGTAAAAGTTTTACGGCGACCAATTTTATCGGCTAGAATACCAAAAGTTGCAATTCCAATGAGCATGCCAATCGTAGAGATGAACATCCAACCGCTCGCTTTTGCTAATGTGTAGTTATATTTATTCGCCAAAATAGTTGGCATCCATGTAAAGATTCCATAGTATCCGAAGTTCTGGATGAATGACATAATAATAAGACCAATTGTTGTTAGCGTTACTTTTTTATTTGCAAATAGCTTTCGAAGTGGGAACTTTTTCATTTGTTTTAATTGCTCTGCCTCAGTAGTTGTTAAATTACCTTCAGCTTCTTTTTGTAACAATTCTTTTTTGTATCGTTGTTTTTGTTCCCATATTTTCGGTTCACTTAAACTTTTTCGGACATAGACAGCTAGTAGTGCGGGAATGAGTCCAAATAAGAAAACGGCTCTCCATCCAAAGTGTGGAACGATAAATGCTGGTAGGAGTGAAGCGACTAGTACGCCGAATTGCCATCCAAGTGCCACAACGGATGTTGCCTTTGCGCGCATTTCTTTCGACCATGTTTCAGTTACGATGGCCATCCCAATTCCGAATTCACCACCAACTCCCATTCCTACTAAAAAGCGAAGAATTAATAATTGCCAATAATCTGTTGCGAAATAAATAAGTGCTGTCGCGAGTGAAAATAGTAAGATTGTGAAGGCCATCGTACGGATACGCCCCAATAAATCAGCAATAAATCCAAATAAATAAGACCCAATTAGCATTCCTATTGTAGTAGCTAAAGTTAAGTTCCCACCTTCAACAGGGCTTAAATGAAATTCTTTTAAAATGTAGACGAGTACGAAAGATAAGAGCAACATATCTAAGCCTTCTGCTGCATATCCTAGCGCAGACCCAAATAATGTTTTATATCTTTTCTCTTTCGTCTCCTCTGTTGTTGATTGTACATCAGTAGTGACGTTCATCATTATTCCTCCTTATTTTCTTCTACAGTCGCTATGGAAGAATAACAAAAGGCCTTCTCACCTGATATGATGAGAAGGCCAAAAAAGCATACGTATTCCTAGAAAAGAACATACGTATATTGTATTCCGACTTCCTTCTCAACCTCACGGGGTTGGGTTAAAGGACTGTATTATATTACTTTATTTTTAGCACTCTTCTATTAGATTGTCAAATAAAGAGGGAATTGTTATGTGTAAAATATTGCAAAAGGTATTTCATTCTTCTTGACGCCCACTTCACTATTTTCCGATAATAAAACTAACTACTATAAAAAGGAATGAATCACAGATGCTAAATTTAGTACTTATGATGATTGAACGCGTCGGACTTATTGTTATTTTAGGATTTTTACTTTCGCATATTAAAACATTTAGGCGCCTCCTTCATAAGCAAGATGGTTATGTAGATAAGCTTAAGCTTATTTGTATTTTTTCGGTGTTTACAATTGTAAGCAATTACACTGGGATTGAAATAGCGGGTAATACGATTATGAATGAAAATTGGCTACAGGGTGTTTCTTCATCGAGCACAATCGCGAATACACGTATTATGGGTGTTGGAATTAGTGGATTGCTTGGCGGACCTATCGTTGGAATTGGAGTAGGATCGATTGCTGGTATTCACCGTTATATGCTTGGCGGGACGACTGCACTAAGTTGTGCAATCTCTTCAATTTTAGCGGGGGTTATAACAGGTTATATTGGATACATTTTCAAAAAGTATAATCGTACAATTACGCCTAAATTTTCAGCAGTTTTAAGTGTGTTTATCGTTTCTTTAGAAATGATTATGATCTTATTAATTGTAGAGGATGGAATGAGTATTGTGAAAACAATTGCGATACCAATGATCCTTGTAAATAGCTTTGGAAGTTTTATTTTACTTTCTATGATACAAGCTATTTTGCGCCAGGAAGAGAATGCAAAGGCACTTCAGACTCATAAGGTATTACGTATTGCAGATAAAACGTTACCGTATTTTCGCCAAGGCTTAACAGAAGAATCGTGTAAGCATGTGGCACAAATTATTCACCGCTTTACAGGAACTGATGCGGTATCCTTAACAGATACAGAGAAAATATTAGCTCATGTTGGATTAGCATCAGATCACCATATTCCTTCACATAGTTTAATAACTGGTTTGTCGAAAGAAGTGTTACACACAGGAAAAATAATGAAAGCAAAATCACGTGAGGTCATTAATTGTCAACATGAAGGATGCCCTTTGCAAGCGGCGATTGTTATTCCACTAACTTCACATGGAAATACGATAGGGACATTAAAACTGTATTTCAAAAACCCTAACCAGTTAAGTCGTGTGGAAGAGGAATTAGCAGAAGGGTTAGCAAAAATATTCTCTACACAACTTGAATTAGGGGAAGCTGAGTTGCAAAGTAAATTATTGCAAGATGCGGAAATAAAGGCATTACAAGCACAAATTAACCCACACTTTTTATTTAATGCGATTAATACAGTATCAGCTTTATGCCGAACAGATGTAGAAAAAGCAAGGAAGTTATTATTACAGCTTAGTGTGTATTTCCGTTGTAATTTACAAGGGGCACGTCAGTTATTGATTCCACTAGAACAAGAATTAAACCATGTACAAGCATACTTATCGCTAGAACAAGCAAGGTTTCCAAATAAGTATGAAGTAAAGGTGTATATTGAGGATGAGCTAAAGACAACTTTAGTACCACCATTTGTTCTTCAACTATTGGTTGAAAATGCGTTGCGACACGCCTTTCCGAAGAAGCAACCAGTATGCGAAGTGGAAGTGCATGTTTTTGAAAAAGAGGGTATGGTTCATTTTGAAGTAAAAGATAATGGGCAGGGAATTGAGGAAGAACGTTTAGAACAATTAGGAAAGATGGTAGTTTCGTCAAAGAAAGGGACTGGAACAGCTTTATATAATATTAATGAACGTCTTATTGGGTTATTTGGGAAAGAAACGATGCTTCATATTGAAAGTGAATTAAATGAGGGGACAGAGGTTACTTTTGTTATTCCGAAAAAAGTAGGGGAGGAAGAGCAGATTGTTAAAAGTACTAGTAGTTGATGATGAAATGTTAGCACGTGATGAACTAAAGTATTTATTAGAGAGAACGAAGGAAGTTGAGATAATTGGTGAGGCTGATTGTGTAGAGGACGCATTAGAAGAGTTAATGAAAAACAAACCAGATATTGTTTTCCTAGACATTCAGTTATCTGATGATAACGGATTTGAAATCGCGAATATATTAAAGAAGATGAAAAATCCACCTGCCATTGTATTTGCGACTGCCTATGATCAATACGCGTTGCAAGCATTTGAAGTAGATGCGTTAGACTATATTTTAAAGCCATTTGATGAAGAACGTATTGTACAAACATTAAAGAAGTATAAAAAACAAAAGCAGTCGCAAATAGAAACGAAGCAAGAAATAAAAGGGGCAGATGTAACGGCAGATATGCATAAATTAGCATTACCAATTGAAGAATCAATCGTACTTGTGAATATTGAAGATATTATATATGTAGGACTTGTGGATGGAAAAGTAACAGTAAAAACAATGAGGGACACATATATAACACACGATACACTTGTGATTTTGGAAAAGAAGTTGCCACAAGCAAGTTTTATGCGTGTTCATCGTAGTTTTATTGCAAATATTAATCACATTACTGAAATTCAGCCATGGTTCAATTCTACTTATAATTTAATTATGAAAGAAGGATCAAAAGTACCTGTTAGTCGTACATATGCAAAAGAACTCAAGAAGCTGCTTCGTATTTAAGAAGCAGCTTTTGTATTTCATCCTTTTATATTTGTAACTGATTCTGTATATTTGACGTTCTGTTATGTAAACGCTTACTAAGGCGGTTATATCCTATACAATAAAGGTACCAAATCGAAAGAGGTGGCAAAAATGAGTACGAAAAAAGTATATAGTTTCTTATCACAAGCCTTCATATTCTCAGCTATTATGTTAATTTCTAATATTATTGCAACACATTTACCAATTCCGATGCCTTCATCGGTAATCGGGTTAGTCATTTTATTTAGTCTATTATGTTTAAAGGTTATTAAATTGGAACAAGTTGAATCACTTGGAACAGCTTTAACAGGTATTATCGGATTCCTTTTCGTCCCATCAGGTATTTCGGTTATTAATTCTCTTGGTGTAATGGGACAATATTTTGTACAAATTTTAACTGTAATTGTTGTTGCAACAGTTATTTTACTCGCTGTAACAGGATTATTTGCACAATTTATTTTAGGAAAAGATAAAAAAGAAACAGAAGATACAAAAGAATTGAAAGTAGTAAATAAAGGACGCAAGCACGGAAAAGTTGCGTAACCATTTTAGTATATATTGTTAGGAGGGAATGAACATGGCAAGCACAATGACTCCATATTTCGGAATCGTCGTTTCATTAATCGCATACGGAATCGGAACATTATTATTCAAGCATTCAAAAGGGTTCTTCTTATTCACACCATTATTCGTAGCGATGGTATTAGGGATTGTCTTTTTAAAAGTAGGTAACTTTACTTTCGAAGAATATAATACTGGTGGAAAAATGATTAGCTTTTTCTTAGAGCCAGCAACAATCGCGTTTGCAATTCCATTATATAAACAAGTGGATAAGTTGAAAAAATATTGGTGGCAAATTTTATCAGCTATCGTGGTTGGATCTATTTGTTCAGTAATTGTCGTGTTCATTGTTGCAAAAGCAATTGGCCTAGATACAGCAGTAATGAATTCAATGTTACCACAAGCGGCAACAACAGCAATTGCATTACCAATCTCTGAAAGTATTGGTGGTATACCAGCAATTACATCATTTGCAGTAATCTTTAACGCAGTCATCGTATACGCATTAGGAGCGTTATTCTTAAAAACATTTAGAGTGAAACATCCAATTGCAAAAGGTTTAGCACTTGGAACAGCAGGTCATGCATTAGGAGTGGCAGTAGGAATTGAAATGGGTGAAGTAGAGGCAGCTATGGCAAGTATTGCTGTAACAGTAGTTGGAGTTGTAACGGTAGTTGTCATACCGATGTTCATGCCATTCATTGGATAGTAAAACTTACTTGAAAAATGAGAAAAGCAAGCTATTTGTAGGACAGATTTCTACTGATAGCTTGCTTTTTATGTTACAGTAGTGGTAAGACCTATTGTGACAAAATGTAAGTTTCCTTAAATCTTCATTAATACTGTGTAGAATACGTTTTGAATTAGGTCATTGTATTGTAAAATAAGAAGTAAGCTACTATAGATCTGCTAAGGTAGGCGTATAATGAGCTTATAAAAATCTTAATATGAATGAATAATTAAAAGTAGAAAAGAGAGAAAAATCTACTTATTAACGTTTTACTTTATAGGACAGGAGAGAGTACTCGTCGATTATGCAAATAAAAAACCTGTTTCAAAGCAAAGGATTTCAGAGGTTACTCGTATTAGTAATACTTGCCCTCGTGTTATACGGGCTGCAAAGTATGTTGAATTTAATTTTAATTACGTTTATTCTTACGTATTTAATGGATCGATTCCAAAAGTTTATTTCCCGCAAATTAGATCATTTCATGCCCATTAATCGAAAACTCATTATAGCATTTCTATATGTCATGTTAATTGGTGGAATTGCTATTACGCTATTTAAATATTTACCAGTATTAACGATACAAATTTCACAATTGATTTATCAATTTAACGTATTTTTAAGAAACCCACCGGACAGTGAATTAATTAAGTATGCAGTTAATGCTGTTAATCATATGGAACTTTCGAAGTATGTAGGACAAGGCGTTGACATTTTGTATAAATCGATTACGAATGTTGGGAAATTTGGCCTTCAAGTGTTACTTTCTTTAATTTTAAGTTTATTTTTCTTATTGGAGAAAGCTCGTATCGTTGCTTTTACTGCAAAATTTAAAGAGAGCAGACTTGCAATTTTCTATACTGAAATCGAGTACTTCGGTAAGAAATTTGCACGTTCATTCGGAAAAGTAATTGAGGCACAATTTTTAATTGCAGTTGTTAACTGCGTTTTATCCGTTATTGCATTATGGATATTAGGATTCCCACAATTATTAGGTTTAGCGTTAATGATCTTCTTACTTGGTTTAATTCCAGTAGCTGGGGTTATCATTTCGTTATTCCCGCTTTGTATGATTGCTTACAATATCGGCGGTATTATGTACGTTGTTTATATTTTAGTTATCGTAACAGTCATTCATGCGCTTGAAAGTTACGTGTTAAATCCGAAGTTTATGTCACAAAAAACAAACTTACCAATTTTCTATACGTTTATGGTATTAATCTTCTCGGAACACTTCTTAGGTGTATGGGGATTAATTATCGGTATTCCAATCTTCATTTTCTTATTAGATGTCTTAGATGTGACAAGTGATGAAATGGAGAAGGACGCTGGGAAAAAATAAAGTGAAGTAAGAAATGAACTGTACCCTATAAAGTGGATAATTTAACAAAAGAATTCTCCTTTGTATTTCATTAAAAATAATTTTGCTCATTTCCTGTATCTCACTTTTATCATCGTTTCCATTATTAATGAGGAATGAGCGTGAAAATGCACCAAACCCCCAAATCATAGACTTTTTTAGTGTCCATGATTTGGGGGTTTATTTATTATTAACGTAAAGACAATTTAATTAATAATTATATATATTTATATATAATTAAATAAATATATTTTGTGATCTTAAAACCCTTCTGGAAATGCCCTTGCCGCAAATTTAAATGAATCAACACCGCCATGATCAGTATATGCAGAGATGGTATATTTTCCACTTGATACCCAATCTGACCAACTAGTACTAAAGTAAAGAGTTTTTTGTGCCCCTGGACTTATACTTTCTTGATAAAGCGTATGGCCTGCTGAATTTATAAGTTTATAGCGTAAAGTACTTGGCCCTGTGTTTTGAATCCAAAATGTAAGGTCATCGTCAGATTTATTCCAAAAATAACCGGACCCAGAGCCATGATCAAAGGAGACTGTTTGACTCCCTAGTAATATTGATGATGAATACATGATGATTGAATCATCGCCATTTCCTAGCTGAATTTCTGTTACTTCAGGAGTTTTATTCATGTGCGTTTCTGGTACTGATGCTGCAGCTGTCCCTGTTCCAATTAAAGATAAAGCGATTGCTGGTAATACTAGTAACTTTTTCATTTCACAAATTCTCCTTTTAAAGTAAATTAATACACTTTATGATTTTATTTTCAATAAATGTATTTGTAATTCCATATTATTAGAATTAGATTTTAAGGCAAATATATAAATATTTATTTTGCTACTAATAAATAATACTTTTCATTTTCAAGATTCCTTAAAACCTCGTAAATAAAGTCAAACTTTAATCATTGGAGGTTTTACTGTCCGTTACAAAGGAGACAGATTAAAAAAGCATCGATGTTCGATGCTTTTTCTTTTATAACATGATGTTTCTTATGCCATACTGTAAGGAGAAGATAGAATAGGGGTGAAAGAATGGTTGTAAATGAAAAGGTAGAATTAGCTACATTTGCTGGAGGGTGCTTCTGGTGTATGGTTTCGCCATTTGAAGAGATGGAAGGAATTATAAAGGTTATTTCTGGCTATACAGGTGGTCATAAAGAGAATCCAACATATAAAGAAGTATGTTCAGAAACGACGGGACATTATGAGGCAGTACAAATTACATTTGATGCAAATAAAATGCCGTATGAGGAGTTATTAAATATATATTGGAGACAAATTGATCCGACTGATGTAGGCGGGCAATTCCATGACCGTGGACAGTCTTACGAAACAGTGATTTTTTATCATAATGAAGAACAACATAAAAAAGCAGAGGCTTCAAAAGAAGAGCTTGCAAGGAGTGGGCGCTTTTCAAAGCCGATTGCGACAAAAATATTGCCAGCTGCTACGTTTTATCCCGCAGAGGAATATCACCAAGGATATCATAAGAAAAATGAATTCCGCTACGAGTTATACCGTAAGGGCTCAGGGCGAGATGCGTTTATTAAGCAACATTGGCCAAAGGATAATGCTCATTTAAAGGAAAAACTCAGTGAGATGCAATTTTATGTAACACAGGAAAATGGTACAGAACCACCATTTCGAAATGAGTATTGGAATCATAAAGAAGAAGGTCTTTATGTAGATATCGTTTCAGGTGAACCTTTGTTTACTTCTCTAGATAAATTTGATAGTGGATGTGGATGGCCTAGTTTTACGAAGCCAGTTATGTCAGCTAGTGTGAAGGAAAAAATGGATGTGAGTCATAATATGACGCGTACAGAAGTGAGAAGTAAGGAAGGAGATTCACATCTCGGCCACGTATTTCCAGATGGTCCAGGACCAAATGGACTTCGCTATTGTATAAATTCAGCAGCTCTTCGATTTATTCCAACAGAGGAATTAGAAAAAGAAGGCTATGGTGATTTCCTAATCTTGTTTGGAAATAAAAAATAACCTCGCAGTTAGCGAGGTTATTTTTTTGTTACTTTACTTTTTTCTTTTTAAACTTGCTTAATACTTCATAAACGATTGGAACAATAAGAAGTGTTAATAATGTTGAACTTGTTAATCCACCAATTACTGTTACACCAAGTCCTTTAGAAATTAAGCCGCTACCTTCAAATCCTAATGCGAGCGGGATAAGAGCACCGATTGTTGCAATTGCAGTCATTAAAATCGGGCGAAGGCGTGTTGCACCAGCTTCTAATAAAGCTTCACGTGTTGATAGACCTTCATTTTCTTTATGAATAACGCGGTCGATAAGCACGATTGCGTTTGTTACAACGATACCGATTAACATAAGGGCACCGATCATTGCAGAGACACTTAACGTTTCACCAGAGATTAATAAGGCAACAAGGGCTCCAATGATTGTAAATGGTAGCGAGAATAAAATTGCGAATGGTGCAAGAGCACCGCCAAATGTCACGACAAGAACGAAGTATACAATAGCAATCGCAGCTAACATCGCTAAGCCAAGTTGCTTGAATGATTCTTCAATATCTTTTGTAACGCCTCCCATAGAAACATCTACGCCAGAAGGAAGATCCATTTTATCTACTTCTTTTTGAACCGCGGCGGATGCTTTTGAAACGTCATCAGATGTTAGTTTTGCACTTACTTCCGCATAAACACGGCCATCGCGGTGTTTCACTGTATTCGAAGTTTCTCCTTCTTTTACAGTCATCACATCTTTTACAGCCACTTCACTACCAAGCGGCGTTGTAATTTTACGATTTGTTAAGTCATCGATTGTTTCATAATTTTGTTTTTCAGCTTCTACATATACATTGATATCTTTACCGTCTTTTTTAATTGTTGTCAGAACAGGGCGATCATGTTGATTAGAAAGTCCCATTCCAATTTGTGCAGCCGTTAGACCCATTTTACTTAGCTTTTCTTGATCTGCGACTAAAGTGTATTCTGCGTATGTTTTTGCAATACTAGAGTCTATATCTTTTAAGTCTTTGTTTTTCTTCATTATGTTTTGAATATCTTTTACGACAGGCTTAATGTCTTCTGAGCTATCTCCGTAAACGTATAACTTGATTTCGTTACTACCGCCACTTGCTCCGAAGTCTTGGTTTTTCCATTCGCCTTTTCCAGACATTTTCTGTAAATCTTTAACGACTTGTTCTTTCTCTTTTTCGAAGTTTTTCGTGTCGTTATCATATTGTACGAAGAACATTGCCTGATTTGATTGACCAGGACTCATTGGGTTTTCGCCACCTAATGAGAATTGAATTGTTTTGACGTCTTTATTATCTTGGAAGTGCTTCTCAGCTTTCGTTGCAATTTTTTCAACGTCTTCTAACGTTTGACCTGGTTCAGGGTTGTACGTTGTAATAATCATTTTTTCTTCTTCAGATGGTAAGAAACTTACACCGATAATTGGAACAAGTGCAAGACTACCAACTAATAGAAGGATAGCGATACTTGATGTAATAATTTTGTGATTTAAAGCCCATGTAAGTATGCGTTTATAAATATTTGCTAATTTACTTGGTTTTTCTTCATGATGTACTTCTTTTTCTCTCATGCTCTCTTTCTTAAATAAAGAGTGAGCTAGCATCGGTACGATTGTAACTGCTACTAGCAACGATGCTAATAAAGCGAAGACGATAGTTAAAGCGAATGGTAAGAACATTTCACCAATCATACCTTTTACTAGTCCAAGCGGTAAAAATACAGCAATTGTTACAATGGTAGAAGACATAATCGGAATAAACATTTCTTTTGTAGCTTCACGAATTAAATCTTTCCCGCGTAGTTTCTCTCCTGATAACGACATACGTCGGTAAATATTTTCGATAACAACAATGGAGTCATCCACAACGCGCCCGATAGCGACTGTCATTGCTCCAAGCGTCATAATGTTAAGTGTAATATCCATTTGCTTTATGACTAATACAGCAATTAATAAAGAAAGTGGTATGGAAACGACAGAGATTAATGTTGTTCGGATATTTCGTAGGAACAGCATAATAATAACAATCGCAAAAATAGCACCAAAAATGGCTTTGCTCAGCATTGTTTCTACTGATTTCTCAATAGGTGCACCTTGGTCGAATGTTGAAATAATCTCTAAGTCTTTATATTTTTTCTCAAGTTCTTTTACTTTATCTTTAACAGCATTTACAACATCAACTGTGTTCGCGTCAGCAGCTTTGACAATTTGAATTCCAATTGCTTCTTTTCCATTTGTTCGAGAAATAGATTCCGCTTTTCCGACTTCTTTAATATCAGCAATTTCGTCTAATGTAACTGTCGGAATCCCGTTGTTCATAGCGGCTGGATTCATTTGCGGCACTTGTGTACCAGCTCCGGCATTTTGACTACCTTGACCGCTTGCTGATGAAGGAACAGCAGGGATTTTTAATTCTTTTAATGCTTTCATTGTTGTAATATTTCCATCTACAACAACTGACTTTTCTGTGTCTTTAAATGTATATAAACCAAGTGGTAAAGATACGTCCGATCCTTTAATTACATTTTTTACAGTATCTTCACTTAAACCTAATTCTTTCATCTTATCTTTTTTGAAGACAAGTTGTACTTCATCTACTTGTTGACCTGAAATTTGAACAGATGCGACCCCATCAAGTCCTTTTAATCCTGGAACAACATTTTTTTCTACATTTTCAGTTAAGGTAGCTAAAGATTCATTTTTACTTGCTACGCTTAATGAAATTACAGGAAAGGCATTGAAGTTCACACGTGAAACTTTCGGGTCCTTTACGCCTTCTGGCAGTTTCACATTTGCGAGAGCTTCTTTTATTTCTGTTTCAGCCTTTTCCATATTTTTATCAAAATCATATTCTACCTGAATGGAAGATGCATTTTGAAAAGATGATGAACTAACAACGTTTACACCACTTAAATTTTGCAGTTGCTCTTCCATCGGTTTTGAAACTTTATCAGCTACTTCTTCTGGTGTAGCACCAGGATAAACCGTGGTTACTGTTACAACAGGTGTTGTAATATCAGGAATTGTTTCCAGCTTCATATTCAGCCCAGAATAAATACCTGCAATGGTAACGATAATGGTTAGTAGCCAAACTGCGAACTTATTTTTTAACGAAAAATTAATAATTTTGTTCATGTTTGCGCTCCCTTTGTATTATATTGACCAACTGGTCAGTCTAATACATAATATAACTGACTGATTGGTCAGCCGTCAATGAAAAGGGATGGTATAATACATTCATAATAAGATGCGAGATTAAATTTAGGAGAGACATGATATGAAAGAAAAAGAGCGCTTAATTATAGAGATGGCTATGAAGTTATTTGCGACTAAGGGTGTAAATGCGACATCAGTGCAGGAAATTGTGACAGCTTGTGGCATATCTAAGGGAGCCTTTTATTTATACTTTAAATCAAAAGAGGAACTTTTATTAGCGACACTTCGATATTACTATGACAAGATTCAAAACAAAATGATGGATATTGAAAAAGAGTCGTTATTGCCACGTGAAAAATTTGCAAAACAATTGCATTGCCAGTTTAATGATATACAAAAGCATAAAGAATTTATTATTATGCATGCAAGGGAAAATGCGATTCCTTTTAATAAAGAAGTAGAAGAATTTATGATGCGGATGAAGTTAGAGTCTCACGCATTTTATCGGAATAGTTTACTGTCTATTTATGGTGATAAGGTTATGCCATATTTATTAGATTTAGTCATTATGGTAGAAGGCATATGCCGTGGATATTTAGAACTAATTATTTTACAAGCACCAGAAATAGACTTATCTTACGTCTCTGCTTTTATTTTGAAAAGAGTGGATCATTTAGTAGATGGATTGGTAGAATCTTCAGAAGAACCTGTATTACATGAAGAAAAGCTTGGAGAATTTCTTTGTAAATCAGAGCTTATTAAGGAACAGGTTAAGGAACATTTTCTAAAAGAAATTATTGTGTTTAAACGTACTTTAGCGGATCAATTAGAAGATGAGGAATTGCTTGTTACATTAGATGTTTTGGAGGCAGAAATGAGGATGCAAAATCCAAGAATTCCGGTTATCCAAGGGATGTTGTTCAATTTAGAGGCATATCCAACTTTAAAAGAATTCCGTTTGAGGCTTATGGGCTATTACAATATAAAAAGGTAACAATGATAGTTTTCATTGTTACCTTTTTATTATTTAGGTCTTTCATCTGAATTCACTAGCTTAGAAGTATCGAAATTCCGTATTTCATTAGAGAAGTTAGTTAATCTTTGTTCGTAATCTCGTTTATTAGTAATCGGTTCAGTTGTAGCTAATTGTTTTACAATCCAATCATTTATATATCTGTAATAATGCGTTTGGTCAGACATATAATTAGAAAGATTATACGTAACTTCTTTTTGATCTTGGAAATCATAGAGTTTTACATTTTTTAGTTGTGCTAATTTAGTGTATACTTCTTTTTTAAATAACATATTTTCCTTTGTATGCTTTGAGTCGTTTTTATCCATAACTACGTGATATGTTACTGGATATGGCGCATAGAAAAATGTAAACTGTACTTCCGGGTTTTGTTTTACAAATTCAATAATATTAGAATCAAAAGATTTAAGCATTTGTTCATGATACCAACCATCGCTGATTGATTGATGAGGTGTTCCGTCAACAACCCTTTTAGCTATATCTACTGAGAAATTTGGCTCGTCATCTCCAAATTTGTATAGCCAGTGGGGATCCTGTGGAGACTTTGTTGGATCTAGTTTTAACTTCATATTCTGCAATGCTATTTTTCGAGAATACGGGCTAATTAAATATTGGATATCATTCAACTTATTTGTATCATACATGTAAGTTGGAAATGGTGAAGCACCTTCTGATACCCATTCAGGTTTTCCAGAGAATGAATATAAATTAAGCTCCCAAATAATATTTTTAACAGTTTTTGAATGCGTAGCTAACTGGGCTGTCATATTTTGTTCCCTAGCTGTTGAACCTGGAAGAGAGCCATTAAAGCTGGTAGTATGAAGTAATTTATTAGCGTCAGGTTCAAGGAAGTTTCTTCCCATAGAAGTTCCTACAAATAAGGTATCATAATCCATATGTTTAATAAGTCCAGGCATTTGATAGCGTTCAGTAGCATAAAAATAATCGTTCTTCTTAAATTTATATACATACAATGGGTCAAGCTTATAAACAATAGAGCAAACTATTCCAGATAAAATGAAAAGGAATATAATAAACCAACATATAAAACGTTTATACATATTTTTCACCTACGGTTATTAGAAATTAAAGTATAAGAATGAACTTACACGATTTAAATACATCAAAGAAAGTATAAACATGCTAGCTAATGCAAGAGCATAAATCGGTTTTGGACGGAAAGATTCTAATTTTTCTATAGAATTTTTTGTAAATAATACAATAGCGATTCCAATTGCTAGGTATAAAATAGTTTGGAAGTTAAAATGATCACCAGTCACTTGGAACGGGAATAAATTACAAATTGAATAAATTAAATTATCCATTATAGACACACCAGTTAATGTTTCTGGACGGAATTGAATAAGTGCTGTTTGGATGTGTAAGTAATTTACGTTGAACATGCGATTTAACATAGTTAATGCATCTTCTACAGAAGTAGCTCTGAAGAACACCCATGTTACATGTACAAATCCCATTGTTAAAATCCAAGCAATAAATTTAGGCATTTTTCCACCTAAGTTTTTAAATAATCGATGTATTACAATAGCTAATCCGTGTAAAACGCCCCAAATGACAAACGTCCATCCAGCGCCATGCCAAATTCCACTTATAAGAAAAATTGTAAATAAATTTAAATAAGTACGAATTTGCCCTTTTCGACTCCCACCCAATGGAATATATACATATTGGGTGAAAAATCGTCCTAATGTCATATGCCAACGTCTCCAAAAATCTTGAATACTTAAAGATTTATAAGGAGAGAAGAAGTTAATTGGTAGTATAATGTTGAATAACAACGCTGCACCTATTGCCATATCACAATATCCACTAAAATCAAAATACAGTTGTAATGTATACGCAAGTGATGAAACCCATGCATCGGTCGTAGATAGTTGATTTACATTGCTAAAGCCAAAATCAGCCCATTGTGCTAGTGAATCAGCAATTACTACTTTTTTAGTAAGACCAATTCCGAATATGTAAAGTCCTTTTGTAATGTTTTCAATATTCGGCCTTCTTTTAGATTCATCTTGAAATTGAGGGAGGACCTTACTATGATGGACAATGGGTCCTGCAATAAGTTGCGGGAAAAACGTTACGAACAAGCAAAAATCAATAAAATTAAACTTTGTTAATTCCCTCTTATAACAATCTACTAAAAAACCTATCTTTTGGAAGGTAATAAAACTAATGCCTAAAGGCAGTAATAACTTTAATAAAGGTACATCAGTTCCAAATAGGGTATTTATATTATCTAAGAAGAAATCAGAGTATTTAAAGTATCCCAGTAATGAGATGTTAAATACTAAACCAACTATTAAAAATACTTTTCGGGTTTTTTGATTGATTTTTTGTATAATTTGTTGGCCTATAAATGCGTTTGTAAATAATGAAACTCCTATTAGCAATAGGTATTTCACCTCAAAATATGCATAAAAGTAAAGGGACATACCTACTAAAAAAAGTTTCGCGAAATTTTTGTTAACTTTTTGCAATAGGAAATATCCAATTACTGCTATAGGCAAGAATAAAAGCATAAATTCAAAAGAATTAAAAAGCATAATATAGCCCCCAGCATTAATAAAATCTTACTCTATAAAAAACGTGACAACAGAGCAAGATGTTGTCACGCAAAGTATAGTATAGCATAAAATATGGATGAAAATCTTATATCTATTAATTTTTATTTTGAGACCATTCTTCTACATTCCAAACTTTTGTAATCCAATCTTCATAGAAGTCTGGTTCGTGACATACAAGGAGGATTGTTCCTTTATATGCTTTCATAGCCTTCTTAAGTTCTGCTTTTGCTGTCACATCAAGATGGTTTGTCGGCTCATCAAATAGTAGCCAGTTACTTTCTTCACCCATTAGTTTACATAAACGAACTTTTGCTTGTTCTCCACCACTTAATTGACTTAACGGGCGAGAAATATGTTCATTTTTTAATCCGCATTTTGCTAACATCGCACGAATTTGATGCTGGTCTAAGCCAGGGAATGTATTCCATACATCATCAATTGGTGTTATATTGTCAGCTTTAACCTCTTGCTCAAAGTATGCAGGCTCTAAGAAGTCCCCAAGGCTTGTTTTACCGCTTAGAGGTTTAATTTTACCTAAGATTGTTTTTAGTAACGTTGATTTACCAACACCATTACATCCAACGATAGCAATTTTTTCACCGCGTTCAATTGTCATTGATAGCTTTGGTAGTAGTGGATGTGTATATCCAATTTCTACATTTTCACCTTCAAAGACGAAGCGACTACTTGCACGACTTTCTTTAAATGAGAATTCAGGTTTAATTGCTGTTTCTGGGCGATCAATAAGTTCCATGCGATCAAGTTGTTTTTGACGACTCTTTGCACGACCTGTTGTTGAATAACGGGCTTTGTTCTTTGCAATGAAATCTTCTTGCTTTTTGATAAACTCGCGCTGTTTTTCATAAGCGTTTATATGTTGATTTTTATTGATTTCTGCTAGTTCTAGGAATTTTTCATATGTCGCTGTATAGCGTGTCATTTTTGTGAATTCTAGATGGAAAATAACATCAACACATTTGTTCATAAATTCCGTATCATGAGAAATTAATAAGAATGCATGTGGGTATTCTTTTAAATAATTTGTTAACCAATGAATATGTTCAACGTCTAAATAGTTAGTAGGTTCATCAAGTAATAACACTTCTGGTTGTTCAAGTAATAGCTTTGCAAGCAATACTTTTGTACGTTGTCCACCGCTTAGTGCTGAAACATCACGATCTAAACCAATTGCATCAATTCCAAGACCACGTGCAGCCTCTTCAATTTTCATATCTAGTAAATAGAAACCACCTGCTTCAAGTGCATCTTGTATTTCTGCCATTTGCTCAAGAAGTTCTTCTAGCTCTTCTGGTGTAGCAGTTCCCATTTTTTCTGTAACTTCATTTAAAGCTTTTTCCTTTTCGAATAACGGTAAAAATGCATCCGCTAGTACGTCACGAATTGTACGTCCAGGCGTTAAAACAGTATGCTGATCTAAGTAACCGTAATGTGTGCCCGGTGTCCATTCTACACGACCTTGGTCATGAATAAGCTGACCAGTAATGATATTCATGAATGTTGATTTACCAACACCGTTTGCACCAACTAATCCAACGTGCTCACCTGCTAGTAATCGCATAGATACATCTTTAAATAATGTACGATCGCCAAATGTATGTCCTAATTTTTCAACTGTTAATAAGCTCATAGTATCCTCCGTCCAACTTGAAATAGTACCTTGAATCATGATACTAAATTCTGTGATATAATGCTATTATTTCAAAAAGGTACATTATTCATTTTCCGGATTTTTATAGATGAAATACAGAAAATCGGATGGATTATTATGTTTTTATATGTATATTATTGGGTATTTTTTAATTTAAATGAACAAATGATAATTAAGGTATAAATATGTTGAAGTTAATTAGGTTACTGTATAATTTGTAGAGGTACTATATTTAATAGGGGAACCTGCTATACTAAGTGAAGAGAAATATGAAATATACACTAGAAAAAATAAAAAATTATATTAGTGCTTTACCGGATATCGTTATATATGTGGAAAATAGACATATCTGGTTTAAATGGAAAGGTGAGTCTAAAGTATATATTATATAATATGAAACAATTTTAAATTCTTTTTTATGGAGGTCAACAATGCCAAAAATTACGGTACTAATGCCTGTATATAATGGTGAAAAATATTTAAGAGAGTCTGTTGATAGTATTTTGAACCAAACTTTTACAGATTTTGAATTATTAATTATAAACGATGGATCAACAGATAGTAGTATGGAGATTTTGAATTCCTATAGTGATTCACGAATAAGAATAGTGACAAATGAAGTGAATTTAAGGTTGATTAAGACATTAAATAAGGGAATTGATTTAGCAACAGGGGAATATATTGCTAGGATGGATTGTGATGATATAGCAGATCCAAAACGTTTAGAAATTCAATTGCAGTATATGGAGAAGCATCCTGATGTTGCAGTTTGTGGAACGGGTGTTAAAGTTATAGGTCAGAATCGAAAACCGTGGCAAATTTCAGGTTCTTCGGAATTAATTAGAAATTGTTTATATGTTCGAAGCTGTATGATTCATCCATCTGTGATGATGCGCACGGAATTTTTAAAAGAACACAATATTTATTATGATTTGAATTACTTACATGCTGAAGATTATGAGTTGTTCCAGAGATTAAGTGAGAAGTATAAAGTAATTAACTTAGAGGAGCCACTATTGAATTATCGTTGGTCAGAAACAAGTGTAAGTAGTCTTAATGCCTCCGATCAAGAGGTTATGGCCGCAAAGATTTCTACAGAGGCTTTATCTCGTATTGGAATTGAATTTAATCGCGTACCATTTGCAAGGGGTACATTAACGAAAGAAGAATTATTAGAAGTAAAACGCCAATTAGAAGAACAATATCATAAGGCTAACAAAGAGGATGAAAATATTAAGCAAATATTCCAATTTCTATGGCTTGATATGATTCTTAAAGGAACGAAGCATGGTTTATGGAATATAAAAATGTTATTTTCCCCTAAATTTTGTTCTATTTTATTGATGGATAAAGGTCTCCTGACACGTATAATTGCGAAGAGTTTACTGAAGAAGTAATTGGAATCAACTCAATGTTGAAATATTATAATGAGAACAGTTTTTATAAGTTTAAAAATAAGAAAAGAGACGTGCTATTCAAAAGTGAATGGTACGTCTCTTTTTATTACGTCTTTAAGATTTTTTAAATTTAGATGTTAACTTAGAAAGAGCCATGAATAAGATTTCATCTTTTGTCAGGAATAGCAATAGAGTATATGCAAGTCCATTTGTGACAACTAATGCTAGAAATAAAGGAATTGTTCCTGACACGTATAGTTGAACTACATAAGAAATTGGAAAGAATGTAAGGGAATAGAATAAATATTTAAAGTTGGCCATCGTAAATAGGTGATAGTTTACCTTTAAAGATTTTTTGATATAAAAATATATATACACAACAAGTAATAGCGTTGCAATTGTTGTTGTCAAAGTTGCTGTCGTTGGTGTAAATAAATTGATCTTTAGCAGTATTACTTTAAGTATAATATTTATAACCCCAAATACTAATAGCGCACGTACCAATATATGTTCTTTACGTTTAATGTACATAATTTGATTTCCAAGAATGGATTGGATACCTAATATAACCATGTAAACAGAAAAAATAGCCAATGTAGGTCCAGCAGCAGCATATTGTGCGCCGCCATAGATTACAACAATTAAATTCGAGACAATGATAATTCCTATAGCTGCTGGGAATAAGGTGATGAAATAAAGTTGAGATATTGTATTTAATAATTTATCATATGCTGTTTCATCATCACCTTCGGATAAGTAAGAAAGCCTTGGTAAGGTTACTTGTATAACGCTTAACATGAGTAAGTTAATAATAGACATAATTTGAAAAGCCATTACATAGAAAGAAACATATTTTTCGCCTACGTATTCTCCAAGGAAGAAGCGATCCAAGTGAGTATAAAGTATATGCGCATTTGAGAAGATGGCGATTAATAATAATGGTTTTAAATGTTTTTTGATAGTAATATTTGAAAAATCGAATTTTACAGTGCGTCTTATATATATATAACTAATAATATTATTTAAGAAATTAGAAAGTACTAATAGTCCTGTAAATTGATAAAAATCTTGAGCAGTTTGTACAAAGATAAAAAGCATTACGACATAAATTAATTTTACAATGATGGTCTTTAATGTAATAAAGTCGAAATTTTCGTAGGCTTCATTTAGCCACTCTACATAAAAAATATTTGCAATAAAGTTAAATCCAAATATGAGGAGGATATAAAATAAACCTTTTTCCGCATATCCGAAGTAACTAAATAGTAAATATGCTCCAAATGTTAATAAATTCGTGAAGATACTTAATATAAATAAACTAGTAAATAATTGTTCAGATTTCTTTTTATTATCCTTAATGGCACTAATTTCTCTTAATCCATATTGATGGATGCCAAATACAGCAAAAATGAAGAAGTAAGTAAAAATTGTTTCAGAGAAGTTCACTTTCCCCATCGAAGAGGCACCTAGTGTACGATAAGCATAGGGGCCAACAAGAATTGGAAGTATGACATTGAAAATGTTTAATAAAATTTTGTATATAATATTTTTAGCAATTGATTTTTGCATAATAGAACCCTTCTAAATATATTTTTAATTTTGTAATGCACCAAAATATTTATTCTAAAATTTTAAAAGTAAGAACAAGAACATCTGTATAAGTTTACCGCATATAAACTTTGTAAATCAACTTTTTATATTATTTATAATGTGTATAAAAGATAGTTATTCTGTTTGGAGCTGTATACTTGGAATAATAGGTAGTCTATTATGGGAGGTTTTGATTAAGAAATATAATTATTGATTATTTATATCGCTATATGGAGTAACTCCTATAGATTTAACAATTATTTTTTCGCTTTCTGTATCATCCAAATATTGTTTCACTACTTGGATTTTTTCTGTTGAAGAAAATTGAGCCATAAAAAATGCACTCCACTTGTTAGAATATGTCTAACAAGTGGAGTGCCCTTCAACTCTTAATATGAAAGTAAGAGGCTTTTGTATTAAGAATTGAAATGATAGGTTAATCTTTGTCTGGCTCAGTTGCATGTAGTTTTTGCTTTAGTAACGCATAATCTTGCGTTAATGTTACAAGTTGATGATGTTGTTTAGAAATTTTTCTTGTTAGATCAAAAATTAAGATGAAACAGAATAATAATCCAAATAAAAATAAAATGGAAGGGGGATATTCTACTTTTAGTAGTTTTCCAATCCAGTTTATAATTTTATCGGTAGAACTTAAAATAGCCATTGCAATACAAACAAAAATCCACAAAACAGCATATTTCGTTTCTAAAGTTCCGCGACGAATAGAATTAATAATTAATAATAATAATAATAAAATAAAGATGAATGAAAAGGTAATTATAGGCATTTATTATCAACCTTTCACGATTTTTTGCATCAATATAGCAAGACTTACCTTAATCATGTAATATGCAGATTTAAAAGGTGTGATAGAAGATTGTCCACCTTGTCGCTCTTGCATATTTACAGATATTTCATTAATGCGAAGTTTTTTCTTTTTTAAATGAATAAGAACTTCTGGTTCTGGATAATCTTTTGGATAATTGTGTGCAAAAATTGTAATTACTTCTCGATTGATAGCACGATATCCAGAAGTTGGATCCATAAATGTTTGTTTTGTTAGTACTTTCAATAGGGCAGTAAAATAAAAAATACCGATTCTTCTGGAAATACTACCTTTATATGCTGTTTTTTCTGTAAAACGTGACCCTAGTACCATATCGCATTCATCTTCAGCGATAGGCTTTATAATTTTATATAAATCATCTGGGTTATGTTGTCCATCAGCATCGAACTGAATCGCAATATCATATCCATTCTCATATGCGTATTTATATCCAGTTTGTACAGCTGAGCCAATACCTAGATTATATGGTAAATTCACAAGGTGAACAGGAAATTCTTTTACGATTTGAGCTGTTTTATCGTGTGATCCATCATTAATAACGCAAATGCTTAATCCAGTAAAATGCTGTTTTAGTTTTAATAATCTTGTTAATGTATCTGCAATTGCCTCTTCCTCGTTATACGCTGGAATAATAATTAACGTTTTTGGTATTGAAATTGGTACTTCAATAGTCATTACCGCACCATCCCTTATATACTTAATCATATTATGGTTATTTTTAAACGAACTTTCTTTAATATACCATTAACAGTATAACAAAATAAAGGAAAAGCTGGTGCATGATTTAAGAGGACAGATTGAGAATAAAAGGATAAGGGGGAATATTTTGCATAAAAAATACATGCAAGGAAGAAAGAACCTATGCATGTATATGGAAGAGTATCGTATTAAATATTCCAAGGTTTATTTAAAGTTAAAACCTCAGCCATTTCTTTACTTTTTAAACGTCCTTTTTTTCTATTTTCCGCGCGTTCTGAACCGGTTGTGTGTAACCAATGTTCTTCTTCAGTTTCAGGAAGTACTTGTGGTACGGACGAAGGTTTTCCATCTTTTATTGCCACAAATGTAATGAAGCAAGTGGCAGCAATTCTACGCTCGCCTGCTAATAAATTTTCTGCGATTACCTTTACGAAAACTTCCATTGAAGATTTCCCTGTATAACATACAAATGCTTCATAACAAACAGAATCAGCTTGGTGAATTGGAGTTAAAAAATCAACTGAATCAATAGATGCTGTTACGCAATGTTTACGACTATGTCTTGCAGCCGCAATTGAAGCAATACTATCAATTTCTGCTAATAATTTCCCTCCAAAAAGTGTTTGGTGATTATTTAAATCGTTAGGAAAAACACGTGTTGTTTTAATTGCTTTTGATTCTCGCATGAATTTCTTTTCCATATATTCAGCCCCTATAGTCTGTTTTCAATCAGAATAATATGTGTAAGTGGATTACTCATATTAGATATTTAATAAAGTAAAGCGTATTCCAAAAGAGGATTATTTAAACTTCTGTATTTGTATTCATGTAACTGAAAGAAAATTTATTTTATCTAAAATGTAGTGTAAAAGAGGATTCGCTTACATTGCAAGTAAAAAGTAATGACTATGTATTTGTCGTAGAAATTCCCTATCAGCCGTGTACCCATTCATGATAGAATCGTTTTGTTATGAATGGAAATAGAGGTGCAATGGACATATGAATCATATACAAACAAATTTTTCATCTTTCTTCAATAAAATTACGATTGGTGCGATGCTCGCATTTTTTGTTTATAGTTGTTGGACAGCATTTGAGACAAGTAAGCAATTTTTTGGAGGAAGTACAACAAGTGTAACAATCATATTGGCAATTTTCGTCATACTCATTTTGTTAGTGGCAACAATTCTACAATATCGTTTTACAGACAAACAATTTCTTATTTTTCTTATAAGTATATCTATAGTTGTGAGGCTTAGTATGCTGTTATTTGTAGACGCTCCAATAATTGGTGATATGAAAATGATGTATGAGTCTGCAAAGGAGATTGCAATTGGTAATAATATAGGGACTATAACTCATTTGCCGTTTATTATATATGAGTCAGTAATTATTCGTATATTTGGTGATACATTATTTGCTTTACAACTATTTAATGTGTTATTTTGCGCAGGAACTGCATTTTTTATTTATCGTATTGCGGCAATGGTTTTTGGAGAAGAATGCGGTCGTATTGCTTCCACATTTTATGCTCTGTATATTCCAAATATATTCATGAGTTCCGTATTAACTCCTGAGTCACTTGCAATATTTTTATTTTATTTTGCTTGTTACATACTTTTATATAAAGGATTAGATCATCCTTATATGTGGGTGTTTTCAGCGATTTTATTTGCATGTAGTAATATGATTTTCCCAATGGGATTATTTCTTCCTATTTTTATCACGATATATGTATTATTAATTGAAGCGCTTCAATCAGCAACGAAACAAAAAGTGTTACTAAAGACGATAGGGATACTTATTCTGTTTTATAGTGCTCATTTTAGTGTGAATTATGGAATTAAGACAATGGGACTGTCACAATATACGATTTCGAATGAGACGTATGTTCAATCTGTCTTAATTGGAAAAGCGCAACGTGAGGAAAAAGTATCGAAAAATCAAAGTGTAACAGAGCATATTGATCAGAAGTTAAAAGAGATTGAGGGAGAAAGATTTAAACTTTTAGAACCGGTGATAAATCAGTTTTCAGATGAGGGGATAAATTCTACTCTTTTCAAATGTGAAAAACTGATATATATAGCGGTAACATTGTTTATGACTATAGCTCTATTACACTTTCTTATTAAGAAACAACAAAATGAGGGATATATGTTGTTCTTATTGTTAATTAGCGGATACGTATTGTTAAAGCTCTTCCAAGTCGATATGGCATATTATAATCTTATTGTGCCAGCATTGTTTATTTTGCAAAGCTTTGGTGTTTATATGAGTTATGTGTATTGTCAAAAAATATTTTTCAGAAAATAAAAAGAATCCAGTTTGGATTCTTTTTTTATGGATAGAAGATGAAAGCTAAGAGTCAGCAGGGATAAAATATCTCTACTGACATAAACTTCACTCTATCGATTTAATTCCAGTTGTAAACTATCGGCTGTTAGAGCCATTTTTGAGGAATCGTCTTGAATTCCTTTCATTACTTGTGAAATGGTTTCTAACTCATTCTCAATTTTTTTATTCTGTTCTTTCGAGTTAGACATGTCTTTTACGATTTCTTGGAAGTATTGATCCGTTGCAGACATACTATCAGTTCCTTCAGATACGAGAGAGCTAATTTGTTTCACGGAAGAAGAGACACGAACAATCTGTTCATTTGTTTTTTCAACGAGCTTTGTAACATTAAATATAGATTCTTTCGTTTGCTCTGATAACTTTCTAATTTCTCCAGCTACAACAGAAAAGCCTTTGCCAAATTCCCCAGCACGCGCAGATTCAATTGCAGCGTTTAGTGCGAGTAAATTTGTTTGCTCGGCAATTGATTTTACAATATCTATAATTTCGTTAATTTTGTTAGAAATATCGAGAAGTTCATGTGTATCTGTAATAATCGTTTCCATGTTCGTTTGAATGTATTCCATTCGTTTATTTTGCTCATTTAATTGTTCTTTACCTTTATTTGCTTTTTCTTCTGATGTTGTAGCTAATGACGTACCTGTTTTAGCAATTTCTACAATCGTTTCAGATTTAGCGGTTAACTGCTGAATAGAAGCGCTTGTTTTTTCAGATACAGATGCTAGTTCTGTTGCAATGTGCGTAATGGTCATAGCTGTTATTTCTTTTTCTTTTTCAAGTTCTTTTTGCATTCTTTCATATTCAGATTCATAAGACGCAATAACGAGTTCTTGTTCAAGAGTAAGTAATTTGTTTATTACGTTTATAGAATAAGAAAAATCGTCAATTGTTGTAATTTTCGTTTTTAAAATCTTCATGATAGAGCGGAATAATTCTTGATAAGCGGCAGTATACCATTTTCTATGTAACCCAATTTGTACATGTCTTTTTGCAATTCTAACACGTTGTTCAATAAAGTCTTCATGCATATCTCCACTAAATAATTCTTTTATATGTGTTTTTAAAGTTTGCTTTAGTTTTGGAATAGAGCTATAACGTTCGATAATCGTAATTAAATTAGGCTGTTTTGTAATATTGGAATAGAATTTTTCAGTAATCCAATCAATTTCTTCATAAATAAAAGGCTGTAGTACCTTTACGATTTGTAAATCTTCTTTTGAAATATGTAGCATATCCATCTGAATTTTCAGTTCAGAATTAGTAGGAACGTTAAAAGTGATTTGTTGATTCTTACTTAATTCAAGTATACTTACGTTTGTTTTATTGTTATGTTTTTTAAAAACCCCAAGCATCGTTCTTCCCCCTGTTTGTAAAGCGTTTTCATTTTTGGTTCTAATATAATTATATATTTTTATATACAATTACTCTATATTAGTGTGTAGAATAGTATATAAATTAAGAGAATTCCATATAGAATTCTCTTAATGACCTTTATTAATTTTAGCATGTGTTTTAAAGAAAACTGGGAAATGTACATTATATATGACAGTGACAACACGAATAATGAATGTTACTAATAAACAAACATAGAAAGCCAATACGTGTGCCCCCATTGCATATGTGATTAGGAAACTAATTGCCCCTAAAATAGAAGCGATGGCGTAAATTTCTTTTCGGAAGACGTAGGGGATATCTTGAGCGCAAATGTCACGCAAAATACCGCCTCCAATACCTGTAATAACTCCCATTGAAACAACTAAAAATGAGGCGTCAACATGATGTGACATTGCCGCATTTGCACCAATAGCTGTAAAAACGCCTAAGCCAACAGCGTCAGAAAGCATAATAACAACTTGAAGTTTATTGATACGCTCAAAAAACATACAAGTAAATAATGCTGATAATACGCTTACGAAAAAGTAAATGGGTTTAACAAATGCGACGGGAGGCAGGTTACCGATCATAATATCACGAATAATACCGCCGCCGAGCGCAGTAGCTACAGCTAAACAAAGGACACCGAATAAATCTAAATCTTTTTTTAAACCAACTAATGTACCAGAAATGGCAGCGGCGATAATGCCAAGAAACGTAAATATATCGATTAATAACATGGCCTTAATCCCTTCCTCTTAAAGATGTTCCAGAGAAAAAATATACACTAAAGTATTGGAAATAACAATTACTTTTCGCTACATGTAGAAAAATGGATAAAATACATAAAGAAAGCGTTTGAAAATGTTTGGAAAATAGCTATAAAGTAATTTGAAAAAGATATGAAAAGATTAATTTTACATTTTTTGGTGTTACCTACTTGGTAAAATGTTACAATGGTAGGTATGTTGTTTACATCTGTATAAAATGATAAGAAAATATGTATATACTGACAAAAATAAGGGGATGGTTGTTAGATAGCTTTTGTAAAAATAAGGAGTATAGCGAAAGAACAGTAATTTCTATTACTGATTAATACTTGTCCTGGCTAGTTTTAGCTGGAAAAATAGTTCTCGATTTGAATATGAGTTATGTTATAATTGCTAGGTGTGTTTGAATGATAAAAAATTATGATTAAAAGATAATGTTAAGATTTTGTATGGAGGTCTTGGAATGTTAGCAAATCAAGCTAGGGTTAGATTTGAGCGTTTTTTGCTCTTTTTTATTATTTTACAGCCTGTTTTAGATTTATTAACGTCTCTTAGCATCACTTTATTAAAGTCAAGTGCTACCGTTGGAATTTTAGTAAGATTCCTTATTATGGCTGTTGGTAGCATTTATATTTTAATTCAGGCAAAAGAGAAGGGAAATAGAAAGTTTTTAATTTATCTGATATTATTAGCCGGAGTTTTAGGGGTAGGATTTATTAATAACAAACTAGTTAAGGATCCTATTGTACTTGGTGAAGAAGTTAAATTCGTTGCGAAAGCATTATATATATATATCATGCTGGGGTCATACATTTTAGCTTTAAAATCATTGAAAAAGAAAGTTAATATTAGTGATAAGGTTCGAAATAGTATTGTATATTCTACATTAATCATTAACGCAATTATGGTTATTTCTATTTCAACATCTACTGACTTTGGTAGTTATGAATGGATGAAGGTAGGTTCTCGAGGTTGGTTCTATGCAGGGAATGAACTAGGTTCAATCTTAGCTATTATTTTCCCTATTGTGGTACTATATTCTATTCAAAAAACAAAGAGCTGGAAACACGTTTTATATTGGATTCCATCGCTTTTAATGATTTACTCATTAATTCAGGTCGGTACGAAAGTAGGAATGGGCTCAATTGGTGCTACGTTAGCGGCAGCAATCGGGATCATTGTACTACAATTATTATTTGATAGAAAAAATCCGAACAAAAAATCCCTTGCGTTTAATGCAGTAATTGCTATTGTCCTATTAGCTGGTGTAGTTGGAACGTTTAAACAAACGCCATTAGCACAAAATATGGGCATTCACAATAACTATTTATCAGAGCAAAATGTGGCACAGCAAGGTCAAAAAGAAAAAGAAATTAAAGAGAAGCTGAAAAAAGAGCAAGAACTTAAAGCAAAAGAAGAAAACCATCATAAAGTTGAAAAGCCAGAAG
This sequence comes from Bacillus sp. A01H, assembly GCF_045277205.1. Lineage (NCBI taxonomy): Bacteria > Bacillati > Bacillota > Bacilli > Caryophanales > Bacillaceae > Bacillus > Bacillus sp. A01H. The sequence goes on along the minus strand of NZ_CP117702.1, from coordinate 5,476,287 downwards.
AAAAGGCAAAGATAGAAGAGGAAGTTAAGAAAGAGCTTGAGAAAGAGCAAAAGAAAGAAAATCAAGAAAATCTTATTTTCAGCGGACGTCAAGTATATGAAGAAAGACATAAGCAGTTCTTTAAAGAAGCGCCAACGTCACAAAAGTTATTAGGAATGGGTTATGCAGGTAATTTTAAATATAATGAACAAAAGCAGCCAGATCCAAAGCTAATTGAAATGGACTTCCATGATTGGTTTTATGACTTTGGGATTATTGGTTTTGCATTACTAATGATTCCATTTATTTATTACGGCTTAAGAATCCTACTAGTATTTATTACAAGGTTTAAAGAGATATTTAATATAAAATATGGAATGATTGCAGCAAGCTTATTGTTAGCATTAGGTATTGCTTATATTGCAGGACATATTTTAACAGCACCAGGAGTTGGGATCTACTTTGTAGTGGTGTTAGCTTATCTAATTGTAGACTTAGAAATTGAATGATTAAAATAAAAGCTAACTTTTGTTAGCTTTTATTTTTTAGTACAGTAAAATAAAGATAGATGGAAATGTGGCGAGGATTTAAAGGAGGAAAAAATATGAGAATATTGCATATGAATGCAGGAGCAGAAGATGGGGGAGGGAAAACACATATTATTTCACTTCTCGATCAGTTTCCAACTGGTGAAGTAGAATTAGCGGTATTTGAAGATGGAATTGTTGCGAAAGAAGCAAGAGAGTTAGGGATAAAAGTCCATGTGTTTTCACAAAAATCCCGCTATGATTTATCTATTTTAAAGAATATAAGCGAATTCATTAATAATGAAAAATTTGATATAGTTCATACGCATGGTCCTAGGGCTAATTTCTATGTTTCTTTAATGAAAAAGAGAATAACGGCAAAATGGGTAACGACTATTCATAGTGATCCATTTGAAGACTTTACTAAACAAGGCTTAAAAGGTTGGATTTTTACGAAATTGAATTTGAAAGCCTTAAAAAATATAGATTTATTTTTTGTTGTAACAAATAGATTAAAGAAAAGTTTAGCTGCTTTAGGTATTTCTAATGAAAAGATGCATGTTATTTATAATGGAATTGAATACGATAAGGAAAAAGCAGAAGGTTATAATAAAAAAGAAATGTTCAATATTGATGAAGATGTATTTACGGCAATCCAAGTAGCACGATTGCATCCTGTGAAAGGACATGAAGTTCTATTCGATGCGTTACAACGAACAAAATTAGAGAAAATTAAAGTATTGTTAGTTGGCGATGGCCCGTTAGAAGAAAATCTAAAGTCATTGGCTACTGAAAAAGGGATTAATAATAAAGTCGAGTTTTTAGGGCATCGTCAAGATGTAAAACAATTATTTGCGTCGTCACATGTGAATTTATTAACCTCCCATAGTGAAGGATTTCCACTAGTTTTATTAGAAGCGGCAAATCAACGCGTACCATCAATTGTGACTAGGGCTGGAGAAATTGAACCATTAATTGTAGATGAAACGTATGGATGGATTGTGCCAACAGATGATGGAAGGGCATTAGCATTAGCTTTAGAAGAAGCGTATGATAAGTGGAAAACTGAAGAATTAGCAGCAATGGGGAAACATATTTATGAGCATGCTATTATGAACTTCTCACTTCAAAAACTATATGAAGATACAAAGGAAACATATAAGCAATTAATAGCGAAAAACTTGTAATGATAGAGAGGATAGTTAACTATGGCAGTACAAACAGTTGATATTCTAGGCGTTCCTTTTTCTACAATGACAATGGATGAAACGATCCAATATTTAAAAGAACAACTAGAAGTGGAGCGAACACATACTTTTCAGGTAGTAACAGCAAATCCTGAAATTGTTATGTGTGCAAAAAAGGATGAAGCATTCCATCAAACATTATTAAATGCAGATTTAATTACACCTGATGGTATTGGAGTCGTAAAAGCAAGTGGTATGTTAGGTACACCTGTAAAGGAACGTGTAGCAGGTTTTGATTTAATGTGTAATTTACTTGCGGCGTTATCAGAAGACAATAAACCAGTATCAGTTTTCTTATTAGGTGCAAAACCGCATGTTGTACAAGCTGCAGCAGATCATTTAACGAAGACGTATTCAGCTGTATCTATTGTGGGTATACAAGATGGGTATTTTAAACAAGAAGAAGAAGAGAATATTGTTTCTCGTATTCAAAAGGCAAAACCAGACTTATTGCTTGTTGCACTTGGCTTCCCGAGACAAGAGAACTTTATCCAAACGAATAAACATCGTTTAGAAACGAAAATGGCCGTTGGAGTAGGCGGAAGTTTAGATGTATGGGCTGGAGAGGTAAAACGTGCACCAAAATGGATTCAAGCGATCCATTTAGAGTGGTTTTATAGATTGTGTAGCAATCCAACGCGTTGGCGTCGTCAGTTAGTATTAGTGGAATTTTTAAAAGAAGTCATGCGTTCAAAAAAGTAGCGTTCTATCGCTACTTTTTTATTTGTCCATTTTTAATAAAGTGCGTTTTTATTCATCTACTACCGATTGCGGACACTCACTAATCGGGTGTTTAATGGCCATGGTTTTTTTATCTATCTCTCTTTGCTTCAGCTGAATTTTGAGGTGAGGGGTCTTACTGCCCTCAAATAGTCGGATAAGTATTTTACTTTTTGGGAATGATGAAGGAGAATTTTTTACCGAAAGTATTTTACTTATACAATTCACACATGTAAAATGATGTGTAAAGACAGCTGTGTAAGGAGGACTTCTTGTGGGCAAGGTGAAAGAAATTTCGAAGCGAAAGCTACTTGGTATAGCGGGGCTTGGATGGTTATTTGATGCAATGGATGTTGGAATGCTTTCATTTGTAATGGTAGCGCTGCAAAAAGATTGGGGATTAAGTACCCAAGAAATGGGCTGGATAGGCAGTATTAATTCAATTGGTATGGCGGTCGGGGCGCTCGTTTTTGGAATACTATCAGATAAAATAGGGCGGAAATCAGTCTTTATTATTACATTATTATTATTTTCTATCGGTAGTGGTTTAACGGCTTTAACGACGACACTTGCTATGTTCCTTGTTTTACGATTTTTAATTGGTATGGGGCTTGGTGGAGAACTTCCAGTTGCTTCTACATTAGTATCGGAGAGTGTTGAAGCACATGAACGTGGCAAAATAGTTGTGCTATTAGAAAGTTTTTGGGCAGGTGGATGGCTAATCGCAGCTCTTATCTCGTATTTTGTTATACCGAAATATGGTTGGGAAGTTGCGATGATATTGAGTGCGGTTCCGGCACTATATGCTTTATATTTAAGGTGGAATTTACCGGATTCTCCAAGATTCCAAAAGGTTGAAAAAAGGCCATCCGTTATCGAAAATATAAAGTCAGTTTGGTCTGGAGAATATCGTAAGGCAACAATTATGTTATGGATTTTATGGTTTTCTGTTGTCTTCTCCTATTATGGCATGTTCCTTTGGTTACCTAGTGTAATGGTATTAAAAGGATTTAGTTTAATAAAAAGTTTCCAATACGTACTTATTATGACGTTAGCTCAATTACCAGGTTATTTCACAGCTGCTTGGTTTATTGAACGTCTTGGTCGTAAGTTTGTTTTAGTTACGTATTTAATTGGTACAGCTTGCAGTGCTTACTTATTTGGAGTGGCAGAGTCATTAACGGTATTAATCGTAGCAGGCATGTTACTATCATTCTTTAATTTAGGTGCTTGGGGTGCATTATATGCTTATACACCTGAACAATACCCAACAGTTATTCGTGGTACAGGTGCAGGGATGGCGGCAGCATTCGGTCGTATTGGTGGTATTCTTGGACCGTTATTAGTAGGATATTTAGTTGCTTTACAGGCTTCACTATCACTAATATTTACGATTTTCTGTGGATCAATTTTAATAGGCGTATTTGCTGTAATTATACTTGGGCAAGAAACGAAACAACGAGAATTAGTATAAGGTAAAACTTTAATCGGTAAGTGATCTCAATTATTAGTCCGTACCAATTATGTTTTAGAGTAGTAAAACTAAGAGCCCATGTTTTCTCATTCAGTGGGTTTTACTGCCTACAAATAACGGAAAAAAGGGCAGGGGGAACCATGATGGTTCCCTTTTTTCTGTTTTTTTAGATAAATAATGGTATAGTAAGAAAAAGGGAATGTTCCTTATAAAAGCGAATGTATACAACAGGACATACGGACAAAAGAATTAGGTGGTTGAAGAAATGAAAATTTTACTGATCATGGAAGATGCAGAAGAGCGAAGAAGTTTAGTTGAAAAATTTACTGAAAATATAAGGAATGTAGAATGTTTTGAAGCAAATACAGGAACAGAATCATTATTTATGATGAAGAAGCATACACCAGATTTTGTTTTTTTAAATTCAAAATTACTAGATGGAACGGGTTTTGAATATGCAAGTTTATTACGGGAAGTAAATTGTTATACGAAATTTATTTTTATGGGTGAAGATATAGAAGAGTCCATTACAGCATTTCGTTTTCAAGCAGTTTATTATTTACTACGCCCATTTCGCGAGGAAGATTTGCAATTCCTTTTATATAGAATGGCTAAAGAGCAAGGTGAGAAAGCAAAGAGCTATTTGCGTAAACTACCGATAGAAGGTCAAGAGGGGATTCGGTATATTTTCCCTGAAGATATTGTATATGTAAGCAAAAATAAGGAAAACAAAACAGTTTCAATTTATACAACAAATAATCAGTATATTTCAACATATACACTCCAGGAGCTAGAAAATAAGCTAAATGCATATGATTTTTTACGTGTGCATAAAAGTTATTTAATTAATATGTCATATGTACAAGAGTTAAAGCCTTACTATAATGGCACATATAATCTGTATTTAGATAAATATGATGAGCAACCGATTCCAGTAAGTCGTAATTATGTGAAACGACTTCGAAATAAAATTGAATTATAGCAGATAATGCGAATTTTTTAACATGATAAACTAAAAATCCTTCATGATAGGGAGGATTCAAGTTAAATATTCAGAAAATTTAGTACAATCCCACTAAGAAATAGTATTGGGGGGATTGTATGTGAGAACATTGAAGTCGATTTTACTTTGGGGAGTTATTGCAGCAGTAGGAGCCGGGGCTTTTGGTGTAATAGCTTTATCACAAGGTGAAACTATTAATGCTGTATGGCTCTTAGTAGCTGCGGTATGTGTGTATGCAGTTGCTTATCGCTTTTATAGTAGATTTATAGCGAGAAAGGTATTCGGTTTAGATAATAATCGACAAACGCCAGCTCATACATTAAATGATGGAAAAGATTATGTTCCGACAAATAAATGGGTATTATTTGGGCATCATTTTGCAGCAATCGCTGGGGCTGGTCCTTTAGTAGGACCGATTTTGGCAGCACAAATGGGATATTTGCCAGGGACAATATGGATTATTGTAGGGGTAGTTGTCGCTGGAGCTGTGCAGGATTTTGTCATTTTATTTGCTTCGATGAGACGTAATGGTAAATCTCTCGGTGAAATGATTAAAGATGAGATTGGTCCTGTTACAGGACTTATTGCAATGATTGGTATTTTAGGCATTATGATTATTTTATTAGCAGTATTAGCATTAGTAGTAGTAAAGGCGCTTGTCGGAAGCCCTTGGGGAATGTTTACGATAGCAGCAACGATTCCTATTGCTATTTTAATGGGAGTATATATGCGCTACATTAGGCCTGGACGGGTTGGTGAAGGGTCAGTAATTGGAATTATCCTACTTATACTTTCTCTTATTGGAGGGCAGTATGTAGCGGAAAATCCAGCGCTTGCAAGCATGTTCACGTTTAGCGGAGAAACAATTGCTATAATGCTTATTGTATATGGATTTATCGCATCGGCATTACCAGTTTGGATGCTTTTAGCACCACGTGATTATTTAAGTACATTTTTAAAAGTCGGAACAATTGTAGGATTAGCAATCGGTATTTTAATTGTAGCACCAGATTTACAAATGCCAGCAGTTTCGAAATTTATTGATGGAACTGGTCCTGTGTTCTCTGGAAATTTATTCCCGTTCTTATTTATTACTATTGCCTGTGGTGCAGTGTCTGGATTCCATGCTCTTGTTTCATCAGGTACGACGCCGAAGATGATTGAGCAAGAGGGACACGCACAGCCAATCGGTTATGGAGCAATGTTAATGGAGTCGTTTGTAGCAGCCATGGCGATGATTGCAGCTTGTGTATTAACACCGGGAACGTACTTTGCAATTAATAGTCCTGCAGCACTTATCGGTACAGATGTCTCGCAGGCAGCTCAAGTTATTTCCTCATGGGGATTTGCTATTACACCAAATGAACTAAAAGATCTCGCTGTAAACGTTGGAGAGCAAACGATTTTATCACGTACAGGTGGTGCACCAACGTTAGCGATAGGTATGGCATATATTTTCTCAAAAGTAATAGGTGGAACGGCCATGATGGCATTTTGGTATCATTTTGCGATTCTCTTTGAAGCGTTATTCATTTTAACAACGATTGATGCTGGAACGCGCGTAGGTCGATTTATGATTCAAGATATTTTAGGGCATGTATATAAGCCATTTGGGAAAACGGATTCTACATTAGCGAATGTAATAGCTACAACGTTATGTGTGTTAGGATGGGGCTATTTCTTATATCAAGGGGTAGTTGATCCACTTGGTGGAATTAATACATTATGGCCACTTTTCGGTATTGCAAATCAAATGTTAGCAGGTATTGCGTTATTACTTGGAACGACAATTTTGTTCAAAATGGGAAAAAAGGCATATGTTTGGGTGACGCTTATTCCAACTGTCGGATTGCTTATTGTAACGATGACGGCGGGTTATCAAAAGCTATTTCATGAAAACCCTAAAATAGGATTTCTATCCCACGCAAAGGTGTTTCAAGGAGCATTAGATGAGGGGAAAGTGTTAGCGCCAGCTAAAAATGTGGCTCAAATGAAGCAAATTATTTTCAATGATTATATTGATGCGGCACTTTGTGGAATTTTTATGATAGTTGTAATCGCTGTATTAATTTCTGCAATTCGAATTTGGATTCAAGTATTAAGAAATAAGCCGATGCCGCTAAAAGAGGCACCATATATCCCTAAAGATGAAAGTGAGTCGAGGAACTATGCTTAAAAGACTACGGCAAGTATGGGGACAAAGGAAACACTTTATTAGCTTACTTGTTGGGGTACCAAGCTATGAAACATATGTAGAGCATATGAAAAAGCATCATCCAGAAAAAGAAGTTGTATGTCAAAAACAATTTTTTGCAGAAGTGCAAGAAGCAAGATTTAATGCAAAGGGCGGAAAAATCTCGCGCTGTTGTTAGTGAAAAGGACGAATTTTCGTCCTTTTTATTTTTTGCTGTTTCACGTGGAACAGCAAAAAATAAATAAAAATCTTTGGGAATTATAGGGATTTCGTATACAATAAAATAAGGAAAGGGATAGATAGAAAAGTAGGGAGATTATTTTATGTTAAGGGACTTATTTGTAAACACAACCATTATTCTTTCCTTTATTTTTATTGGAGGTCAGCTTTTAAGAGATAAACCGTTAAAAGAAGAGTTCTCTTTTTGGCAGAAATGTGTAGTAGGTATTTTTACTGGAATATTAAGTGTACTGTTGATGTACTTTGGCGTACATATTGGGGATATTATGTTAGATCTACGCTATTTAGCTGTTATTTTGGCAATTATAATTGGAGGTCCGATAGCTAGTAGTATAACAGTTACGATTATTTTAATTACCCGATTATTTTTAACCGAGTACTCTTTAGCCTCTGAATTGGCTTGTTATACTATTGTATTGATAGGTATTGGGGTTACTTTCATTTGGCGGATGAAAGTTTCTATGTTTACAAGATGGATCTGGTTTAATGTATATAGTTTATTTATTTTAGCGGTGCCACTTTCTATGCTGTTTAAGGATATGTCTATAGTAGCATTATATTTAGCTTGTAGTAGTGTTGCAGCATATATCACATTTATAAGCGCGAATTATGTATTGCAATCCAATGAGTTATTTCAAAAGATGAAGCAATATGCAACGATAGATGCATTGACAGGGTTAGGAAACGTAAGGCAGTTTGATTTAGAAATGAATCATCATATTGGTAATAAGCGCATGAAAAATGATTCACTTTGTTTACTACTTATAGATATTGATCATTTTAAGTCTGTAAACGATACGTACGGGCATCCTGCAGGAGATGAAGTATTAAAACAAATAGGGCGTATTTTACGAGAAGTTTCAACGTTTCCAGATTTGGTTTTTCGAAAGGGCGGAGAGGAGTTCGCGCTTCTTATACCACAGAAGGGATTAGCTTACGGAATGCGTAAGGGGGAACAAGTTCGCGCAGCTGTTGAAAAACATTCATTCCAATTGTTAGATGGAACAAAAATAAAAATTACAGTTTCAGTAGGAATTTCAGTATATGAACAATCACCAGAGCAATTTATTCAAGCTGCTGATGATGCATTATATTACTCCAAAAGAAATGGTAGAAATCAGGTCAGTTCTGCATCTTAAAGATAAGATGACCAGAAGAGCTTATAAATAAAAACACCCACAGAGAGGGAAAATACACACTCTGTGGGTGTTTTTATTTATAGGTTAGACAAGCTCTTTTGATACAACGAATTTACGATATGCACCGTGATGTGTTGGGCCTACGTATTCGTTGATCTTGAATGAATAACGGATAGCAGCTGTGATAAATTCTTTAGCAGTTTTTACTGCTTCTTTCACAGGTTTTCCTTTTGCAAGTTCTGCTGTAATTGCAGCAGAATATGTGCAACCTGCGCCGTGTGTATTTGTCGTATCAATTTTTTCTGATTCTAGAATGTCGAATGTCTCTCCATCATATAGGACGTCGATTGCAGTTTCGGTACCAAGCTTGCTACCGCCTTTAATTAGGACATATTTCGCACCTAAAGCATGGATTTTTTTCGCTGCTTCTTTCATGTCTTCAAGAGAATTAATCTTTACGCCACTTAATTGGTAAGCTTCAAATAAGTTTGGTGTGACAACTAATGCCTTTGGAACAAGAACGTCACGTAAGCAATCATTCGTTTCAGGATGTAATGCTTCATCAGCACCTTTACATACCATAACAGGGTCAACTACTACATTTTTGAAATTATGTTTTTCGATTGTTTCAGCAACCATTTCAATAATTTCTACCGATCCAAGCATACCTGTTTTTAAAGCATCTACGCCAACGCCCTCAATTGTCGTTTCTAATTGTGGTTTTAATGTAGAAGCTGGGATTGGGAATACGTTATGTGCCCAACCGTTATGTGGATCCATCGTTACGATTGTCGTAAGAGATGTCATTCCGTACACACCAAGTTCTTGGAATGTTTTTAAATCTGCTTGTATACCAGCACCGCCACTTGTGTCAGAACCAGCGATAGTAAGTGCTTTATTTAATGTCATTATGAAAAGCCCCCTCAGGTGATATAATGAAAACTATGTTTTCACCATTATATCAATGTTACGAATAAGTACAAAGTGAAAAGTAGATGATTTATGTTAGGAACTATGTAAAATCTTGTATGTAGGAGACGAATTATGTTTCAAGAGAATCGTACAAATGAATTAGTTATATTAAAAGAGATTGCAGAAACACTAAATACATCAAATGATACATATCATGTATTGCAAGCAGTACTAGAAAAATTGCTGAGTGTAACAGGTTTAACGACAGGATGGATATTTCTTGCGGATGAAAATGGTAGGTATACAAAATTAATTGATTATCAATTACCAGAGGCACTTACATATGAAAACAAACGTCCGATGTGTGAAGGAGAATGTTGGTGTTTACGTGGCTTTGTGGATGGAAAATTAGAACGAGCTGTTAATATTATTGAATGTAAAAGAATTAATAATGCAATTGAATATAATTGGGGAGATACAGAAGGAATTCTTCATCATGCTACGGTTCCTTTAAAGGCTGGAGGAGAAAAATTTGGTTTGTTAAATGTGGCAAGCCCAGGTAAAACACATTTTTCAGAAGAAGAATTAGTATTGCTTCAATCAGTTGCTTTCCAAATTGGAACGGCTTTAAAACGAGCAAAGTTATATGAAAATGAAAAGCGAAGAGCACATTATTATGTGAAATTAGAACGGTTCATTCAAGTTTTAAGAACGATTCATCAATTTAATATATTGCCTGAAAAAGTTGTAGGTCAATTAGGTGAAGTGTTTCAGTGGAATCAAGTCGCATTCTTTATTAGGGAAGAGAAAGAATTATCCTTGCGGGCATCTTATTGCCAGGAAGAATGGCAGGAGGATATAAAAGAAGCAGCGAAAGAAGCGTTAGAAAAAGGTGAACCTATTTTATTAAACGATCAAATCAGTCATAAGATTGCCTCTAAGAGGACGGTTATCGCCACCCCAATACAGATTCAAACTCACATATTTGGTGTTTTATGTGTTAGTTCAAATAATGGTGAATTTGATGTAAATACGTTAGATGTACTTCAAGCAATAACAACTCATATTTCTTTCGTGATAGAAAATTTAAGGTTAAATGAGCAACGACGTGAACTCGTACGAATGGAAGAAAGAAATCGATTAGCAAGGGACTTACATGACTCTGTTTCACAAAAGCTATTTTCGTTAACCTTTATGACAAAAGGCGCTGAGGCGGTTTTAAAAGGTCAAAACGAAAAAGTGGATCGATCTTTGCATGATATGCGTGAACTAGCGCAAGGAGCTTTAAAAGAAATGAGGACGTTAATTTGGCAATTACGTCCAGCGGGTTTGGAGAAAGGATTATTACCAGCTTTAAAGCAATATGGTGAAAGTTTGGGATTGAAAATTCGAGAACAAGTTACAGGTGTCCGTGATTTGCCACGCGTAGTAGAGGAAGCGCTATGGAGAATTGGACAAGAAGCTTTAAATAATGTAAGTAAGCATGCAAATGTTAGAGAAGCGACGATTTATTTCAAAGTGACGGAGAAGAATGTATCATTAGAAATAGTCGATCAAGGAACCGGCTTCGTAGAAAAGGATATAAAAGAGAAGAAATCACTTGGCATGACTACGATGCGAGAAAGAGTAGAATTAGTCGGTGGAACAATTAAAATTGTAAGTGATAAGAAAAGGACAAGTGTAAAAATAAACGTACCATTATGATGTGAAAATGAGGGAAGTTTGTGAAAATAAAAGTATTGTTAGTTGATGATCATACAGTCGTTTTAAAAGGATTAGCATTTTTCTTAAGTACACAGGAAGATATAGAGTTAGTTGGAGAAGCAAGTAATGGGAAAGAGGCACTAATGAAAGTAGGGGAGACGAATCCTGATGTTGTACTAATGGATTTATATATGCCCGAAATGGATGGTGTTGAGGCGACAGCGTGTATTAAAAAAGAATATCCGGATGTGAAAGTAATTGTATTAACTAGCTTTTCTGATCAGGCGCATGTGTTACCAGCATTAAGGGCTGGAGCAAGCGGGTATATTTTAAAAGATGTAGAACCGGATCAGCTTGTTGAGGCTATTCGAAGTGCATATAAAGGTAATATTCAATTACATCCTGATATAGCAAATGCTCTTCTCTCTCAAACATTACCTGTAGAAGAAAAGGAAGAAGAGCCTTCTATTCAAGTGGATGTGTTAACAGCGAGAGAAAATGAAGTATTGCAGCTATTAGCGAAAGGGATGAGTAATAAAGAAATCGCTTCTGTTTTAGTTATTACGGAAAAAACGGTAAAAGCTCATGTAAGTAGTATTTTGAGTAAGTTGAATTTATCTGATCGTACGCAAGCAGCATTATATGCAGTAAAAAATGGAATTGTATAAGACGAAAGTCGTAAGACCTAGTTCGCCTTTAGAAGGTGGACTTTTTTTATGGAAAAATACGTCTATGTGAGGACGAAATTGTCTTGATATAAAGATAAAATATGTTTGTAAGCAACAAAACAACAATTACAAGGGATACCTTTTTTGAAAGCATATAACAACAGAAGAGTTAGTACTAGGAGGAAAACATAATGACAAAAGTTTTATTCGTAAAAGCAAACAACCGTCCAGCGGAACAAGCAGTTAGTGTAAAATTATATGAAGCGTTTTTAGCAAGTTACAAAGAAGCGCATCCAAACGATACAGTAGTAGAACTTGATTTATATAAAGAAGAATTACCATATGTAGGCGTAGATATGATTAATGGTACATTCAAAGCTGGTAAAGGGTTTGATTTAACTGAAGAGGAAGCAAAAGCAGTAGCAGTTGCTGATAAGTATTTAAATCAATTCCTAGAAGCTGATAAAGTCGTTTTCGGTTTCCCATTATGGAACTTAACGATTCCAGCAGTGTTACACACATATATTGATTATTTAAACCGTGCTGGTAAAACGTTTAAATATACGCCAGAAGGTCCAGTTGGTCTAATTGGAGATAAGAAGATTGCATTATTAAACGCGCGCGGCGGTGTATACTCTGAAGGTCCCGCAGCAGAAGTAGAAATGGCTGTTAAATATGTAGCAAGCATGATGGGCTTCTTCGGCGCAACAAACATGGAAACAGTAGTTATTGAAGGACATAACCAATTCCCAGATAAAGCAGAAGAAATCATTACAGCTGGTCTTGAAGAAGCAGCTAAAGTAGCAAGTAAATTTTAATTGAAAATAGAATCGTCACTCAAAAAAGTAGCATTAACAGATAAACGTTAATGCTACTTTTTTATATTTTAAGTTCGTCAGCTAGTTTTTCTAACTGAATTCGATCTTGTATGTAATAGGTTCTTCCATCTTTCTTTAAGTAATTTTGTTGGCAAAATTGGTTTAATACATATAAAAGGTGACGGTAGCTAACATTTAAGTATTCCGAAACCTCAGTATGTTTTTCTATATAACTGTTATTTTGTTCTGTTAATAGAATAAACGCCGCTAATCGATTTTCGAACGGATAACTATTATTTTTAGCATAACTTTCTGTTCGGGTAATGGTTTTCTCACCGATAAATTTGCATAGTTTCTGTAGAAAGGTAGCATCTTGTAACAAAAGATGCTGACAATCTTTAAGAGGAAGCGCTAAGCATATACAATCTTCCATTACTTCCACCGTTTTCGTAACAGATTCTACGCCAATTAATCCTAATTCCCCAATGAACGAAGGTGCCTGAATAAAGTTAATCAAGGAGACCTTTCCGTTTTTGTGACTCATATATATTTTTGCTTTCCCAGAAATTAAGTAATAAAGATAAGGAACATCGACCCCTTCATTACATATCTTTTCTCTCTTCTGAAAGGAATGTAGTTCAGCATACGGTAAGATATCAAAAGAAAAAAGAGTATGGAAATTGTAAGTTTGTATGTAATGAGAGATTTCTTCGCTATTTCTGCTGACTTTCATGTTTTCACCTCATGTTTAGTATGAGATATCTCCTATTATTTTTACAAGAAAGAATGATACGATTTACGTAAATTTGTTTTTGTAGAAAAGAGAGTGTGAAGGGCTTATGAAAAAATATAAAACATTATTATTCGATGTAGATGATACATTGTTGGATTTTCAAAAGGCAGAAAAATCGGCATTACGTATGCTTTTTGAAGAGAAAGGGATGTCTCTCACTAGCGAGATTGAAGCGCAATATAAAAAAATTAATAAAAGTCTTTGGACTGCTTTTGAAGAAGGTGAAATAAATCGTGATGAAGTTGTAAATACACGATTTTCAATTTTGTTTAAAGAATACGGGGAAGAAGTAGATGGGATATTATTCGAAAATAATTATCGCAGTTACTTAGAAGAAGGAAATCAGCTCATGGAAGGTGCCTTACAATTTATAAATCAAATTCAAAGTGAGTACGATTTATATATAGTGACAAACGGTATTTCTAAGACGCAAGATAAACGATTACGTAATGCAGGGTTACATGCCTTGTTTCAAGATATTTTCGTTTCTGAAGATACAGGTTATCAAAAGCCGATGAAAGAGTATTTTGATTATGTTTTTGAAAGGATTCCTAACTTTGTGCCTGAAGAAGGGCTCATTATTGGGGATTCGTTAAGCGCTGATATGAAAGGTGGATATGTAGCGGGAATTGATACTTGTTGGTTTAATCCAGAAAGGAAATTAAATGATAGTGGGATTATACCGACATATGAAGTGCATAATTTTGAGGAGTTATATGCATTATTGAAGCAACATGTGTAATGAGAATAGGCAGTGGAACTTTTGTCCACACTGCCTATTTTTTTATTTGTAGTTTCGTTATGTTTTGGAAGTGGAAATGCATTTCCGATAGTAGCTGCCCCAAGCATTGGTAATAGTAAATTAAGCGGAGGTTTTAAAAGGTCTTTTTCAAATGGATATAGAATATATTTCTTTTGTTATGTACATTAAGTTCTTTGTATTTAATTTAGAACATTCAGAAAAACTAATTGACATGAGGAAATTATTGCTATAAAATCAACGGTAATTGCATAGTCTTATCAAGAAAAGGTGGAGGGACAGGCCCGATGAAACCTTGGCAACAGCCGTATAACGGAATTGTGCCAAATCCTGCAGGTAATAATCCTGAGAGATAAGAAAGAGCCTTTAGAGCGTGTTTTCAAACTGCTCCTTTCTTGTTTTCAGGAAAGGGGCAGTTTTTTATTTTGTATAAAAGAAAGGAGAATAAGAAATGGGAGAATCATGGGGGAAAGGAACGATTTGTGTGCAAGGTGGCTATACGCCAAAGAATGGTGAACCGCGTGTTTTACCGCTTTATCAAAGTACAACGTATAAATACGATACTTCAGATGATTTAGCAGCGCTATTTAATTTAGAGGCAGAAGGATATATCTACACGCGTATTGGAAATCCTACTTTAGCTGCATTTGAGCAAAAGTTAGCGGATTTAGAGGGTGGTGTAGGTGCTGTTGCAACGGCTTCTGGGCAAGCTGCTATTATGCTTGCTGTTTTAAATATTTGTAGTAGCGGAGACCACTTGCTTTGTTCTTCCACAGTTTATGGCGGGACGTTTAATTTATTTGGAGTGAGTTTGCGTAAACTTGGTATCGATGTTACATTCTTTAATCCGAATTTAACTGCTGATGAAATTGTGGCCCTTGCTAATGATAAGACGAAACTTGTTTATGCAGAATCGCTAGGAAATCCGGCGATGAACGTTTTAAATTTCAAAGAACTTTCAGATGCAGCGAAAGAGTTGGAAGTACCTTTTATCGTGGATAATACATTGGCAACTCCTTATTTATGCCAAGCATTTGAACATGGAGCAAATATTATCGTTCATTCTACGACGAAATATATTGATGGTCATGCAAGTTCGTTAGGTGGCATTGTAATTGACGGAGGGAACTTCGA
Organism: Bacillus sp. A01H; assembly: GCF_045277205.1. Taxonomy (NCBI): domain Bacteria; kingdom Bacillati; phylum Bacillota; class Bacilli; order Caryophanales; family Bacillaceae; genus Bacillus; species Bacillus sp. A01H. The sequence goes on along the minus strand of NZ_CP117702.1, from coordinate 5,460,975 downwards.
TTGGACAAACGGGAAATATCCTGAACTAGTTGAACCGGATCCAAGTTATCACGGCGTAAGTTACGTTCAAAATTTTGGTGCAGCAGCTTATATTGTGAAGGCACGTGTTCAATTATTAAGAGACTACGGAAACTGTATGAGCCCATTTAATGCGTATATTAGCAATATTGGCTTAGAAACATTGCATTTACGAATGGAGCGTCATAGTGAAAATGCTCTTGCAGTTGCTAAATGGCTTGCTGATCATGAACGTATTGAATGGGTGAATTATCCGGGATTAAATAGTAATGAAAATTATTCGTTAGCACAAAAGTATTTGAAAAAAGGTGCGAGTGGTGTTTTAACATTCGGCATTAAGGGAGGATTAGAAGCAGCAAAAGAATTTATCGCAAATGTAAAACTAGCAACTCTCGTAACGCATGTAGCTGATGCACGAACTTGCGTTATACATCCTGCTAGTACAACGCATAGACAATTAAGTGCCGAAGATCAGCGCTTAGCTGGCGTCACATCAGATTTAATTCGTTTATCAGTTGGTATAGAAGATGTTTCGGATATTATTGCAGATTTAGAAGCAGCGCTAGTCGGAGGCAAACAACATGCCGATCATAATTGATAAAGATTTGCCAGCTCGCAAAGTGTTGCAGGAGGAAAATATTTTTGTAATGACAAAAGAGCGAGCAGAAACACAAGATATTCGGGCATTGAAAATTGCTATATTAAATTTAATGCCTACAAAGCAAGAAACAGAAGCGCAATTACTTCGTTTAATTGGAAATACACCGTTGCAATTAGATGTTCATTTACTTCATATGGAATCGCATTTGTCTCGTAATGTTGCACAGGAACATTTAACGAGTTTCTATAAAACATTCCGTGATATTGAGAATGAGAAATTTGATGGACTCATTATTACAGGAGCACCAGTTGAAACCCTTTCTTTTGAAGAGGTAGATTATTGGGAAGAGCTTAAACGTATTATGGAGTATTCAAAAACGAATGTAACATCTACGCTTCATATTTGCTGGGGGGCACAGGCTGGTTTGTATCATCATTATGGCGTTCCAAAGTATCCTCTTAAGGAAAAAATGTTTGGTGTATTTGAACATGAAGTCCGTGAGCAACATGTGAAACTGTTACAAGGTTTTGATGAATTGTTTTTCGCCCCGCATTCGCGTCATACAGAAGTACGAGAGAGTGATATTAGAGAGGTGAAAGAATTAACATTATTAGCAAACTCTGAGGAAGCAGGTGTTCACCTTGTTATTGGGCAAGAAGGAAGACAAGTGTTTGCGCTCGGGCATAGTGAATATAGTTGTGATACGTTAAAGCAAGAATACGAACGGGACCGCCAAAAAGGGTTAAATATTGATGTGCCGAAAAACTATTTTAAGCATAATAATCCAAATGAGAAGCCGCTTGTAAGGTGGAGAAGCCATGGGAACCTATTATTCTCTAATTGGCTGAATTATTACGTGTATCAAGAAACCCCTTATGTATTATAAAAAAAGATTGTGTCACACGTGGCAACGTTTTCTTTGTAAAGATTAATCTATATTTTTCCGAATGTTCAAAAAACATTGTTTTTCAGATTTTTTATTCATATAATTTCATCTAAACACAATTTTTGAGGGGTGGACAGTATTATGAAAGAAATTCAAGTTGGCTTATTAGGTCTTGGGACAGTTGGTAGCGGAGTAGTTCGTATCATTACAGATCACCAAGAGCGACTTATACACCAAGTAGGTTGTCCTGTAAAAGTAACGAAAGTACTAGTACAAAATATTGAAAAAGAGAGAGAAGTAGAGGTACCTTCTACTCTATTAACACAAGATGCACATGAAATTTTAGACAATCCAAACATCGACGTTGTCATCGAAGTAATGGGTGGCATTGATGATGCAAAAGCATATATTTTGCAAGCTTTACAAAGCGGGAAGCATGTTGTGACTGCCAATAAAGATTTAATGGCGTTACATGGGGCGGAACTATTAGCGGTAGCAAAAGATAATAAAGCAGATTTGTTTTATGAAGCAAGTGTAGCCGGAGGGATTCCGATTTTACGAAGTATTGTAGAGGGACTTTCTTCAGATCTTATTACGAAAGTAATGGGAATTGTAAATGGAACGACAAATTTTATTTTGACGAAAATGTCAGATGAAGGGAGAGCATATAACGACGTGTTAAAAGAAGCCCAGCAACTTGGATTTGCAGAAGCGGATCCAACATCAGATGTAGAAGGTTTAGATGCAGCAAGAAAAATGACAATTTTGGCTACCCTTGGTTTCTCTACAAATGTAGAGCTTGGAGATGTGAAGGTAAAAGGGATTACTTCTATTACAGAGGAAGATATCGAATACAGTAAGAGTTTAGGTTACACGATTAAACTAATCGGTCTTGCGAAGCGAGATGGTGAAAAATTAGAGGTTACAGTTGAACCGACTTTACTTCCAAATACACATCCTCTTGCGGCCGTGCAAAATGAATATAACGCTGTATATGTGTATGGTGAAGCAGTTGGAGAAACGATGTTTTATGGACCAGGTGCAGGAAGTTTACCGACAGCAACAGCTGTTGTTTCCGATTTAGTAGCTGTAATGCAAAATATTAGATTAGGGGTAACAGGAAATAGTGCTGTAGTCCCGCAATATCAAAAAGTATTAAAAGAGCCGGACGAAATTGTTGTGAAGAAATTTTTAAGACTTCATGTGAAAGATGAAATTGGTGTATTTGCAAAAATTACTTCGTTATTCTCTGAGCGTGGCGTTAGCTTTGAAAAAATTATTCAAATGCCACTTGAAGAGAAAGGAAAAGCTGAAATTGTAATTGTAACGCATCGTGCTTCTCTTGCTGATTATGATTATATTCTACATACGTTGCAAGGGTATGAAGAAATAGATTGTTTGAAAGCAAACTATCGAATTGAAGGGGATGCAAAGTAGTATCTCCTCTAAGAAAAAACCTATTAAGCGGCTTGCTTAATAGGTTTTTTTCTATTTAAAATCTTCGTACCAACTTGAATAAATGCTTGGATAATCCAGCCTGTTGTAAAAGATAAGATGATTGTTCCAAAATAGATAGGTCCATCTAATAAAAAGCTTAATGTTAAAAATAAAAACGCTAACGAAATTTCTGTTCTTCTAAATGTCCATTTCTTTTTCTCAGCAACTGTTAAAACGAAAGCTTCTTGCGGTGCTGAACAAAGGTTTGTAGAGACATAAAGACCAATTCCGGCTCCAACGAATAGATTTCCGCAAATAAGTGTTATATATTTTGGAAGAGAACGGACAGTGTCCATAATAGTTGTAATGGAACCAATCCAATCAACAAAAAGAGAGATAAGAACCATTGTACCGATTGTACCGATTGTAATTTGTCTTTTATTCCAAAAGAGGACGATAAGGGTAAAGGCAAAATTAATCATGAAAATCCAAAAACCGATACTTATCCCGAAATTTTGATATAGTGCAATAAAGAAGGAATCATAAGGGCTAAGTCCAAAGGAAGTAATGGTCGTCATCATATTAATACCGATGGCGAGAATGAGTAGACCACCAATGAAAAATATATATTCTAATTTGAATCGAAGCATAGTTGTATATCCTTTCAAAATGTATTTGCTAGGAAAGGATATATTGTGGAAAGCTTACCAGGTCAAGGGAGAATTTTTGCAGGGAAGGGGAAAATGAGATGACGAATATAAGAAAGATTGCTGAACTTGCTGGGGTATCTGTTTCAACTGTTTCACGTGTACTAAATAATCATCCATATGTGAATGAACAGAAGCGAAAAGAAATTTTAGCAATTATAGAAGAGTTAAATTATACGCAAAATGTGAATGCAATTCATTTAGTGAAAGGAAAAACGAATGTAATTGGCGTTTTATTACCGCACGTTAATGATCAATATTATAGTGCCATTATTGAGGGAATATCAAAGGAAACAGCAAAAAATAATTATAATATGATGCTTTGTCAGACGAATTATAGCGAGGAAAGAGAATTAGAAATTTTGAATATGTTAAAAATGAAAAAGCTTGATGGGGTTATTATATGTTCTCGGGCAAATAGTAAGGAGAAGCTCGAAGAATATACGAAATTCGGCCCGATTGTTATGTGTGAAGAAATAGATTCAAAATGCATTTCAAGTGTACATGTTGATTACTATAAAGTGTTTTCACAAGGGATGAAAAACTTAATAGATGCTGGTCATACACGTATTGGGTATTGCATTGGAAGAAGTAATAGCATTAATAGCCAGAGAAGAAAACAAGCATATGCGGATTCACTTCAACAGATTGCTGAAAAACCGATAGGAACTTGGAAGTTTGAAGGCTGTTTTACGGTGGAAGATGGGCGTAATGTAATTAGGGAGTGGGCCTCTATGTCAGTAAAGCCAACTGCGTTTCTTGTATCTTGTAACCATATTGCAGCGGGAATGGTAACGGAGGCGAAAAAACAAAGAATTCGTATTCCAGAAGATATTACGATTATCGGTTGTGATGATCAAGATGTAGCAGACATTTTAGGCATTACGACGATTTCATATTCTAGTAAAAATGTTGGTGTGAAGGCATTTGAATTATTATATGAAAAGATTAATGATGAGCAAATAGATGTAAAGCACGTAGAGTTATTGCCAGAATTCGTACAAAGGGAAACAACATAATAGATAAGGTATGAAAATCGCTTTTCAAAATTGCGTTTGGTATAATTATGGACAATCTATGAGGGCTAAAAGGGGTTTTGATATGAGATCAAAAGTGGTAAAAGTAATTCTACTCATTACAATTGCATCTTTCTGTTTATTTGCATATGGCTTTGTTTCAGGTGTAAATGATGTATTAAATCCGAAAGCTTCAAATTTAATTAAAAAGACCGATGTAGTGGCAAAAGAGAAAAAGAAAACGGGAACGTTACAAATCGTCAGTTTAGGTGATTCATTAACGCGTGGCGTTGGTGATAAAGAAGGAATTGGCTATGTTGGGCGAATGAAAGAGGATTTACAAAAAGATTATAAGCAAAAAATTGCATTAACAAATTTAGCAGTTAGTGGTGCAAAAATGCCCGATTTATTAAAACAAATTGAAAGTAATGGCGCTCAATATTCAATTAAACAAGCAGATGTAATCGTGTTAACCATTGGTGGGAATGATTTGTTCCCAGGCTGGGAATCGCTTGGGAAAATAGATTTAGAGACGTATCGTCCTGACACAGAAACATTTCAAAATGAAGCAAAGAAAATTATAGAAGAAATTCGTAAATTAAATACAGATAGTCCGATTTTTTGGCTTGGCTTATACAATCCTTTTGAAGATGTAGAAGATTTAAAAGGGTCTTCAAACATTGTTGTGGACTGGAATGCATCTTTAGAGAAGTTAGCGCTAAACGATAAAAATGTGTATATTACACCGACATTTGATTTATTCCAAAACCGTGGGAAAGATTTATTATACTCTGATCATTTTCATCCGAACGAAGTAGGTTATACGTATATGGCAGAACGTTTAGTTCAAAATGTTGTAAGTAAATTAAAACTAGAACAAGGAGGGGTAAAATGACGACGATACTTTCCGTACGAGACTTGAAGAAGGTAATTGGAAAGAAGACTCTTGTAGAGAATATTTCCTTTGATGTAAAGCAAGGAGAAGTGTTCGGGTTCTTAGGACCAAATGGTGCTGGAAAGACGACTACCATTCGAATGTTAGTTGGATTGATTAAGGCGACAGAAGGTACGATTTCTATCGGTGGTTATTCGATTAAGGAAAATTTTAGAGAAGCGATGCGTCAAATTGGGAGTATCGTTGAAAACCCAGAGTTGTATACATATTTAACAGGATGGGAAAATTTAAAACAATTTGCCCGTATGTTAGGTGGTATATCAGATGAACGTATTATTGAAATTGCTGAAATGGTTCATTTAGATGAAAGAATTCATGACAAGGTAAAAACGTACTCACTTGGTATGAAACAACGACTTGGAATTGCGCAGGCGCTCCTCGGGAATCCAAAATTGCTCATATTAGATGAGCCAACGAATGGTTTAGATCCAGCAGGGATTAGAGAACTTAGGGAATTTATACATAAGCTTGTAAAAGAAGAAAATATGAGTGTGTTTATTTCAAGTCATTTGCTAAGTGAAGTGCAAATGATATGCGATCGCGTTGCCATTATTCATAAAGGAAAGATGATAACAGTTGCCAAGGTTGAAGAGTTAATTAAAACAGCAAGTGATCGTGTAGAATGGATTGTTACGCCGATTGGGAAGGCAAAAGATATGCTAGAAGATGCTGAGGAAGTAAGAGAAGTGAGTATAGAAGGTGATCGATTACTATGCCGCATGAATATCGCATCTATAAGTAATTGGAATAAACATTTTGTAGAAAACGGGATAGATGTACATAGTGTTAAGGAACTTGTATTTACGCTAGAAGATTTATTTATTGAACTCACAAGGGGTGAGCAGCATGCGTGAATTTGCGAATCTAGTTTTAAACGAATCGGAGAAGATTTATCGTAAGAAGCGTATTTTTGTTGTTATGCTTATTTTAGCAATCTTGATCCCGCTTTTTGTGTATGCGCAGTATCGTGAGATAGAAACGACACAAAAAAGACTCGGTACAACTGATTGGAAGGTTTCATTGCAACAGCAAATTGTTGATTCCCAGAACCGGTTGAACAATTCTAGGTTGCCAGAAGAATGGCGTGATTGGTTAAAGGTAAGAGTTGAGCAGCAACAATATTATTTAGATCATGATATTAACCCGATGGCACCGGGCGCACCAACTTTTGTAAGGGCGTTTATTGAGCAAGGAATTACATTATTTATTCCACTTCTCGTAATGATTGTCGCCATTGATATTGTTTCAGGAGAACGAAGTGATGGAACGATGAAGATGTTACTTACGCGGCCGATTAGGCGCTGGAAAATACTCCTTAGTAAATACGTAACGATGTTATTTTTCATTTCGCTCATACTGCTCCTTGTAGGTATGTTTGCATACATATTATCAGGGCTTGTATTTGGATACTCGGGATGGAATTTACCTGTGTTAACTGGATTTGTTATTGATAAGGAAACGTTAAATACGAATTTTGTACATCTTATTCCGCAATGGCAATATATCTTGATGGCGTATGGATTAGCTTGGTTTGTTGCTATCGTTGTCGGAACTATATCATTTATGGTCTCTGTTTTAATTCGTAATACACCAGCTGGTATGGGCGTTATGCTAGCTGCATTAATTGCAGGCGGTATTTTAAGCTCGTTCGCAACATCTTGGGAAGGTGCGAAATATATTTTTAGTGTGAATTTATCATTAACAGATTATCTATCAGGGAAACTACCTGCATTACAAGGTTTATCGATGGGGTTTTCTTTGATGAACTTAACTGTTTGGGGAGTTGTGTCTCTTATCATTTCATTTGTAGTATTTACAAAGCAGGATATGGTGAATTAATTGGACGGGAAGTGACAGTATGGAAAATGTTTTAAAGAATGATTGGGAACCACTATTGGCACCAGAATTCGAGAAAGAATATTATCGTAAGCTAGCTGATTTTTTGAAAGAAGAGTACAGTACACATGTTGTTTACCCAAAGAAAGAAGATATTTTTAACGCTCTAGAGTATACAAGTTATGAAAATACAAAGGTCGTTATTTTAGGACAAGACCCATATCATGGGCCGAATCAAGCGCATGGTTTAAGCTTTTCTGTACAACCTGGTGTTAAAACGCCACCGTCATTGTTAAATATGTATAAAGAGCTTCGAGATGAATATGGGTATGACATTCCGAATAACGGTTATTTAGTGAAATGGGCAGAGCAAGGAGTATTACTACTAAATACTGTATTAACAGTTCGACAAGGCGAAGCAAATTCTCATAAGGGAAAAGGATGGGAGCATTTCACTGATCGTGTAATTGAGCTGTTGAATGAACGTGAAAAGCCAGTTATTTTCATATTGTGGGGACGCCATGCACAGGCGAAGAAGAAGTTAATTACAAATTCAAATCATCATATTATCGAATCTGTACATCCAAGCCCACTATCAGCAAGACGAGGTTTCTTTGGGAGTAAGCCATACTCTAAAGTAAATACGATTTTAGCTAATATGGGCGAGAGAGAAATTGATTGGGAAATTCCAAATTTATAAATAGAAAAGGTAGTTAACAGTCGTTAACTACCTTTTCATTATTGTTGCTCGTTCTTTAATTTTGCATCTAGTACAAACGTGCCAAATGGGATAACTGATGAAACGAATGCCCCAAGTGCCCATAAAATTGATTTACGGTGTACGATTGTTACTTGAATTACTGCGAAGATAAATAAAATAAATAAAACACCGTGAGCCATGCCTGTAATTTTAACAGCTGTTGCAAATCCTGCGAAATATTTTAATGGCATTGCTACAAATAATAGTAGTAGGAAAGAAATCCCCTCAATAAGTCCAATTGCTCTTAATCGTCCGATTGGTGTAGATAACATGTAAAATAGCCTCCCTTAACGTATGCTTGTTTATAGTAAATTTGTATTCTTTTTTAAAATAAAATAGTCTATTTTGTTTCATTATATACAAAAAGAAAGTTTACACTACGAGAATAGTGCAAAGTTCAAAATATAGTCACAAAAGCATGGTAATTTAAATAAAAACCTATTTGAAGTGTTTGACTTCAAATAGGTTTTATGAGTGGAAATATTAAACAAGTGCTTCTTTTTTTAGTACGAACTTCTCTACAACCTTTGCTACACCGTCATTCATATTTGTATCTGTTACATAGTTTGCAATTTCCTTAATATCATCAGGTGCATTGCCCATTGCGACACCAAGACCGGCGAATTCAATCATCGCCTGATCGTTATAGCTATCGCCCATTGCGATAACTTCTTCGCGCTTAATGCCAAGTTTTTGGATTAATTGGTTTAAGCTCGTTCCTTTTGTAACACCGGCTTCAGTAAATTCTAAGAAGAATGGTTTAGAACGCATAACGCTTAATTGTCCTTCTAGTTGTTTTTGTAATTTCTTTTCTACTTCAACAAGGCGTTCAGCTTCTTTATTCATTAATACTTTTACTACAGGCTCTTTAACAGCAGCTTTAAAGTCATCTACTACAACGATAGGCATACCAGTAATATCGCCCTCAATTTCAGTATAAGGATTATTTTCTTCCGTTACGATATCATCGCCAATATAAGTATGAATCCATACATCTTCAGTTTTACTAATTTCAAATAAGTTGTGAACGATTTCAGGAGAAAGCGTACTACTAAAGATTTCTTCGTTTGTTTTACAGTTAATAATTTTTGCGCCATTAAAAGATAGAATGAAACTGCCGTATTCTTCTAAACGAAGTTCTTTCGCTACATTGCGCATACCAAACGTTGGACGTCCAGAAGCAAGTACAACTTTTACACCTTGTTCTTGTGCAGTCATTAGAGCTTCTTTCGTACGAGGTGAAATAGTATGGTCGTCACGTAATAAAGTATCATCTAAATCTAAAACAATCATTTTATAAGTCATATTGAAAATTCCCTTCTTTATTTAAATCAAATATATGTTCATGGAGATGTAAGAAATAATAGTAAGACATCGAACCTCTTTAAAAAGAAGTAGATTCATTTTTATGAGTGTTTTTCTCATCATATTAATTAATAATCATTGGGGATGGACAAAACCCCAATGATTAAATGTTTATTTTATCGTAACAACTCTAAAGGTAGAGTGCAATAATGGAAGTTTTCCAATTTACGATACTTGTTTTATTGTCGAACGAGAAAATAGTATTTCTAGTAAGATTGCCATTACAGCCCCAAGAACGAGACCATTACTTAGGAATGAAGCTAGAAATGGTGGAAGCGTGGAATATGCTCCTGCTGGAACGAACATAACCCCAATTCCTGTGAAGATTGACAGACCTGCTACTTTAAATAATCGTTCTTTATCCTGTACTGTTTCGTATTCTCGAAAGGCGAGACCGATCATGCTTGCAAATACAGGATAAATGGCAGCATAACCAACTGCAACTGGGATTGCCGCAAAGAATGAAGTGATCTTTGGGAATATACTAACGACAATAATAAAGCTTGACCCTAATATAAATGGGAGGCGTTTATAAATATTAGTCGTTGCAATAAAACCTGCTGATCCAGAAATAGCGACAGGTCCGATAGCCGAAAACAGGCCGCCTAGTAATTGATTGATTCCTGTTATAATACCGGCCTGTTTAAAACGATCTGATGCAGCATTTTCTTCATATTTAGAGACAACCTTTTGTACAACGCGAATACTTGCTAACATATTTGTTAGAAGTAAGAGTGTAACGAAAATGACCGTAATTACCATGTTCCATTCAACACGAGGCATTCCGAAAACAAATAAGGATGGAAAACGGATTATGTCTGTCACTGGTGTTATTGGATTGGATAATCCAAAGCATGCGAATAATATCCAGCCGCAAACGATACTGAAAAGAACAGAATATTGTCCGATAATAGGTAGCTTCATGATGAAAAAGGATAGTAAAATAACAATGAGTGAAAGAATAAATACATTAGGTTGTACTTCTGTATGTTTTCCATCCAGGCCAAACATTCCTTTTAAGAAGGAACCACTAAGTTGTGCAACAAGAAGAAATAAGTACGTTCCAATGACTGTCGGTGTAAAATAGCGAACGAGTTTATCAATAAGTCCAAAAACGCTAAGAATAATACAAATGATACCGCTTAATAAGAAAGCATATTGAAGAACTTTAAGTGTCTCATTGTTTGATCCAAATAATACGACACCTAAACTTGCATATAGGGAGAAAATTCCCCACCAAAGGCCAGCAGGACCTTCTTGAATAGGAAGTTTATGCCCAAATATAGCTTGTAAGAGACCAGCAAAGCCTAGAACAAATAATGTTCTTTGTACGAATGCGATAGCTTCAGCGCCATCAAGACCATAACTAGTTGCGACGCTAATTGGTACAATAAGACTCCCAGCTAAAATAAATAGTGCCCATTGTAAGGCGGAAAGAAATGTTTTCATTATATCAACCTCTTTCATAGATTCCGTATCTAGTATATATGTATTTCATTTCCACTGGCAAAGATTGTAGATAGAGAAAAGAGTTGAAACATGATATGAATGCACGTAAGCAATTATGGATAGCAGTTATATGTATGACTTTTGTTGTAATTCTAGGAACATTAGGATTTATGACAATTGAAGAGATTAGCTTATTTCAAGCATTTTGGATGACGATGATTACCGTATTAACGGTGGGATACGGAGACGCCATTCCTGTAACACATGCAGGAAAAGTTTTTGCGCTCCTTATCATACCGGTTGGAGTCGGTATTGTTACGTATGCAATTGGTGTAGTGGCAGCTATGATTATTGAAGGGAATTTATTTCATGCAGTACGGAGGAAGAAGATGGATAAACAAATAGCACAGTTACAAAATCATATTATCGTATGTGGTTGCGGTAGAGTAGGGCTACAAGTTGTACATGAATTGCAAGAAAAGAAGATCCCATTTGTCGTCGTGGATAAAGATGAAAGCATATTAGAGAAGGAAAAGCTTTTATATGTACATGGAGATGCAACAGAAGACAAAGTGTTACAACATGCTGGGATTTCAAAGGCAGCTGGTTTAGTTGCTATCGTAGCAAATGACGCTGAAAATGTATTTATTACGTTAACTGCAAGAGGATTAAACGATGCAATTAAAATTGTGGCAAGAGCAGAAAAACCAGAAACCGAAGACAAATTAAAGAGGGCTGGTGCAAATAAGGTGATTAATCCATCTAGTATGGCAGGGATTCATATTGCAAAAGGTATTGCGAATCCGTTAACAGTTCATTATATTGATACAGTACTGTATGGCGTGGAGCAGTCATTTGTAATTGAAGAAATTGCAGTAGGTAAGGGCTCTATTTTAGCTAATAAATCATTATTAGAGAGTGATGTTAGAAATCAATTTGATGTAACAATTTTAGCGATTTTGAGAAATGGGAATGTTATACATAATCCAACGGGGCAGGAAAAGTTGCAAGAACATGATATGATAATAGTATTTGGTTCAGTAGAGAAGCTGGGACAATTTGAGAAAGAACTACAAAGTACGAGGTGATAAGGGATGCAAATATCAAGCGATAAGATTTTAAATAAAATGGCGAATGAAATTGCAAAGGCAAAAAGTAGTGAAGGACAAAAATCAAAAGAACATGTATTAGTTGTGCGTGCTTTATGTGATTTATTATTAGATGAGCAAGTTGAATCTTCTACGTATAGAGAGCCACAAGTTCAATCACAAATAATTGGATCACAACCAATCACGATGCAACCAATTGCACCGGTTTCTAATGAGCCAGTATATATAAAAGAAAGTGATGCAAACGGTAATTCTTTATTTGATTTTTAGAGGATAAATCGTTTGGCTTATATGAAAAAATTGCTTATGATAAAAGTAAAAAAGGGGAATTAAGATGAAAATTTTCTTTTTACTAGGTTGTATTGCAGCGGGGCTATCTGTTGCGTTAGGGGCTTTCGGAGCACACGGTTTAGAAAATAAAGTTTCTGCAAAAATGTTAGAGGTTTGGAAAACAGGTGTTACATATCAAATGTTTCATGCAGGTGGACTATTTGTAGTTGCTTTATTGATGGATAAAATTCAATCATCACTCTTAACTACTGCTGGTTGGCTTATGGTAGCTGGGATCATTATGTTCTCGGGTAGTCTGTATGCATTAAGTACAACAGGTATTAAGTTCTTTGGTCCAATTACACCTCTTGGTGGTGTAGCGTTTATTGTGGCATGGATCTTAGTTGGAACTGCAGTTGTAAAAGGATTATAAAAAACAAAAGCTGGCATACGCCAGCTTTTTTTATGGTCTTGGAGCATAAGTTGCTTGTTGACTAGGCAAATACGTAATTTCTTCTGGGAATTCTACATAATCTAAGTAAATCATTAATAATAAATAACGTTTCCCTGATTGTGGCTCACTAATTACGATGTGATCACGACCAGCCGCTTCGATAATACCCGTATAGGATTGTGTACCGAGTGAACTACCACGCTCATAAGTCATTACAACTGTGGCTTGCTTGCCCTTGTTCAAGCGAAGAATATTTTCAATATATGACTGTTCTAGAGGTAACATGCCTTGAGAAACAGCATATTGAGCTTGCGCAACTTGTTGTTGCATTGCTTGCTGCTGTTGCTGTTGCTGTGGGGTCATTTGTTGCGGTTGTACGTAAGTTCCAGATGGTTGATAGAAACCTGTTCCGTAATACGGATTTTGTTGCTGTGCCATTCAAAAATCCCTCCTTGTTTTCATTCCTTAATATATGCTAGGGCAATCCCCAGCATTTGGCTGGAAGAAGCAGTGCTTTTTGAAGCGACCAGAGTTTTGCTGATTATACCAAGTTGGTGGACATGCACCTTCAGGCCTAAAAAACCATAAGGCAAAATTTGCAGGCCAAAAACGTTGTCCTTGAATCGTTCGCCTTGCTAATGCGATATCTTGTTCCCTTGCACGTTGATAAAAATAACCTTTTTGAGTTGCCTCAAAACCACCAGGATTTTGATACACCATTTGACGTAAATTACGAATATTTTTAAAGTCTAAACAATTCCCGCGGACACGATTTACTCCAACGTTTCCGACCATTAACATCCCCTGTTGTCCTTCACCTTCAGCTTCAGCACGCATCAGTCTAGCTAATAACTTTACATCTTCTTCGTTATACGCGATAACGCCCATTATGTGTCACCTCTCTTTTTGGAATACCTTGTGGAAAGAGGTTTATGTCTAGATGAAGTGTGTAACAATTACTAGTTCATACGTATGAGAAAAAGGACTCAGATATGACAACCAAACAAAGTTTTACATGGAGAGTGGAAAATAAAAAAAGCTAGCGTGAGCCAGCTTTTTTATTAAAAAACTTTAGACCATAAGTTTGAGAAGAAATCACCGATAGAGCGCATTGTTAATACAAACCAATTTGCTTTTTCAACTTCTTCTGTCGTTTTTGCAGTAACTTTCATACTTTTACTACCGTCTAAGAAACCATATTTATCGGTTGATTCTAAAGTAATCGATCCTACTTTTGCATCTTTCTTAATAGGAGCAATTAAATGACCATCTTCAGCAAGAGATTTATCTACTTCAGTTCCAATTTTATAAGGGTCTTTGCTACCTTTTTTTGCAATTACGGTTATTTCTTTTTCCGGTGCAACAGTTACTTGATCCTCTTTCCCTTGTACTACAGAGAGTGTATTGTTTTTATCGACCTTTAGTTTTTGTTTTTCGAAGTTATTAAACCCGTATTCGATTAACTCACGAGATTCTGTGAAGCGCTCGTCCATTGATTTTGTTTTAATAATAACCGAAATAAGACGTACATCACCGCGTTTAGCAGTAATAGTAAATCCGTATCCAGCTGTATCAGAACTTCCGGTTTTTAAACCATCAGCACCTTCATAAGCGAAAGCAGCTCCTGGTAACATCCAGTTCCAGTTTTCCATACGAATTGGTTTCGGATGATTATCTGGGAAGTTTCTAAATCTTTGTTTTGTATCCTCTAGCATTTCTGGATACTTTGTAATCATTGCTTTTGAAAGTATACCCATATCGCGAGCTGACATAGAGTTTTCTGCATTTGGATCAGTACCCTCAGGATGTTTTCCTTTTAAGTCAGCGTTATTTAAACCAGTAGCGTTTACAAATTTATATTTCTTTAACCCTAGTTTTTTTGCATGTTCATTTGCAAGATTTAAGAAGTTTTTCTCACTTCCTGCAAGAAGTTCTGCTAAGGCAATACTAGATCCGTTTGCAGAGAAGATAACGATAGAATGATATAGTTCTCTTACAGTATATTGACGTCCTTTTTCGAACGGCACGTTAGAGAATTCATTATTACGTGAAACTTCATAAGCGTAATCAGAAATATTTACCTTTGTATCCCAAGTGATTTTTCCTTCTTTAATTGCTTCTAACACGGCATAAACAACAATTAATTTTGACATACTAGCGATAGCTAGTAATTCATCTGGATTTTGTTCATGCAGTATTTTTCCTGTATCTGCATCAAATAGAAGTGCAGCAGATGCCTCAATGTGTATTTTTTCTTCCGCATGGGATGTTGTTACTCCTAAGGAAGAAATTGACAATAGAAACACTAGTAAAATAGAAAAGATTTTCTTCATATACATTATCACCTTCGCATCGTTATTAGCATATAGCTCGTACCATTTTAGCATAAATTTGGATATAGAAAGGTTACAATTTTGTAAGGTATTTAAAAGGATTTGTCGATTTTTGTTCAAATTTGCGGAAAAAAGAAGTTTTTTGAGGAGAAATATAGAGGGGAATAAAAAAAGGAACGAATTTCGTTCCTTTTTCACGATTTATATGTGTAAAAATTTCTCTACCTTTTCGTCTGGTAAAATGTTTCCGACGAAAAATGTTCCGAATTCACCATAACGAGCACTTACTTCATCGAAGCGCATTTCATATATAAGCTTTTTAAATTGAAGAACATCGTCAGCGAATAATGTTACGCCCCACTCAAAATCGTCGAATCCAACAGATCCTGAAATAACTTGGCGTACTTTACCTGCATACTGGCGACCAATTTTACTATGACTGTACATCATTTTCTTACGTTCCTCCATTGGAAGCATGTACCAGTTGTCATCACATTGGCGACGCTTGTCCATTGGATAGAAGCAAATATGATTTGCTTTCGGTAACTCAGGATATAAGCGAGCTAAGATTTGTGGATTTTGGTATGGATCTTCATCAGCTGGAAGGTAGTTGCTTAGTTCAACAACAGATACGTAAGAGTATGCAGGAACCATATATTCAGCTAAAGTTGTTTTATTCAATTCTGTTTCAATTTCATTTAACTCTTCCATTGTTGGACGTAAAATCATAAGCATAATATCAGCTTTTTGGCCAACAACTGTATACATTGCGTGACTGCCCTTTTTCGCAGCAGCTACGTCGTTCCATTTTTCAACGACATTTAAAAATTCAGACACAGCTTGTCCGCGTTCGTCGCTAGATAATGTTTTCCATGCAGCCCAATCAATAGAACGTAAATCATGTAAACAATACCAGCCATCTAACGTTGTTGTTGCTTCACTCATTCTATTCACCTCAGTTAATGATAGTTTTACACGTTAACTATAGCATATATAGTTTTAAAATCATCTATATAAAACCTTGGCGCATAAAATTGTCACATTTAAGTGTTTAAGCAAGGTGAATTTAACGGCTGAATTTTATGAAAATATAATCATTTTTATTTTATCTATTTTTTGGGAGCTATAAGTTTAAAATATAGAGGAAAAGAAGTATTCTTAAAGATAGAGTTTTTTAACATATGTAGGAGGGTTTATTCGTGAGCAACTTATTTACAACAGTAAAAGAAAAAGTTCAAGGAAAAGGCATTTCTATCGTACTTCCTGAAGGAACTGATGAAAGAATTTTAGGCGCTGCAGAGCGTTTAGCAAAAGAAGAGTTAGTAAAACCAATCTTAGTTGGTAATAAAGAAGAAATTAGCGCAAAAGCTGCTAGCATGAATTTAACATTAGCAGGCGTTGATATTTACGATCCAGCTACATACGAAGAAATGGATGCAATGGTAGCATCTTTCGTTGAACGCCGTAAAGGTAAAGCAACTGAAGAAGACGCTCGCAAAATCCTTAAAGACGAAAACTACTTCGGTACAATGCTTGTATACATGGGCAAAGCACACGGTTTAGTAAGTGGTGCAGCTCACTCTACAGCTGATACAGTTCGTCCAGCACTTCAAATCATTAAAACAAAACCAGGCGTTACAAAAACTTCTGGCGTATTCATCATGGTACGTGAAGAAGAGAAATATGTATTCGCTGATTGTGCAATTAACATTGCACCAAATAGCCAAGATTTAGCTGAAATTGGTATCGAAAGTGCGAAAACTGCTGAACTATTCGGCATTGATCCACGCGTTGCTATGTTAAGCTTCTCTACAAAAGGTTCTGCGAAATCTCCAGAAACAGAAAAAGTTGTAGAAGCAACTCGCATTGCAAAAGAAATGGCTCCAGAATTAGCTCTAGATGGAGAATTCCAATTCGATGCTGCATTCGTACCATCTGTAGCTGAGAAAAAAGCTCCAGGTTCTACAATTAAAGGTGATGCTAACGTATTCGTATTCCCAAGCTTAGAAGCTGGTAATATCGGCTACAAAATCGCTCAACGTTTAGGTAACTTCGAAGCAGTAGGACCAATCTTACAAGGTTTAAACATGCCTGTAAACGACCTATCTCGTGGATGTAACGAAGAAGAAGTGTACAAGTTAGCTTTAATTACAGCAGCTCAAGCACTTTAATTCTATAACGAATTGAAATAAAGACCGTCGCTAAAATAGCGACGGTCTTTATTTTTCTAAGCCAAGTGCTTTATTGTTACGATCAATAATACGTTGTAAATTCGTCTCATATAAAGGTATTTCATCTATTGTTAATTGAGATGGTGTTAACTTTGGAGCGAATTGCTGCAATGTTTTTAAAAGGCGCATCATTAAATCTTGTACTGTAATGGTTTCGCCAAGTAATTCTGAAAGTGAAGCCATCGTACTCGGTACAATTTCAGGATAAGTAAAGCGTGTTTCTTCTCCTTGAATGGCTAGGTTGTAGAAATCACGAACAAGTGCGGCACGTTCAGAGCCACTTCCTGTAGCACAGAGATAAATTTGGACAGCGACACCACCGCGAATACGGCGCTGTGAAATACCAGCAAATTTTTGGTCGCGAATACTTAAATCGTAGCTACCAGGGCAGTAAGAACCAACGATTTCTTTTGCCTCAATTGTAACATCGTAATCCTTTAACATTTCCTGAATTAAATGCCACATTGTATCGTATCCAAGATCAATATCGATACCTTTTTCCGTCTCTTGGAATAAAAGTGATACGTTTAACACACCTTCATCAAGTACGACTGCAAGCCCGCCAGAATTACGAACGATAACATTGAAGTCGTTTTCTTTTAAAAAGGAAATACCTTCTTCTAAGTGTGGTAGGCGTGAATCTTGAATGCCAAGAACAATTGTATTGTGATGAACCCAAGAGCGCATTGTTGCAGCTGATTCGCCCTTTCCAATGCTTGTGCATAATGTATCATCCATTGCGAATGATTGAAGTGCATGGAATGTTGGTCCTAAACTAGACTGATCTACAATACGCCACTCTGGCTGAGATAAAATGGAACGGGAATTGCTCATATAACTAACCCCTTATCTTTAAAATGACAATCTCTATTATAGCAAAAAATAATGAAAGTAGTTTTTAAGAGAAAACCTTACTGAATTGTAAGGTTGTTGTAAGGAAAGTGAATTGGTTAAATGATCTAAGATGGCTAAACTAAGAGATGTAATTATTGATTTTAGGAGGCATACAAATGAAAAATGTTAAATTAGGAATCGTAGCGATTATGTCAGCTGCTGTATTTAGTGGCTGTTCTATTATGGATATGATTGCACCACAAGCAACGGGTGTTGTTATGTACGGAGATGAAACAGGCGTTCAACAAACAATGGATCAATATAAAGATAAAATTGAATCTCAAAATAAATTTGAAGCTAAACTAGGTACTGTTAATGAGAAAAAGGTTTTAATCATGAATAAAACAACGGCTGAGAAGATGGTAAAGGAAAACATGCTGAAAAAAGTAGTGAAAGAAGATGTAGAACCTATTAAAGCATTGCCGGCTATTTCTGATGAAGCTGGAATTGTATTTGCTAAAGAGGAACAAAAAGATGTAGTAATTGATGGAAAGAAAATGAAGTACGAAGGCAATGTAGTAATTGGTGATGCGCGTAAATATACAGATATGTATGCAGTTGTTAGTGATGCAGAATATGCAAAAATAAGTGAACCGGTAAAAACAATTGGTTTAGCATCCTTTAAAGAGAATCCAAAGGAAAAGATTTTTCCAGATATAAAGAGGGATTCTAAAGTAGAAGAAGCACATATGGTTGAAGTGAAATAACAAAAAGGATGCATGTAATGCATCCTTTTTACTCTGCAATTTTTTCTAAATTACCGTTTCGATCCATTCGGAAAGATGTTTGAGAACGTTCTTCTTCATCCATGACTGCCAACTTACGAGCGCGGTTCATAATGTTCATAAGTGTTTCGTAATCTTCTTGTACAGTATGAGATTGTTTTTCTAATTTTTCCAGTTTCTTTTCTAGTTCTTCATTTCGAAGGATTTGTGATTTAATTTCTTGTTTCAATCTCGTATTCTCGTTTTCAAGAGCTGTCACTTTTATATTTGAAGATCCGACTGTTTGTAAAAAATAAATAACATCTTGCATTGTCATAGGGCCTTTTGCAGTAGGAACGGTAGTTTCTTGATATGGAGTAGCTTCTTTATATTGTACAATTGATTCCTCTTGTACGAACTCTTCATAATTAGTTATCGAATCTGAAGCTGGTGGTGTATAAAGTAAACGTTTTTTCGCTTGTTCACCACTTGCAGCACGCATTTTATCTTTACGATGTTTTTTTGCTAGTTGAAGAGCTTGTTCATAGCTATAGCGAACAACAGCATTCCAACGGAAACCACAGGCAGCCGATGTACGATTTAATCTGTCTCCTACTTCTTCAAATGCATTTAATTGGGTACTTCCTTCTCGAACGTGACGAAGTACAGTTTCAGCAAGTAATAAATCATCCTCATCCGTCCAAGCATCTTGTCTTACTTTCATAGATTCAACTCCCTTTCTTTTTATGAACTTCCTATTTTTATAATGGGCAAAAAAATGAGCTTTTATACAAAGCTTTTAAAAATATGGTAGATTTCGATGAGAGGTATAAAGTGAAACTTTCATCAGTGGGAGGTTCTTCATCCCCTACCTAACTTCTTTGCTTTCGCTGAATTTTAAGGTGGGGATCTTACTGCCCATTAAAGCGGGATAAATTTTGCCAAGAATGACGGAAGCTGCTGTAGGAAAACATATACATATGTAGCATTATATGTGGAAAGAGCGTCGAAAGGAAACTTGCAACGAGCTTCAAAGAGCGGTAAAATACCATTTAGTGTTTATTTTTAAATGTACTTGAGAAAAGTTTAAAATAGAGGAAGTGTTATATAATGGGAAACGAATTTCGTGTGTGTGATGATTGTCAGGCAACGAACGTTAAAACGCTGATTCCAAAGCTAAAAAAAGTAGATTCATGTGCAACGATTGAAGTTGGATGTCAGTCTTACTGTGGCCCTGGCCGTAAAAAATCATTCGCATTTGTAAATAATCGTCCAGTTGCAGCGCCAACAGAAGACGAATTAATTGTAAAAATTGAAGCAAAGTTAAATAAGTAAGGAAAAGAAGAGTGAACAGATTACTCTTCTTTTTTTATGCCCATAAGAGGAAGAATCTATTCTGAGAAAGCTTAACTGGTGATGATAATAGTTCATGATAGATAGGCATTATCTATTTATTAAGGTCTCGGCCTATATGAATTTGTATTTCAAAATAATGGTTGACAGTCTTTTGAAGCGATAGGTAGAATAGAAGGTGTCTGATTCTGAGAATCATTATCAGAAAAGGGCCGATTTATTTAATTTTTTTATTGCTATTTGAGAATAAATTTCATTTCATTAAATTAAACATATGTTGTTGGTTAGGATGGTTGAGGGATGGAAGCGAGCGCAAGGAGTATAGAACAGCAAGATGTGAATGTTAAAGAGATTAAGAGCAGGCCGCTCATTGCCTCTATTATTTTAGTAGCAGGTACAATTTTGTTAGCTTTAAGCATGGCACTGTCTATTTCGTTTGGTGCTGCAGATATTAGTTTAAAGACTGTATGGCAAGCTGTATTTCAGTTTGACGGTTCTATTACGCATCATAATGTAATTCAAGAACTTCGCATGCCTAGAGCAATAGGGGGCGTAGTAGCAGGTGCCTTTTTAGCGGTATCAGGAGCAATTATGCAAGGTATGACGCGAAATCCACTTGCATCCCCATCGTTAATGGGGATTACAGATGGGGCTGTATTTGGAATTGCAATTATGTATGCATTCTTCCCTAATTCACCTTATTTAATGTTCGTTATCGCATCTTTTATTGGTGCTGCGTTTGGAGCGAGCATTGTATATGGAATTGGATCTTCTTCACCAGGTGGATTAACGCCTGTGAAATTAGCTTTAGCGGGTGCCGCGATTAGTGCTTTATTAGGGGCCATTTCATCTGGAATTGCGCTATATTTCAATCTTGCCCAAGAGGTAAGTATGTGGAATGCAGGCGGAGTTGCTGGAGTGAAATGGGAAAGTATTAATATGTTAGTACCGATTGGTCTAGTTTGTCTCTTCATTGCAATTATGATGTCGAGGTATATTACAATTTTAAGCTTCGGTGAAGAAATTGCGATTGGACTTGGTCAAAATACGACATTAATTAAATTTATCGGGACAGTACTTGTTCTTGTGTTAACAGGTTCGGCAGTTTCTATGGCAGGATCGGTTGGATTTGTTGGTCTTGTCATCCCACATATGACTCGTTTCCTTGTAGGCTCAGACTATAGATGGGTTATTCCATGTTCTGCGGTCTTAGGCGGGCTGTTAATTGAATGTGCAGATATGTTATCTCGCGTTATTAATCCGCCGTTTGAAACGCCAATTGGAGCAATTACAGCGCTAATTGGGGTTCCATTCTTCCTCTACTTAGCACGTAACGAAGGGAGAGGAAAAATGTGAGGACAAGTGTCTTAACAAAAAAGAACGTTTCGGTTTTAACAATTTTAGTAGGATTAATCGTTACTGTATTTTTAGTGAGTTTAAATACAGGGACATTTAAAATACCGCCAATGGACGTATTAAAGTCATTGGTTGGACTCGGGGCTGAAGATCAGTCTGTTATTTTATTTGAATTCCGTATGCCGCGTATGGTCATTGCTATATTAGTTGGATCTGCTTTAGCTATGTCAGGTGCGATCTTGCAAGGGTTATCACGAAATCCACTTGCTGATCCAGGTATTATCGGTATTAACGCTGGAGCGGGATTAACAGTTGTTATCTTTGTCTACTTTTTCTTCGGGAAAGTAGGAACTGGTACATTTTTATCTGTATTCATTCTTCCGTTCTTCGCACTAGTTGGAGCGATATTAGCAGCTGTTATTATTTATTTACTAGCATGGAAAGACGGCGTTTCATCTACTCGATTGATACTTGTGGGTATCGCTGTTGCAGCCGGGTTTGGTGCTGTTAGTTTAATTTTTTCTATGAAGATGACATCTAACGATTTCCGCTTTGCTACGATTTGGTTAGCAGGAAGTCTTTGGGGCACAGATTGGAAGTTCGTGCTAAGTGTCCTTCCATGGATGGTTATTTTCTTGCCACTAGCTATTAGTAAAGCACACATACTAAATGTAATGAACCTAGGCGACTCTACAGCAGTTGGTCTTGGTGTAAACGTAGAAAAGGAAAGACGTAAATTATTATTTATTGCAGTTTGTTTAGCAGGTGCATCTGTCGCTGTTGCCGGAGGAATTGGTTTTATCGGTTTAATGGCTCCCCATTTAGCGAGGCGCCTTGTTGGTGGGAAACATCAAATTATGCTGCCTACAGCTGCACTAATAGGAACGTTTTTACTTTTATTCGCAGACGTAATTTCAAGAAGTGTGTTACCAACTTCAGAAATACCGGTCGGTCTTGTTATTTCTGTAATTGGTGCACCGTATTTTATATACTTACTTATGAGGACAAAGTAAAGGGAGGCTTTTTGTATGGCAACTTTAGCAGTTGATGCGGTATCTGTTGGCTATAATGAAGGGTTAATTATTGATGGATTAACAGTTGAAATTCCGGAAGGGAAAATTACAACAATTATTGGACCAAATGGTTGTGGAAAGTCCACATTATTAAAAACGGCTTCTCGTATTTTGAAAGCAAAAAAAGGTACTGTTTATCTTGACGGAAAAGCAATCGAGAAACAACCAACGAAAGAAATCGCAAAGAAAATGGCAATTTTACCACAGACTGCAGAAGTACCAACTGGCCTTACTGTATTTGAACTCGTTTCATATGGACGCTTTCCTCATCAAAAAGGATTTGGAACGTTGAAAGAAGAGGATTATCGCTACATTCATTGGGCACTTGAAGTGACGGGAATGACAGAATTCGCAAATCGTCCAGCAGAGGCATTATCAGGTGGGCAACGTCAACGCGTATGGATTGCGATGGCTCTTGCACAAGGGACAGAATTACTCGTATTAGATGAACCGACAACGTACTTAGATATGGCCCATCAATTAGAAGTATTAAACTTATTGAAAAAGTTAAATGAAGAAGAAGGTAGAACGATTGTTATGGTTATCCATGACTTAAACCATGCTTCTCGTTTCTCAGATCATATGATTGCATTAAAAGCTGGTAAGTTAATGAAACAAGGAACGCCAGATGAAGTGATGACGAGTGAAACACTTCGTAATGTATTTGAGATTGAAGCTCAAATTGTTCCATGTCCAGTAAACTGTAAGCCAATTTGTTTAACGTATGATTTAGCGATGATTAGTAATCAATTGCGTAAAAAAGCATAAGTAGAATCCCCCTCGTAAAGAGGGGGGGCTTCTAATGGACGTTGAGCTTCTTATTAGTAAATAGGAAGTTGAACACCCGTTAGAACGGGGGCATAAGCAACAATTAATCAATATATATTTATTAATTGTTAACCTTGTTTCTTATAGTTCACTGTAACTTATAAGAGAAATACAGCTAGAAGGAGTGGGAACATGAAGAATTTTAAAATGGCGTTATTAGCAATGGTACTAGTCGTTACTTCTGTACTATTTGCAGCTTGTTCTAACAAAGAAGAGAAGAAAGCAGATGCGAAGGATGCGAAGACTGAAGAGCGCACTGTACAACATGCAAAAGGGGAAATTAAAATCCCTGCAAATCCCAAGAAAATTGCTGACCTTAGTGGTTCAACAGAAGAATTATTAATCTTTGGTATGAAACCAATTATTACTGCTAATACATCTCAAGAAAAAATTGATGCACATATTGAAAAGAAATTAAAAGACGTAAAACCAGTTGGTTCTGCTTGGGGAGATAAAATTAACATCGAAGCAGTAGCTGCTGCAAAACCAGACTTAATTCTTGTAAATAATCGTCAAGAAAAGATTTATGATCAATTATCTAAAATTGCACCAACAGTTATGTTAAAAACTCCATTAGACCAATGGCGTCCAAAATTCGAAGAAGTAGGTCAAATCTTCGGTAAAGAGAAAGAAACAAAAGAATGGTTCAAACAGTATGACGAAAAAGCAAGCAAATTACATGACAAAATCGTTGCGAAAACTGGCGATGCTAAATTCATGAAAATGGCTGCATATCCAAATGCTTTCCGTGTATACGGTGACTACGGTTACGGTAGTGTAATCTTTAATGATTTAAAATTACCAGCAGTTAAAGGTACACCAACTGATAAACCGTTAGTACAAGTACAAAAAGAAGCTTTAATCGATTACAACCCAGATTACTTATTCATATTTACGACTGGTGACGGTTCTCAGCGCCTAAAAGAATTCCAAGAAGAATCAATTTGGAAAAATATGAACGCTGTTAAAAACAACCACGTATTTACAATTAAAAACGAAGAATTAAACAAAGGTTACTTCCCACTAGGTAAAGAAATGATCTTAGATGAAGTTGCTGAGTTCGTTTTAGGGAAATAATATATAAAAAGAGATCACTTTTACCCCGGTAAAAGTGATTTTTTCTTTATATAAGGGCAATTAATATAGTCTTTCATTTCTTTCTGTTTCCTATTTCGTTTATAATATATAGTAAGAATGCAGTAAAGAAAGGGGGATGTCGGAAAGTGGTATATTTAAACGACAAACTCAGCGAAACAAAAGTGTTTAAAGACCCGGTACATAAATATGTGCACGTGCGCGATCGTGTTATTTGGGATTTAATCGGAACGAAAGAATTTCAACGCTTGCGCCGTATTAAGCAGCTTGGAACGACATTTTTTACATTTCACGGTGCAGAGCATAGTCGCTTTACTCATTCGTTAGGTGTATATGAAATTATTCGTCGTATGATTGATGATGTGTTTGATGGCAGACCGAATTGGAATGCTGAAGATAGATTGTTATGCTTATGTGCGGCATTGCTTCATGATGTCGGTCACGGTCCGTTTTCTCATTCGTTTGAAAAAGTATTTTCATTAGACCATGAGAAATTTACGCAAAAGATTATCGTTGGAGATACAGAAATTAATCGTGTATTAAGTCGTGTGGATAAAGATTTCCCACAAAAGGTAGCCGATGTAATTGCGAAAACATCTACTAATAAATTAGCGATTAGCATGATTTCCAGTCAAATTGATGCAGATCGCATGGACTATTTATTAAGAGATGCGTATTTCACTGGCGTAAAGTATGGAAACTTTGATATGGAACGTATACTGCGCGTTATGCGTCCGTACGGAAATCAAGTAGTTATTAAAAATAGTGGTATGCATGCTGTTGAACATTATATTATGAGTCGTTATCAAATGTACTGGCAAGTATATTTCCATCCAGTAACACGCAGTGCTGAAGTTATTTTAACGAAGATTTTACACCGTGCAAAATCATTGCACGAGAAGTACTATACATTTAAGAATCATCCGGTTCATTTCTATTCTTTATTTGAAGAAGAAGTAACAGTAGAGGATTATTTAAAGTTAGACGAGAACGTTATGTATTATTACTTCCAAGTATGGCAAGACGAAGAGGATCCAATTTTAAGTGATCTATGCCGTCGTTTTATGAATCGAAACCTATTTAAATATGTAGAGTTTACAGATAAGCACGGTTTAGATAATTGGATGGAATTAAGTAGCTTATTTAAAAAGATTGGACTCGATCCAGAATACTATTTAGTAGTTGATTCAACATCAGACTTACCGTACGACTTTTACCGTGCTGGTGAAGAAGAAGAACGTCTACCAATCTTACTTCTTATGCCAAATGGAGAACTTAGAGAGCTTTCACGTGAATCGGATATTGTTGAGGCGATTACTGGTAAGAAGAGAAGGGATCAAAAGCTATTCTACCCGCATGATTTAATCTATGAAGATGGAAGAAAAGGAAAATATAAAGAGAGAATCATCGAGTTACTCGAAGGCAAAAAATAAGAAGCAGCTAAAAGCTGCTTCTTATGAAAGAACTTGAAATTATTTGTCGCTTAAGCGTTTTCCGCCAACTGCATAATGGTTTTTAGACATTTCTTCGATGAAAACAACGATGTTTTCTTCAGGAGCACCAGTTGTTTCGCTTACTGCTGCTGTTACTTTCTCAGCAAGAGCTTTCTTTTGTTCCTCTGTGCGTCCTTCTAGCATTTTCACTGTTACGTATGGCATATATAATCGCTCCTTTTATGTAAGTTACACTCTTATTATAGCGGATTATGTGGAAGAACAATCAAAAAACAAATAATTTCTTTTTTGACATATGGAAGAGGAGATGAAGTATGGATCAGTTATTTAGATACCCGTTGCACCAAATTCCTTTGGTAGCAATGGCCATTATTATCGCATTATCAGTGCATGAATTTGCGCATGCATATGTAGCATATAAATTTGGAGACGATACAGCAAAGAGACAAGGGCGCTTAACTTTATCACCGATGGCACATTTAGATCCTATCGGGATGATTGCTGTATTAATTCTTGGTTTTGGTTGGGCGAGACCAGTTCCTGTTAACCCATATAACTTTAAAAGACCTCGTCTTGCAGGTATATTAGTTTCAATTGCAGGACCGATTAGTAACTTAATTTTAAGCGCAATCGGTTTAATTATTTGGTATAGCTTATTAACATTTGGTGTATTAGACTCAATTCCATTTGCAGTAGCAGATACGCTAGCTCAATTTTTCCAGATTTTTATTATGTTGAATATCGTTTTACTTGTCTTTAACTTATTACCAATCCCGCCACTTGATGGATATCGCGTAGTGGAGGATTTAGCACCAACAAATATTCGTGCGAAAATGACACAGTATGAAAAATACGGGGCAATTGCTTTATTAATTCTAGTTATTACACCGCTTAGCAATTACACAATCCAACCTATTTTTAATGTTGTCATTCCATACGTATTTGCATTTTTAAACAGTATTATTGCGCCTATCTTTGGCCTTTTATAATCATTAAGTGAGGAGGAATTTACATATGACAGAGAAAAAGAAAAAAATCGGTTTTAATATCGTGAAAAATGATTCAACAGATGGACATGGTGGTTTTGGCGTTGGGGCATTAAGTCTAGAAAACATTTCACCTGTATTTGTCGATGTACTAGAGAAAACAGCATTTGTTGATATCGGTGCGATGCATGCACGTAGTACAGTAGAAAAAGGTATTAAGTTTTTAACAAATAAAGATGAAGTTCCAAACGGAAAACCATACTGGCTTGTATGGGTAACGATTGAAAGAACAGCAACAGGTGCGTATTACGCAGGTGTAACAGCTTGTGAAATGACAGTTGACCGTGAAATTCGCCGCGGATATAAGTCACTTCCAGAGCACGTAAACAAAATGGATAAATCATTGAAGCGTCACATTATGGTTGAACATATGGACGAATCATCTAAAAAAGTACTTGGTACATTCTTAAAAGAACATAATGAAGCGATTTGGAACGAGTCTAGCGAAGAATTGCGCCGTGCTTTATTAAGTGAATAAAAAATAGCTGACGGATGTCCGTCAGCTATTTTTTTTTACCAAGGAAGATATTTTTTCCACCAACTTGTTTTTTTCTTTTCTTCAGTTGTCTTTTCAAATTCCTCTTTATCATCAACGTGATCCATACAATATTCAGTTGGTTCTGTACCTTTTGCAAAATACATTTTCACTGAAATTGGACAATTTTTTGTAGCGATTTTCCCGTTTTCAGGGTTAATATCGACTGCAACGACGTCACTTGGTTGTTTAAACTCTTTTTTAGGCTGTCCATCTAAGCCTTTCTCCATCGTATCAGTCCATATTCTTTTCGCATAGCCTTGTTCTGCTACGTTTGAAATTGATTTAGGTTGATCATATCCAACCCATACGCCAGTTACGAGTTGCGGGGTAAACCCAATCATCCAACTATCTGTTTCGGTAGAACCAGATTTTCCGGCATAGGTTCTTGATAGTTTAGATAACATTGATTGACCAGTTACAGCAGCATAACTGCTTAGTTTTTTATTAAACATGCCTGTCATCATTTCTTCCATCACAAATGCTTTGCTCTTATCAAGAACTTGTTTACTCTCCAAATGAGCATCGTATAAAATATTTCCTTCATGATCCATAATGCGGCGAATGAAAATAGGTTTTACTTCTTTTCCCCCGTTTGCGAACATGCTATAAGCGTTAACCATTTCAATTGGTTTTACAGGAGATGTACCGAGCGCGAGGGAAGGGACATCTTTTAATGCACTTTTAATGCCGAATTGCTTCGCTGTCTTTGTAAGAATGTCTTCGCCTAAAAATAAATTAGTCTTCACGGCATATACGTTATCAGAGACCGCAAGAGCTTGCGCCATTGTTACAAAATCGTCTGCATAATAGTCTTTATAGTTTTTCGGTTTATACTTTGAAACACCGTCACCTAAAGTGAACACGGTGTATTCGCTTTTTAAGCGCGTAGCAGGGGTGAATCCTCGTTCTAATGCCGCATAATATAGAAATGGCTTAAATGTAGATCCAGGCTGGCGAGCGGCCTGTGTAGCCCTGTTAAATTGACTTGTATTATAATCAGTTCCACCAACAAGGGCAGCTACTTCACCTGTTTTTGGATTCATAGAGACGAGCGCAGTTTGTATGTTTGTCGTGTCAGGTATGTGGTCTTTTACAGCTTGTTCTGCAACTGATTGTAATTTTGGGTCTAGCGTTGTATAAATACGCAAGCCGCCTTTTTGTAAGGCTTGCTCATCTAATCCGACATCGCGAAGAAGAGAAGCTTGTACAGCATCTTGGAAATAAGGCGCAACCTCTGCGACTTTTTTCGTATCTAATGAAGCGAAAGTTAGTGATTCTTTCTTTGCTGAAGCTGCTTGTTTCTTCGTAATATAGCCTTGTTCTACCATTTCATCTAATATAAGAGATTGTCGTTCTTTCGCACGATCTTTTTTTAAAAAGGGAGAGTAGACACTAGGTCCTTTTGGTATACCCGCGAGCATACTAGCTTCCGCTAATGTTAATTCTTTTGCTGTTTTATCAAAATATAGACGGGACGCAGCTTCGATTCCATAAGCACCATGCCCGTAATAAATTGTATTTAAATATCCTTCTAAAATATGATTTTTATTATAATTCACTTCAAGACGGATTGTGTACATTGCTTCTAATAGTTTACGTTTCCACGTTTTATCATGATCTAAGTATAGGTTACGGGCATACTGTTGTGTAATCGTACTAGCACCTTGGACTTTTGCCATCGCTTTTAAATCAGCAACAATGGCACCAGCAATACGCTTCATATCAAAGCCATGATGTTTGTAGAATCGTTGATCTTCGATAGATAGTGTTGCCTCTTTTACATAAGGAGAAATTTCATTGAGAGATACATTGTAGCGTTTTTGTACCTGATTACTTTGTCCTATAACAGTGTCATCATTAGCGTAAAAGACACTTGTTTGCGGGACAGCAACAGGAGGAGGTCCCATAATTTTTGCAACTATAATAATAACAAAAAAGGAGAAAACGAAAAAAAGAACAGAAGAAAACATTACGGTGAAGAAAAGACGTTTATATTTTTTAAGTTTTGGATTCATAGTTTGATCCATCTTTTTCAGCCCCTCATTCATACAAACATTATTGTATTAGTATTGAGGGTTTTCGATTATTTTAAACAATGAAATTTCGAAAATAAAGAGCTCCTTCAATTAAGAAAGGAGCTCAAATGCACGTGCTGGCCAATCGGTAATAATGACATCTACGCCATAATCAATCATAGTTTGCAAATCTTTGTATTCGTTAATTGTATAAGGGCGGAAAACGTACCCTTGTTTTTGCGCTAGTTGAACAAATTCCTTTGTTAGTAGTTGAAAGTTTGGATGTAAACCAGTTGCTTCTCTAGTTTTCGCTTCAGCGATAGGATCAGCAAGAGGTGTGTCATATAAAATTGCTCTTGGGATTTCAGGAGCTATTTCTGCTAATAATGAAACAGAGTCGTGATTAAATGAAGAGAATACAATTTGATTAGAAAGATGATATTCTCGAACGAGAGCAACAACTTTTTCTTCAATGTTTGGATAGTGAATGACATCTGTCTTTAACTCAATGTTGAGCTGTAACTTTGTTGTAGATAACCAAATGAATACTTCGCGTAACGTTGGGATTTTTGCTTCATGGAAAGAAGGATCTTTATGGCTGCCGGCATCTAAAGCTTGTAACTCTTTTACCGTTTTTTCAGAGACAAGACCTACATCATTCGTTGTACGATCGACTGTTTCATCGTGAATTACGACAAGTTCACCATCTTTTGATAGGTGGACATCAAGCTCAATTCCATGGGCGCCGATGCGTTCAGCTTCTTGGAAGGCAATCATCGTATTTTCTGGATGTGTTCCTTTTACGCCGCGATGAGCGAAAATAAGTGGTTTACTCATGTGAAATTCTCCTTATCATTTCTTTTCTTTCATTATGAAACTGCTTTTGAAAAAATACAATTTAATATGACAAACATTTACAAAAGTCTAACAGTTGCACAAAAGTTAACGTTAACGTAAAATGTAATAATCGAGTGAAGGGAGGAATAAACATGTATAAGATTGATGAAGTTACAAAGCAAGTTGGTTTAACAAAACGTACACTTCGTTATTATGAGGAAATTGGTTTAATTCATCCCCCAGAACGTAGTGAGGGGAACATTCGCCTGTATACAGACGAAGATATCGCTAGAATTAAAAGAATTGTGGAAGCGAAAGAAGTGTTAGGGATTACGCTTCAAGAAATGCAACATTTTTTATCGTTAAAAGAAAGAATGGAGCAAAGAAGAAATAGTGAGAATCCCCGTGATCGTGAAGTGATTCAAGAAATTAAAGAGATGCTTGAAAAACAAGTGCAAACGCTAGACGAGAAAATGGAGCAAATGCAGCGTGTAAAGGGAGAACTTGAAGACAGCTTACATCGTGCAGTGACATTTTTAGAGAATACAAAAGGAGAGTAATCAAAATGGAGAGCAAACAAAAACTAGGGAGATTGATTACAGTGTTGGCTACTTTCCTTGCCTTTTCAGGTATAGGGGTAGTCGATCCAATTTTGCCAATTATTGCTGAAAAGATTGGTGCATCGCATTGGCAAGTAGAGATGTTATTTACAGCATATATTTTAACGATGGCAATTATGATGTTACCAGCTGGAATATTTGCATCGAGATTTGGTGATAAACGAATGATGACAATCGGTCTTGCCATCGTGACTGTATTTGCGTTTATATGCGGTATATCGCAAACGATTGCTCAGTTATCTCTTTTCCGCGCTGGATGGGGATTAGGGAATGCGATGTTCTTCGCAACGGCGATGACTTTATTGATTGCATTAAGTAAAGAAGTTCATGAAGCAGTAGGGTTATATGAAGCAGCTATCGGTTTAGGAATGGCAGGTGGACCATTATTAGGCGGGATATTAGGTGGACATTCTTGGCGTTACCCATTTTTTGCGACGAGTATTTTAATTTTCTTAGCATTTATTTTAGTTTTCTTCTTTGTGAAAGAACCAGAGCGAAAAGTGAAGCGTAAAGCGGCAGGCGTAGGAGAATTACTTAACCTGGTGAAGTATAAGCCGTTTATGCAAGGCGCCATTTCAGGAATGTTATACTACTACGGATTTTTCGTTGTGTTAGCATATTCACCACTTATTATGCATTTATCTGCTATTCAATTAGGTTTTGTATTTTGTGGATGGGGACTCGCGTTAGCTTACGGTTCTGCAATTTTAGCACATAAGCTAGAAGGGAAATATGAGCCGAAAACATTGTTGAAAGGCAGTTTACTCGTATTTGCGCTATTCTTAATTGCACTATTCTTCGTGAAAATTATGTGGTTACAAATTGTATTAATTGTTCTATCAGGATTAGCATCAGGATTAAATAATGCATTATTTACAAGTTATGTAATGGATATTTCACCTTATGAAAGATCTGTTACATCTGGTGTTTATAACTTCGTTCGTTGGTTAGGTGGCGCAATTGCTCCCATTTTATCAGGGATTATCGGCCACGCTGTTTCACCGCAAAGTCCATTTTTAGTAGGTGGGATTGTTGTATTAGTTGGTTGTGTAATGATTTTAATTCCGATTCGAAAACAGGTAGAAGTAGAGAGAAAAGCCCTTTCTTAAGAAAGGGTTTTCTTTATATGTATATGTTAGAACGCTCTGACTAAAATATATTTTCGGTATTTTTGTACTTTTAACTATACATTTTGGATGTTTTGTTTTATTTTTGTTAGGGGACATTAATGATGTCCCTATTATAAATTTGCATTGAAAGGCGTGATTGTACGATGGAACTATGGTTCACTGAAAAACAAACAAAACATTTTGGGATTACGGCGCGTATTAACCGCACATTACATACGGAGCAAACAGAATTCCAAAAACTTGATATGGTCGAAACGGAAGAGTTCGGAAACATGCTTATTTTAGATGGCATGGTTATGACAACAGAAAAAGATGAGTTCGTTTATCATGAAATGGTAGCGCACGTACCTTTATTTACACATCCAAACCCTGAAAACGTATTAGTTGTAGGTGGCGGCGATGGCGGTGTTATTCGTGAAGTGTTAAAACACCCAAGCGTAAAGAAAGCAACTCTTGTTGAAATCGATGGAAAAGTAATTGAGTACTCTAAACAGTACTTACCATCAATTGCAGGTGCATTAGATAATGAGCGTGTAGAAGTAAAAGTAGGAGACGGTTTCCTACATATCGCAGAAAGCGAAAATGAATATGACGTAATTATGGTAGATTCTACTGAGCCAGTAGGACCAGCAGTAAACCTATTTACAAAAGGCTTCTACGCTGGAATTTCAAAAGCGTTAAAAGAAGATGGTATTTTCGTTGCACAAACGGACAACCCTTGGTTTACGCCAGAACTAATTACAACTGTGTTTAAAGATGTAAAAGAGATTTTCCCAATTACTCGTTTATACACAGCGAACATTCCAACTTACCCAAGCGGTCTTTGGACGTTCACAATCGGATCTAAAAAACATGATCCATTAGAAGTAAGTGAAGAGCGTTTCCACGAAATCGAAACGAAATACTACACAAAAGAATTACACAATGCAGCATTCGCATTACCGAAATTTGTTGGCGATTTAATTAAGTAAGAGAATCGCACGGAACAAATAAAGTGTAAATAGCTCATTTAAGGTGTTTGTCCAGAAGACTTGAACATGCTAGCTATTTACACTTCTGTAAAGAAAATTGTCTTCTTTGTATGAAATAGAAGACCCGGTAAATCGAGAAAGAGGAGCAACTCGCTCCAAATTTGAGAAATAATGAAAGGTTGGGATACCTTAAGTTCCACATAAGGAGGAAAAGAATATGCGTTTTGATGAAGCTTATTCAGGTAAAGTATTTATTAAAAGTCATCCAAGTTTTGAAGAGTCGAAGGTAGTTATTTATGGGATGCCTATGGATTGGACAGTAAGTTACCGTCCGGGATCTCGTTTTGGCCCTGCACGTATTCGTGAAGTATCAATCGGTCTTGAAGAATATAGTCCGTATTTAGATCGTGAACTAGAAGAGGTAAAATATTTTGATGCGGGTGATATCCCATTACCATTCGGAAATGCACAGCGCAGCTTAGACATGATTGAAGAATATGTATCAAAACTTTTAGATGCCGATAAGTTTCCACTAGGTCTCGGCGGTGAGCACTTAGTGTCTTGGCCAATTTTTAAGGCAATGGCAAAAAAATATCCGGATTTAGCAATCATCCATATGGATGCTCATACTGATTTACGTGAATCGTATGAAGGGGAGCCTTTATCCCACTCTACACCAATTCGTAAAGTGTGTGATTTAATTGGTCCGGAAAACGTATATTCTTTCGGAATTCGTTCTGGAATGAAGGAAGAATTTGAATGGGCGAAAGAAGTAGGTATGAACTTATATAAATTTGACGTATTAGAACCGTTAAAAGAAGTATTACCGAAACTTGCAGGACGCCCAGTCTATGTCACAATCGACATTGATGTATTAGACCCAGCTCACGCTCCAGGAACAGGAACGTTAGAAGCTGGTGGTATCACATCTAAAGAATTATTAGATTCCATCGTAGCAATTGCAAATTCAAATATAAATGTAGTTGGAGCAGACTTAGTAGAAGTAGCTCCTGTCTACGACCATAGTGATCAAACACCAGTCGCAGCAAGCAAATTCGTGCGGGAAATGCTGCTCGGTTGGGTGAAATAAAAGCGGAATCCGCTGTAGCTGGATAAAATAAGAGCCCTCTATATGATTAGGGGGCTCTTATTTTGTCGTTATGTGTCGGTAAGTCGATATATTTAAAAAACCGCTGATATAATTCGAGTTACGCTGATATATTTAAAAAATCGCCGATATAATTCGAGTTGCGCCGATATAATTGAAAAACCGCTGATATAATTGTATTTACTATCACGCAACACACAAAAAAGAGCTATTCCCAAACAACGGGAATAGCTCTTTTTCTTATGCAACCTTCTCTTCCGAAGTAATGCCGCGAATGTCATCAGCAGAGCGAATTGGATATTTACGGAACACAATTGATCCGATGTATCCAACAATCGTGGTAACGATTCCACATAATATAGCAGCAATTGTTACTTTTACAACGTCATTAAATCCGAATAAAACAAGAAGTCCTGGGATTGGTGATGCTGTTCCTGGTGCATTATTAACGAGCTGGAACAGAGATGTAATAATACCAGCAAGTGCACCGCCAACGAAGTTTGTCGCATAAATTGGAATTGGATTTGCTGAAACAACATCGGCTTGTGTTAAAGGCTCGATTGCTACAGCAATTGTGTCTTTCTTTGAACAAATCTTTAGTCGTTTAAAGAAAATAAAGTTCATTGGGGCTGAGGCTGCTACGGCAAGACTACCAATTGCCATTGGTAAACCTGTTAATCCAAGCATTGCAGTGAGTGCCATAGAACTCAGTGGAGAGGTAGAAATAACTGTTATTAATCCACCAAGCATAATACCCATGATAATAGGGCTTTCTGTAGTTGCAACTGAAATCATAGAACCAATTTTACCAAGTGTTGCGTTAACGAGCGGATCCATAAGCATTGCCATTCCGCGTGAGATTGGTGCAGCGATAAATAAAATTGCTAAAAACTCTACACCAGCCGGTAATTTCTTTTCGAGAAATTTCACGACGAAGGCACAAACGTATCCAGCGAAAAATCCTGGTAAAATACCAAATCCACTAGTAGCGATACCGATTAAAACAGCATATACGGGGGAAACACCGATTGCTAATGCGACTAAAATCGCTGCTGCGACACCGCTCATACTACCGGAAGCTTCTCCTACTGATTGTAAAAAGTCATTATGAAACATTTCTCCACCTATATAACGATGAAATGCTTCAATAAGAAAACTTGCGATTGCTGCATTAGCTAAAGCACCCATTGCTTTCATGCCGTAAGGAGCACGGTAACTAAAAAGTGTAAATAGACAAAGTACAACAAGTAATAGTGCTAAACCTTGCAAGATAGCCATTTGAAAACTGTCTCCTTTGATTTTTGTAATAAAAATTTGTATCATTCAATAATAATATAAAAGTGTATGAAACGGAAAAATTTTTTCTTGGGAAATTGCTATAAGGTGAAAATGCCTTACAATAATGTAAGGAAAGTGTAAGACTTTTAGATAGAGTATAGTATGCCATTTTTCGTATAATACAAGTATAGATATATGACTAGGGAAAAAGAAGTGCAAACAGGAGGCGCATGTATGAAATTGGTAATTAAAGTTTTAGTTGTATTCGCCATCATTCTAGGTGGAACAGCGTATTATTTGAACACAAAAACAGAAGGTGTACATGCTTTTGTAGACAACTTCTTTTCAAATAAAGAAATACAAGATTATTATGCGGTTATAGATAAAGGTGAGAAAAAAGACGGAGAATACTTGTATACTTTTAAAGGGTATACAGAAGACGGAAAGTTACAGGTTATTAAAAGAATGATGAACCGTGAATTGCATACGGGGGCATTTATAAAAATTTATGCAAAAGGTATGCAAGGAAAAGGGTGGGCTGAAATCCCGAAAGAATCAATTCCACAAAAAGCGTTGGAAAAAATAGAAAAACGATAAAAGGAGCGACTCATTCGCTCCTTTTTTAGTGCGTTAAAATAGTGATAGATGTCTTTTCTTTGCTAGAAATGATTGTTGCACGTCCGCCAATTGGGAAAGTGAAAATCGGGGTTGTATGACCGAAACTTGCATTTGCAATGATAGGGATATGTGCAAGTTCAGGCTTTGAAGCAATCATTTCTTGAATGTCTTCTATCGTGCATTCTGCGCCTTTTTGCATCTTTCCTATAACGATGCCTTTTACATGTTCAAAATCTTGCTGCTGCATAAGAGAATGTAAATATCGATCAAAAGTTTTAAGAGTAGCTCTTCCAGTTAAACTATCCTCTTCAAGAAATAAAATTTTATCCTTTAAGTCTGGCATATATGGTGTACCTTGCAGTAAGTTCAATGTGCTCATATTACCACCGATAATATCTCCCGTAGCTTCTCCTTCGTGAATCGAAACGTATCCTTCATTCTTAATAAACTCTCGATTTTCCTGATCAATGTACCAAGAATCATCACTCCATGTTTCAGATGGTAGGACTTCAATCGGCTCATTAGAAGTTACGCATTTTAAAAAGTAATCTGTTGTATACTCGAGCCCTTTCTCCATTCCAAATGAAGAGAAATGGGGGCCTGAATATGTAACAAGTCCTGTTTTAGTGTAAATTGCATTATTTAGTGCAGTGATATCCGAATAGCCACAGAAAAATTTCGGGTTTTCTCGAATTAAATCGTAATCGAGATGTTTTAATAAGCCATTAGAATTGTATCCGCCAAGTGTCGTCAAAATGGCTTTTACATTCGGGTCTCTAAATGCTTCGTGAAGGTCTTGAACGCGTGAAGAAATAGAAGAGGAAGCAAATCTGTCTATCTCATCAGCATATGTTGAAAATGTAACGTGAAAGCCCATTTCGGTTAACCTTTTTACAGCAAGCTTCCTGTTTTCAGTTGAGACAATACTTAAACTACAAGATGGTGAAATCACTCTAATTTCATCACCTTTTTTCAATTTTGTTGGTAGCACTTCATTCACCTCTTCAAAAGAAAGAATATTTAGATTTAAGAAATATTTTATCATATGAAATAAAGTGAAAGTGAATTATGTTTTGAAATGGAGTTTTCCTGATTTTTCAGCAGACAGACAGAGGTTTTTTTTGATATGATAGGAAAAGTGATTTATTATAAGTAGTATTTAATATCTATAACATTTGAAAGGTGTGCAAGACGTGGAGAAACAACTTGCAGGCTTGCCGGTACACGTTCATTTCGTAACAGAAATCCGTGAAGCGGCGAGGAAGGAAACCGTTGCTTTTGAAGCAAATGGTCAATACTATGTAAAAGGTCAAGGTACATATGTAACATTCCAAGAGCCGAACGAACAAGGCGAAGTGAAAACAATTATTAAAATTCAAGATGAACAAGTTCTCATTATGCGTTCAGGTGCTGTTTCGATGCGTCAAACGCATGTGAAAGGTGAATGGACAACTGGTACGTACACGAGTGAACTTGGTACGTTTGCATTGCAAACAAAGACTGATAACGTTCTTTTTAAATGGTCGGATGAAAAGAAAAAAGGACAACTCTTCTTAACGTACGCATTGCTTCTAAGTGAACAAGAAGCTGGCAGATATACAATTACGATTAATTTGAAGGAGGCAAAATAATGAATTCTTTAGAACAAGTAAAAGGATTAATTAAAGAAGAAATTCAAGCTGCTGTATTAAAGGCAGAATTAGCGACAGAAGAACAGATTCCAAATGTAGTATTAGAATCTCCAAAAGATAAAACAAATGGTGACTTCTCTACAAATATGGCAATGCAACTTGCACGTGTTGCGAAAAAAGCACCTCGTATGATTGCAGAAGAATTAGTTGCAAACTTCGATAAAGCAAAAGCTTCTATTGAAAAGATTGAAATCGCAGGTCCTGGTTTCATTAACTTCTACATGGATAATAGCTACTTAACAGACTTAATCCCAACGATCGTTAATGCTGGTGAAGCTTACGGTGAAACGAATACTGGTAAAGGTGAAAAAGTACAAGTTGAGTTCGTATCTGCGAATCCAACAGGTGACCTTCACTTAGGACATGCACGTGGTGCAGCAGTAGGTGACACGTTATGTAACTTATTAGCAAAAGCAGGATATGATGTATCTCGTGAGTACTACATTAATGATGCTGGTAACCAAATTCATAACTTAGCTCTTTCTGTTGAAGCTCGTTACATGCAAGCTTTAGGTTTAGAGAAAGAAATGCCAGAAGACGGATACCATGGTGCGGACATCATTGCAATTGGTAAACGTTTAGCAGAAGAGTTTGGCGATCGTTATGCGAAAGCTGATGAAAAAGAAAGCTATGAGTTCTACCGTGAGTACGGTTTAAAATATGAGTTAGCAAAACTTCAAAAAGACTTAGAAAGTTTCCGTGTTAAATTTGATGTATGGTTCTCAGAAACATCATTATACAAAAACGGAAAAATCGATCAAGCTCTTGCTGTATTAAAAGAGCGTGACGAGATTTTTGAAGAAGATGGAGCAACTTGGTTCCGCTCAATGACTTACGGTGATGATAAAAACCGTGTATTAATTAAAAACGACGGTTCTTACACGTACTTAACGCCAGATATCGCGTATCACCGTGATAAATTAGAGCGTGGTTTCGATAAGTTAATCAACATTTGGGGTGCTGACCACCACGGTTACATTCCACGTATGAAAGCTGCTATTCAAGCGCTAGGTTACGATAAAGAAACACTTGAAGTAGAAATCATCCAAATGGTACAACTGTACCAAAACGGTGAAAAAATGAAGATGAGTAAACGTACAGGTAAAGCAGTTACACTTCGTGAGCTTATGGAAGAAGTAGGCGTGGACGCAATGCGTTACTTCTTCGCAATGCGTAGCGGTGATTCTCATTTAGACTTCGATATGGACTTAGCTGTATCAAAATCTAACGAAAACCCAGTATACTATGCACAATACGCTCACGCTCGCGTATGCAGTATCCTTCGTCAAGGTGAAGAATTAGGATTAGCTACAGGCGGAGACGTGAACTACAAACTTGTTACTTCTGAGAAAGAAGTAGAGTTACTGAAAAAACTTGGTGAATTCCCGGCAGTAGTTGCGGATGCAGCACAAAAACGTTTACCACACCGTATTACAAACTATGCATTTGAATTAGCAGCAACATTACACAGCTTCTACAATGCAGAAAAAGTATTAAACCAAGATAACTTAGAATTAAGTAAAGCTCGCTACGAGTTAATGAAAGCAGTACGCACTACACTTCAAAACGCATTAGCAATCGTAGGAGTATCTGCGCCAGAAAAAATGTAATTAAGAAAAGCGGAGCCGACTGTTTAGTCCCGAAGGCTAAGGTTCTTTCCCACAGAAGATGCATTTTATCTTCTCGTGGGGAAGGTTCTTAGACGGAAGGGGCTAGGAGGCAGAGCTAGACATAAAGAAAAGCGGAAGCGGCTCGTTCAGAATAGGAGGGGGATGGAGCTCCTGACAGAGAGGCGTACTTTGCCTCGGAGGAAGGCGCGAAGCCACCGAGTATTCTAGCCGCTGGAGCTGGACAATAGAGAAAAGCGGAGCCGATTTTTAGCTTTCAGTAAAAGGCAATCACAAGATGTTGTGATTGCCTTTTTGTATGGAAATAATAAAAAAATAAAATTTTATCAAACAAAAGGAGAATTTGCGTCGTCTTATATAAATGACAGGAGGTTTATGATGGAAGAAAAGGTAGAAGAATTGATTGACATATATAAGCAGCAAATATATTCCTTATGCTATAAGTTAGCGAAAACGAAAGAAGATGCGGAAGATATTTTTCAAGAGACATGGATAAAAGTTTTTTCATCGCGGCACCAACTTTCTTACGTGGAAAATTATAAAAAGTGGATTACTACGATTTGTATTCGTACGTTTTATGATTTTTATCGTAAAAAGAAAAGATGGAAAGATCGTGTATTGGATTTATTTCATAAAGAAGATGGCGGAGAAATTGAGCATGCAGATGATGTGAATATATCAGAAGAATTTATTCAAAAAGTCGAAGCAGAAATGATACGAGAAGTTATACAGTTATTAAACGAAAAATATAAAACAGTGCTCGTACTCTACTACTATGAACAATATTCTTACAAAGAAATGAGTGAAATATTAAATATACCAATTGGTACGGTGAAATACCGCCTTAATTATGCGAAGAAGCAAATGCGAGAACATTTGGAGGGGTTCGTTTATGAAGGAAGACAAATTTGATCAAAAGATAAAAAGTAGTTTAGCGGAAGAGATGATTCCTAGCGAAGAGCTAATAAATAATACGAAGCAGGGCATGCGAAATGCTCGGAAATTAGAGAAGAGATGGGTTGTTTTCATTCATGCTATTTGGATGATTGTATTAACAGTCACCCTAGAGCAGTTTGTTAGTCATTTGGAGCATAAAATATCTGTCATTATAACGATAGTTATTATGATGCACCTATACATTCCGATATATGTTGTAATACATTCGTTTTTAAAGAAGGAGTATAAATTACATGATAGAGTTCGCTAACCCGTTTGTAATATTTGAAGTAGCTGGAGTGACAATGCTTTTAGCTTTTATAGCACTGTTAATATGTGTTGCATCATGGGTATATACAGATGCGAAAGCACACCAAATGAGTAAAGGGTGGAGTGTTTTAGCGGTTATATTGCCATTCTTTATTGGATTTTTATTATATATGGTAAGAAGAAGTAAAAAGAAAGTTGAAGGAGAATATAAGATGAATTTTGTTAAAAAACAGAAGGTAACATTAGTTGCGATATTGGCAAGTACAATGTTTGTATTACTGAGCGGTTTTGCTTTTCTTCAAACGTTAGATGATATGTGGAGAGCTGGTGATATATATTTAGAGAGTGAGCAACAAGGAGAGACAAGCTATGAGGCAAAATTCTCATCATGGGATATTGCTGGGAAAGGTATTGAACTTAAGTATGCCAAAGACACAGAAGTAACATTTTCTTATGAGACGGATGCAAAACGTGGGAATTTATGCTTTAGCTTGTATGAAAGGAAAGGAGAAGGTATAAGGGAGTTAAAAGAAATCTGTGAATCAAAAAAAGGTACTTTTAAAGCTACATTGAAAGCGAATGAAAAGTATGTATTTAGTATAAGTGGTTTAATGGTGAAAGATGGTTTTGTAAAAGTGAATTGGGAAACAAAATAAAGGCCCTTGGGAAGGGCCCTTTATTTTATCGGATTGTATACGTAACCGAAAAGCTAACAGGACTATAGTAAACATAAGGTGCATGAAATTGAACGTACATATTCCCATCTGCTTTTGCAGTGAAAATTCGACCGTAGCCATCAGAATAACGTCCAATAAGGTTATGATTTGAGTCATAAACACTATAACTAGGGGTTTTGCTGTTAGGTTGAATTGTTAACTCTTGTCCCTTTTGAAGGAAAACAGGTTCTTGTTCAGAACTACTTCCAGTTTGCAAAGAATAAAATTTTGTAAAGCTTTGTTCTTGAGTAGCGGCAGCGGCCTTTGTTTCAGGAATAAACGCGGTAGCACCAGTAATTCCTGCTAAAGTTAATGCACCGGCTAAAATCATTTTTTTCATAGTAGAAAAGCCTCCTTAATTGTTGTAATCATTTTCGTTACAGTTAATATTGTATACGATAATGAGTAGGAGAAAATATGCTTTTATGCATATATATTTTTTCTCAATAAAAGACCACTGATAAAAATCGGTGGTCTTTTAAATGACTAAGCAGCTTTTTGTTCAGTTTGAGCGACAGGTTTTTGAAGTGTATTATAAACTCCTGTTCCAATAACCTCTAATGCCATTTTCATACGTTCAGGTGAAATGTTCTCAAATACGTTATCTTGAGGTGTGTGATATACCTTCTCGATATGATAGATTAATGGATTCCAGCTATCGACACCCATCCAAATAAATAGAGCGGCAGGAATACCAACTTCAGCAAATGGTACGTGATCACTAGAGCCGAATTTTCCTTGCAGTACAAGGTCATTATTTAACTGTTTACCTGCTTGCAAGGCTGCATCTGTTACAAGGTTTGGAGAACCGTTAGGCGTCATAGCATATAAATTCTTTGCTTTATCGTAATTTGTTGCAACCATGTCTGCGTTAAAGACACCTAAAATTCGATCGCGTTCTTTTTGGGACAGACTATTAACATAATAATCGGAGCCAAGTAAGCCAGTTTCCTCAGAACCAAAAGCAATAAAGCGAATTTCTTTATCAGTTTCTACATTTTGAAAAGCACGAGCTAACTCTAATACTAATCCTGTACCAGAAGCATTATCGTTTGCTCCAGGTGCCCCAACGACACTATCGTAGTGTGAACTTACAACGACAGCTTTTTCATTACCTGTACTATTTTTTGGTTTCTTTTTAGCGATGACGTTTAAGGATGTTAAATTAGATTCATGTCTTGCTTTTAGGGAAAGAATTGTCGCCCCTTTTTTAGCGATTTCTTCTTTAAATGCATTTCCTTGCGCATAAGCAAGACCGAAGACAGGGATAGATTGCTTTTTCGTTAGACGAGGATTGAAAGTTTGGCCGTAGTTCCCGCGACCGCCAATTAAACTGTATAAAAGAACACCTTTTGCACCTTTGCTAACAGCATTTTCAACTTGTTTATTGTAGTCTGCTACTGTTGTTCCTCTTTCAAATAGAACAATTTTTCCGTTTACTTCATTTGGGATATCCTCTAATTTTGTCCCACCTTGAACAAAGATAAGAGGAGCTGTAACAGCCTCTGTAGAAATTAGTGCGTTAGGGGCAGCACCAGCTTGCCAATTACGCTTTGTGGATAATGGTGATTCAATAAATCCAACGTATTGATCCGGCACTTGGAATGGTTGATATTCTACTTCATAGCCCATTGATTTAAGCTGCATACCAACGTAGCGAGAAGCCCATTCCTCTGATTTTGTTCCACCGGGGCGAGGGCCAATTGTTTCGGATAAGAAACGGATGTGTTCGATAGCGCGGCTTGCATCAACTTGTTTTGTAATAGATGAAGTCTGTGTGATTTCTGAAGTGGAATCAGCTTTGGCTTGTCCAATCGGAGCTAAGCTAACAGCGAGTGATACAGCAAGCAAAGAGCTTACTATTTTTTGTTTCAAAGATTTTTTCATTTTTTCCTCTCCTATTCTTCTATTCTCTCTGACTGACAAAAGAAGACGGATAACGACTTCATTTTACCCTTACCTTTATTATTTTTCAATATTCTGACATTGAGAAATAAAAAACGCTATATGCACATTTGCATATTTTTGACGGAGATATGTATGCTATCATTTTAAACGAAGGTTCGCTTTCTATTTGGAAAGCTCCTACATTGCATGAATCTAGTGTACCCAAACTTTAGATTATGTAGAGAAAAGAATCCACTGTAGGGTTTCTTTTCTCGTGTTTGAATCATGTGATGATAAATATGTTTCCGCATTTCATAATTATCATCAGTGATATATGTAAGGCACCCATATGAAAATACGAGGCTGTTCAAAGGTTTTCCGTACTTTTGGACAGCCTCACCCCGTTAAAAGGACGATACTCTATGTATCGTCCTTTTTTGTATAAAAAAACACCCAATCAAATGTTCACTTGATTGGGTGTGAAAAACTATTAATAATATTTTTTGCGTTTTGTAGCTAAAATACTTAACAAACCAGCTAGTAGAAGTAAGATACCTACTGTTTGAGTAGAAGCTTTTTTGTGACCTGTATTTGGAAGTTCTTTCCGCTTATTTTGGTCATCTTGCTGTTTGTTTATTTGTGTTTCAGAGTTACCTTTTTCTAGTTCTTCGGAAGTTCCTTTACCGTGTGCTTCAGGATTTCCCTTTTCTAGTTCTTCAGAAGTTTCTGTACCAGGTGTTTCAGGATTTTCTTTTTCTAGTTCTTCGGAAGTTTCCTTACCTGGTTTCTCTTCTTTATTCGGAGGAGTAATTGATTCATTATCTCCACCTGATGAAGATTCAATCTTTTTATTTGAAACTGTAATTTGTAGTGGTGCAGCTTGGGCTTTTTCAATTGTAAAGCTTATTGGTGATGCATCTAATTGATAGCCTTCAGAAGCTTTCGTTTCAATAAATTGATAGTCTCCAGGTTGTAAGTCTTTAGCGATGATTTTTCCGTCTTTATTGGTAACTAAATTCGTACGAATATCATTACCGTTCATATCAGTAATTTTA
The DNA here is from genome assembly GCF_045277205.1 of Bacillus sp. A01H. Taxonomy (NCBI): domain Bacteria; kingdom Bacillati; phylum Bacillota; class Bacilli; order Caryophanales; family Bacillaceae; genus Bacillus; species Bacillus sp. A01H. The sequence goes on along the minus strand of NZ_CP117702.1, from coordinate 5,416,447 downwards.
AATACCGCACCTTCTAGCGTTTCTTTCGCATCTAAAGAGTCAACTTTCGTTAATTCAACGCCACCCTTAGTTAAGCCATTTTTAGCAGTAACAGAAACGTGAGTTGTTTGGTTTTTCTCGATAGTGAAAGGAATAGGTGTTTTATTTAAATCATAATGTTTCGGAGCTTTCGTTTCCACGAATTGATAATCTCCTGGTCTTAAATTAGAAGCAGAAACTTTCCCGTCTTTATCAGTAGTTAAATTTGTGCGAACAATTTTACCTTTCGCATCAATGATGTTAAATACTGCATCAGAAAGTTTTGTATCTGGATTTATATCATCCACTTTAATTAACTCTACCGCACCTTCAATTAAGCTGTTCTTAGCAGTGACTTGTAACTTCTCTGCTTGGCTTTTCTCAATTGTAAATTTAATTGGTGTAGCATCTAGTTTATAGTGCTTAGGAGCTTTTGTTTCAATAAATTGATAGTCTCCAGGATGTAAATCAGGAATAGAAACTTTCCCTTTCGCATCTGTCGTAATGCCAGTACGAACGTCATTGCCGTTCATATCAACAATTTTAAATACCGCACCTTCAAGAGCCGTACCGTCGATATCATCCATTTTAGAAAGTTCTACCGCACCTTTAGTTAAACTATTTTTAGCAGTAACAGAAATCGGTTCGGCTTGTCCTTTCTCGATAGTGAAAGGAATTGGTTCTTTATTTAAATCGTAATGTTTCGGAGCCTTTGTCTCGATGAATTGATAATCACCCGGACGTAGGTCAGGAACGCTAATTTTACCTTGTGAATTGGTAGTAAGACTCTTGCGAATTACAGTACCCTTCATATCAACAATGTTAAATACAGCACCCTCAAGAGTAGTACCATCGACGTCATCGACTTTAGAAAGTTCAACGCCACCTTTAGTTAAACTATTTTTCATAGTAACAGTAGCAATATCTTTTTGGCTTTTTTCAACTGTAACTACAATTGGCTTTTTGTCTAAATCATAATGTTTCGGAGCGGTTGTTTCGACAAATTGATACGTACCAGGACGTAAATTTTCAACAACGATCTTTCCTTCATTATTTGTTTTTAAATCTGTTTTAAGCACTTTTCCGTTTTGGTCTAGTAAATTAAATACCGCATCAGAAAGTTTCATTTGATCGTTTAGATCATCTACTTTAAGTAGTTCAATACTACCTTGTTGTAAGCTATTTTTAGCAGTTAAAGAAATAGCTTTCTTCTGTCCTTTTTCAATAGTGAAATGGATTGGCGTTTCATCTAAAACGTAATGCTTAGGTGCTTTCGTTTCGATGAATTGATAATCACCCGGACGTAGGTCATCGATTTCGATTTTTCCTTTATTATTTGTAACAAGATCTTTATGAATTACAGTACCGTTCATATCAACAATGTTAAATACAGCACCTTCAAGTTTAGTATCATCGATGTCATCTACTTTAGAAAGTTCAACGCCACCTTTTGTTAGAGCGTTTTTAGCCGTAACATGAAGCGTTTCAGTTTGGCTTTTCTTAATTGTAAATTTGATCGGTTTTTTATTTAAATCGTAATGTTCAGGAGCGATTGTCTCAACGAATTGATACGTGCCAGGACGTAGGTTTTCAACAACAATTTTCCCTTCATTATTTGTTTTTAAACCTTTTTCAACTAGCTGTCCGTCTGCATCTAATAAATCAAATACAGCATTAGCAAGTTTAGTGTTTGTATCGATATCATCAATCTTTGTTAATTCCACGCTACCTTTTTTCAACGTGTTTTTACCCGTAACAGTAATTTTTTTCGTTTGACTTCTTTCAATTGTAAATGGAATCGGTGTTTCGTCTAATACATAGTGCTCAGGAGCCTTTGTTTCAATGAACTGATAGTCTCCAGGACGTAAATCAGAAACGGAAATTTTTCCATTTTTATCTGTACCAAGGTTTGTGCGAACGTCGTTACCATTCATATCAACAATTTTAAAGATTGCACCTTTCAGCATTGTACGATCGATGTCATCGATTTTGGTTAAAATGACGCCACCCTTCGTTAAGCTGTTAGTAGCGGTAACGCTAATATTTTCTTTTTGACTTTTTCCAATAGTGAATGGAATAGGATCTTGTCTTAAGTCATAGTCTTTTGGAGCTTTTACTTCAATAAATTGATAGTCACCTGGACGTAAATCAGAAGCAGAAACTTTACCATGTTCATCGGTAGTTAATCCTTTACGAACTACCTTTTTCGTATCATGAGCATCAACAATGATAAATTCTGCGCCTTCAAGAGTAACGCCATCAATGTCATCAACTTTTGTTAAAGTAACGCCACCTGTAAGTAAACTATTTGTTACAGTGACAGGGACTGGAAGATCATCCTTGCTACCTTTTTTAATTGTGAACTTAATAGGTGTTTGATCTAATTTATAATGTTCAGGAGCTGATGTTTCAATAAATTGATAATCTCCTGGTGCTAAATCAGGAATAACTAGTACTCCGTAATCATCTGTTTTTAAATCTTTCGCAATTTCTTTGCCAGTTGCGTCTTGTAATGTGAACACTGCTCCAGCAAGAGCGATACTACTTTCCACATCATCTTCTTTAATAAGTTTAACTTTTCCTTTCGTTAAACTATTTTTAAATGTAAGTGGAAGAAGTTTTTGTTGTCCTTTTTCGATTGTAAATTCAATTGGTTCTACATTTACATCGTAATAAGTTGGGGCCTTTGTTTCGATAAGTTTATAGTTACCAGGACGTAAGTCGTCTACAACTAACTTTCCTTCACTATTCGTAACAAGTTCCGCACGAACATCTTCATTTGTATCTCTATTAACAATTTTAAATACCGCACCTTCAAGTGTTTCCTTTTCATCTGCAGCATTCACTTTTGTTAATTCAATACCGCCTTTTGTTAAGCTGTTTTTAGCAGTAACAGTAGCCGACGTCGTTTGACTTTCTGTGATTGTAAATTTAATCGGATTTGTATTTTTATCGTAATACTTCGGTGCTGTTACTTCGATAAATTTATAATCGCCAGGGCGTAAGCCAGTAGCGATAGCTTTACCATCCGCACCAGTTTTTATATTTTCGCGAATGACTTTCTTTTCATCATTAGCATCGACAATTTTAAATACAGCACCTGCAAGAGCTGTACCATCGATATCATCAACTTTTGTTAATTCAACATCTCCTGGTTTTAAAGCATTTTCAGCTTTCACAAGTAGAGTTTCTTTCTGACTTCTATCGATTGTAAATTCAATAGGTTCTGCTCGTAAAACGTAGTGTTCAGGAGCAGCTGTTTCAATAAATTTATACGTACCAGGACGTAGCTTATCAGCTTTTGTTTTTCCATCAGCATCTGTAGTTAAGTCAGTACGAACATCATTATTATTTACATCAACAATTTTAAATACGGCACCTGCAAGAGGTTTTTTATCACCGAATTCATCAACTTTTAATAATTCAACTTCTCCTGTTTTTAAACTGTTAGTTGCCGTAACAGTAGCAAAAGACTGTTGGCTTTTATCGATTGTAAACTCGATAGGATTTGTATTTAACACATAATCCTTAGGAGCTTCTGTTTCAATAAATTTATACGTACCAGGCTCTAAGTCTTTAACAGTTACTTTACCATCCGCACCAGTTGTTACATTTTCGCGAATGACTTTCTTTTCATCATTAGCATCGACAATTTTAAATATAGCACCTGCAAGAGCTGTACCATCGATATCATCAGTTTTTGTTAAAGTGACGCCACCTTTAATGAGGTGATTTGTCGCAGTAACAGTAACTGCCTTCTGTTGACTTTTTACAATTGTAAACTCAATTGGTGTTTTATCTATGTCGTAATCTTTAGGAGCCTTTTCTTCAACAAATTGATAGTCTCCAGGACGTAAATTTGTTGCTTCGATTTGTCCCTGATCATTTGTCGTTAATTTTCCATAGCCGGGGATTATTTTGTTTTTTCGGTCCCGTACACTGAACTCCGCACCTGCTAAAGTTTTTCCATCTTTATCGACTTTTGTTAAAATGGCCGAACCTGGAATCAAGCTGTTTGTTGCAGTGCGGTTTATTACTGTTGTTTGATCTTCCGCGATTTTAACCTCAATCAGTCGATCATCTAATTTATAATGCTCAGGAGCCTTTGTTTCTTGTAAGTAGTAAGTTCCTGGTTTTAAATGATCTACAGTAATTTGTCCTTTATCATTTGTTATTAATTCTTTATGTTCAGGAATAACCTGTTTGTTTTGATCCAGTAAAGAGAAAACAGCATGTTCAAGTCTCTCTCTACTCGTAGCATCAGTTTTTGTAAGTACTACTTTCCCAACAAACTTTTTATTTGTAAGAGTATATTTTGTAATTTCTTCAGAACCTAGCTCGACAAGTATACCTTCTTTTAATTCTTTACTAATTACATAACCTTGAGGTGCTTTTGTTTCTTTAATTAAATATTTATCACGTCGTAAGTTGTTAAACTTGGCGACGCCGTCATCACCTGTTGTAATTGAACGAATAGCGGTTGTGCCTGTCTGATCATATAAAGTAAATTCTGCTCCGGCTAATGGTACTTTTCTATCTTTGTCATCAACCTTTATAATTTGAAGACTTCCGCGTCCTTTATTAGCAGAACCACCCCCAGATCCAGAAGATACTTTAACTACCTTTTCTTCTGTTGTTTCAACCTGAGTTAATGTTAAACGATTACCAGTAATCTTCACTTTATTACTCACTGTCTCATTATTGTCTGCATTAATGAGTGAGCGATATTCTAAAATATAAGCTCGATTAATGGTATGAAGAAATTCAACTTTAAACTGTTGTTTTCCTGTATCGTTGTCTGTTGTTACTTTGAGTTTATAGTCTGTTCCTTCTTTTAATTCATTTGCTGTATCTTTTGTTAAAGTGCCATCCACGGCTACTGTTGTTGGATATAGGTGGAAGGACTTTTCATCAAGAATTTGATTGTCTGTTGGGTTATCTGTTACGACAGCATTTTCAATAGTTGATTGACTCGGATTAATGGAAACACTCCAATCAATATACTTGTCATTTTGTTTTGCTGTTTTCGTAACACCGCTACCACCGTTTTTGATCTCAAATGCACCATGGATAGTAGTAACAGTTTTCGATCCATCTTTTAAATCGGCATAATTATCGTAGCGCTTATTAATTTGTTCACCTGCAAGTGAAGTTTTAAAGCTAATATAATATGCAGAATTAATTTCGTTTTTAAAATGAACCGTTAATGTATTGTTGTTATCTTTTGTTGGATTTTCTATCGTATATTCGCTAGGAGGAACAGGATCGCCTACTTCAAATCCATGTGCACCACCAGTTAATTTCATATGTCGAACTTCAATAGATTCCGGTATTAATTTTTGGTTATCTCTTAATATATCAACGATAGAAGGATCCTTAATCGGTCTATTATTATAGTTAAACCCTATGTCCCATTTAATTTCTTTCGTTTGGGCATTGTAAGAACCGTATTTAAATCCGTTTCCTTTTGTGTAGTAATCAGGATCAAATGTATCATCAGATGAACTGTTGTTCTTTTTATTATTTATGTCTATCCATGATAAATTTGCTGTATTTTTGAATGATTTATTATCATTCTCTTTGGATAAATTTTCATAATTAAAGTCTGTTGTGTATGTGATAGTTAAAGTTTTATCCATATTAGACTTATAATCACCAGTTAGTTTCACTTCAAATCCCTTATCTGTTACATCAAGTGTGTAATCAAAATTTGGATCAAGCGTTCTCGAGCCGTCTGTAATTTTGAAACTATCTTTTTGTAACATTAAGCCACCATAGTCAAACGTATCCTTGATAACAGCATTGTTTAACACGTAGTTGTTATCATTTACAATAATTGTCCATGTTGTTGTTTTCTTATTGTAATCTGTATCTTTTTTATTATGTTTCTTTATGATATTTTGTTGTTTTAACGTAACTTTGTTTGTTTGATTCCATTTACCATCTGCAATAATTTTATTTTCGATTTCGCCATCTTTTATGACATCATTCGTAGCTTTCGATGTATAAGTAATCACATAGGCACTATTAATATCTTCATTAAACTGTAAATCAAATCCCTCATCAGTTTCTTTTACAGTAAAGTTTGTGGCGTTGTCACCTGTAACAAGTTTTCCTGCATCATCATAAGAAGCATTTTTTACCACGATAGAATTTTTATCAACTTTATGAGATTTATCCAAAACATCTTTTAAAAGCGCATCAGCTTTTTTAATATCTCTCTGATCACCGTTATAAGTGATTGTCCATTCGATTGTTTGTGTTTTTGGATTGTACTTACTAGTTTTCTCAAGATGTGTACCGCGTGAAACAGTTACAGTGGCATTCGCAGCTACACTACCTTGATTATCACTGGATACTTTTGCGTTGTTTTTGAAACTAGTAACACTTTCATCTGTAATCTTTGTTGCATATTCAATTTCATATGCTTTATTCGTTTCTTTTTTGAAAGCGATATTTAATTTATTAGAGGATGAAGTAAGTTCATATTCTTCTTTAGGAACTTCTGCACCACGAGTTGTTTTCCCGTTAATATCTACTTCCAAATAGTAGACCTTAATAGAATCTTCGTTGAGACTAGCCCCATTTGGAATGTCATCTTCAAAGACGGCATTTGTAAGCTTATCTTTTGTCTTGTTCATTTCTACTTTCCAATTAATTTGATTCGTATTAATTGGTCTATCAGGTACACCTTTTTTATCTATAGATTTTGTTACTTTAGGCTTGAAATCAAGCTCAATAATAACGTCTTTTTCTTTAATAGGGAATGGAATTTGTTTTTCGGTAGTCCCTGTAATTTTTACTTCATTAAACTCCGTACGAATATTTAAATCTCCAGCTATATTAGGATGATCTTCAACATATTCGTTAAAAGTCATCGTTACTTTGCCATCAGGCGTAACAACGAATGATCCAATCGTATGTCCTTCACCATCTATTAAATCTTCTGTAATGGTATTGTGGACAATAAAGTATTCTGGGAGTTGGAAAGTGTAGTAATCACCTTTTTTGACGTTTAGGGACTCTAAAATTTCCCATGTAAAATCAATTTTAGTAATAGAATCTGGACTTGGACGATTATCCGTATCATTGAATGGCTTACCGTCTTTGTCCGTTAGTGTGACACCTGTTAAAATATTTTCTGTAATTTGCTTAGGTGATGGGTCTGGATTATCAACAGGCTGTTCTGTTGTATTATCACCATTTTTTTGCTCTTCTGTAGGTTGCTGAGCATCATCGTTTTTTTGCTCTTCCGTAGGTTGTTGAGCATCACTGTTTTTTTGCTCTTCCGTAGGTTGTTGAGCATCACTGTTTTTTTGCTCTTCCGTAGGTTGCTGAGCATCACTGTTCTTTTGCTCTTCCGTAGGTTGCTGAGCATCACTGTTCTTTTGCTTTTCCGTAGGTTGCTGAGCATCGCCGTTCTTTTGCTCTTCCGCAGGTTGTTGAGTATCGCCATTCTTTTGCTCTTTTGCAGGTTGTTGAGCAGTATCCTTATCCGTAGTAGGTGAAGCCGGGTTATCTACTTGAACAGGAACTGAAATAGGCTTAGCTGTTGCACCTAAAGGGAAAGAGAGTTGAACAGATTTTGCACCAGATTTTAAATCTGGATTGAATACTGCATCAATACTGATTTTTCCGTTAGCACCTTTGGAATCTTTTACTTGGTCGTTAAATACTAGTTTCATTTTGTTATCGTTTGCTTTAACAAAATATTGACCAATAATTTGTTGCTCTGCCATCAGATTTCCCTGTTGGTCACTTTTTACTTTTAATGCGTTAGGTATTTGGAGCACTGCTGAGTCTGTTTGTTGATCTTTTATTGACCAAGCATATTCTAGGTGAATGGTTGATCCTACTTTTATTAAGTTTTTAGGATTTAATGCTTCGTCAATAATATGATTTGTTGCATCTTTCATTTCAACAGTGTCAAATAATGAATTCCCTGCTAAGGTTTCCGCTTTTACTTGATTGTCTGGAAAACTAGCAAGTTGCGAAAATAGTACGAATACAATTAAACATATATTGAAAAGTTTATTCATTGTGCCTCCTTTATGAATCTTTCTATTGCATAACAATGCTTTATGAAGAGATTATTTGTCATAGATCAATGTGCTTTATGTGATGCCTCCTTTACTACGTATACCCTTATAGAAAAAGTGTTCATATTGATGTCTTGTAACGTAAAACAAATGTATATTTTAATAATATAGGGAGTTAATATACAAATTTCGACAAAAAATGTCGAATGAAGTGCTGATAAGGAATGATATCAGACCTTTATAGAATGCGAGTTGTTATGTGGTTCTTTATAAAATAGGTACATACAAAAAATATGCAGTGAAATGCTTAAACTATTTTATAAGGATTTGTATTCTTGCAATGTGTAAAGAATCGTTATAAAGGTGAGTTTTACGATACATACTAACCAAAATAATGTATCTCATTGTAAAAAGTTCTTTCGTATTGAGGTAGTGATAACATGTAGCTTGAATTTGGTCAGAATGAAGAAAATATGTACTATCTAAAGGAGTATACAATTCGTAGATTAAAGTGAAGACAGCGTCTTATAATAAATAGAACGCATTACTTTAATCGATGCTGTTAAATAAAAAAAGAAGGTACTCCCTTGATTATCTTCTATAAGAGATAATCATCAAACCTTCGTTAAAAATTATATACGTAAATGAAAAAGAGTTCAACCGTATTGCTTCTTTTCAAAAAAGTATGTAAAAAGAACCGCTTCTTAGTAAGAAGCGGTTCTTTTTTATACTTCTGTTAAAATAATCGGTTCGCCACGTGTTACGACAACTGTATGTTCACATTGTGCAACAAGGCTTTTATCAGGTGTAACGAATGTCCAACCATCATCGCCACGTTCGATAATGTGATCAGCTTTCATAGAAATGAATGGCTCTACAGCGATAACAAGACCGTCTTTTAGAAGCGCATTATCCATTGGATCAAAATAGCTTAAAATGTGGTTTGGTGCTTCATGTAAGCTAAGACCAATACCGTGACCAGTTAAATTTTGAATAACATTGTATCCATTTTTATGTGCAAAGTTTGAAACGGCACGACCAATTTGGTTTTGTTTTGAACCAGCTTTCACCTTTTTCATTGCTGCCCAAAAGGCATCAACAGCTGCTTGGCAAAGCTTTTCTTTTGCTTCATCTTCTCCAAGTACAAATGAAATACCTGTATCTGCATAATAACCATCAAGTGCTGCAGATACGTCGACATTTACAAGGTCGCCTTCTTTTAATACACGATCACCTGGAATACCGTGAGCAACTTCTTCATTTACACTGATGCAAGTTACGCCAGGGAAATCATATTCTTTTTCAGGCGCAGAAATAGCACCATGCTCATCTAATACTTTTTTGCCAATCAAATCAAGCTCTTTCGTTGTCATACCTGGCTTCGCTTCTTTTTTCATTTCTTCACGTGCAAGCGCAACGATGCGGCCGATTTTTCGTAAGCCTTCTAAATCTTGTTCATTACGAATAATCATGAAAACCACTGTCCTTCCTCGAATATATATCTTACCCGATTGTATCATGTTTATTTTCGTCCTGCTACTCGCTTGCAGTATGGTGGATTGATTCCTCTCATAAAGAATACATGACAATTGTCATATCGATGTCATGACGCATCATACTGTTTCCTAAGTTTTCCAAGGAATACAATGTAAATATAAGAAACAGCGGGGGTGGAGAGATGGAAAAGATTATTGAAGTAAATAGTGTTTCTAAAACATTTAAACATAAAAAAGCAGTAAATAACGTTTCATTTCATGTGAATAAAGGAGAAATCGTAGCATTGCTTGGACCGAATGGTGCAGGGAAAACGACGACGATGTCGATGATGCTTGGATTAAAGGATCCAACGGAAGGAACGGTTTCTATATTCGGAAAGAGTCCAAAGCATAGAGATGTTCGTAATAGCCTCGGTGCGATGTTACAAGAAGTAAGTGTCATTGATAGCATTACAGTGGAAGAAGCAATTGAGTTATTCCGTAGCTATTATACGAATCCGGTAGCGAAAGAAACGTTACTACAGTTATCAAATTTAGAATCGGAGCGAAAGCAAAGATGTGAGAAATTATCAGGAGGTCAAAAGAGAAGGTTAAACTTTGCACTCGCACTTGCAGGAAATCCAGACTTGTTATTTTTAGATGAGCCGACAGTTGGAATGGATATTACGTCTCGAAGAACGTTTTGGGAAACGATTCGAAAGTTAGCAAGTGAAGGGAAAACAATTATTTTAACGACGCACTATTTAGAAGAAGCAGATGTATTGGCAAATCGTATTTTACTGTTTGCGAATGGAAAGATTATCGCAGACGGTACAACAGATGAGATGAAAGCAACGATTTCTCGAAAAACGATTTCGTTTTATTCGAAAGAAAAAATTCCTAAGAGTGTACTAAAGGAGTTGCCGAATGTAACAGAAGTACAGTCAAATGAAGGGCGTTTCATCTTAACAACTGAGGATACCGATGCAACTTTACAAGCAATTTATAAAAAGAATTTACCTGTAACAGACGTTTCCGTTGAACGTGGAAGGCTTGATGAAGCATTTGAACAGTTTGTCGCAAATCAGAAGGGAGAAATAGCATGAAAGCACTATGGATGCAATGCAAAATAGAAATTTTACGTACATTCCGTAATAAATTATTTATCTTTTTCTCATTATTAATGCCAGTTATGTTTTATTACATTTTCACAAACGTTATTCAAGTACCGCAAAACGGTGATGCATGGAAGGCGCATTATTTAATTTCAATGGCAACTTTCAGTATTGTAGGGACTGCGTTGTTTAGTTTCGGTGTAAGAATTTCTCAAGAAAAAGGGCAGGGATGGACACACCTTTTAAAAATTACGCCACTTCCAGAAGGTGCATATTTAACAGCAAAGATCATTGCTCAAACAGTAGTAAATGCTTTTTCAATATTAGTTATCTTTATTGCAGGGATATTAATTAATCATGTGGAGTTAACGGTAGGGCAGTGGATTGGTGCTGGATTATGGTTATTGTTAGGGGTAACACCATTTTTAGCATTAGGAACAGTAATAGGTTCTATTAAGAAGGCTGATGCAGCTGCTGGCTTAGCGAATATTTTAAATATGAGCTTAGCTGTAATTGGTGGGCTATGGATGCCGATTGAAGTATTTCCAAAAATATTGAGAACAATTGGTGAATGGACACCGACATATCATTTCGGAAGTGGTGCGTGGGACATTGTAGCTGGAAAATCAATTGGATGGGAAAATATCGCGGTACTAGGAGGTTATTTCCTTATATTTGTTGTAGTATCAATATATATAAGAAAAAGACAGGAAGCGGTATAAATGACAGAGAAGAAGAGGATTGAGATTTTTCCGAAACATATGGGATTCTTTCCGTATATGTGGCTCGTTTATTTGTTATTTCCAATTTATAATTTAACACAAGTATCGGGATGGAAGCTTGTAATAGGAAGCGGTATGTTGATAGTTTTCATGATCACATACCGTCAACTTTATTTTGTTCAGAAGACGTTCATTTTGTGGGCTTGTATTCAAATGATACTTACGCTTTTATTTGCTTTATTTTATAATCCCTTCATGATATTCTTTGGCTTTTTCACAGCAAGTGCAATGGGGTTTGCACCAAGTAAGAAAGTATTTCGGATATTACTATGTTTGTTAGTTGTAATGCTTGGAGTATTTGTATTTATAAATATGAATCAACTAACACTGACAAGTTTAGTAAATATCGTTCCGATGTTTATTTTAATGCTTCTTACACCATTTGGTATGCGCAATTTTAACCAGAAAAAGATGTTAAGAAATCAATTAAACGAAGCGAATGAGCAAATTAAGGACTTAGTAAAACGTGAAGAGAGGCAGCGTATTGCAAGGGATCTTCATGACACGCTCGGGCATACGCTATCTCTTATTACGTTGAAAAGTCAGCTTGTTGAAAAGCTAATCGTCAAAAATCCAGAGCGCGCAAGTACGGAAGCGAAGGAGATTACACAAACATCTCGAACTGCTTTAAAACAGCTAAGGGAATTAATTTCTGATATGCGCATGATTACGGTAGAAGAAGAGCTTGAGCAAATAAAAGCGATCTTACAAGCTGCTAATATTGAATTAGAGATCAAACAAGAAACGAGTGCAAGTTCGCTATCACCCATTGAACAAAATATTTTAGGAATGTGTTTACGTGAAGCTGTTACGAATGTTGTAAAGCATAGTAAGGCGACGCGGTGCATAGTTTCTGTACGAGAATTACAAGGTGAATTGATTTTGACAGTAGAAGATAACGGAATTGGTTTAGCGGATCAAAATCACGATGGGAATGGTATTCGTGGTATGAAGGAGCGAATCGCTCTTATTGATGGATTTGTTGAACTGGGTACGATTAATCCAGGAACACTATTAACAGTAAAAGTTCCAGTTGTTATTAGAACAGGAAAAGATGAGGTGAAGGCATGATTCGAATTATTATTGCAGAAGATCAGCGAATGCTTCGTGGTGCGTTAGGAGCCCTACTCGATCTAGAAGATGATATTGAAGTAATTGGGCAGGCTGCAAACGGGGAAGAGGCGCTAAAACTAATTGAATCGTTAAAGCCTGATGTAAGCATTATGGATATTGAAATGCCAATTCAAAGTGGATTAGATGTTGCGGAAACGTTAAAGAAAGAAAATTCAGCGTGCAAGGTAATGATTTTAACGACATTTGCGCGTCCTGGATATTTTGAACGAGCAATGAAAGCTGGTGTGCACGGATATTTATTAAAAGATAGCCCAAGCGAGGATTTAGCTGCATCGATTCGCAACGTAATGAAAGGTAAACGAGAGATTTCTCAAGATTTAATGTTCGGCTTATGGCAGGAGCAAAATCCGTTATCAGATCGTGAAAAAGAAGTATTGCTACTTGCGAAAGAGGGAAAGACGGCAAATGAAATCGCAAAGGCACTTTATCTTTCGCCAGGTACAGTACGTAATTATATTTCTGAAGTATTAACGAAGCTTGATGCGAAAAATAGAATTGAGGCAATTACAATTGCGGAAGAAAAGGGATGGATATGAAAAGAAGTTTACCTATGAATGGTAAACTTCTTTTTTCTTATAAACAAGTATTTCAATAGAGAGTTTCGTCACAGTCGCATCGCTCAGGATTTGAAGTATATCGTGTAATTTAGATTTTACTTCATTTTTCGACAAAAAATTTGTTATAGTAAGATTAGGTTGTTGATCTAAGTTTTGGACAACTTTACCACTAATAGTTGTGATTACTCCATTTTTATCTACTTTTACAATGAGATCTTGGCCATATACTTTATAGTTTTTATATGTTTGTGCAAGGCGAGCTTCGGTTTGATTTTCTTTTGTTGCTTTATTTGTAGGTTGGGAATCGATATTCATTTCAGTTGTCATTCACTTTTGTTGAGCTTCTGCCTCATTTATCTCACCTTTTAAATACTTTTTCAGTATGTTTTTTTCGTATCATTTTGAGGTTGTGTAATTTTTTAAGCGTTAAATTAGGCTAAGTAATTTCAAATTTTACTTCATTTCTGTCTAATTCTTGGGTGTGAATAACTTCTGCTACTGCTAATAAAGGAAAAAGAAGACCGAATGTAACGAAGGCACGGACGAATCTTCTATAATTTATTTATAAAACTACTAATCTATTATTATATGTGAGACGAATTGTATGAAGAATTTGCCGAATTTTATATATATTATGCATTATTTCATGTCAAAAATTGTCGAACTCACATTATTGTAGTGGTATGACAACTTAACAAATTATATTGTTATAATGGGATGGTGAGTAAGTATGCACGCAGAAAAATTAGGAAGTGAAATTAAGAAAATTAGGGTAATGCGGGGATTAACACAAAAACAGTTATCCGAGAACATATGTCATCAATCGGAAGTGAGCCGAATTGAATCAGGCGCAGTATACCCAAGTATGGATATATTGCAAGGTATTGCAGCAAAGTTACAAGTTCCCATTATTCATTTTTATGAGGTACTCATTTATTCAGATATTGAGAGAAAAAAGCAGTTTAAAGATCAAGTCATTACGCTATGTAAGCAAAAAAAATATAAAGAGATTTATAATAGAGTATGGAATGAGCTGAAAAAGGAAGAATATCATCCCGAATTCCAGCAGTTTCTTCAATGGCAATATCATGTAGCAGCTTACATGTTGAAGAAAATTGATTACGAATATTGTATTTTAGAATTGAAAAAATTGTTAAACCAACAACTAGCTGGAATAGATGTATACCAAAACCTCTATATAGAAAATGCAATCGCAAATATTTATGCTGAAAATGGCTATTTTAAGAAGAGTATTGAGTTATTTGAAGGTATATTGAAACAATTAGAGTCATTGCATGATAATGAAGAATTCGACGTGAAGGTAAGATATAATCATGCAAAAGCACTATACTTAGATAATCAATATGAACAAGCCTTATATCAAGTGAATAAGGCGATTGAAATATCTTGCCGAATTAATAGTATGGCATTAATTGGGCAGCTGTACTATCAAAGAGGTGAATGTCTAGAAAGGTTGGAGTATGATGAGGCAGAGATTGAAGATACATATAAGAAAGCAAGTTTCTTTTTTGATATATTAGAAATGCATGCATATAAAGAGGCAATCGTAAATAAAATCAATGAATGAATAACCCTAAAAAATGGATATGCATAATTGCATACGGCATGGATAAACTTTCATGATATATTAAAAGAAAAAATGTGGGTGATGGAATATGAAAAAATTACTTATTGGTAGTTTATTAACGTTAGCAATGGCATGGGGTATTTCATTAACAGATACAGCTTTAGAGAAAAGCCAAGTAATTTCTCATAATGATCAAGAGGTACAATTAGCTTCGGACCTACCTTTTGAATATTAAAAAAACAACCGTCTTACTTAGACGGTTGTTTTTTTGTGGAGTAACCTCCAAACGTCTTTACTAGAAACGGGCTTGCTAATAAAGAATCCTTGAATGTGGTCACAGTTTTGCTCATATAAAAACTTCCATTGTTCTTCGGTTTCTACACCTTCTGCGATAACTTCTAAATTTAGTTCTTTTGATAGTGTAATAATGGAAGAAATAATCGCTTCCTCTAAAGGACTAGTTGTAATTCCGCAAATAAATTCTCGAGCAATTTTTAATGTGTTAATTGGATATTTTGTTAAATAAGCTAAAGAACTATAACCAGTTCCAAAGTCATCAATTGAAATTTGAATACCGAGATTTTGAAGTTGTTCTAGTTTTGCAACTACAGATTGATTTTGGTTAATGGCGATACTTTCTGTAATTTCGATATCTAGTGCTTCTGGTTGTAACTCTGTTTCTTCTAAAACTTTTGAAATAGTTGGGATTAAATCTGCATGATTAAATTGAACTACAGATAAATTTACACCGACTTTTAAGTGAGAGAAACCTTGATTATGCCATCTTTTCGCTTCTAAGCAAGCAGTACGTAAAATCCAATTTCCAAGTTCAATAATGAATCCAGTTTCCTCTGCTAGAGGGATAAATTGGGCTGGGGATACGATACCGAGCTTTGGATGTTTCCAACGAATTAATGCTTCAAAACCAATAACTTGTTTTGTTTTTGTGCTTACTTGTGGCTGGTATTCAAGGAAAAATTCATTTTGTTGTAATGCTTTTGAAAGTTCTCCTTCTAAGAAGTTACTCTCATTTTGAGCGATACTCATTTCTTTTGAGAAGAAAACAAATCGGTTTTTTCCATTTGCTTTCGCGCGATACATAGCCATATCAGCATTTTTCATTAATGCTGTTACATCAGTTCCACAATCAGGGTACATTGCAATTCCGATACTTGGTGTAATAGACAGTTCTTCATCTTTAATGAAGAATGGCTTGTTTAAAATATTTAAAATCTGTTCAGCTATAAAGGCCGCACTTTTTTCTGAGTACATATCTGGTAATAGAATTGTAAACTCATCTCCGCCTTGGCGAGCAACGACATCTTTTGAACGTAGGCAACTGCGTAATCGTTTTGCTACTTCAATTAATAACAAGTCTCCGACGTCATGACCGAGTCTATCGTTAATTTTTTTGAATCGATCTAAATCAAGAAATATGACGGCAACATCATTTGCGCTAGCCTGAGCGGTATTTAAAATGTTTTTTAAATCTTTTTCAAACTTACGGCGATTTGGTAATCCGGTAAGTGCATCATGAAAGGCTAAATGTTCTACTTGTTTTTGTTTTTCATATAAAGTTGTAATATCACGTGCTATGCCAAACATCCCGACAACTTCCTTGTTTATGAAAGTAGGGATGAGTGTAATGTGAAGGTAATAGTAGTAACCTTCTTTTTCCTTTGTGCGAACTTCTAAAGTTTGTGGTCTACCTTCTTTCGTTAGTTGTAAAGCTTTCTTTAGTAAATCATGGTCTTTTGAGTCAATAAAGTGTAAAAGGGAATAGCTTTCTACTTCACAATAGTAGGCAGTAAATAAGCTTTCGCAAGCTGTATTAGACTGCTGGAAAATACCATACATATTTAAAGAGAAAACAGCATCCGGGTGATCTTCGAATAAAGATTTATAACGTTGTTCACTTTTTGATAAAGCAGATGCACCTTCTTCTACTTTATCTTCTAGTTGTGTAGTCAACTGCTCGTATGTATCGATTAGTGCCTGATTATCTTTCCACATATAAAGTTGTCGTAAGAATAATAAGATAAGAGATAATACTAGACCGATCAACATGAACTTATCATCCCAAGGTTGAAAGATAATAAAAGAAAAAGTAATGATTATACTAAAATAAGGTAATATAAAGCGCACATAATCAAACCGATAATATTTTGTTTTCGTTTCATGCTGTATTGGTTTATCTAAAATATATAGTATGGATGACAAACCAATTAATAAAATCGAAGCAGTATGTATTAAGTAAGAGACTTCAGAAGAAGGTTTTATCCCTGCGTTTAATTGAAACAGGTGTATATATCCGTACACGAGTATAATAGTAAAGCCAATAATTAATGAAATTCTGCTAGAAGAATATTCTTCTCTTCTATATAGACTAATTACGGCGTAGATTACTAATGATTGTGCAATAAAATATCCAATTAAAACCCAGGTATCTGTTGTTAACATACGAAAGCTTGAAATGTCCAAAATAAAAGTTAAGGTAAAATAAATATTCATAATAACGATAAAGATGCTATCGAATGAAAATTGAGCTAGTCCTCTAATAGAATAATGTTTTATGAACTTTATAGCAAAGCCAGAAAAGAGCAAAATATATTGTACGATAAAAAAGGGCAATGCCTTATACGAGAATATGACTTGGTCATATATAGAAAGTGAATGAAGAAATAGAGTTATCTCCATTGTCAATCCACATAGGCAAGTGCATAGTACTAAAACCCAAAATAATTTGTCACCGCGCTTCATTTTCTTAATTGCTTTATATAGGCAATAGCAAGAAAAGAGTGTAGCGAAAAAAAATAAGAAGAGAATTCCAATTTCTTTTATATTTAAGTCCTTAGGGATAAGAAATATCCAAAGAGAAAATATAATTATGTACATCGTGACAAAGTGTACGTATTTTTTTTGATTAATCATATTATGACTCCGTTTCAATAAAGTTGAATCACAGGTGGAAAATGCTAATTCCAATCATAGCATATAAAATAGGGTGTTTTTTATTAAAAAAATTACTTTTTTTGAAAAAAATAGCTCAACATTACAATTTACCATTGTAATGTTGAGCTACTTATTCTTTTTACCCCTCTTATAGAGGATAATTCATGTATGAATTGCAGCATCGCTAAATCTTTCTGTTTACTTTCAATCATAATATCGAAATTATGATTGATTTTTTTTGCAACGTGTAAGAAAGGTTTAATAAACTCTAAATCAATATATTCCGCGTGAGCCCTAAATTCTTTTTTTGATTTAGGAGAGGAAATGTGAACTTTAGGAACGATATTTGTATGTGACCAAGTTTCAAAAATTGCAGGAAGTAACTCTTCTAACGGTTCTTCGCAAAGATTTGCCATGTGATGGTGATAATCAAATACGAATGGGATCTTTTCTTTTTGGCAAATAGATAAAGTTTCAGCAGTTGTATATGTTTTATCATCATTTTCAAGTGTCATTTGCCTCTTTATATGTGCAGGAAGTTTTTTTATGTTGTCATGGAAACGTTCAACCGCTTTTTCTTTATTTCCGTAGGCACCACCTACATGGATGTTAATATAAGAAGAATCTGCAATGCCTATTGCATCTAATACTTTATAATGATAGGTCATATCTGTAATAGCGTTAGTCGTAATGTGTGGTTTGTCGCTTGTAAATAGTGTAAATTGATTCGGATGAAAACTTACTCGTAAATTATGTTCTTTAATTAATGCCCCAATTGTACGCCAAAGCGGTGTGAACAATCCGATGTAATCAAACTCGACTTCGGGATGTGTTGCAAGTGGGACGATGGAAGAAGATAAGCGATATAATGGAATTTCATGCGCTATATTGTAATGAAGAATACGTATTGTATGCTCAAGATTCTGCCGCGTAACATCGTATAATTTATCTTCTCGTTCTTGTTTACTAAGCTTTTGAAAGCTTGTAAATGTCATCGTTTTAGCCGGAGAACAGTCCCAGAGTGCCATTGCATGTGAGACATATCCGAAACGCATAATCATAATGAATACATCTCCTTTATGCATTATCTTTCCTATAGGAAGAAAGCAAGTATTGTTCCTATCCATTCTTTGCCTCTATTAATGAGAGAATTCGGACTAACATCTTTCAAGGAAAGTAATGACGCATTTTCTAGATCTTCGTGGAATTTATTTTTTACTGTTTGTATAAAATGTTCATCATATAAAAGGCAGTTGATTTCATGGTTAATATATAAACTTCTCATATCAAAGTTTGCAGTTCCGATATCACAGATATAGTCATCAACTATAATAACTTTAGCGTGAAAAAAACCTTGTTGAAATGCGTAAATATTACAGCCAGCTTGTATTAACTTTCGGCAATATGGGAATTTTGCTTCTCGAACAAGGGGGTGATCCGCTTTTTCTGGAACGAGAATCGTGATTTGAACCCCGCGTTTTCGTGCTTCTAATAATGCGTTCATAATTTTTCTTCCAGGAATGAAATAGGGTGTACCGATAAAGAGTTCCTTTTTTGCACCTTCAATTAAATGTAAAAAAGTATGTTGTAAATAGGCACCATCAGTTGGAATAAATTGATGTTCGATAGTACCGGGTTGCTGTTTCGGAAAATAAAGAGAAGCGTCCAATAAATTTTGGTTTGTATCATCAAACCAGTCATGTAAAAATTGCTTTTGTAAATCTTGTACTCCTTCGCCTGTAAGACGTAAATGATAGTCCCTCCATAATCCTAACCGCTCATTATGTCCCAAATACTCTTCACCAATATTAAATCCCCCAATGTAACCAATTTTCCCGTCGATAACTGTAATTTTTCTATGGTTTCTTTGATTTGCAGAAAAGAAAGGAAAAGGAAACTTTACTTTGTGACAAAATGAAAAAGAGACACCATGTTTTTGTAGGGAGCGAACGGCCTCGTTTGATAAATGATGGCCCCCCAATCGATCGAGTAGAAGTCTTACTTCAATTCCTTCCTTTGCCTTATCAATAAGTAACTTTAAAAATTCCCGGCTGATTGTATCGTTTTTTACAATGAAAAACAAAACGTGCACATGGTGTTTCGCCTGTTTTATATCAGTAAATAGAGCGTCATACAAATCTTTTCCGTATGTATAAAGGTGAAAATCACTTTGACGTAAAGGGAAAGAACGAGAACGTACACGCCTTAAATGAACAATTCTCCCATAAGAAAGATCAATTACAATCCAGAGAGCAATACCTATTAATAAGAGAGATAAGAAGAACATGAGTAAATTCCCTCCTTCACGGTCTTTTCACCATTTGTTTTTTATAAATCAAACATTCATTTTATTCGGTTATTTGTGGGCTAATAATTAGTAGGGAGTAAATAACTTCTAATGATTAAAGTTTCACTTTATAGTTTCACCGAAATAAACAGCTTTATTAAAAAATATGTTGTTGTATAACAAAAAACTGTTGACTGAATGCTCACTCATTATATAATGAAGGTAGGGGATAAAATTCAGAAAATTATATGTTTTTGAAGATTCTAAAAAAGAAAGAGGGCTTACAAAGAGAGGGGTAGCATAAAAATGAATAGCTTACTGATCATGAATTGGCTGGCTGCCATTGCTGTTATTGCTTATGCGGGATATTTGTTTGTGTATCTTATACGAACGAGGATGGCCTACATACAGTTAGGAAAAAAGATTGAATTTGACCGTCGTTTTAAAGAGCGTTGGGATCTCCTTAAGGTCAATGTTTTCGGTCAGAAAAAGCTGCTGAAAGATAAAAAGAGCGGCATTATTCACGTTATGTTCTTTTACGGATTTATTCTTGTCCAATTTGGAGCAATTGACTTCGTTTGGAAAGGACTCGCACCAGGATCACATCTTCCACTTGGACCACTATACCCTGCATTTACATTCTTCCAGGAAATTGTCACACTTGTTATTTTAATTGCAGTCTTTTGGGCTTTTCATCGACGTTATGTTGAGAAGCTAGTTCGTTTAAAACGTAATTTCAAATCAGGCCTTGTTCTTATCTTTATCGGTGGCTTAATGATTTCTGTGCTACTCGGTAATGGGATGGGAATTATATGGCATGGCGAGGAGCTTTCATGGAGTGAGCCAATCGCTTCTGCAATCGCTTACGTTTTCTCAGGGATAAATGAAACCGTAGCCATTTCTGTGTTCTATTTCTCTTGGTGGGTGCATTTACTAATTTTGTTAACATTTTTAGTTTATGTTCCACAATCGAAACACGCGCATTTAATTGCGGGACCAGCTAACGTTTTCTTCGGCCGTCTTTCAAATCCAGGGAAACTTGAAAAGATTGACTTTGAAGATGAAACACAAGAAACATTTGGTGTTGGTAAAATCGAAGATTTTAGACAAAATCAGCTTATTGACTTATACGCTTGCGTAGAGTGTGGTCGTTGTACAAATATGTGTCCGGCAACAGGAACAGGTAAAATGTTATCGCCGATGGATTTAATTTTAAAACTTCGCGATCATTTAACTGATAAAGGAGCTGCAGTGACATCAAAAGCACCGTGGGTTCCAGTAGTTGCTTTTAATAATACACAAGGAAATCAGTTAGCGATGATGGCAGCTGGAAAAGGGCAACAAGAATCAGCGGCTGCAACACTCGCTTACGATCCGAGTTTAATCGGAGATGTTATTACAGAAGAAGAGATTTGGGCTTGTACAACGTGTCGTAACTGTGAGGATCAGTGTCCGGTTATGAATGAGCACGTTGATAAAATTATTGATTTACGCCGCTATCTCGTTTTAACAGAAGGAAAGATGGATGCGGAAGCACAGCGTGCGATGACAAATATCGAGCGTCAGGGGAATCCGTGGGGTCTAAACCGTAAAGAGCGTGAAACTTGGCGCCAAGGTGATGATGAAGTAACGGTTCCAACTGTAAAAGAAAAATCGAAAGCTGGTGAGGAGTTCGAATATTTATTCTGGGTTGGTTCAATGGGATCATATGATAATCGTAGTCAGAAGATTGCGATATCGTTTGCGAAGTTGATGAACGAAGCAGGCATTTCATTTGCGATACTCGGTAATAAGGAAAAGAACTCTGGAGATACACCGCGCCGCCTTGGAAATGAATTTGTCTTCCAAGAGATGGCGACAAAAAATATCGAGGAATTTGAAAAAGCAGGAGTGAAGAAAATCGTTACGATTGACCCTCATGCTTATAACACATTTAAAAATGAGTATCCGGACTTTGGCTTGCAAGCAGAAGTCTATCATCATACAGAACTGTTAGCTCAGTGGGTGAAAGAAGGACGCTTAAAACCGGTTCACGCTATTGAGGAAACAGTTACGTACCATGATTCCTGCTACTTAGGAAGATACAACGAAGTATACGAAGCCCCGCGTGACATTTTGAAAGCGATTCCTGGTGTGAATCTTGTAGAAATGGCACGTAACCGTGAAACGGGAATGTGCTGTGGAGCAGGTGGTGGCTTAATGTGGATGGAGGAAACAACAGGTTCACGCATTAACGTTGCTCGTACAGAACAAGCATTAGCTGTACAGCCATCCATTATCGGTACAGGATGTCCGTATTGCTTAACGATGATTAGTGATGGGACGAAAGCGAAAGAAGTTGAAGAGAAAGTTCAAACTCTCGATGTAACAGAGATTTTAGAACGCTCAGTGATTGGACAGAAGAAAGAAGCAATCTAGTTTGTAGGAATGCATACAACTTTAGAAAGAGGTGCAATGATTGCACCTCTTCTCAACGTAGGGATACCGAGCGAGCGCTCAGTGTTAAAAAATGAAATGGGGGAAAGAAACATGAGTAAAACAGTTATTTTAAGTGCTGCAAGAACACCAGTTGGAAAATTTGGAGGATCTTTAAAAGATGTAAAAGCAACAGAACTTGGAGGGATTGCAATTAAAGCGGCGCTTGAAAGAGCAAATGTTTCTGCTAGTGATGTTGAGGAAGTTATATTCGGAACGGTTATTCAAGGTGGGCAGGGGCAAATTCCATCGCGCCAAGCGGCGAGGGCTGCTGGAATCCCTTGGGAAGTGCAGACGGAAACAGTGAATAAAGTTTGTGCATCGGGGCTTCGTGCGGTTACGTTAGCGGATCAAATTATTCGTACTGGCGATCAATCATTGATTGTAGCTGGTGGTATGGAGTCGATGAGTAACAGTCCTTACATTTTACGAGGAGCAAGATGGGGATATAGAATGGGCAACAACGAAGTCGTTGATTTAAACGTTGCTGACGGTTTAACATGCGCATTTTCAGGTATACACATGGGTGTTTATGGCGGAGAAGTTGCGAAGGAAGATGGAATTTCTCGCGAAGCGCAAGATGAATGGGCATATCGTAGCCACCAGCGTGCGGTTTCAGCACATAATGAAGGACGTTTTGAAGAGGAAATCGTGCCAGTAACGATTCCGCAAAGAAAAGGCGATCCTATTGTCGTTGCAAAGGATGAGGCGCCACGCGCGGATACAACAATTGAAAAGTTAGCAAAATTAAAACCTGTATTTGATAAAACAGCGACAGTGACAGCTGGTAATGCACCAGGCTTAAACGATGGTGGTGCTGCACTTGTATTAATGAGCGAAGACAGAGCGAAGCAAGAAGGAAGAAAGCCGTTAGCGACAATTTTGGCACATACAGCAATTGCAGTGGAGTCTAAAGATTTCCCGAGAACGCCAGGTTATGCAATTAACGCATTGCTTGAAAAAACAGGCAAGACAATTGAAGACATCGATTTATTCGAGATTAATGAAGCATTTGCAGCAGTAGCAATTGCAAGTACAGAAATCGCAGGAATTGACCCAGAAAAATTGAATGTAAATGGCGGCGCAGTAGCGATGGGACATCCGATTGGAGCAAGCGGAGCGCGCATTATCGTTACACTAATCCATGCACTTAAGCAACGCGGCGGTGGAATTGGAATTGCTTCGATTTGTAGTGGTGGCGGTCAAGGCGATGCAGTGATGATTGAAGTTCACTAATTAAGATTAGAAGATATATAGTTTATTAAAAATTAAGGGGGAAGAAGAAATGGGTGTACAAAAAATTGTTGTAATTGGTGCAGGACAAATGGGATCAGGAATTGCGCAAGTATGTGCAATGGCAGGATACGATGTGAAGGTACAAGATTTAAAACAGGAGCAATTAGATAGAGGATTGGCTATTATTACGAAAAACTTAGCACGCCAAGTAGAAAAGGGGCGCATGAAGGAAGAAGAAAAGGAAGCGACATTAAACCGTCTTGCAGTAACGCTTGATTTAGATTGTGTGAAGGAAGCGGATCTTATTATCGAAGCAGCTGTCGAGAAAATGGATATTAAAAAGAAAATCTTTGCGAATTTAGATGAAATTGCTCCAGAACACGCAATTTTAGCGACAAATACGTCATCTTTGCCAATTACAGAAATTGCCGCGGTAACGAAACGTCCGGAAAAAGTAATCGGTATGCACTTTATGAATCCGGTTCCGGTTATGAAACTTGTTGAAATTATTCGTGGTTTGGCTACAGATGATGCGGTATACAAAACAATTGAAGATATTACGAAGAAAATTGGCAAAGTACCAGTTGAAGTAAATGATTTCCCAGGATTTGTATCGAATCGTATTTTATTGCCGATGATTAACGAAGCAATTTATACGTTATATGAAGGTGTAGCGACGAAAGAAGCGATTGATGAAGTAATGAAACTTGGTATGAATCACCCGATGGGTCCTTTAACGCTCGCTGATTTTATCGGTTTAGACACGTGTTTATATATTATGGAAGTGTTGCATGAAGGTTTAGGTGATAGTAAATACCGCCCATGTCCATTACTGCGTAAGTACGTAAATGCAGGATGGTTAGGACGTAAAACAGGTCGTGGTTTCTACGTTTACGAATAAATCCCCCTTTGTTACAAAATAGTGGTCTTACCAAATTATTAAAAGGATTTATAGCAAATGGAGGCGGAGTATATGAACTTTCGTTTTAATGAAGAGCAACAAATGATGAGAAAAATGGTTCGAGATTTTGCACAGAAGGAAATTGCTCCCTTTGTTCCTAGTATGGAACAAGGGGTGTTTCCAAAAGAGATTTTGCAGAAGATGGGTGAGCTTGGATTAATGGGAATTCCAGCGCCTGCAAAATACGGCGGGGCAGAAATGGATTTTATTTCTTACATTTTAGCAATTGAAGAAATTTCAAAGGTAAGCGCAACGGTTGGTGTAATTTTAGCTGTACATACGTCAGTTGGAATGAACCCGATTTTATATTTCGGAACAGAAGAACAGAAAGAGAAATACGTTTCTAAACTTGCGACTGGTGAATATTTAGGTGCATTTGCATTAACAGAACCAAATGCAGGATCGGATGCAGGAAGTTTGAAATCAAGAGCTGTGAAGAAAGGCGATCATTACATTATTAATGGATCGAAGGTGTTCATTACAAATGGTGGTGAAGCAAGTACATATATTGTATTCGCTTCTACAAATCCAGAGGCAGGAAAGAGTGGGATTTCTGCATTCATAGTAGAGAAAGATACACCAGGCTTAATTATCGGTAAAGATGAGCATAAAATGGGACTGCTCGGTTCTCGCACTGTACAACTTACGTTCGAGGATATGAAGGTACCGGCTGAGAATTTACTTGGTGAAGAAGGACAAGGATTTAAGGTAGCAATGGCGAATTTAGATGTTGGAAGAATTGGGATTGGGGCGCAAGCATTAGGGATTGCTGAAGCGGCGCTTGCATGTGCGATTGATTATGCGAAAGAACGTGAGCAATTCGGAAAGCCAATTGCGGCGCAGCAAGGGATTGGCTTCAAACTTGCAGATATGGCAACTAGTGTAGAAGCGGCGCGATTACTCGTATATAGGGCGGCATCGCTAAGAGCGCAAGGATTACCATGTGGTAAGGAAGCATCTATTGCGAAATTATTCGCTTCTAAAACAGCTGTTGAAGTTGCGATTGAAGCGGTGCAAGTATTTGGGGGATACGGTTATACGAAGGACTATCCAGTAGAAAGATTTTTCCGTGATGCGAAAATCACGCAAATATATGAAGGAACGAGCGAAATACAGAAACTTGTTATTAGCCGAGCTTTATAAAAGCACAAGGGGGAGACGGGCATGCATTTTAAACTATCAGAAGAACATGAAATGATAAGAAAAATGGTTCGAGACTTTGCTAAGAATGAAGTAGCACCGACGGCAGCTGAGCGTGATGAAGAAGAGAGATTTGATCGTGCAATATTTGATCAAATGGCCGAGCTTGGTTTAACTGGTATTCCGTGGCCTGAAGAATACGGCGGAATTGGAAGCGATTACTTAGCATATGTAATTGCTATTGAAGAATTATCGCGTGTATGTGCTTCTACAGGTGTAACATTGTCTGCACATACTTCGCTTGCTGGTTGGCCAATTTTTAAATTTGGAACAGAAGAGCAAAAGCAAACATTTTTACGACCGCTGGCTGAAGGAAAGAAAATTGGTGCGTACGGCTTAACGGAGCCAGGGTCTGGATCGGATGCTGGTGGAATGAAGACGATCGCCAAAAGAGATGGAGACCATTATGTATTAAATGGATCAAAAATATTTATCACTAATGGTGGTATTGCTGATATTTATGTTGTTTTCGCATTAACTGATCCTGAATCGAAGCAGCGTGGCACGAGTGCATTTATAGTGGAAAGTGATACACCAGGATTTTCAGTTGGGAAGAAGGAGAGTAAATTAGGGATTCGCTCTTCACCAACAACTGAAATTATGTTCGAAGATTGCCGTATTCCTGTAGAGAATTTACTTGGTGAAGAAGGACAAGGGTTTAAGATAGCGATGCAAACATTAGATGGTGGCCGTAACGGTATTGCGGCGCAAGCGGTCGGTATTGCACAAGGGGCTTTAGATGCTTCCGTAGAATATGCAAGAGAGCGTCATCAGTTTGGGAAGCCGATTGCGGCGCAACAAGGGATTGGTTTTAAACTTGCAGATATGGCAACGGATGTGGAGGCGGCGCGTCTTCTAACATATCAAGCAGCTTGGCTGGAATCGGAAGGGCTTCCGTATGGGAAAGAGTCAGCGATGTCAAAAGTATTTGCAGGTGATGCAGCGATGAAGGTGACGACGGAAGCGGTACAAGTATTTGGTGGTTACGGTTATACGAAAGATTATCCAGTAGAGCGATACATGCGAGATGCAAAGATTACACAGATATATGAAGGAACACAAGAGATTCAAAGGCTCGTAATTTCTCGTATGTTAACGAAGTAGGATCAAAGGCGTAGGTATTTTCCTACGCTTTTTCCTTCCAAAAAATAATAGAGAGGTGAAGGGGATGGTTAAACATAATGTGCATGCATCAGTGAAAGATGAAAAATTAGTTGCGTTAAGGCGTGAACAAATGATTAAAGGTGCAGTACAACTGTTTAAACAAAAAGGATTTCCGCGTACAACAACGAGAGAGATTGCAAAGGCAGCTGGATTTAGTATTGGAACGCTTTATGAATACATTCGTACAAAAGATGATGTTTTGTATTTAGTTTGTGATAGTATTTATGAACATGTAAAAGAAAGATTAGAGGAAGTAGTTTGTACGGAAAAAGGAAGTGTAGAAAGTTTAAAGATAGCAATAACGAATTATTTTAAAGTGATGGACGAATTGCAGGAAGAAGTATTAATAATGTATCAAGAGGTACGCTTTTTACCGAAAGAATCACTCCCGTACGTATTAGAAAAGGAGTTTCAAATGGTAGGAATGTTTGAGAATATTTTAGAACAGTGTACGGAAAACGGAACATTTACATTAAATAAAAAAGAAATACAGCTTCTTGCGCATAATATTTTTATACAAGGACAGATGTGGGGATTTCGACGTTGGGCGTTGCAAAAGCTATATACGCTCGAGGAATATACAGACATGCAAATTAGGTATGTATTACAAGGGGCCCATATGCTTCCGAAATAAGGAATGCACAAATTATAATTTTACTACCCTATAAAAGTTTCCCGTTTTTTTTGTAGCATATTTGTGCGACTTTTGTTTATAATGAATAGTATGGATTTTTTTAAGCAGGCCGTTATATATAAGGTTATATTTGATGAAAGGAAGTGCCGCATAAGTGGATTTTAAGCAATATTCACCAGAAGAGCTAAAAGAATGTTCAATGATTGAAGTTGTACATAGCGTTTTAGGGGATAAAAAACAAGCAACGACATTCAACGAGTTGGTTCAAGAAATCGCTCAAGTGCTGGGACTATCTCAAGAGCAAGTTAATGCGAAGATCGCACAATTTTATACAGACTTAAACATTGATGGACGTTTCATTAATTTAGGAGAAAATCGTTGGGGATTACGTAGCTGGTACCCATATGAGCAAATTGATGAAGAAATCTTGCCTCAACCAAAACCGAAGAAGAAACGTAAAGTTGAAGAAGACGGTTTTGACGACTACATTGAAGAAGATGAAGATGACTTTGATGATGTAGACGGAAATGAAGACGAAGATGATGATGTAGAAGATTTGGACAAGGTTCTTGAAGACGAAGACGGAGACGACGATGATCTTGATGATTTAGAGGACGATGAAGATGACTTCGCTGAAGAAGAACTTGAGTATGATGAAACTGAAGAAGAAGAAGAGGAAGAACTGTAGTTCTTGACTTTTCATTATCGTCCATGTAGAATCATTTTTGGGCTCTTTAAAAAAGGACGATAATACTTTTAAAGTGTAAATATAAAAGAAAATTGCTCCCTACTTATTACTTTATGTGATGAGGGGAGCAATTTTCTTTTTTGTTTTTTGTTTAGAAAATAAAAAGAGTCTAACAATAAGATGGATACAGTGTTATCTACATACGTTGCGCTTTGCAACGGTGATTATATAACAGCAAAATAGAAGGGAGCTTTTTCATGACTAAGTATATTTTTGTAACAGGCGGTGTAGTATCGTCTTTAGGTAAAGGTATTACAGCAGCATCTCTTGGAAGACTTTTAAAAAATCGTGGTTTAAACGTAACAATTCAAAAGTTTGATCCATACATTAACGTAGACCCAGGGACTATGAGCCCATACCAACACGGTGAGGTATTCGTAACAGATGATGGTGCAGAAACTGACTTAGACCTTGGTCACTATGAGCGTTTCATCGACATCAACTTAAACAAATACAGCAACGTAACAACAGGTAAAATTTACTCTTCAGTTCTTCAAAAAGAGCGTCGTGGTGAATACCTAGGAGGAACAGTTCAAGTTATTCCTCACATTACTAACGAAATTAAAGAGCGCGTATACCGTTCTGGTCGCGAAACAAACGCGGACGTTGTTATTACAGAAATCGGTGGAACTGTTGGTGACATCGAGTCTCTACCATTCTTAGAAGCAATCCGTCAAATTAAGAGCGACATCGGTCGTGACAATGTAATGTACATTCACTGTACGTTAATCCCGTACTTAAAAGCAGCGGGTGAAATGAAAACAAAACCAACGCAACATAGCGTTAAAGAGCTTCGCAGTTTAGGTATTCAACCAAATATTATCGTTGTTCGTACAGAAATGCCTGTTTCTCAAGATATGAAAGACAAGCTTGCATTATTCTGTGACATTGATACAAAAGCAGTTATTGAAGCACGCGATGCAGATACTTTATATGCAGTTCCATTATCTCTTCAAGAGCAAAATATGGACCAAATCGTTTGCGATCACTTAAAATTAGACAATCCAGCTGCAGATATGACAGAGTGGACTGCGCTAGTTGAAAAAGTACGTAACCTTTCTAAGAAAACAAAAATCGCTCTTGTTGGTAAATACGTAGAGCTTCAAGATGCATACATTTCTGTTGTAGAAGCACTTCGTCATGCGGGTTACTCTTTCGACACAGATGTAGAAGTGAAATGGGTAAATGCTGAGCACGTAACAGCAGAGAACGTACAAGAATTAGTAGGAGACACAGATGGTATCCTTGTACCAGGTGGCTTCGGTGATCGTGGTGTAGAAGGTAAAATCGTTGCAATTCAATATGCTCGTGAAAACAAAGTTCCATTCCTAGGAATTTGCTTAGGTATGCAACTTGCATCAATCGAATTCGCACGTAACGTATTAGGATTAGAAGGAGCTAACTCTTCTGAAATCAATCCTGACACACCTTACGCAATCATCGACTTATTACCAGAACAAAAAGATGTAGAAGACTTAGGTGGTACACTTCGTCTTGGTCTATATCCATGTAAGCTTGCTGAAGAAACAAATGCTTACAACGCTTACAATGAGCCGGTTGTATATGAGCGTCATCGTCATCGTTATGAGTTCAACAATCAATTCCGTCCGGATATGGAAAAAGAAGGATTTGTATTCTCTGGTACAAGCCCAGATGGCCGTCTAGTTGAAATCATTGAATTAAAAGATCACCCTTGGTTCGTGGCAGCACAGTTCCACCCAGAACTTGTTTCTCGTCCAAACCGTCCACAGCCATTGTTCCATGACTTCGTAAAAGCTTCTATTACGAATAAAGAGAGCAAGTAATAAAAAAGCGCCTGAAATAGGGCGCTTTTTTTAATATTCATTTAACATTTCATCGATTGTAAATTTGATTCCGTGATATGCAAATAAAGCTATCATTAAGCTTGGGAATCCGTAGCGATTACCTTCATCGTCTGGAATAAGCCCTTTTAACAGTTTTGTATCAATATGTACATCTGTATATTGTTCTAGTGATTCATTGCCTTCTTGAATAGCAGAGATGCCGACAATAGAGTGTCCATCTGCTTGCAGTTTTTTTGCTATTGCTACAACTTCTTCATCTGTTGAAAAACGGCTAATAAGAAGCACACGATCTGCAGAAGTTACTTCTACTTCTTTACCATTTTCAAAAAATCGTTTTGCTTGCTTCATTGGTTCAGCACCGAATAGTGCTTCAGCAACAACGCCCTCCATTTCATTTGTACCATGTAAATAAATGAAACCTTCGCCAACTAATGCTTGAGCAAGTAGACGGGCGCTATCTTCTATATTCATTTCCTCTTTTTGAGAAACTCTGGAGAAATAACCGCTTAATTGGGTTGAAAAAATTTTTAACATAATGTTACTCCCTTCGTACGTGTTTACCGGCTTTCATTATAGTTTATTTTTTTAGAAAGGTGAAATCGAAGGTGGCATAACAAAATAGGAAACGGTAAAATAAGAAAGAAATAGGAAGGAATTTGGTAAAGAATAGCGAAAATTAATCGTTAAGATATAAGAAGCTTTAAATCTTGTACTTACACAGAAAGGTTGGGAGTTATGGAAGGGAAAATTTTAATCGTTGATGATCAATATGGCATTCGTGTGTTATTACATGAAGTGTTCCAAAAAGAAGGTTATCAGACATTCCAAGCAGCGAATGGATTTCAAGCTTTAGATATCGTGAAAAAAGATAATCCAGATTTAGTTGTGTTAGATATGAAAATTCCAGGTATGGATGGTATAGAGATTTTAAAGCATGTAAAAGAAATTGATGAGAGTATTAAAGTGATTTTAATGACTGCTTATGGAGAGCTTGATATGATCCAAGAAGCAAAAGATTTAGGTGCTTTAATGCATTTTGCTAAACCATTTGATATTGATGAAATTCGTCAAGCGGTGAGAAATGAACTCGCTGTAGAGGCTTAAAAATGAATTTTTTATAAAAAATATGGAAAAAAGCGTTTACATGGACTATTGTGCAGGTGAATACGGTTGAGTTTTTGAGTACAAGTTGTTATCCTATTGAGTGTAGAAAAAAGTCCGGTATGTAGATATACATATTTTACCTTATTCTGGTCATACTACCAGCGATAAGAACTTATCGGATACAAAAAACGTTTTTTAGGAGGATTCACCATGCCTTTAGTTTCTATGAAAGAAATGCTAAACAAAGCACTAGAAGGAAAATACGCAGTTGGTCAATTCAACATGAACAACTTAGAGTGGACTCAAGCTATCTTAGCTGCTGCGGAAGAAGAAAAATCTCCTGTAATCCTAGGTGTATCTGAGGGTGCAGCTCGTCATATGACTGGTTTCAAAACAGTTGTAGCTATGGTTAAAGCTTTAATCGAAGAAATGAACATCACTGTTCCTGTAGCGATTCACCTTGACCATGGTTCAAGCTTCGAAAAATGTAAAGAAGCAATCGATGCAGGTTTCACATCTGTAATGATCGACGCTTCTCACCACCCATTCGAAGAAAACGTAGAAACTACTAAAAAAGTAGTAGAATACGCACACGCTCGTAACGTATCTGTTGAAGCTGAGCTTGGAACAGTTGGCGGACAAGAAGACGACGTAATCGCTGAAGGCGTAATTTACGCTGACCCAGCTGAGTGTAAGCACCTTGTTGAAGCAACAGGTATCGATTGCCTAGCTCCAGCTTTAGGTTCTGTACACGGTCCTTACAAAGGTGAGCCTAACTTAGGATTCGCTGAAATGGAACAAGTTCGTGACTTCACTGGCGTACCTTTAGTATTACACGGTGGTACTGGTATCCCAACTGCTGATATCGAAAAAGCTATCTCTTTAGGTACTTCAAAAATCAACGTAAACACTGAGAACCAAATTGAGTTTACAAAAGCTGTTCGTGAAGTATTAAACAAAGACCAAGAAGTTTACGATCCTCGTAAATTTATCGGACCTGGCCGCGACGCTATCAAAGCAACTGTTATTGGTAAAATTCGCGAATTCGGTTCTAACGGTAAAGCGTAAGAATAAAATTCCGTTTTGGAAACCGTCTACTCTTTTAGACGGTTTCCTTTCGTTGTATAATGAAAGCGTGAACAAGTCTAAAGATTTTATCATTTTGTTTTTGAAATAGAAAATAATGTGCATAGTCCTATTAATGAATGTGATAATGTATCTAAATTGATAAAGTAAATTCGATAAATAGTTAATCTTTATCTTTTTGTATTACAGGAGAAATGAAGATGATGGTTTCCTATTTATTGAGTGTTAGGGTGGAAAGAGTGATTGAGATTCTTAAGGGGGAGCTTTCTATAAAAATATAGAAAGTAAATACATTCACAAGAAGGGAGCTCAATATGGAAAAATTGCTAATTGAAGGCGGAAGAGCTTTAAATGGAACAATTCGTGTGAGTGGTGCAAAGAACAGCGCCGTTGCACTAATTCCAGCGACAATTTTAGCAGATACTCCAGTAACTATTGGTGGTGTCCCTAATATTTCGGACGTGAAAATGTTAGGAGACTTACTAGAGGAAATTGGAGGAAGAGTAACGTATGGACAGGAGGAAGAGATGGTAGTCGATCCTTCTAACATGGTTGCAATGCCTTTACCAAATGGAAAAGTGAAAAAATTGCGTGCTTCTTATTATTTAATGGGTGCGATGCTTGGCCGTTTTAAAAAAGCTGTTATTGGGCTTCCAGGTGGATGTCACTTAGGACCGAGGCCGATTGATCAGCACATTAAAGGATTTGAAGCGTTAGGTGCACATGTTACGAATGAACAAGGTGCTATCTATTTAAGAGCAGATGAACTACGAGGGGCACGTATTTATTTAGATGTTGTTAGTGTAGGAGCTACGATTAATATTATGCTAGCAGCTGTACGAGCGAAAGGTAGAACTGTTATTGAAAACGCAGCGAAAGAACCAGAGATTATTGATGTAGCTACATTGTTAACTAGCATGGGAGCACGCATTAAAGGTGCTGGTACAGATGTAATCCGAATTGATGGTGTGGATTCATTGCACGGTTGTCATCATACGATCATTCCAGATCGTATTGAAGCGGGTACGTATATGATTTTAGGTGCTGCGTCAGGAGGAGAAGTAACAGTTGATAATGTTATTCCTCAGCATTTGGAGTCAGTTACTGCAAAATTAAGAGAAGCTGGTGTCCAAGTTGAAACGAATGATGACCAGATTACAGTGAACGGTGATAGAAGATTAAAAGTAGTTGATATAAAAACGCTTGTATATCCAGGTTTCCCAACAGATTTACAACAGCCATTTACAACACTTTTAACAAAGGCGCATGGAACGGGTGTTGTAACGGATACGATTTATGGCGCACGTTTTAAACATATTGATGAATTACGTCGCATGAATGCGCAAATTAAAGTAGAAGGTCGGTCAGCTATCGTAACTGGTCCTGTTTTATTACAAGGTGCAAAAGTGAAAGCGAGTGATTTGCGAGCTGGAGCAGCTCTTGTTATTGCAGGATTGATGGCGGATGGAATTACAGAAGTAACCGGACTTGAGCATATTGATCGTGGCTATGAAAATATAGTAGACAAGCTTAAAGGGCTTGGTGCAAACATTTGGCGAGAACAAATGACAAAGCAAGAAATTGAAGAAATGAAGAACGCATAAGTGATACTTCCGCGAGGGGGAAGCGAAGCATCACTACTTGCGGAAGTACACTTTATAGAAAAACACGGTTCACAAAATACGGCAGAAATATAAAGACTTAAAGGAGAGGGATTATCGTGGAAAGAAGTTTATCTATGGAGTTAGTACGTGTAACAGAGGCTGCAGCTTTATCATCAGCGCGTTGGATGGGACGCGGGAAAAAGGATGAGGCAGACGGTGCAGCAACATCAGCTATGCGTGATGTATTTGATACAATTCCGATGAAAGGTACAGTTGTAATTGGTGAAGGTGAAATGGATGAAGCACCAATGCTATATATCGGAGAAAAATTAGGTACAGGATATGGTCCGCGTGTAGACGTTGCAGTTGATCCTTTAGAAGGGACAAACATTGTAGCAGCTGGTGGATGGAATGCTCTTGCTGTTATTGCAATTGCAGATCATGGTAATTTGTTACATGCTCCTGACATGTACATGGATAAAATCGCGGTTGGCCCAGAAGCAGTTGGGGCGGTCGATATTGATGCGCCTATTATCGATAACTTACGTGCAGTTGCGAAAGCGAAAAACAAAGATATTGAAGATGTTGTAGCGACAGTTTTAAACCGTCCACGTCATCAAGCAATTATTGAAGAAATTCGTAAAGCTGGTGCTCGCATTAAATTGATTAATGATGGAGACGTAGCTGGTGCAATCAACACCGCATTTGATCGTACAGGTGTAGATATTTTATTCGGCTCTGGTGGCGCGCCTGAGGGTGTGTTAGCAGCAGTTGCATTAAAATGTTTAGGTGGAGAAATTCACGGGAAATTATTACCACAAAACGAAGCTGAATTGGCGCGTTGCAAAAAGATGGGCATAGAAGACATCAACCGCATCCTTCGCATGGAGGACTTAGTAAAAGGTGACGATGCAATCTTCGCAGCAACAGGCGTAACAGACGGAGAACTACTACGCGGCGTTCAATTTAAAGGCAGCGTAGGAACAACACAATCCCTTGTTATGCGCGCAAAATCAGGCACAGTACGCTTCGTAGACGGACGTCACAGCTTAAATAAAAAACCGAACTTGGTTATTAAGTAAAAAGCGGAGGTGGCTTGCTCAGAAGGGGAAGGCATTGGAACTCCTGACGAAGAGGCGTTTTGTGCCTCGTAGGAAGAAGTGAAGCCACCGACCATTCTAGCTGCTGAAGCTGGATTAAATAAAAAGCGAAGACAAATTTTCTTGTCTTCGCTTCTTGTATTTGTGTTTCAACGTATTGATTAAAACTAGATAAAAGGGTTACAATAGTGAATATTACCCTACTTGAACTTATTGCCTTTCATTATTAATTATTTGCCTTCCGTATTTTTTCCCTTTACCCATGTGAAAAGAGAATAACGTTAAAGTGTGGTGTCTGAATGAATTTGTCAATTGCAGCATTAGAAAACATGAAATTAAAAGAGTTATACGAGCTTGCGAAAGAATTTAAAATTTCGTATTATAGCAAATTAACGAAAAAAGAGTTAATCTTCGCCATTTTAAAAGCTCGAGCAGAAAAAGAAGGTTTCTTCTTCATGGAAGGCGTATTAGAAATTATTCAATCAGAAGGATTTGGATTCCTACGTCCTATCAACTACTCTCCAAGCTCAGAAGATATTTATATCTCAGCTTCGCAAATTCGTCGTTTCGATTTACGTAATGGAGATAAGGTTTCTGGTAAAGTACGACCTCCGAAAGAAAATGAACGCTACTTTGGATTATTACAAGTTGAAGCTGTAAACGGAGATGATCCAGAGTCAGCAAAAGAGCGTGTGCATTTCCCTGCATTAACACCATTATACCCAGATCGCCAAATGAAATTGGAAACGGAACCGAAAAAGTTACCGACACGCATCATGGATTTAATTGCACCAGTTGGATTTGGACAACGTGGTTTAATTGTCGCGCCTCCAAAGGCTGGTAAAACTAGTCTATTAAAAGAAATCGCACACAGTGTTACAACAAATCATCCGGAAGCTGAATTAATTGTCCTTTTAATTGATGAGCGTCCAGAGGAAGTAACAGATATTGAACGTTCTGTTAAAGGAGATGTTGTAAGCTCTACTTTTGATGAAGTACCAGAAAATCATATTAAAGTAGCAGAACTTGTGTTAGAACGTGCAATGCGTCTTGTAGAGCACAAAAAAGATGTTATCATTTTAATGGATAGTATTACCCGTTTAGCGCGAGCTTACAACCTTGTTATTCCGCCAAGTGGTAGAACATTATCGGGTGGTATCGACCCAGCTGCCTTCCATAGACCGAAGCGTTTCTTTGGAGCTGCACGTAATATCGAAGAAGGCGGTAGCTTAACAATTTTAGCAACAGCTCTTGTTGATACAGGATCTCGTATGGACGATGTAATTTACGAAGAATTTAAAGGAACTGGAAATATGGAACTTCATTTAGATCGTTCATTAGCTGAGCGTCGTATCTTCCCGGCAATTGATATTCGCCGTTCTGGTACACGTAAAGAGGATCTATTAATTCCGAAAGAACATTTAGACAAACTATGGGGTATTCGTAAAACAATGCGTGATACACCAGACTTTGTTGAAGGTTTCTTACGTAAACTTCGTCAAACAAAGACAAATGAAGAATTTTTACAAAACATTGTTGCAGATTCGAAAAGATATGTAACAACGAAGTAAGGGGAAAAGATTGGGACTCGCTTATTTTATGGTAAGCGAGTTTTTTATGTTTTTTAGGTGATCTTAAAGAGAGATGAGTGGAAGGGCATTAGTTGGTTCTAGTTGGATGAGCGGCCTCCATTTTAAGATAATATCCAGCTTCAGCGGCTAGAATGGTCGGTGGCTTCGCGTCTTCCTACGAGGCAAAAAGCGCCTCTACGTCAGAAGCTCCATCCCCCTCCCATTCTGAACGAGCCGCTTCTGCTTTTAAAATTAAAAAGACAAAAACAGGTAGTTGCAAAATGAAGTTAGCCTTGTTATAATTTCATCATATGTGTTTCATCAATATAGTTGTGTATGCAGCTGAAGATGAAAAACTCTGTTTCGAAAATGATTCAGGGCGGAAGGAGATGAAAAGAATGAAAGCAGGAATTCACCCAGATTACAAGAAAGTTGTATTCATGGACACAAACACAGGCTTCAAATTCTTAAGCGGATCTACTAGAGGATCTAACGAAACTGTTGAGTGGGAAGATGGTAACACTTATCCATTACTAAAAGTTGAGATCAGTTCTGATTCTCACCCATTCTACACTGGACGTCAGAAGTTTGCTACTGCAGACGGACGCGTTGACCGCTTCAATAAGAAATACGGTCTTAAGTAATAAAAACATAAAACAGGCAAGTGTATCTATTCGCTTGTCTGTTTTTTTTGCGAAAATATTATACCTTTACCCTACTTTTAATTAAAAAGTAGATGAAAGGAGAGCTTCATGTACTTAATAAATCAGAACGGTTGGATTGAAGTGATTTGCGGTAGTATGTTTTCTGGTAAATCAGAAGAGCTTATCCGCCGTGTGCGTCGTACGCAATTTGCGAAACAACATGCAATTGTATTTAAACCATGTATTGATAATCGCTATAGTGAAGAAGACGTTGTATCACATAACGGATTAAAGGTAAAAGCAGTTCCTGTTTCAGCTTCAAAAGATATATTTGAACATATCACTGAAGAAATGGATGTAATTGCAATCGATGAGGTGCAATTCTTTGATGGGGACATTGTGGAAGTGGTGCAAGTATTGGCAAATCGTGGCTATCGTGTCATTGTAGCTGGTTTAGACCAAGATTTCCGTGGTCTACCATTTGGACAAGTTCCTCAGCTGATGGCGATTGCTGAACATGTAACAAAACTACAAGCAGTATGTTCTGCATGTGGATCTCCGGCAAGTCGTACACAACGATTAATTGATGGAGAACCAGCGGCATTTGATGATCCGATTATTTTAGTTGGTGCTTCAGAATCGTATGAACCACGCTGTCGTCATTGTCATGCAGTTCCTACAAACAAAGATAAGTAAAACTCGCTGCGCAAGGCGGGTTTTTTTCAGAATAGAGAGTGTGAGTGGTGTGAGCCACTTGCGC
The DNA here is from genome assembly GCF_045277205.1 of Bacillus sp. A01H. Classification (NCBI taxonomy): domain Bacteria; kingdom Bacillati; phylum Bacillota; class Bacilli; order Caryophanales; family Bacillaceae; genus Bacillus; species Bacillus sp. A01H. The sequence goes on along the minus strand of NZ_CP117702.1, from coordinate 5,378,387 downwards.
TTTAAGTTGTGATATCTAGCTCCAGCGGCTAGAATCTCCGGCCATTTCACTCTCTCGCTTGAAGCAAAAAGCACTTCAAGGTCGAGAGTTCCAATGGCCTGCGATTCTGAGCAAGCCGCTTACGCTTTTAAATATAATTTGCGTTTTTTTGAGTAAGTACCATATACTATTTGTATTAGATACTAGGATGTAGAGGTGAATGATGTGTTAGATCGTTTGCAAGCTGTAGAAAATCGTTATGAGAAGTTAAATGAATTGCTAAGCGACCCAGCAATTATTAGTGATTCAAATAAGCTTCGTGAATATTCAAAGGAACAGTCTGATATACAGGAAACGGTAGAGGTGTATCGTGAGTATAAGGATGTTCGTGAGCAATTAAAAGATGCGAAAGCAATGTTAGAAGATAAGTTAGACGCAGAAATGCGTGAAATGGTAAAAGAAGAGGTTTCTGAGTTAGAATCACAAGAAAAAACATTATCAGAGCGTCTGAAAATTTTACTTGTACCAAAAGACCCTAACGATGATAAGAACGTTATCGTTGAGGTTCGTGGAGCTGCTGGTGGCGACGAGGCCGCTTTATTTGCTGGTGACTTATATCGTATGTATAGCCGTTATGCTGAGGTGCAAGGTTGGAAAACGGAGATTATCGAGGCTAGCTATACAGAGTTAGGTGGATATAAAGAGATTATCTTTATGATTAACGGTAAAGGTGCTTTCGCGAAGCTGAAATTCGAGAATGGCGCTCACCGTGTACAACGTGTTCCTGAAACGGAATCTGGTGGACGTATCCATACATCTACAGCAACTGTAGCTGTATTACCAGAGGCAGAAGAAGTAGAAATTGATATTCATGAGAAAGATGTTCGTGTTGATACATTCGCTTCTAGTGGACCTGGTGGACAGAGCGTTAATACAACGATGTCAGCGGTACGTTTAACGCATTTACCGACTGGTGTAGTTGTATCATGTCAGGATGAGAAATCACAAATTAAGAATAAAGAAAAAGCGATGAAAGTATTACGCGCACGTGTTTATGATAAGTTTAGACAAGAAGCACAAGCTGAGTATGATCAAAACCGTAAACAAGCTGTTGGTACGGGTGATCGTTCAGAGCGTATTCGTACGTATAACTTCCCGCAAAACCGTGTTACAGACCATCGAATCGGTTTAACGATTCAAAAGTTAGATCAAATCTTACAAGGTAAGTTAGATGATTTCATCAATGCCTTAGTAATGGAAGATCAGGCTCAAAGGATGGAGGCAGCTGAGTAATGCGTGTCTATGAAGCCCTGAAATGGGCTTCTTCTTTTTTACAGGAGAATGGACGAGATGAAAATGCGGGAGAAATTGTCCTTTGTCATGTATTAAAGACGAATAGAACAGGATTATTGATGAACATGCGTGAAGAAATAACTGCGGAACAAGAAAAAAGTTTTACAGAGTTTATCCACAAGCATGTAGAAGGTATTCCTATTCAATATATGATTGGTCATGAAATGTTTTATGGAAGATCGTTCTTTGTGAATGAAGAAGTATTAATACCAAGACCAGAAACAGAAGAGCTTATAGTAGGAGTGTTAGAAAGAATCGAGCGTCATTTTGGTGATGAGAAAATACATGTAGCAGATATTGGTACAGGTAGCGGAGCAATTTCGATTACACTTGCTTTAGAAAATAAAAATCTTCATGTGTATACGGTAGATATTGCGCAGGAGTCGATTGAAGTTGCAAAAGAAAATGCGAAAACTTTGGGCGCAGAAGTAACGTTCTATCATGGTGATTTATTATCACCATTTTATGAAACGGGTCAAAAGTTAGATGTTGTTGTTTCAAATCCTCCATATATACCGGAAGAAGATTGGCGTGGTCTTTCTCCAGTGGTGAAAGAGCATGAGCCAAAGAGAGCGCTTGTTGGTGGTGAAGACGGATTAGATTTCTATCGCCGCTTTATGGAAGAGTTGCCGAATGTGTTGCAGAAGAAAGCAATTGTCGCATTTGAAATTGGAGTAGGGCAAGGTGAGGACGTGAAAGGGCTGTTACAACAAGCATTTCCACATGCTCATGTTGAGGTTGTTTTTGATATTAATGGAAAAGATCGTATGGTATTTGCGGAGATGGAGTAAGGTTTACACCTTACTCTATTTTTTTTGTGGAAAAATTCATATAGATTTTGAATTTAATAGTTTAGAAAGATGAAAGTCTGTCCACACTGTTTGTAGAAGGGACGGTGGAGGAAATGAAAAAACAAGTTATTGCTTATCTTCTTCTATTATTAATTGGTGCACAGTTACTTGTGCAGTTTGGATATATGAAAGCTGATGCGAAAGGGCCTTCAGTTATTCCGAAAGAGGCCGTTCGATTACGGATTTTAGCAAATAGTGATTCAGATAAAGACCAGGCGTTAAAGCGCAAAGTGCGTGATGAAGTAAAAGCACAAATTGATGGATGGGTAGCTGATTTAACTTCATTTGAAGAGGCACGCAAGGTCATTCAAAGTCATATTCCAGAAATCGAAAAAACAGTAGCAAATACGTTGAAAAAAGAAGGAAGTAAAGATTCATTTCAAGTGAAATTCAGTAAAAATGTAAAGTTTCCTACAAAGGTATATGGGAATTTTATTTATCCGGCAGGGGAATATGAAGCAGTCTTAATTACAATTGGGGAAGGGGAAGGGGCAAACTGGTGGTGTGTACTATTTCCACCAATGTGTTTCTTAGATTTTTCAAGTGGTACAGCTGTAAGGAAAGAAGAACATGTTGTGAAGGCTGAATCTCCTGAAGAGGAGCAAGTGAAACAAATAGATGATGAAGAAGTAGTAAATGCAGAAGAGAAAAAAGGGGATGAGGTGAAAGAAAAGAAAGTTGTAAAGCAGGAAGTCGCAAAAAAAGTAACAGCTTCTGAAAAAAAAGTAGTAAAAAATGAAACGAAAGTAGAAGAACAACCTGCAAGTAAAGAGGAAACAAAAACTGTGGAAAAAGTGGAGAAACCTGTGGAACAAAAACAAGAAAAGCGAAATGAGTATGTAAAAGTAGAAGAGGAAGAAGAAAAGCCGGAAGTTAAGTTATTTATTGTAGAAGCTTTTACATCTTTATTCTCTAAATAGTACTATTCGTAAATCCCTTCTCATATATAAAAAAGAGGAGGGATTTATTATGAAGAAGGTATATTTTGCGACAAAGGCAGATGTGGAAAGATTGCATTCTTTTTTCGGACAAGCTAATAAAAAAGATGATAAAATAAATGAGTTGTACGCACAGTTTATGATTTTGGAAGAGGCGGAAGAAATACGGGCAGTCATTGGATATGAACAAAGTGAAGAAAACGCACTTATTCGTTCTTGTTTATTCACACCTAATGTGGATAAACAGACTTTCTTATATTTTTTTGAAATGTTTTTGCAGTATATGAAAGAAAAAAATATTCGACAATTGTACTTACTAACAAATCATCCACAATCTATAACGATCTTTCAGTTTTTTGACTTTGTTACGATAGAGAAAGAGAACGTACCAGAGGGAATTCGACAGTTAGAACACTTTTGTAAAAATATAAAAGAGCCAAATGCAATAATACTAAATTGTCAGCTATTCACAAAGTTATCCACGGATTAATTAGGTTTATCCACATTTTGTGGATAAACCTTGTTTGTCTTTTGGATAAATCTCATAGTAAACTAAAAATAGACAAGTATTTCAGGGTAGAAAAGGACGTGGGAAAAAATGCATACAAATATGTGGGTTGTGGATAATGTTGTGGAAAGAAAAAAATATTATCCACAGTTACAAGAAGCAGCAAAATTATTAAGGGAAAATGAGGCGATTGCCTTCCCTACAGAAACGGTATATGGACTAGGTGCAAACGCGATGAATGATGAAGCGATTGCGAAAATTTTTGAAGCGAAAGGAAGACCGAGTGATAATCCACTTATTGTCCACATCGGTACAAAATCGCAGTTAGATGGTATTGTGAAGGAAATTCCGCCAGTTGCAGAACAGTTAATGGAGCATTTTTGGCCGGGCCCTTTAACAATTATTTTACCTAGAAAAGAAGGGATTTCAGAGAAGGTAACGGCAGGACTTAATACGGTTGGAGTAAGAATGCCTGATCATCCGGTAGCTCTTGCTCTTATTGAAGAGGCAAATGTACCTGTTGCAGCACCTAGTGCAAATCGTTCAGGTCGTCCAAGTCCGACGTTAGCATCTCACGTATATGAAGATTTAAATGAGAAAATCGCAGGTATTGTAGATGGTGGTGCAACAGGGGTCGGTGTTGAATCGACTGTAATTGATTGTACGAGCGCTGTTCCAACGATATTACGCCCAGGTGGAATTACGAAAGAACAATTGGAAGCGGTGATTGGCACGGTTTCTTTAGATCCGGCTCTAAAGGATGAGAAGGAAAAACCTAAATCACCTGGAATGAAATATACACATTATGCACCGAAAGCGCCGCTAAGTATTGTTGAAGGTTCACGTGAATTTATTCAGCTTATTGTGGATAAGAAAAAGGAAGAAGGATTCAAAGTCGGTGTATTAACGACAGAAGAGTATCAGCATGTATATAGCGCGGATGTTGTATTATCTTGTGGTGTTCGAAGTGATTTAGCTAGCGTTGCGACTAAATTATATGATGTACTTAGAACATTTGATGCAAGTGAAGTGGATGTTATTTTTAGTGAATCATTCCCGAATGAAGGAATAGGGAATGCCATTATGAATCGTTTAACAAAAGCGGCAGGACATCAAATTATTACTGAATGATAAGGTACGATTAGCAAACAGAATATTTCTCCTCGGATAAGCATATTGTGAAGTAGCACGTCCGAGGAGGGACATGAATGACGTTTGAACAGCTAATACCTTTAATAATTATGGCATTCGCCTTAGGGATGGATGCATTTTCGGTGAGTCTTGGTATGGGAATGATGGCCTTAAAGATAAGACAGATCCTGTATATCGGTGTGACGATAGGGATATTTCATATTATCATGCCATTTATTGGGATGGTATTAGGTCGTTTTTTATCAGAGCAGTATGGAGACATTGCACATTTTGCAGGTGCTATTTTATTAATAGGACTAGGATTTTATATTGTGTATTCCTCTATTTTAGAGAATGAAGAGACTAGAACAGCCCCTATTGGAATTAGTTTATTCGTATTTGCATTTGGTGTTAGTATAGATAGTTTTTCAGTAGGGCTTAGTCTTGGTATTTACGGAGCACAGACAGTTATTACGATATTACTCTTTGGATTTATTAGTATGTTATTAGCGTGGACTGGTCTATTCATTGGTAGGCATGCGAAAGGTATGCTCGGTACATATGGTGAGATAGTAGGTGGTATCATTTTGGTTGGATTTGGATTATATCTCCTTTTTCCTATATAATTTTAGGGGGAGGGCGTTATTTTACAAATTTCAATTTTAGGTTGGATTAAATTAATTCGCGAATGGTAAGATAGTTCCTTTCTGTGCATAGTTTTGTTTGTACTATACTGATTGCGCTAAAAAATTAAACATATAGAAAGGATGAGATGGATGACGAGATTGAAGCAAGTTTTTGGTATTATTATTAGTTTTTTTGTTTTTTGGTTTAGTATGCTCGGTGTACAAATGTTTGCTGAGTTTTTAGATATTGAGTCATTGAAGTTTGTTGCAGGGAAAACGGAGGCAGCGCGTGCCTTTTATTCTCCGTATCCATTTATAATTGTTTTTCTTATTACATTGCTTTCCCTATATTTCTTAGTCATTAAGCTTGGGAAACCGAAAAAAGAGAAAGTACCTACTTTAGAGGAGCAGAAAGAAGAGATATAAGGGGGATACTATGTCTAACATTTCTTTGGCAGAAGCTGTAAAATTAAAAAGTGTATTATCGAAAAGAATACATGAATTAGAAGAAGAGATGAACCAAATTGGATTTGTTGAAATTGAAAAAGGTGATACACTTCCAAAACAGACGCGTACATTGGTACAAGTTGAACAGGAGCTAGATGAAGTTCGCGCTGATTTTCGTCTTTTAGATAAATTAATGTATGAAGCAAATATCCGAAATGAAGTGAATTTCAACGGAGAGAATATAACGATTGTTGAAGCGATAGAACTTGCAACGCAGTTACGTGCAAAAGCTCGAAAGTGTAAAGAGTTTGGCGTGAGTAAGAAAGAAGAACATGTATATTCGTACGGTGAAACATCGTCGCTTGTAAAAGTAGCTATGTTTGATCCTGAAGTATATCGTGTAAAAGGTTTAGAGTTAGAGAGACAAGCTAATAGGTTATCTAACTTAATTAATGCGAAAAACTACGCCATTGAACTAGACTTTGATGGTGAAAAATACTTTTAAACCTTGAAGTGGTGAGACTCCGCTTCAAGGCATAGAAGAAGACCACTTTTGTAAAAATGAGATTTGTGATGGCCAAAGGACAACCAATCATCCAATAACCAATCACACTGTTACTTTTTACCGATGACCAATAATGGGAAAAGAGGTCGATGACCAATAATGAAAAATTATTTTTCTTCTTCTATGAAAAGGGTGTACCAAATTAATTTGGTACACCCTTTTATATTATTGTTACTTCTATTCTGAACGAGCCGTTTTCGCTTTTAGTTGTTATCCAGCTCCAGCGGCTAGAATGGTCGGTGGCTTCGCGTCTTCCTGCGAGGCAAAAAGCGCCTCTACGTCAGAAGCTCCATCCTCCTCCCATTCTGAGCGAGCCGCTTCCGCTTTTAGATTGGCCTCACTAATTCAAATTGTTCTCCTAGTTTTGCGTAGTTGTGTCCTGCTAGGCGGCTTACTGGTTTTAGTCCTTCGGCATGAATGCGTCCTTTTTCGTATAGGTGTTCTGCGACGTGGAAGCGAACGACGCGTCCGATTAGTAAATCGCAAGCTGGTGAGTCTTCTGTTCCGCCAAGGGGAATTGCGCGTTCTAGTACGCATTCCATTCGAATATTTGCTTCTTTTACACCTGGAACGGAGATGACATCACTTTCAATTGGTGTTAATTTTGCTAATTCAATTTCACTTTCATTTGGAGGGAGATTTGCTGCTGTTTCGTTAATTGCCGCTACATATGATTCATCAGAGATATGTACAACAAATTCTCCTTTTTCAATTGCGTTTCGAGAAGTGTCTTTTCTTTCTCCAGCTTTTCGTTGTACAGAAACTGAGATAAGTGGCGGATTAGCAGCAACAATATTGAAATAACTATATGGTGCTCCATTTAATACGCCGTCTTTTGTTACAGAAGTAACGAATGCGACAGGGCGTGGAATAATACTTCCTGTAAGTAATTTGTAATTCTCTTTTTCCGATTGTTCATTTGGATTAATGGATAACATGATTGAAATCCCCTTTCTAAATATGACGACTTATTGTTTGTTTACAAGATGTTAGTGGAAAACTCCTGCTGAAAATAATATTTTTATTACATAAAAAGAACTTACTTCAACCACAATGAAGTAAGTTCCACCTAAATAATCTCGGATTCAAGATAAAAATTATAGTAAAACGTATGCGCCAGGACCGATTAAAGCTACACCGATAGCAACAGCGATTAACATTAAGTTATATTCATATCCATTTTGAGTTACCCAGTAACCGTTTTTTCCATGAACAGTGAAGATCGCCATTAACATTGTTCCAACAATAAATAATGAACCGATTGCAGTGAAAATACCTGATGCGAATAAGAAACCACCTAATAGTTCAGTTGCACCAGCCATAAATGCCATAAATACACCAGGGCGTAAACCGATTGATTCCATCCAGCCACCTGTTCCTTTTAAACCGTAACCGCCGAACCAACCAAATAATTTTTGAGCACCATGACCCATGAATGTAATACCTATAATAAGACGAATAATAAGAAGACCGAAATCCATCATTTTTGAAAACCTCCTAAAAGTTATTAACTTACCTTACGTAAGTAATAATAAAATAGTTACTTACTTTAGTAAAGTGGATTTCGAAAAAAGTTTGAAAAAAATTTTACAAATTAACAACAAAAAATAAAATGTAGTAAAGACCTCTAGACAAGTTAGGTAAAAAAAGAGAAAATATAAGTAGAAGTTAACTTCTTATTGTTATTCAGACAATCAGAATTGACTGGAATTTTGTGAGACGCTACAATAAGAGTCTAGTAGTAATGACGTAATTTATTTCGAAAGCGTTTTTACAGTATAATATTCGAAGTATGAAGTCTTACGTTTATTCTGATCTTTAATAGAGATTGCCCTATAAACTTTTAGGTAAATTATAAGGAGGACTATCCTATGTTTAAAAAATTATTCGGTCTTGGTTCAAAAACAAATGAAGAAACAATTGTAGCTCCATTAACTGGAGCGGTGAAAAATATTGAAGAAGTACCAGATCCAGTATTCGCTGGTCGTATGATGGGTGACGGTGTTGCAATCGATCCTACTGAAGGTGTAGTTGTATCTCCAGTTGATGGCGAAATCGTACAATTATTCCACACGAAACATGCAATTGGAATTAAAGCGAAAAACGGTACAGAAATTTTAATCCACGTTGGATTAGAAACTGTAAAAATGGAAGGCGAAGGTTTTGAAGCTCACGTTTCTGAAGGACAAGCTGTAAAAGCTGGAGATAAATTAATCTCATTCGACTTAGAATTAATTCGTGAAAAAGCGAAAAGCACAATTACTCCAATCGTTATTACAAACACAGATGCAGCTGAGTCTATTAAGACAACTGTAGGTGTAACTGCTACAAAAGGTTCAACAGAAGTAATGAAAGTTACAATGAAATAATTATCACATGAAAGGAATCCGTTTCGTATGAAATGGATTCCTTATTTTGTTTTGTAGTCTGTTCCTTATATATGGTAAAATACTTTGGGCACTTGGAAATAGGGTTTCACATATATGTGGATAAGGCGCATTTTTCTTAGAAAAAATATAAGAGAAATGCGCCTTTCGTATATTCACATTTCTTTTGTTCTATTGTAATGTACGCTATGATAAAAGGAAGGAAATAGAGAAAAGGGGTGGGTTTAGATGAAACGAGTATTATTTGTTTGCACTGGAAATACATGCCGTAGTCCGATGGCTGAGGCGTTACTGCGCCATTATGGAGAAGGTAAGTTTGAAGTGCAATCTGCTGGTGTTTTCGCCTATCCTGGAAGTGATGCGTCGGTACATGCAAAGGAAGCTTTAGCTGAAAAGGGAATTGCAATCGATCATGCTTCGCAGCAGGTAAACGAAGCCTTAATTGATTGGGCAGATATTGTAGTAACAATGACGGAAAACCATAAGGAACTTATCCTTGGGCATTATCCGAGTGTTGAAGGGAAAGTAGATACATTATATGGAGTAACTGAGGGGATGAGTAAGGATATTTCAGATCCGTTCGGCGGATCTCTCTCTATTTATAAAGAAACATTAGAAGAGATGGAAAAACTTGTACAAACTTTACTGAAAAAACATTCAGAAGGTTGATGTTTCGTGTATAATACGATATTGGAGATCACTTCGTCCCATTAAAGGATTAAGTGAGAATGAAGATAATGGATTGAAACTTTGGAGGGGTAAAAATGAAAGTAGTAGTAGCATCTGATCACGGCGGTATGAATATCCGTAAAGAACTTGTAAGTTTATTAGAAGAGTTAAATATTGAATATATTGATTTAGGTTGTGAATGTGAAGCTGGTTCTGTTGATTACCCTGATTTTGCGTTTCCAGCAGCGGAAATGGTAGCAAATGGCGAAGTAGATCGTGGTATCTTAGTTTGTGGGACAGGCATCGGTATGTCAATTGCTGCAAACAAAGTAAATGGTATTCGTTGTGCGTTAGTTCATGATACTTTCAGTGCGAGAGCAACGAGAGAGCATAACGATACAAACATGTTAGCAATGGGCGAGCGTGTAATTGGTGCTGGTCTAGCACGCGACATCGCAAAAATTTGGTTAACAACTGAATTTGAAGGCGGCCGTCACGAAAACCGCGTAGGAAAAATTAAAACATACGAAGCAAAGTAATAGATTCTAACTAGAAGCAGTAGGAAATATAATTTGGTGAACCAACCTGTGAAAGGAAGAGGCGTAATGACAGAAATCGTAAAGGTAAGAGAACAGCTACAAATTTCGCTTTCTGATTTCCAAGAACAAGCTTCATTACAAAGTGGTCAAATTTTTGTAGTGGGGTGTAGTACGAGCGAAGTGCTAGGAGAAAGAATTGGGACATCAGGAACAATGGAAGTAGCAGAGGCGATTTTTTCTGAGTTAAAACAATTTCAAGAACAAACAGGTATTGAGTTGGCGTTTCAATGTTGTGAGCATTTAAACCGTGCTTTAGTAGTTGAGAAAGAGTTGGCGATGAAATATCAATTTGAAATTGTAACAGTTACGCCTGTTAGATCAGCAGGTGGTGCATTAGCAACATATGCTTATCACAATTTGAAAGATCCGGTAGTAATTGAGTTTATTAAAGCAGATGCGGGAATGGATATTGGTGATACATTTATCGGTATGCATTTAAAGCACGTAGCTGTTCCGGTTCGTACTAGTGTGAAGGAAATTGGAAGTGCACATGTAACGATGGCAACAACACGTGGAAAGCTAATTGGTGGAGCACGTGCTGTTTATGCGGCGAAGGAAGAGACTATCACTTGCCGTTAAAGTTATGAATAAGGTATGTTGTCTGACTTTATTATAGAAGAAAGAAAAGACCGATTTTCGGTCTTTTTTTTCTTTTATGATATAGAAAGTCATGTTAGAATGTAGTTGAAAACATGAAGGTTCGAAAGAATTACAACCTGAATTTTCGTTTTTTCTGAATAAATAAGAAAAAACTGTTGGGAATCGATGTAATTCGTTCAGAAAAGGGGGATTTTGGTGGATCATTTAAAACGTCAAGATGAAAAGGTATTTGCTGCAATTGAGGCAGAACTAGGAAGACAGCGTTCGAAGATTGAGTTAATTGCTTCGGAAAACTTCGTAAGTGAAGCAGTAATGGAGGCGCAAGGTTCTGTTTTAACGAATAAGTATGCTGAAGGATATCCTGGGAAACGTTACTATGGTGGTTGTGAACATGTAGACGTAGTAGAAGATATCGCACGTGATCGCGTAAAAGAAATTTTCGGCGCAGAGCACGTAAATGTTCAACCGCATTCTGGTGCACAAGCGAACATGGCAGTATACTTCACGATTTTAGAGCAAGGCGATACAGTACTTGGTATGAATTTATCTCATGGTGGTCACTTAACACACGGAAGCCCTGTTAACTTCAGTGGAGTACAATATAATTTCGTAGAATATGGCGTGGATGCTGAATCTCACCGTATTAATTACGATGATGTATTAGCAAAAGCGAAAGAACATAAACCAAAATTAATCGTTGCAGGTGCAAGTGCGTACCCTCGTGTTATCGATTTCAAACGATTCCGTGAGATTGCAGATGAAGTGGGCGCATACTTAATGGTTGATATGGCACACATCGCTGGTTTAGTAGCGGCTGGTTTACATCCAAATCCAGTGCCACATGCACATTTCGTTACAACAACAACACATAAAACATTACGTGGTCCACGTGGTGGTATGATTTTATGTGAAGAGCAATTTGCAAAACAAATTGATAAATCAATCTTCCCTGGTATTCAAGGTGGTCCACTTATGCACGTAATCGCTGCAAAAGCTGTTGCGTTTGGTGAGGCACTTCAAGATGATTTCAAAACATATGCACAAAATATCATTAACAATGCGAACCGCTTAGCTGAAGGTCTTCAAAAAGAAGGACTTACACTTGTTTCTGGTGGAACAGACAATCACTTAATCCTAATTGATGTTCGTAACCTAGAAATCACAGGTAAAGTAGCAGAGCACGTATTAGACGAAGTTGGTATTACAGTGAACAAAAATACAATTCCATTTGAAACAGCAAGCCCATTTGTAACAAGTGGTGTACGTATCGGTACAGCAGCTGTAACATCTCGTGGTTTCGGTTTAGAAGAAATGGATGAAATTGCGTCACTTATTGCTTACACATTAAAAAATCATGAAAATGAAGCTGCATTAGAAGAAGCGCGTAAGCGTGTAGAAGCGTTAACGAGCAAATTCCCAATGTATCCAAATCTATAATAGATTGAAGAAGACTGCTGAGACATAATTGTTTTGGCAGTTTTTTTGTGGACATATATTGTTCTTTAAGTATGTATACAAATGATGAATAAATTTTGGCGATATAATGAAGGATACAGCTCCCATAATTGGTAAAGATACTAGATAGATTCATCGGAAATCATGACTTTTCCAAATTTGCCCTTGAATATTAGTAGCGTTTTCTTTACAATCGTAAATAGTGTAAAAAAGCGTGCAAACGCATGAATATCATCTAAAGGAGAGATTCACATGGGAAAACTGTATGTATTTGATCACCCGTTAATTCAACATAAGATTACATATATTCGCGACAAGAATACAGGTACGAAAGATTTTCGTGAATTAGTGGACGAAGTAGCAAGCTTAATGGCTTTTGAAATTACTCGCGACCTTCCACTTAAAGACATTGAAATTGAGACTCCTGTAAGCAAAGCGACAACAAAAGTGATCGCTGGTAAAAAACTTGGTTTAATTCCGATTTTACGTGCAGGTTTAGGAATGGTTGATGGAATTCTGAAATTAATTCCAGCAGCAAAAGTAGGACACGTTGGCTTATACCGCGACCCTAAAACATTGCAACCGGTAGAATACTATGTGAAACTTCCAACGGATGTAGAAGAGCGTGACTTTATCGTACTAGATCCGATGCTAGCAACAGGTGGTTCTGCAGCTGAAGCAATTAACTCTCTGAAAAAGCGCGGCGCAAAACAAATTAAATTAATGTGTATCGTTGCAGCTCCAGAAGGAGTAAGAGTAGTACAAGAAGAACATCCTGATGTTGATATTTATGTAGCAGCATTAGATGAGAAATTAAATGACCACGGATATGTAGTACCAGGTCTTGGTGATGCTGGTGACCGTTTATTCGGAACGAAGTAAGACAACTGACGAGCAGGGGGATTCCTCAGCTCGTCTTTTTTTGATGTAAGCAAGTAGGGGAGGGGAGAGGATAAATATACATAGTATATACAACATAAGTTGCATACACATCACATATAATATAGAAGTCTTACGTCTAAAGAGCACTATATTATGGAAGGAAAGCGTTATATCGTAAAAATATAATAGTGACAAACTTGTGAACATTTCCTTCTATTATAAAGAGAAAACTGTTAGAAATTTCATATCTCTAACCAGTATTTAGAAGGGGAACGTTTTCATTTTTGGGAGGAAATGACTAATACTCAAATTTTTTGATTTTTTACGATTTCTCGTTGACACTGTTAATACCCTATTGTATGCTAACAACGGGGATAGATGGTAGGGCTTTCAGTGACAAAAATACATCTATTCCGTGACGAAAATGTAAACTTTTTATTTTGTATAGGATTTATGCAAAAAAATGAGTTATTATTAACACATCGTGAATGAGGGCTACATATTGGAGGGATGAATCCTTGCAAAAAAACGATCGCAGCCATATAAAAGCTTATGCTTTAATGTCAGGTATTCTTGCTCAGTTAGTCGGTTCTATTCTTGTTGGGATCTTTGGTGGGCAGTGGATTGATAATAAGGTTGGAACGTTTCCATTGTTTCTTATTATAGGGTTATTACTCGGATTAGGAACAGGGGTATACGCAATGATTCGACTCATTCGACATTACTATTCGGGAGAGCAATGATGATAGACGTACATGGACTTGTCCAAAGACAAAAGAAATATATGTACTACTTGCTTGCGCTTCTAGTGCTAGGATGGGGATTCACCTCTTACAAGGATGTATTTCTTGGACTGATTATCGGAACGATTTTCAGTTTTCTTAGTTTGCGCATCATTGCACGTAGGACAGACAAGCTGTTGGATCGCGTGACAAATGGAGAAAACGTGAAGTTTAAGGCGACAGCGGTAAGTACATATTCAAGATTCGCCACGATTGGGTTATTAATTTTATTTGCAGCCAAATATCAAGAGTTAATTGCGATGTGGGGCTTAGGTGTAGGATTGCTGACAGGATACCTTGTCATGATCATAGATTTTCTTTATTTAGAGTATAAGAGCAGGGAAGAGAGGTGAATTACTAGTGGAACACGGTAAATTAGTTGAATTTCTAGGTTTAACGTTCGATTTGTCATCAGTTATGATGGTTACTGTAGCAGCAGTTATTGTTTTCTTAATCGCTGTTATCGGAACTCGCAGCTTAGCTCTTCGCCCAACAGGAATGCAAAACTTCATGGAATGGGTGTTTGACTTCGTGAAAGGGATTATCAATAGTACGATGGACTGGAAAACAGGTGGACGTTTCTTAACGCTTGGCGTTACGCTTATCATGTTTATCATCGTATCGAACTTCCTTGGTTTACCATTCATGTATTCAGCAACTGAAGCTGGCGAACATATTGCATGGTGGAGATCACCAACGTCTGATCCAGCAGTTACATTAACATTAGCCGTGATGGTAGTTACCCTCACCCATTATTATGGAATTAAGATGAAGGGTACGAAAGAATACGTAAAAGGTTATTTCCAACCTATGAAATTCTTATTCCCATTAAAGGTTATTGAGGAGTTTGCTAACACATTAACGTTAGGTCTTCGTTTATTTGGTAACATTTATGCAGGTGAGATCTTATTAGGATTACTTGCTAAACTGGGCGGAGCATCATTCCTTGGAGCATTAGGTGCACTTGTGCCGATGTTAGCATGGATGGGATTCAGTGTATTCGTTGGATCAATCCAAGCATTTATTTTCGTTATGTTAACGATGGTTTATATGGCTCATAAAGTAAGTCATGACCATTAATATAATTTAAGTAAGAAAAAATTTATTTTTTTATAATACAAAGGAGGACAAATTAAATGAGTTTAGGTGTAATCGCAGCTGCAATTGCAATTGGTTTATCAGCATTAGGTGCAGGTATTGGTAACGGTCTTATCGTATCACGTACAATCGAAGGTGTTGCTCGTCAACCAGAATTAAAAGGCGCACTTCAAACAATTATGTTCATCGGGGTTGCTTTAGTTGAGGCACTTCCAATCATCGGTGTAGTTATTGCATTCATCGTAATGAACAAATAAGGGAGACTCCCCTTACATAGATGGCGAAGAGTGTTTTTCCGAACTTTCTTCGCCATTGCTTTATGAACGAAACGTATGTCTTTTTTTTTCATATGATCAATTTAGATATTTTGAAGGGAGTGAATCCTTGTGCCAACTTTATTATTAGGGGCTGCCATTCCATTTGGAACGATTGCTTATACATTGTTCATTTTCTTACTTCTATTAGTAATGCTACGCAAATTCGCGTGGGGTCCTTTAATGGGGATTATGAAAGAACGTGAAGAGCATGTTACTAATGAAATCGACGCTGCAGAAAGAAGTAACGCTGAAGCGAAGAAGTTAGTAGAAGAACAACGTGAAATGTTAAAACAATCACGTGTTGAAGCACAAGAGTTAATCGAAAGAGCGAAAAAACAAGCTGTAGATCAAAAAGATGCTATTGTTGCTGCTGCGAAAGAAGAAGCAGAATCAATTAAAGCATCTGCTGTACAAGAAATTCAACGCGAAAAAGAGCAAGCGATTGCTGCTTTACAAGAACAAGTTGCTTCTTTATCTGTTCAAATTGCTTCTAAAGTAATTGAAAAAGAATTAAAAGAAGAAGATCAAGTGAAGTTAATTCGCGATTATATTAAAGAAGTAGGAGAAGCGCGATGAGCAATGGGATTGTAGCAAAACGTTATGCTGTCGCTCTTTTTAAAATTGCTAAAGAAAAACACGTATTAGAAATGTTTGAAGAGGAATTACGCCTTGTACAAAACGTTTATATAAAGAACGGAGAACTACATAGCTTTTTAACGCAACCGAACATTTCAAAGGAACAAAAGAAAACGTTTCTTGCAAACGTATTCGGGTCTGTTTCTGAATCTATTTTAAATACGTTATATATTTTAATTGATAACAAGCGCATTGATATCTTACCTGAAATTGCAGATGAATATGTTGTTCTTGCTAATGAAGAACGTAACGTAGCGGACGCAACTGTATATTCTACTCGTCTTCTATCGGAAGAAGAGAAGCTTAACATTGCAGAAGCATTTGCAAAGAGAACAGGAAAAGATGCAATTCGCGTAAAAAATGTTGTAGATGAAGATTTACTAGGCGGCATTAAAGTACGTATTGGAAATCGCATTTATGACGGAAGTTTACAAGGAAAATTAGCACGTATTCAGCGTGAATTAATGAAGAATAGATAGGGGTGAAGCACATGAGCATCAGAGCTGAAGAAATTAGCGCACTGATAAAGCAACAAATCGAGAACTATCAGTCTGAAATCGAAGTTAGTGATGTTGGTACAGTTATCCAAGTTGGTGACGGTATCGCGCGTGCTCATGGTCTTGATAACGTTATGGCTGGTGAACTTGTAGAGTTCTCTAACGGCGTTATGGGACTAGCACAAAATTTAGAGGAAAACAACGTAGGTATTATCATTTTAGGACCTTACACAGAAATCCGTGAAGGTGACGAAGTTCGTCGTACTGGTCGCATCATGCAAGTACCAGTAGGAAAAGAACTAATTGGTCGTGTTGTAAACCCATTAGGTCAACCAGTTGATGGTTTAGGCCCAATCAATACAACAAACACTCGTCCAATCGAAAGTCCAGCACCAGGTGTAATGGATCGTAAATCTGTTCATGAGCCACTTCAAACAGGTATTAAAGCGATTGACGCTCTTGTACCAATTGGCCGTGGTCAACGTGAGTTAATCATCGGTGACCGTCAAACAGGTAAAACAGCAGTTGCACTAGATACAATCATTAACCAAAAAGATGAAGATATGATTTGTATTTACGTAGCTATCGGACAAAAAGAATCAACTGTACGTAACGTAGTAGAAACACTACGTAAGCATGGTGCATTAGAGTACACAATCGTTGTAACTGCATCTGCTTCTCAACCAGCTCCATTATTATACCTAGCTCCTTACGCTGGTGTAACAATGGGTGAAGAGTTCATGTACAATGGTAAACACGTACTAGTAGTATATGATGACTTATCAAAACAAGCAGCAGCTTACCGTGAGCTGTCATTACTATTACGTCGTCCTCCAGGTCGTGAAGCTTACCCAGGGGATGTATTCTACTTACATTCTCGCTTATTAGAGCGTGCAGCAAAATTAAGTGATGCAAAAGGCGGCGGTTCTTTAACTGCACTACCTTTCATCGAAACACAAGCAGGGGACGTATCAGCTTACATCCCAACAAACGTAATCTCAATTACGGATGGACAAATCTTCTTACAATCTGACCTATTCTTCTCTGGCGTACGTCCAGCGATCGATGCGGGTACTTCTGTATCTCGTGTAGGTGGATCTGCTCAGATTAAAGCAATGAGTAAAGTATCAGGTACACTTCGTCTTGACCTTGCATCTTA
The DNA here is from genome assembly GCF_045277205.1 of Bacillus sp. A01H. Classification (NCBI taxonomy): domain Bacteria; kingdom Bacillati; phylum Bacillota; class Bacilli; order Caryophanales; family Bacillaceae; genus Bacillus; species Bacillus sp. A01H. The sequence goes on along the minus strand of NZ_CP117702.1, from coordinate 5,360,908 downwards.
CCGTGAGTTAGAAGCGTTCGCTCAGTTCGGTTCTGACCTAGATAAAGCAACTCAAGCGAAACTAAACCGTGGTGCTCGTACTGTTGAGGTATTAAAACAAGGATTACACAAACCGTTACGTGTAGAGAAACAAGTTATCATTCTTTACGCTTTAACACGTGGATTCCTAGATGATATCCCAGTAGTAGATATCACTCGTTTCGAAGAAGAATTCCATGCTTGGTTAGATTCTAATGCGACTGACTTATTAGAAGAAATCCGCACAACTAAGAAACTTGCGGATGACGACAAATTTGCAGCAGCAATTAACGGATTTAAAAAAGTATTCGTAGCTTCTGAATAATAAAAAGTGAAGCCGACTGTTTAGCCCCATCGGCTAAGAGGCGGAGCTAGATAATATATAAAGGCATCTCAATTTCTGAGATTGCTGACGGTTATGTAAAGGAAAAGAGTAGGTGCACCTATTCTTTTCCTTCAATCATGAGCAAGAATATCTTGCAACGTAGATTAGGAAGAGGATTCTTACTAATCGTGCCAACTTCCGGAAAAAAGGTGGTGAAAACCTGTGGCATCTTTACGCGATATAAAAGCGAAGATTAACTCGACAAAGAAAACGAGTCAAATTACGAAAGCGATGGAGATGGTATCTGCATCTAAGTTAAACCGTGCAGAGCAAAATGCTAAATCTTTCGTTCCGTATATGGAAAAGATTCAAGAAGTAGTAGCGAGCATTGCGCAAGGAAGTAAAGGAATTAATCATCCAATGCTAAATGCGCGTCCTGTAAAGCGTACAGGATACATCGTTATTACATCTGATCGCGGACTAGCAGGTGGTTATAACAGTAACGTATTACGTACAGTAAGTAACGTAATTCGTGAACGTCATAATATGGATTCAAACCAATATTCAATTATTGTGCTTGGACGACTAGGACGTGATTATTTAAAACGTCGCGGCTTTAACATCATTGATGAAGTAGTTGGATTATCTGACCACCCATCATTTACTGATATTAAAGACCTTGCTTCTCGAGCAATTGCGATGTTCGCAGATGGTGCTTATGATGAGCTGTATATTTACTACAACCATTACGTAAGTAAAATTTCACAAGAAGTAACGGAAAATAAAATTTTACCGCTTACTGATGTGGCGTCTGATAAACCGACGACAGCTTATGAATTCGAACCTTCTGAAGAAGAAATTTTAAAAGTACTATTGCCACAATACGCAGAAAGCTTAGTGTACGGTGCATTACTAGACGGTAAAGCAAGTGAGCACGCAGCGCGTATGACAGCAATGAAGAGTGCTACAGACAACGCAATGGAAGTTATCGATTCACTTACACTTTCATTCAACCGTGCGCGTCAGGCAGCGATTACGCAAGAAATTACGGAAATCGTTGGTGGAGCAGCAGCGTTAGAATAGTAATAAAAAGCGTAGGCGGTTCGTTCAGAATGAGAGGGGGATGGAGCTTTTGACGTAGAGGCGATTTGTGCCTCGCAGGAAAAAGCGAAGCCACCGAACATTCTAACCGCTGGAGCTAGATTCAATAAAAAGCGTAGGCGGCTCTGTCAAAAGAGTCGCGTAAGCTATAAACTAATAAAAAATGAAAAGCTAGCTGCTCGTAGAAAGTTAGCTAATTAAAAGAAAGCTAGGAGGGAACCCGATGAATAAAGGGCGCGTTACGCAAATCATGGGTCCGGTTGTAGACGTTAAGTTTGATGGCGGAAAGCTACCAGAAATCTACAACGCCCTTACGGTAAAACAGAGCAACGAAAACGGTGAACTTAACTTAACATTTGAAGTTGCACTTCATTTAGGTGATGATACAGTTCGTACAGTTGCGATGTCTTCCACAGATGGACTTGTTCGTGGCACAGAAGTAGAAGATACTGGTAAAGCAATCTCTGTACCAGTTGGTGATGCAACACTTGGTCGCGTATTTAACGTATTAGGTGATGCTATTGACTTAGATGGTGAGGTTCCTTCGGATGTACGCCGTGATCCAATTCACCGTCAAGCACCTGCATTCGAAGAATTATCTACTAAAGTAGAAATTCTTGAAACTGGTATTAAAGTAGTAGACTTACTTGCTCCTTACATTAAGGGTGGTAAGATCGGTCTATTCGGTGGTGCCGGTGTAGGTAAAACAGTATTAATTCAGGAGTTAATCAACAACATCGCACAAGAGCACGGTGGTATCTCTGTATTCGCTGGTGTAGGTGAGCGTACTCGTGAGGGTAATGACTTATACCACGAAATGAGCGATTCTGGCGTAATTAAGAAAACTGCGATGGTATTCGGACAAATGAACGAGCCACCTGGAGCACGTCAACGTGTTGCATTAACAGGCTTAACAATGGCTGAATATTTCCGTGATGAGCAAGGACAAGACGTACTTCTGTTCATCGATAATATCTTCCGTTTCACGCAAGCAGGTTCTGAAGTATCTGCCCTTCTTGGCCGTATGCCATCTGCGGTAGGTTACCAACCAACACTTGCAACAGAAATGGGTCAATTACAAGAGCGTATTACATCTACAAATAAAGGGTCTATCACGTCTATCCAAGCGGTATATGTACCAGCCGATGACTATACTGACCCAGCACCAGCTACAACGTTCGCTCACTTAGATGCAACAACAAACTTAGAGCGTCGTTTAACACAAATGGGTATTTACCCAGCCGTAGATCCATTAGCATCTACATCTCGTGCACTTTCTCCAGAAATCGTAGGAGAAGAGCATTATGAAGTGGCTCGTCAAGTACAGCAAACTTTACAACGTTACAAAGAGCTTCAAGATATCATTGCTATCTTAGGTATGGATGAGTTATCTGAAGAAGATAAGTTAGTTGTACATCGTGCTCGTCGTATTCAATTCTTCTTATCTCAAAACTTCCACGTAGCGGAGCAGTTTACAGGTCAAAAAGGTTCTTACGTACCTGTAAAAGACACAGTTCGTGGTTTCAAAGAAATTCTAGAAGGAAAATATGATGACCTTCCAGAAGATGCATTCCGCTTAGTTGGTGGCATTGAAGAAGTTATTGAAAACGCGAAGAAAATGATGGCGTAAGGCCTTAGGAGGGACGAAGTATGAAGACATTTCCAGTCAGTATTGTAACTCCTGATGGACCGGTTTACGAAAAAGAAGTAGAAATGGTAAGTGTAAAAGCAGAGAGTGGGGAAATGGGGATTTTACCAGGTCACATTCCAACTGTTGCACCATTAAAAATTAGTGCAGTTCGTCTGAAAAATGGTGGACACACTGATTATGTAGCGGTAAGTGGTGGCTTTATCGAAGTTCGTCCAGATAAAGTAACTGTATTATCATCATCTGCTGAAGAAGCAAACCATATCGATATCCATCGTGCAAATGAAGCGAAGCGTCGTGCTGAGCAACGTCTGCAAGATAAACAAGCACATGTTGACTTTAAACGTGCAGAAATGGCATTACAACGCGCTGTGAACCGTTTAAACGTTTCCGATATGAAATAAAAAAATCCGTAAAGGCAAAGCCTTTACGGATTTTTTTATGTAGTTAATGGATAATTTTACAAAAATGGTATAATTATATTGGTGCTCGTATAAGTAGAGAATGTACAACAATTTATAAAGGGGATGAATAAATGATCGGTGAAATGAAGCGAGAAGCATTGCACTCTTTAAAAGGAAAATGGGGACTAGGTGTTGGATCAACGATTTTATATCATATTGTAAGTTACGTCGTTTCAATGGCTGTAATGCTTATAGTATTAATTCCAGGAGTTATAATATTTATTTTAGCATCTATTTTAACTGGTTCAATTGAAGAAGAAACAATGGCAATTGGAGCTGCTATTACGTTTGGGGTTTTTTACTGCCTTATGATAATTTTAAGTTATGCGGCTTATGGCATTACCACATATGGTCATACGAATTTGTTTCTACAAATAAGCAAACGAGAAGATGCTAGAGTGGATTATTTATTTGAAGGATTTCGTGGCTTTAAAAGAATGATGAAAACAATGTGGGCTATGCTTGCAATTTTGTTATATACAGGTATATGGGTTCCGATGTTAGGAACGATTGTATTTGGGCTATTAGGTTTTCTTGATGAGAATGCAAATCCATCATTTATAATTGTTTTCTTTATTTTATTAGCTATTTCGTTTATTGTAATGGCTATTTTGTATTTTTCATATTCGATGACATATTATGTGATGGTTGAAAAACCGGAATACAGTGTTTCGCAAGCAATGAAAGAAAGTAAGAATCTGATGAAGGGGCATAAATTAGATCTATTTCTTTTATGGCTAAGCTTTATAGGGTGGGCTATTTTAGCGATTTTTACACTTGGAATAGGTTTTCTATGGCTTAGTCCGTACGTGAGTACAACGACAGCGCATTTTTACCGCTATATTTCAAAAGATGAATTGTAGTAGGAACATGCTATACTAATAGAGTTATTGTGTATAGGAGGTTACGTATGATTGGTGATTTAAAAGGAGAAGCATTAGATTCATTAGAAGGGAAATGGGGATTAGCTGTCGGGGCGACATTACTTATTTCAATTCTAATCATGATTTTTAGTTTTAGTATTGAGTGGGGATTTTCTTCAATTTTTGATTGGAAAGAAACGAAAAATTCAATTTCAATAAATATCATTACATTTTTTGTTACTGGGCCTTTAACTTTAGGTGGATATTATCTTGCTTTAAATATCCTTCGTGAAAAGCAAGCTAGTATCGGTAATGTGTTCATTTGGTTTTCAGAGGGAAAGAGATTTTTAAAGTCATTTTTATTATATTTATTAGTAAATTTTTATCTTTTCTTATGGACGTTACTGTTCATTATCCCAGGCATTATTAAATCATTTTCTTATGCGATGACGTACTTTATTATAAATGATCACCCGGAGTATTCTATAAATCAAGCGATTACAGAAAGCCGTCGTATGATGGATGGACATAAGATGGAGTATTTCATTTTATGTTTGAGTTTTATTGGTTGGTTTATATTAAGTTGTATTACACTCGGGATTGGATTCTTATGGCTAATTCCATATTTTTATACGACGTCAGCAGCTTTTTATGAAGAGATTGCAGAGGAATATTACGAAAAAAAAATTCCGACATTATAAAGTGAGTCGGACACTCTGCGTCGATGAATAGCTGTGTAGTCCGCAAATAGCATGATAAAAACACCTAGTATGAGTTATTGGTTCATACTAGGTGTTTTTTGTAGAAATTTTATAAATTGATGACTAGTAAGTGGTTTACTGAAATAGTAACCTTGCATATATTTACAGTTGTTCTTTTGTAGAAACTTAAGTTGTTTTTCTGTTTCAATTCCTTCAGCAACGACAGATAGGTTTAACGTATTTGCAAGGGAAAGGATAGTGGACACGATGGCTCTCTCTTCAGGTCGATGATCAGCTAGTTGTGTAAATTCTCTCGGTACTTTTAATGTATCGATAGGGAAAATAGATAAATAAGCGAGAGAAGAATAGCCGGTGCCGAAGTCATCAATGGACGTTTGAATACCATATTCCTTTAATTGTTTTAGCTTGGATAACGTTTCCTTTTCATCGATCATTGCAATTCGTTCTGTTAATTCAAGTGTTACATCTTTTGGATCGACTTTAACGTTTGTTATTATTTGTAAAATGTTCTCGATTAAATTATTTTGCTGGAACTCTTTAGCTGATAAGTTAACACTTATTTTTAAATCTTTGTAGCCAAAAGTATGCCATATTTTTAGCTGACGACAAGATTCATTTAATACCCAATGACCAAGTGGAATGACTTGAGGAGTCTCCTCTACAATTGGAATGAACTCACATGGCGGAATGTCACCTAGGAGTGGGTGTTTCCAGCGTAGTAATGCTTCAGCACCAATAATCTTTTTCGTCGTAATATCAATTTGTGGTTGATAGACGAGATAAAATTCTTCGTTTACTAAAGCGAGTGGTAAATCTTTTTCAATTCGGGCTTTTCGTTCCGTTTTTTTATACAATTCTTTCGTGTACAGAGAGCTACCATTTTTTCCTTTATTTTTTGCTTCGTACATGGCCATATCAGCATGTTGTAAAATTGATAACGGATCTTCACCTGCTTCAGGATATATTGCAATCCCGATGCTCGGTGAGATTTGTAAATGTTGATTTTCAATTTCGAATGGTTCGTACATGGCTGCTACAATTGTATCAGCTATTTTTTTTACGTCTGGCCTCTTTTTATAATTTTCGATAAGGATTGTGAACTCATCTCCAGCTAATCGGGCAAGCTTCATATTTGGTGTCGCTATACTTTCGAGTCTTTTTGCTACTGCAATTAATAGAAGGTCTCCTACCCTATGACCGAGGGTATCGTTAATAACTTTAAAGCGATCTAGGTCAAGAAACATAACAGCAAAAGGCATTTTTGATATTTTGGATCGCGCAATTGCTTGTTCTACATATTGATGAAATGCACGTCGATTTGCAAGCTCTGTTAGTGTATCATGATATGCTAAAAAATTAATTTGTTCTTGTTGTTGTTTGCTTTCCGTAATATCTTTAATCATTAAATAAACTCCGGAAATATGATCCTTTAAAAAGATAGGAACAGCTGTCACATGCAAGTAGTAAATATCTCTATTTTGATGATATGCCCGTATTTCTAAAGAAATAGATTTCCCCTTTTTTACGCGATGAAAGGCATTAATGATTTCTTCCAAATCTTCTTCATACGTAAGTGAATAGTAGGGCTGATTTAATAATTCATTCGTTTGATAACCGAGTAAAGTCGTACCAGCGTTATTCACGTTAAGAAAATTACCGTATAAATCTAATGTGAAGATTGGATCTGGATGATGCTCGTATAAAGATTTAAACATTTGTTGGTTATGATACAGTTCATTTTTTTGTTCTACTAAATCTTCTGTACGCAGTTCAATTTGTTTTTCGAGTTCTGAGTTGAATTGCATTTGGGCTAATAATAATATTTTATTTTGTTTTCGAACTAAACTATGGCGTATGAGAACGAAGGAGAAAGTTATCATAAGCCCAATTACTACAATAGGCGCGAAAACATATTCGACTAATATGAAAACAATAAGCATTACGACAGAAATATAAGGTAATGATAATCTGATCGCTTCCCCAAATTTAGGTGTTAATAGCACTTGTTCTTGTTTTTCAGGTTCTTTTGTATGGATAATACATGCGATTGCTACTAGTACTAAAGTTACTTGATAAAGAGGAGTAACTGTAAACATAGAATACTCGGGTATGAAGTATTTGATATAAGCATAAATCGCATCTGTAGTAGCATATAAAAGTAAAGCACTGCCAAGAAGTGCGCCAACCTTTTTGGATAATAAAGATAAAGGCTTGAATAACAGATTAATTCCTATGAGGAAAAAGAGTAAATCGGTCATTGGATAAGTAAGTTGAACAAATATGTCGATATAGGATGTTGAAGAAATGTGAATGGTTCTTTCAATAAGTAAGTAGTAACTTAAAGTGAATTGTGCTGTAACAATAATACAAATATCACATATCATAAAAAGCTTTTCTAATAAATCTCGGTTATAAATGATTTCATATAGAAAGGCGAATGCAAAGCTAATTAAAAAAAGTAAATAAAAAAAGTCGGACGGATCAACGAATGTATAGTAGTCCTTTAAAATTAAACGTTGATAGGCAACGACGATATCCCCGATGAAATAAGAGAGAGTTCCAACGCATAATATCGTCCAAAATAAACGAGGTAACCCTTCTTTCATATTTGAAAAATAAAGTATATAACTACAAGCGATAATATCAATGAATAAAGTACTCATTCCAATTAATATTTGAAAGGGAAATGAGTATTCATATAGAAAAGGCATTGCCACGTAATGAATTACTATAGATAGCAATGTAATGCTTATAAGAATACTTACATGTGTTTGTTTTTTCATCTATCTCACCCACGGTATATACATATAAATTCCTCTTTTGTATTTTTTATAGTTTCTTAAAAAACATATATAACCTATATACTTATTTTGCGCAAGTATAGCAAGTTATAAAAACAGATTTTAATAATTCTCGTTTCTGTCCCCAACATATCGACATAGGAATTTGAAGTTTGCTATAATGATTAAAATAGTTGCATTATTTAGAAAAATTTAAAAATAATAATTACTGCAACTAGGACATATTGTTTACTAAGTGAACTTGTTCTTAATTTAGGGGGGAGGGTTTCACAATGGCAAGTGTATATGAAAATAGTTATATGATCGTTTTGATTTTCTTGCTATTAGGCATATTGCTGCCGGTAGTGGCTCTTACATTAGGAAGGATGCTGCGCCCAAATAAACCAAGTGCAGCGAAAGCGACGACGTATGAGAGCGGGATTGAGCCTTTTCATGATGCGAATATTCGGTTTCATGCTCGTTATTATATTTTTGCTTTATTGTTTGTCATCTTTGATGTAGAAACTTTATTTTTATATCCATGGGCTGTTGCATATGACAACCTCGGTTTATTTGCACTGATTGAAATGCTCATCTTTGTTGTAATGTTGCTAGTTGGATTAGCGTATGCTTGGAAAAAGAAGGTGTTACAATGGTTATAAATTTTGAGGAATTACATCCAAATGAGCGAGCGGAATTAGAACGAAATATCTTTTTTTCTACATTGGAACAGTTGAAAGGATGGGCGAGAAGTAATTCTTTATGGCCGATGACATTCGGACTGGCATGCTGTGCAATTGAAATGATGGGAGTAGGTTCATCACATTATGATTTAGATCGATTTGGGTCATTTTTTCGGACTTCACCAAGGCAATCGGACGTTATGATTGTGTCGGGAACGGTAACGAAGAAGATGGCTCCTATTGTTCGGCGCTTATATGACCAAATGCCTGAACCGAAATGGGTTATTGCAATGGGATCTTGTGCGACAGCAGGTGGTCCATATGTAAATTCGTACGCTGTTGTGAAAGGTGTAGATCAAATTGTGCCAGTTGACGTGTATATCCCTGGTTGCCCACCAAATCCTGCAGCTTTAATTTATGGAATTAATAAATTAAAAGAAAAAATTCGTTACGAAGCAAAGACTGGAAAGCAGGTGACGAATAAATGAGTGATCCTAACAAAGACTTAGAGGATTTAAAAAGAGAAGCGGCTAGGCGTGCGAAAGAAGAGGCGAGAAAGCGCCTTGTTGCGAAACATGGTGTGGAAATAAGTAAACTTGAGGAAGAAAATCGCGAAAAAGAGAAAGCGCTACCAAAAAATGACGATATGACTATAGAAGAAGCAAAACGACGTGCAGCCGCGGCGGCAAAAGTAAAAGCAGCGGCGTTAGCGAAACAGAAAAGAGAAGGAATAGAAGAAGTAACGGAAGAGGAAAAGGCCAAAGCGAAGACGAAGGCGGCAGCCGCGGCAAAAGCGAAAGCAGCGGCGTTAGCAAAGCAAAAAAGAGAAGGAACAGAAGAGGTAACGGAAGAAGAAAAGGCCAAAGCAAAGGCGAAGGCAGCAGCCGCAAAAGCGAAAGCAGCGGCGTTAGCGAAGCAAAAAAGAGAAGGAACAGAAGAAGTGACGGAAGAGGAAAAGGCCAAAGCAAAGGCGAAGGCAGCAGCGGCTGCAAAAGCAAAAGCAGCGGCGTTAGCGAAACAAAAAAGAGAAGGAACAGAAGAAGTGACGGAAGAAGAAAAGGCCAAAGCAAAAGCGGCGGCGTTAGCGAAACAAAAAAGAGAAGGAACAGAAGAAGGAACAGAAGAAGAAAAGGCCAAAGCGAAGACGAAGGCAGCAGCGGCTGCAAAAGCGAAAGCGGTGGCGTTAGCGAAACAAAAAAGAGAAGGAACAGAAGAAGAAAAGGCCAAGGCGAAAGCAGCAGCCGCCGCAAAAGCAAAAGCAGCGGCGTTAGCGAAGCAGAAAAGGGAAGGGACAGAAGAGGTGACGGAAGAAGAAAAGGCCAAGGCGAAAGCGAAGGCTGTGGCGGCCGCAAAGGCAAAAGCAGCGGCGCTAGCGAAGCAGAAAGCATCGCAAGGTGATGGGGATTCGGGGGATGAAAAGGCGAAGGCAATTGCAGCAGCGAAGGCAAAAGCGGCAGCGGCTGCAAGGGCGAAGATGAAGGGTGCTGAAGGTAAGAAGGAAGAGGAAGCGAAGCAGGAAGAGCCATCTGTGAATCAACCGTATTTAAATCAGTATGTTGAAGTTATTAAGGGAAAAGTAGGAGAGGGTGCTTTAGTAGATTGCTACATTAATAAACTTTCCAAAGATGTACCAACTCTTGTAGTGGAGCCCTCAAAATATTATGAAGTAATGGAGTTACTGCGATTCCATGAGGGACTTGCATTTGATTATATGTCAGAGCTACATGCGACGGATTTTATGACACATATGGAAGTGTATGTTCATTTATTTTCATATGGAAAGAAGCAGTCAGTAGCGGTGAAGGTGAAGTTGGATAAGGAAGCACCGCAAGTGGAATCGGTGACAGCGCTTTGGAAAGGGGCAGATTGGCCAGAGCGGGAAGCGTATGATTTGCTTGGTATCGTATTTAAGGGGCATCCGAATTTATCACGTATTTTAATGCCTGATGATTGGGTAGGGCACCCGCTTAGGAAAGATTATGAACCGTATGATGTGGAGGTGTAGCTAAATGATCCGTACGGAAGAAATGCTTTTGAATGTAGGTCCTCAGCATCCGAGTACGCACGGTGTGTTCAGGCTCGTTATTAAAATTGACGGGGAAATTATTAAAGAAGCTACACCGGTTATTGGATATTTGCATCGCGGGACCGAAAAGATTGCAGAGAGCTTACAGTATACGCAAATTATCCCTTATACAGATCGGATGGATTATTTATCGGCTATGACGAATAATTACGTCATTTGCCATGCTGTAGAGACGATGATGGGGCTTGAAATCCCGGAGCGTGCCGAATACTTGCGAGTACTTGCAATGGAGCTTGGAAGGATTGCGAGCCACCTCGTTTGGTGGGGGACAAATCTTCTTGATATAGGAGCGGTTAGCCCGTTTTTGTACGCGTTTCGTGAACGAGAGATGATTATAAATTTATTAAACGAATTATGCGGTGCCCGGCTTACTTTTAACTATATGAGAGTCGGCGGTGTAAAGTGGGATGCACCGGATGGTTGGATTGAAAAAGTGGAAGAATTTGTTCCGTATATGAGAGAACAATTGGCAGGGTATCATGATCTTGTTAGCGGCAATGAGATTTTCTTAAATCGTGTAAAAGGCGTTGGTATATATAGCGCGGAGGAAGCGATTTCGTATTCTTTAAGCGGAGCGAATTTGCGGTGCACCGGAGTAAACTGGGATCTTCGCAAGGATGAACCGTACTCCATTTACGACCGTTTTGATTTCGATATTCCTGTTGGGAGCGTGGGGGATGCTTGGGATCGCTACGTTTGCCGCATGAAGGAAATTGAGGAGTCGTTAAAAATTGTCGAGCAAGCAGTCCAGCAGTTCCCGAAAGAAGGAGCAGTACTTGCGAAAGTACCGAAAATTATTAAGGCTCCTAAAGGGGAAGCATTCGTCCGTATAGAGTCGCCGCGAGGAGAGATTGGTTGCTATATTGCTAGTGACGGAAAGAAAGAGCCGTACCGCTTGAAGTTTCGCAGGCCGTCTTTTTACAATTTGCAAATTTTACCGAAGTTATTGAAAGGCGAAAACATCGCCAATTTAATTACGATTTTAGGTGGAGTGGATATAGTACTTGGGGAGGTTGATGGCTAATGATTGAAACGCTCTTACAATCACCTTCTAGCTGGACGAATTTCTTCATTTTTTTCGGATTAGCGGTGCTCCTATTATTTGCAGTCCTTGGCTTCGTTACATATGGTATTTTGGCAGAACGGAAAGTGATGGGTTTTATGCAAGGGCGGATTGGGCCAAACCAAGTCGGGGGCCGGTTTGGTCTGTTGCAAACGGTAGCCGATGTTTTAAAACTATTATTGAAAGAAGATAGTATTCCGAAGGCGGCAGATAAACCGTTGTTTATATTAGCACCTGTCATTGCGTTCGCACCAGCATTTATGGTGCTTGCAGTCATCCCATTTACTGATAAATTTCAGTTCGCGGATATTGGCGTAGGCTTACTGTATTACATTGCTGTTTCTGGTATTACGACGATTGGTGTCGTAACCGGAGGATGGGCATCGAATAATAAATATTCCCTTTTAGGAGGGATGCGTGCAGCGGCGCAAATGATTTCTTATGAAATTCCGCTCGTAATGAGTGTAATTGGGATCGTTTTGTTAGCTGGTAGCTTAAATTTAAATGAAATCGTAGCAGCACAGGAAAATGTTTGGTACATTTTCGTGCAACCAATCGGTTTCATCGTATTTTTAATCGCAGCAGTAGCAGAGTTAAATAGGACGCCGTTTGATTTACCAGAAGCTGAGTCGGAGCTTGTTTCTGGATATCATACGGAATACTCAGGGTTTCGCTGGGCGTTCTTTATGCTTTCAGAGTACGTATATTTCTTCGGGATGGCATCTTTAATTACAGTGCTCTTTTTAGGCGGATGGAATCCAGTTATGTTCCTTGGATTTATCCCAGGTGCCGTATGGTTTGCTTTAAAGTTTAGCAGTGTAGTTTTTCTATTAATTTGGTTCCGCGTTACGTTTCCGCGTATAAGAGGTGATCAGTTAATGGAGTTTGGCTGGAAAGTATTATTGCCAATTGCACTTGCAAATATTTTCTTAACGGCATTGATTAAGGAGTTATTCTTCTAATCTATGAAGGGGGTGCCAGTAAGAGATGAAAGGGCTATTTAAAGGATTAAAATATACATTAAGCAATTTGAGTAAGAAGAAGGTGACGTATGATTATCCGAATCAACCGTTGCCATTGCCAGATCGTTTTCGAGGAATTCAAAAGTTTTATCCAGAAAAGTGTATCGTTTGTAACCAGTGCTCCAACATTTGTCCGACAGACTGTATTCAGTTAACGGGGAAAAAACATCCGGATCCTACGAAAAAAGGAAAAATTATTGACACGTACGATATTAATTTTGAAATTTGTATTCTTTGTGATTTATGTACAGAAGTTTGTCCGACAGAAGCGATTGTTATGACAAATAACTTTGAACTCGCGGAATATTCACGGGATGACTTATTTAAAAATTTGCAGTGGCTTGATGAAAACGACGAAAACGTCAGGAAGGAGAATAAAGCATGAATGGCGAGTTTATAGCATTCTTTATACTATCCTTGTCTGCAATTATCGGCGGCGTTCTTATGTTGAATTTAACGAAGGTCATGCATATGATGCTAGCTCTCGTTCTAACATTTCTCAGCATTGCAGGTTTGTACTTTCTTTTATCAGCTGAATTTATCGGGGTTGCACAAATTTTACTTTACTCGGGTGCGATCACAATTATTATGATTTTTGGCATTATGTTAACGAAACATAACGCAGAAAATGAATCGCGTCTTACTCTTCGAAAATGGATTATCTTCTTTGCGGTTGTAGCATTTGGGGCCGTTATGTATTTCGCTGTTAACAATATTGATTTTGCAAATGAAAGCACACAAGGAAGTTTACCTCTCCATGAAAAAAACACACTTCAAATCGGTACACTTCTCTATTCAAAATATATTATTCCATTTGAGCTAACCTCAGTTATTTTACTTGTAGCACTTGTCGGTGCAATTATTCTTGCGAAGAAGGATGAGAAAGAGGAGGATTCCAATGAGTAGCGTGCCTGCTTCTGCGTATTTAACGCTTGCGATTATTTTGTTTTGCATCGGTTTGTTTGGAGCTTTAACGAAGCGCAATACAGTGATTGTATTAGTTTGTATTGAATTAATGCTGAACGCAGCCAATTTAAACTTAGTAGCGTTTAGTAAATTAGGTTTGTTCCCAAATGTAACAGGGCAAATTTTCTCTCTGTTTACGATGGCTGTAGCAGCAGCGGAGGCGGCGGTAGGACTCGCCATTTTAATTGCTTTATATCGTAATCGTACGACAGTTCATATAGATGAAATGGATACGCTTAAAGGATAACATTGTGACCGAAAAGGGGGAAGGAAACAATGATCGATTATGCATGGCTCATACCGCTTTTCCCGCTTGTTTCGTTTTTGTTATTAATTATATTCGGGAAGAAAATTAGAGAAGGAAGCAGTGTACTTAGTATTTTCTTCGTCTTTCTCTCCTTTATATTTGCGGTACTTGTATTAATAGAAAGATTTTCGACAGTACCAGTGAAGCATAAGTGGGTATGGCTTAGAGCTGGAGATATTGATATATCATTTGGCTTTGAAGTGACAGCATTAGGGGCTTTAATGTTGTTTATCGTTACACTTGTGAGTTTACTTGTACACGTGTATTCGAAAGGTTATATGAAAGGTGAGGAAAGATTACCAACCTTTTATGCCTATTTAGGACTCTTTACATTTGCGATGCTCGGGCTTGTTATATCACCGAATTTATTACAGCTTTATATATTTTGGGAGTTAGTCGGCCTCGGTTCGTTCTTACTCATCGGTTTTTATTTCTTTAAAGAAGAAGCGAAGGCTGCTGCGAAGAAGGCTTTTATTATGACACGTATTGGCGATGTCGGTTTATTTATTGGGATGATCTTAATTTTCTGGCATGCAGGTAGTTTTGAATATGACGCAATTTTTAGAGCGATTCATACGGGTGATCTGACTCCGACAATGATTACAATAACGGCGATATTAATTTTTATCGGGGCGATGGGGAAATCAGGTCAGTTCCCGCTTCATACGTGGTTACCGGATGCGATGGAAGGGCCGACGCCTGTTTCGGCACTTATTCATGCGGCGACAATGGTCGCAGCTGGCGTATATTTAGTGGCAACGATGTTTCCGCTATTTTCAGCAAGTGCGGTGGCGATGCAGACGGTAGCAATTGTTGGCGCCTTTACTGCAATCTTTGCAGCTTCCATCGGTCTTGTACAAACGGATATAAAGAGAGTACTTGCTTATTCTACAGTTAGCCAGCTCGGGTATATGATGCTTGCATTAGGATCTGCCGGTTATGTAGCTGGTGTGTTCCATTTAACGACACACGCTTTTTTTAAAGCGTTGCTATTTTTGGCGGCAGGAAGTGTCATTCATGCCGTGCATACGCAAAACATTAATAAAATGGGCGGTTTACAGAAGAAGATGAAAGTAACAGGTGCCTTATTTTTAATCGGTACTCTTGCAATTAGTGGTGTGCCACTCCTTTCCGGTTTCTTTAGTAAAGATGAAATTTTAGCGGCAGCTTGGATGAACGGCAATTATGTTTTATTCGTCTTAGCGATAATTGCAGCATTCCTAACAGCGTTCTACATGTTCCGCCTATACTTTCTTGTCTTTACTGGGGAAGCGAAGACGAAGGAAGATGTGCATGAATCGCCCCGCATCATGACGTATCCGATGATTGTCCTTGGCGTTCTTGCAGTCGTGGCAGGCTATATAAATACACCGTGGTTTGGAACGTTTCTCGGGGATTGGCTTACGAAAGATGTAGCATTTAAAGTGCGAGAGGCACACGGACCAGTTTGGATTATGATTGTTGCGACGCTCGTTTCTTTGACAGGGATTGCTCTTGCATATGTCATATATGGCAAGAAATCTATTGCTAGAGATTGGGCTGGTGGCGAGGACTCGCCTCTTTATAAACTTTTGAAAGAAAAATATTATGTGGATGAACTATACAATATGACGGTGCTCCTTATTACGAAAGGAATCGCTCATGTGCTTCGCCTATTTGAAGTGTATGTAGTCGAAGGAATTGCCGTTTTAATAGGGAGTTTAGTGAAAGGGATAAGTGCAATTGGCTCTAGACTTCAAAACGGAAATGTACAAGTGTACGGGACTGTAACAGCTGTTTCACTTGCAGTACTCTTCATTATTTTGCTCTATACGGGAGGGGATTTACGATGAATGATTTGTTATTAACGTTCTTCATTTTTTCCCCGCTTTTAGGAATTCTCTTACTTACATTAACACCGAAAAAAGAATCACGTACAGTGCGAGCGCTCGGTTTATTTGGAACGGTGCTTCCATTCGGAATGGCTATCGTCCTCGCTTGTACATATGCTTCCGGAAAGAGTTTGTCTCTATTTGATGAAAAAGTGAAATGGATTACATTTGGGGATTTTGCAGCGGTGGATAAAAGGTGGTTTTCCATTTATTACGAGCTTGGTATTGATGGTTTATCGCTCGTTATGATGGTACTGACGGCTCTTCTAGCGATGCTTGCAGCAATTGCGGCATTTACGATTAAAAGGAATTTGAAAGCATTTTATATGCTGTTACTCATGTTAGAAATAGGGATGCTCGGTGTCTTCGCTGCTCAAAATTTAATGTTGTTCTTTATCTTCTTTGAAATTACATTGCCACCGATGTTTTTATTAATTGGGAAGTGGGGGAAATTGTCGAGTGAAAAGGCTGCTTATAGTTATTTAATATATAACGGTATTGGCTCCGCTATTTTGCTTATCGTTTTCTCGGTTTTATTTGCGAAAACAGGTACAACAAATATTACAGAGCTTAAAGAAATATTAACGAGTGTAGGTGCTGGTGGAGGAATGGCTGTCCCAAATAGCTTACAGTTCGGCTTGTTTCTTAGCATAATGATCGCTTTTGCGATTAAACTACCCGTTTTCCCGTTACATCGCTGGATGGTCAATGTACATATTGAAGCACATCCGGCTGTCGTTATGCTTCATGCAGGTGTTTTATTGAAGATTGGAGCATACGGTATAATCCGCTTCGGACAGGGGCTATTCCCAGAATACTTTCGCGAGTTTGCAACGCTCATTGCGATTTTAGGAGTTATCAATTTATTGTACGGAGCCTTCTTAGCGCTCATTCAAACGGACTTCCGGAAGGTGCTTGCTTACTCTAGTATTTCGCATATGGGTATTGTATTAATGGGCCTTGCGGCGTTAAATGCACCAGGTACACAAGGCGCTTTATTCCAAGTTGTTTCGCACGGTTTAATTGCAGCCTTACTCTTTTTCTTACTTGGTGTTATAGAACAGCGTTTTGGAACATCAAATATTACAGCGCTTGGCGGACTTACAAAAAGTGTACCAGTACTTAGCGGTTTCTTCTTAGCGGGAGGAATGGCATCGCTTGGATTGCCGGGAATGTCTGGATTTGTTAGCGAGTTTCTTGCCTTTCTCGGTTTATTCCAAGGGGAGCCAGTTATTGCTACGGCCGGAGTACTTGGCATCATTTTAACTGCTGTATACGTATTAAGAGCAACCCTTCAAGTAACATTTGGTAAGAAAGAGTGGGAAGCGAAAGCTGATATACACGGATGGGAGTATGTCCCGATTTTACTACTTATCTTCTGCATTATTGCAATTGGAGTAATGCCAGAAATACTAGGGGATCCGCTTCAAAATACATTGAAAACATTGGGGGTGAAGTAGGGTGGATATGAATACGTTACTTAGCTTATCATGGCATCTCATGGTGCCAGAATTCATCATTCTCGGAGCTGCCATCCTTCTTTCCATATGTGATTTGTTTTTTAAGCTGAACCATAGGTATGTAGCGCTTGGTGCAATCGCAGCTATCGTATTAGCGATCGTATCATTAATTACGCTATACGGTGAACCAGCGGGAGATATTTTAAATGGATCTTTTGTGTTAGATGGATTTTCAAAAGGATTTAAAACGTTGTTGTTAGGCGGGGCGGCCCTCATTTTGTGCACCGCAATGAGCGATGATAAGAAAAATCCAATTGAAGATAAGGGAGAGTATTATTACTTATTTTTAATGGCGCTTCTTGGGGCGATGTTTATGGCTTCTAGCGTTGATTTCGTTACACTTTTCGTCGGTTTAGAATTGCTTTCACTTTCTTCCTACATTTTAGTAGGAATACGAAAACAGAACCGTGCATCAAATGAGGCGGCCATGAAATATGTCATTAATGGAGGAATTGGAACGGCAATTACACTCTTTGGAATGAGTTACTTATACGGCATTACAGGGTCAACTAATATCGTGGATATGCAAAAAGTATTTGCCGGGGAACTGGCTGGTGGTATTCAGTTATTGCTAGCTCTCGCATTTCTACTATTACTCGTTGGCCTCTCATTCAAAATTGCGACAGTGCCGTTTCATATGTGGGCGCCTGATGTGTATGAAGGGGCAGCTACACCCGTTACTGCTTTTCTTGGAACAATTTCTAAAATTGCTGGGTTTTTACTCATTATTCGTCTGTTCCTCATGGTTTTTGCAAGTGTATCGGTGCAAGGAGACATGCAATCTTTATACGGACGTATGAGCATATACATCGCTGTGCTAGCTAGTATTACGATGATTATTGGAAATGTAGTCGCATTAAAGCAATATAACGTAAAACGCTTATTTGCTTATTCAGGAATCGCGCATGCAGGATATTTACTCGTACCGCTTGTAGCATTATCGCCATTTACGATGGATAGCATGTGGTTTTACATGCTTGCGTATATGCTTATGAATATAGGCGCGTTTGCAATTATCCACGCCTTAATCTTACAAAGCGACAAAGAAAATATCACCATTTTCACCGGATTATATAAAAGATCGCCATTTACAGCAATCGTTATGACGATTTTTATTTTATCGCTAGCGGGGATACCAGGAACAGCTGGTTTCATTGGGAAAATTAACATCTTTTTAGGGGCCCTTCATGTAGAGCCAGCTCATTACGTACTAGCTTCTATTATGATGGGGACGACAGTCATTTCATTCGTATATTATTTCCGTATTTTACAGCAAATGTTTTTCCGTACAGGAGAAGTAGAAGAGAAAATTCGGTTGCCACTCAATATAAAGGTTGTGATGAGCCTTTGCGCAATTTCGATTGTAATACTAGGGATTATGCCGATGATTGGATACAATTTCTTTTATGAATATTTTCCATTAATGAAAGATTTCTTCTTCTTAGGGAACGTGGTACAATAGTGAAAATAAAAGGTGTGGAGTCGTTACTCTGCGCTTTTTATTTTGTGTGAACTACAATTGAAAATGCATATAAGTATACGCTTTTAAAGAGAAAAATTACGATGTAACATGTAAGATGCTTATTTGTATTTGAAAAAGTGTGGCTTCTACTTATTATGGTATCGTTTTTATAAGATTTCGTAAGTAGTAGCTAGGTAAAAAGGGGTCGGTTTTTTGGCACATCTTTTAGGGCAACAAGCACTGATTGCCATTGTTTCGCATTTATTGTTTATTACCATTACGTGGTGGGCCTTACAAGGTATTCACATTGAGCGTTTAATGAAGCCTGGAAAGGTGATGCAGACGAGAGTATTACTCATCTTAATTACAATTGCAATTGGGACATCTGTAAGTAACTTTTTCCTTGATTATTTAGGCTATTCAAAGAGTTTAACGTATTTAGTAAAGTAAGTGTATAGAACCTCAAATCTCCGTTAACAATGGGGATAGGAGGGGATGAAATTGAAGCTTAAAGCCATTCTTATTGTTGCACTTAGTGTTGTTTTATTTTTGGTTGGATATAGAGAGATGAAACCGATAAGCGATGAACAGAAGATGGAGAACATGATCGCAGCTGTAGAGAAAAATGATGCTAAAGTAGAGAAATGGTCATGGTTAGCACGAGAAACAAAAACAATTTCTAATATACATACGTTTCAAAAGTTGTTAAACGATGTGAAGGATAAGGCGAATATTCAAAAGTGGGAATTAGAGCAATCTCCAGATGGATATAAAGCTACATCCTATAAAAAATTTTCTTCCTATGAAGAACGAGTAGTAGTAACTTGGAGTAAGGAAAATACTAAAGAAAACACTTTCATTATCTTTGAAGTAAGCGGGGCAAAATGGGACCCGAAGTATATTCAGAAAACGAATAAAATTTTTAGTGAAAAACCTATAATTTACACTTGTGTTCAAGGTGTACTGAATGATAAGATTGAAGGTGTTTTGCAAAATAAAACCAATCAGGTTTTGAAAGATCTTTCAGCAAGAGCGATCGAACAGATAGAAGAAAGAGCATTTGTGTCAGTCTCCGCATACAATAAAAAGTGGGATGACGCTCTTTCAACAAATAGAGAGAAAATAAATGTGCAAATAGCAATACGTTCTACAGACAACAAAGCTACAATTGTGGTTGGCACACCGATCATAACTTCTGAGTATTGAGTGAATAGATACTGAAAAAAGGACACGGAGGGGAATAATTTGGAAAAGATCATCGTCCGTGGCGGAAAGCGGTTAAACGGCACAGTGCGTGTTGAGGGCGCAAAAAATGCTGTATTACCTATAATCGCTGCAGCCCTATTAGCGAGTGATGGAAAGAATGTACTATCTGAAGTACCAGTTTTGTCTGATGTATACACAATTAATGAGGTATTACGTCATTTAAATGCTGAAGTCGTATTTGAAAATAACAAAGTAACAATCGATGCTTCTAAAGAGCTAAACATTGAAGCACCATTTGAATATGTACGTAAAATGCGTGCATCTGTTCAAGTAATGGGACCTTTATTAGCACGTAACGGTCGTGCTCGTATTGCACTTCCTGGTGGATGTGCAATTGGTTCACGTCCAATTGACCAACATTTAAAAGGCTTCGAAGCAATGGGAGCAAAAGTACAGGTTGGTAACGGTTTTGTTGAGGCATACGTTGAGGGAGAACTAAAAGGAGCTAAAATTTATTTAGACTTCCCAAGCGTGGGCGCGACAGAAAACATTATGTCTGCAGCTACATTAGCAAAAGGGACAACAATCCTTGAAAACGCAGCGAAAGAACCAGAAATCGTTGACTTAGCTAACTTCTTAAATGCGATGGGAGCGAAAGTACGCGGAGCTGGAACTGGAACGATTCGTATCGAAGGCGTTGATAAATTATATGGTGCAAACCACTCTATTATTCCTGACCGTATTGAAGCGGGAACATTCATGGTTGCAGCGGCAATTACTGGTGGAGACATCTTAATTGAAAATGCTGTGCCTGAACATTTACGCTCAATTACAGCGAAGATGGAAGAAATGGGTGTTAAAATTATTGAGGAAAATGAAGGTGTACGTGTTATCGGCCCAGATAAGTTAAAAGCGGTTGATATTAAAACTATGCCTCACCCAGGTTTCCCAACAGACATGCAATCACAAATGATGGCATTATTACTACAAGCTGATGGAACAAGTATGATTACAGAAACGGTATTTGAAAACCGCTTTATGCACGTTGAAGAATTCCGTCGTATGAATGCTGATATTAAAATCGAAGGTCGTTCTGTTATTATGAACGGTCCAAACAGCTTACAAGGTGCTGAAGTAGCAGCAACTGATTTACGTGCTGCAGCTGCATTAATCTTAGCTGGTTTAGTATCAGAAGGTTACACTCGTGTAACTGAGTTAAAACATCTTGACCGTGGCTATGTAAACTTCCATAAGAAATTAGCTGCATTAGGTGCAACTATTGAACGTGTAAACGAAAAAGTAGAAGAAGTGAAAGAACAAGAAGTTTCTGATCTTCACGCTTAATTGAAATAGTCTCTATGTCTTTTGACATAGAGGCTATTTTTTTGGGCTTATTACTGTTATAGTCAAGAAATTCTATACTTATGCACGTACCAGTAAAAATATTTAGAAAATTTTTGTTTTATATGGTTCCCCTTAAGTATGTTCTAAAAGAAAGAGTTGTTCCATAAGAATGAATGGAGTAAAGCTTTTTCATATTGGGGGAAATAAGATGAAATTTTTAAAGCCACTTTTTATTACAGTAGCGCTTCTCATAGCGCTCGTTATCATTGTACCTGCTGCTCTTGTGATTCCGTTTGCGAAAGCAAAAGTAGAGGAAAAAGCAGCTTCTAAAACTCCTCCAGCGATAGAAAGTATACCAGCTCCAGGGAAAGTGGATACAGCGGTTCAAGTTGCTGTATATCGCGAGAAACAGAAAAAGGTAGAGTCATTACCTATGGAGGAGTATGTGACCGGTGTAGTAGCTTCTGAGATGAATGCCAGTTTTGAAATAGAGGCGCTAAAGGCGCAGGCATTAGCAGCGAGAACATTTGTCGTGCAGCGTATGCTAAGCGGAGGTAAGAAAAACAATGCGGACGTGACAGATACGGTGAAAGATCAAGTGTACAAAAGCAAAGAAGAATTGAAAAAACAATGGGGCAATAACTACGAAAATAATTTGAAGAAAATCGAAGAAGCTGTTTCGAAAACCGCAGGACAAGTTTTAACGTATGACGGAAAGCCAATCTCAGCATCCTTCTTCTCAACGAGTAATGGCCGGACAGAAAATGCAGCCGATTATTGGGGAAATGATTATCCGTACTTAAAGAGTGTAGATAGTCCGTGGGATCAAGCTTCTCCGAAATTTACGAGTGAGCAAACCTTTACCGTAGCTGACTTTCAAAAACGTCTCGGTGTGAAAGTGTTAGCAGACGGAAAAGTTGGCGACATTAAAGGGCGTACGGAAGGAAAACGTGTAAAAGATGTAGCATTTCAAGGGAAAACATTAACCGGAAGAGATGTGCGTGACAAATTAGATTTACGCTCCTCTGATTTCACGTGGAAACAAGAGGGAGATAAAATCGTTGTTACGACGAAGGGCTTCGGTCACGGCGTTGGCATGAGCCAATACGGCGCGAACGGCATGGCAGCAGAAGGCAAGAAATATACAGATATCGTCGCTCATTACTACAAAGGCGTTGAAATAAAGACGATGAACGATTATGAAGGTAAGTTGATGGTGAAGAAGTAGGTGTCAGGGTCTCCTGGCACCTGCTTTTTGTTTAAAATATCATAATTTTCCATTAATTGTTTGGTATAATAAGATAAAAAGTATTTGGGGGAGACAAAATGGCGTTACTGGAGTTGAAACAATTAGGTAAGACGAACCAGTTACCGGCAGTTGAACTGAAGGTTGAGAAGGGGCAATGTGTTGTTTTGCAATGTAATAACCATACAGCTAAAGTGTTACATCGTATTATTATTGGTGAGGAAGAAGCTTCAACTGGCAATGTGCTATTTGAAGATGAAGTGATTGGAAAGAGAAATTATTCTCGCATCGGCTTTTGTTTTTTGAAAGATGAAGCATATGATCGTTTGAAGGTAAAGGAATACTTCAAGTTCTTAATAGGGCTTTATGAATCAAATATGAGTACGGAAGAAGTTGTACAATATGTCGGCCTTTTAGATAAATTAAACGTTAAAATAGAAAAACTATCATTTTCAGAGAAACGTCGTCTTCATATTGGGCGAGTTATGATCCATAATCCGGATTTAGTTATTTTGGAAGAACCAGAGCAAAATGTAGATACAGAGAGTACGATTATGATTCGAAAAGCAATTATGAAAATGAAAGAGCAAGGAAAGGCAATTTTTATTACATCATCGTTTCTATCGGACGCCCTTTCGTTAACAGAAGATGTATACATATTAAACAATGATGGTGTGAAAAAAATAGAAATCGAACAAGAAGAAGCAGAAGAGGTCGATGAAGAAAAAGTCGTTCAAATGATTCCGCAAATGAAGTTAGAAAGAATACCAGCGAAAGTAAACGATAAAATCATTTTATTAGACCCAATGGAAATCCATTTCATTGAAACGCAAAACGGAGTGACACATATTCATGTTCGTGAAGGGGATTTCGTATGCGCATTAACATTAAGTGAACTAGAAGTAAGATTAACAGGTTTTGGTTTCTTTAGATGTCATCGCTCTTACCTTGTGAATTTACAAAGAGTACGAGAAGTAATTACTTGGACTCGTAACAGTTTCAGCTTAATTTTAGACGACGAAAGAAAAAGTTCAATTCCGCTTTCGAAAGGACGAATGGATGAGTTGAAAGGTGTAATTGGGCTATAAAAAGTACTCCAATAAGCTCAAAATACGATTCATTCACCGGTAAAAATACTCCTTTTACCGGTATTTTACTGCGTAAACCCTTTGATTTTCATATGATGGAGTCAAGAAAAGCGAAACAAACAAACGAAAAGCGCTAAAGCGACTTTCATCTATAAAAGCAAAAAACAAAGGGGATGACGAGATGACATTGGCAATTGAAATGAAAGATGTAATGAAAAGTTTCAACGAAAAAACGGCACTTCGAAATGTAAATATTGAGGTGAAGCAAGGAGAAATTTTTGGATTCCTCGGACCGAGTGGATCTGGGAAAACGACGACAGTAAAAATATTAACTTCTCAATTACTTCATAGCGTTGGAACGGTAAAAGTATTAGGGAAAGATATTACAGGGCCAAGCAGCATCGATTATAAACGAATTGGTATTTTAACAGACAATAGTGGCTTATATGAAAGGCTTAGTATTTATGATAACTTACTATTATTTTGTGACTTATACGATTGTAAAAAAGAACGAATCGATGAAGTGCTAGCGCAAGTGAATCTATTAGATGATAAAAAAACATTAGTAAAGAAATTATCAAAAGGAATGAAGCAGCGCGTCACATTAGCTAGAGCAATCCTTCATAAACCAGATATCCTCTTCTTAGACGAACCGACATCTGCACTTGATCCAGTTAACGTACAAAACATTCATAAAGTCTTAAAAGATTTAAATAAAGAAGGAACGACAATTTTTTTAACGACGCACAATATGGAAGAAGCAGAGACGCTTTGTAACCGCATTGCCTTTCTATGTAGCGGAGAAATTGTAGCGCTTGATACACCAGAAAATCTTCGCTTGCAGTACGCGAAAGATCAAATACAGGTCGTATTAAAAGATAAGCAAAAAGAAGTCGTGCAAAAAGACGAATTAGGTGCAAAACGCATTTCAGAATGGATGAAAAAAGGCGAGTTACTATCGATTCATTCACACGAACCAACGCTAGGCGATATCTTTATTGAAGTTACTGGGAGGGGATTATAATGACATTTTCAATGAGACGATTTTCAGCTATTTTTCGGAAAGAGGTACAGGATATTAAAGCAAATGCATCTGTACTCGTAATGGCAGCACTGCCACTTGTATTTTCTTTTGTTTATCAACAGATGGATGGACCGAAAGAACAAATCGCTAATATGGTAACTTTAATGGCCTTAACAATGGTAGGAAGCTTTGTTCAAGCGGCTTTAATTGCGGAAGAAAAAGAAAAGCACACACTACGTGTGATGATGTTATCACCAGCATCATCGTTAGAAGTATTATTAGGGAAAAGTGCATTAACAGCTCTTATTACATTTGTAATTTGTATTAGTAACTTTGCTATTTTAGGTGTAATGAAGGGGAATATGGTTTTAATCACTCTATTTTTACTTGTTAGTATATTTTTCTTCCTTATGTTAGGTACGGCGATTGGATTAATAGCTAAAACAACGGCTTCAACATCAGTAGTAGGTATGCCGATTCTATTTGTTTTTCTTTTAGCTCCAATGTTCGGGCAATTTATTAAAAGTGATTTTGTAAAAAAAGCAATCGATTTTCTCCCAACGAAACATCTTGCAGATGCAATGCCGAAATTGCTAGCTGGAAAAGGATTTTCAACTGTTAGTGGTGATTTAATCAATATTATAATTTGGTGTGTGCTTTCAATTATTCTTTGTATTGTAATTTACAAAAAGAAACAAATGGACTAAAAACTGAGCTGAAACGCTCAGTTTTTTCTTTTTTCTATCATTTCCTCGGAAATTTTGTAATTCCTATACATATTTTTACAGATTTTGTCGAAAAGTAATTAGTTATACGTTGTATAGGATACGTGAATATTGTTCAAAATGATTGCTGAGGTGATGATGGAATGCGAGGAAGAAATAATAAAAAGTCGCAAAAGGTAGTACATTTATTTCAAAAAAGATGGGTATTTCCGGCACTATACATTGCTTGTGCAGCGGTAATCTTAATGGTTGCGCTATGGTTCCAAGGAGCTAATCCGAAGAAGACTCCGAACCAAGATCAAGCAACGCCGTATACACAAACGGAAGATCCAGCAGTACCAGTAACGAAGTCTTCAGAAGTAGTGAAAATGCCAGCTCCTGCTAATGCGGAAGTAGTTGTACAGAAGAAGTTCTATGAAGATGCAGCAACTGAGGCGGAACAAGAAAAAGCACTTGTCTTTTATAACAACACATATTCCCCGAACAAAGGAATTGACATTGCTGCGAAGAATGGAAAAGAATTCAATGTTACAGCTGCTTTAAGTGGTACAGTAACGAAAGCTGAAAAAGATTCACTTCTTGGTTATGTTGTAACAGTTGATAGCGGAAATGGTGTAGCAGCTTCTTATCAAAGCTTAGGCAGTGTAAAAGTAGAAAAAGGTGCACGAGTTGTACAAGGTGAAGTATTAGGAAAATCCGGTCTAAGTGCCATGAATAAAGAAGCAGGTTCTCATGTTCACTTTGAAGTACGTAAAGACAATGTGGCTGTGAACCCTGAGCGCTACTTAAATAAGTCAGTAGCAGAAATTAAAGCTGATGCAGGTGCTGCAAAGGCAACGAACGCTTCTGGTAAAAAAGCTGATGACAAATCTCAAAAAGAAGAAAAGTCAACGAGCACGAAACCAGAAAGTAAAACAGAAGACAAGTCTCAAAAAGAAGAGAAATCAACTAGCGGTTCAACTGGTGACAAAAAAGAAGAACCGAAGAAAGAAGAAAAATCAACAAATGGTTCTACAGAATCATCTAACAGTTCTTCTTCACAAGAATAAGAAAGTGAAAAAATCAGTTCTCACTAGGAGAGCTGATTTTTTTATTTCCATATAAAAATACTCAATTTCGAGAAAAAAGTTGCAATAACAAGGAAAAATGACGAGATTCTCGAATATATATTACAAAAAGGAGGGGATACTGTGTCATTTTTGTTTGTTCTGTCGACTGCTATTATTTTATTGTTTGTTTTATTTACTTTATATTATTACATTGCCGGTAAGAAAGAGGTTCCCCACCATCAATTGTTAGAAGAAGAGTTAGAACGAGAAGAATGACACCTTGTATACAAGGTGTCATTTTTTTCGCCAAAATAGTCACTGTTAACGTATTTCTCACAAAAAACGTAATTTTTCTTAACTTAGTCCGCAAAAATAGTGAACATGTAGCATATATCAGTAGTGCGGGCAATACAATGGTATAAACCAAAGCAAAGAGAGTGTTTGAGGTGAGAAATCGTGAATCATTTCATTATAAATCCAAGAATGTTTAACGCTTACAAACAGCACTCACACTTACTTCTAAGTCGTATGCAGCGAGGCTCATTTCACCCTTCTCACATCCAATTTAGGGAGGCGAGTGGTGTGCACGATTACATCAAAGAGAGAACTATCAAGATTGGTAAGTATATCGTGGAGACAAGAAAGACAGTGCGTGTCATTGCAAAGGAATTTGGGGTATCAAAGAGTACAGTCCATAAAGATTTAACGGAACGTCTACCAGAAATTAATCCAGAGCTCGCAAATGAAGTGAAAGAAATTCTTGATTATCATAAGTCTATTCGTCATTTAAGAGGCGGAGAAGCAACAAAGCAAAAGTATAGAAAAGAAGATGTAGAAAAGCCGGTACGTCAATAAGTATGCGATTGCAAACATTCCGTTTCAATTCGGTAATATTTTTCAGAAGAATTCTTTTTGCGAATATTACGTTTCTGTTAAATTTATGATAAAATCAGAAATTAGGTGTAAAAGAATTCGGGTGTAACCTGATTTTGAATATCGAGGAGGAAAAAACGGGAATGTTTGCGCGAGATATCGGAATTGACCTAGGTACGGCTAACGTATTAATCCATGTTAAAGGTAAGGGTATTGTATTAAATGAGCCATCTGTTGTTGCTATTGATCGTAACACAGGTAAAGTATTAGCAGTAGGTGAAGAAGCAAGAAGTATGGTGGGACGTACGCCTGGTAATATTGTAGCCATTCGTCCACTAAAAGATGGTGTAATCGCAGATTTCGAAATTACAGAAGCAATGTTAAAGTATTTCATTAACAAATTGGACGTAAAGAGCTTCTTTTCAAAACCTCGCATTTTAATTTGTTGTCCAACAAATATCACATCAGTAGAACAAAAAGCAATTCGTGAGGCTGCTGAACGTTCAGGTGGTAAAACAGTATTTTTAGAAGAAGAACCAAAAGTAGCCGCAGTTGGTGCTGGTATGGAAATCTTCCAACCAAGCGGTAACATGGTTGTTGATATTGGTGGAGGTACAACGGATATCGCTGTACTATCTATGGGTGATATTGTTACCTCTTCCTCTATCAAAATGGCTGGCGATAAGTTTGATATGGAGATCTTAAACTACATTAAACGTAAGTATAAGCTATTAATCGGAGAACGTACTTCAGAAGATATTAAAATTAAAGTTGGTACAGTATTCCCAGGTGCACGTAGCGAAGAACTTGAAATTCGCGGACGTGACATGGTAACAGGTTTACCACGCACAATTACAGTATGCTCAGAAGAAATTACAGAAGCATTAAAAGAAAATGCAGCTGTTATTGTACAAGCTGCAAAAGGCGTACTAGAGCGCACACCACCAGAATTATCAGCGGACATCATCGACCGCGGTGTCATTCTAACAGGCGGTGGAGCTTTACTACACGGCATTGACATGCTCCTAGCAGAAGAACTAAAAGTACCAGTATTAATTGCTGAAAACCCAATGCACTGCGTTGCGGTTGGTACAGGTATTATGTTAGAGAATATCGATAGATTACCAAAGCGTGCTTTACGATAAAGTGAAAGGAACTAAGGTGTAAACCTTAGTTCCTTTTTTTTGTATTTTTATTTTTTTATTTCGATTTTTTGAGAAAATAGAAGAAAAATAAAGAAAAACGAAGAATATAGGTAAAATATTCATATATATGGTTAAATTTAATATTTCCGTATTTGAAAACGTTTATAATATAATGAGTCGAATACGACATTAAGGCAAATCATGTGTTAATACATATTGCCTTTCCCTAATCTGGGCATACACTCTTTTCTACCTCCGTGTCAGTTGCAAGGATATGCAACTATTTTAAGAGAATAGAGTGTATGCATTTTTTTATAAATAGGAAGTAAAGTTTCACTTTATAATGACAAACAATAAACAAAATGGGATAATAGACAATATGTCCAAGTGGTAAGACCAATATTACAAAAGGGGCGATTGTTATATGCTAAATATAGAACAAATTAAAGAAATCATTCCTCACCGCTATCCATTTTTACTTGTTGATAAAATATTAGAAGTAGATGAAGGGAAAAGGGCGGTTGGAATTAAAAATGTATCCGCAAACGAAGAATTCTTTAACGGGCACTTCCCTGACTACGCAGTTATGCCTGGTGTACTTATTGTAGAAGCATTGGCACAAGTTGGAGCAGTTGCTGTATTAAAGAAAGAAGAAAACCGCGGAAGACTTGCTTTCTTCGCAGGTATCGACAATTGTCGTTTCAAAAAACAAGTACGTCCAGGTGATCAACTTCGCCTAGAAGTAGAAATGACACGTGTACGTGGTCCAATCGGAAAAGGAAAAGCAATCGCAACAGTAGATGGTGAAATTGCTTGTGAAGCTGAAATTACATTTGCGATTGGTGATAAAAAAGAATAGATGTGAATTAAAAAAATTCTTCTGCAACATGCAGGAGAATTTTTTTAATTCATATATCTTTTATCCGAAATATTAAAATACAGATTAATCAGAATTCTTGTTGTAAATGAATGGAAGTTCGTATATAATGACGCTATAAATATCTTGAAACTAAGATAAATGATAGCGCGATAAAAATAGAGACGCGGTTGTCACATTATAAAGGGTATGAGCTAGGACAAAGCTTATTATGATTGGTTATGATGAAGTGTAGAGGAAAGTGATGGGGGAAATTAACAGTATAAAAAAATGAAAAATGAGCGTAGCATATCGAACATAGAGAGATAAAGGGGAAAGTGTCGCATTTTGAAAAGAGGAGATCATACCATGTTCGGGAGAAAAAAAAGAAAACCATTACGACAATTAATTACACATAAAGAGCCTAAGTCACGTATTGCGGAACAGTACCGTAACATCCGTACAAACATTGAGTTTACATCTATAGATAGCAGTATCCGTTCTATTGTTGTCACTTCGGCAAATCCGGGTGAAGGAAAAACAACGACCGTTTCCAATCTAGCAGTTGTTTTCGGTCAACAAGGGAAAAAGGTATTGTTAATTGGAGCAGACTTACGTAAGCCAACAATTCAAAACTTATTTGCTGTTCATAGCCCTAATGGCTTAACGAACCTATTATCAGGACAAGCGAAATTCATGCAATGTATTCAAAAAACAGATATAGAGAATGTATACTTAATGACTTCAGGTCCAATCCCGCCAAACCCGGCTGAACTATTAGGTAGCCGGGCAATGGACGAGCTATTACTAGAAGCATATAACATGTTTGATATTATTTTAATCGACACACCACCAGTCCTTGCGGTTACCGATGCACAAATACTTGCAAATAAATGTGATGGAATTGTACTGGTCGTACGTAGTGAAAAAACAGAAAAAGATAAAATCGTAAAGGTGAAGCAAATATTAGACAAGGCATCTGGTAAACAACTTGGTGTCGTTTTAAACGATAAGAGAGAAGAAAAGGAACAATATGGATATTATTAGGAAATAATGTGTAGAATAGTAAATTCTGAGCTGATAAATAATTTTATCGGCTTTTTCGAATTTTTGTAAAGTATATAATTGAATTATATAAAAAACATGATATAATGGAAATTTTGGGAATTTGTTGGAATGTGTTGTCAGATTTAAGATTATTTTGTAAGATTATATGTGCTTGATGTGAATAAATGTCGAACGAAATCAATCAAAATAAAAAATGTAAGATTTATATGTTATAATTTTTCTTATGTGCAAATTTTAGAAAGTTGGAGGAACTTATGGAAGAAACAATTAGTTTGAAAGAGTTATTTCATATTTTAAAAAAACGTTTAGCAATGATCCTCGTAATCGCCTTTGGTGCAGCTATTGTAAGTGCTATCATTAGCTTCTTCTTTATGACACCAATCTATCAATCTTCGACGCAAATTCTTGTTAACCAGAAAAAGCAAGAAGGAGCAGCAATTCAGTACAATGAA
Source organism: Bacillus sp. A01H (assembly GCF_045277205.1). Lineage (NCBI taxonomy): Bacteria > Bacillati > Bacillota > Bacilli > Caryophanales > Bacillaceae > Bacillus > Bacillus sp. A01H. The sequence goes on along the minus strand of NZ_CP117702.1, from coordinate 5,329,931 downwards.
GTGCAAACGAATGTTCAATTAACAAATACATATAAGGTTATTATTAAAAGTCCGGTAATCTTAGAACAGGTTAAGGAAATACAAGGTTTAAATATTACCATCCAAGAACTAAATAAAAAAATTGAAGTGGTAAATGAGAAAGATTCACAAGTAGTTACATTAATGGCTCAAGATAAGGATCCGAGATTAGCTCGTGATATTGCAAATACTACAGCTGAAGTCTTTAAAGGTGAGATAGCAAAAATTATGAATGTCGATAACGTAACAGTGTTATCGAAAGCAGAAGTTGCGGAAAATCAATCGCCAATCAAACCACGTCCGATGTTAAATGTGGCAATTGCCTTCGTTGTTGGTTTAATGGCTTCAGTTGGTCTTGCATTCTTACTAGAATACTTAGATAACACAGTGAAAAAAGAAGAAGATGTAGAGAACTTACTTGGTTTACCAGTGTTAGGTATTGTTGCTCGCATGGATGAAGAAACATCAAGTGTGAAATCGCACGCTCCATCATCAAGAAAAGTGAGGGGACAAACAATTGGCTCTTAATTTATTTAAAAAGAAAAAAAATCATCGTCAGCGTCGTCAATTAATTGCTCATCAACAACCGAAATCACCGATTTCAGAACAATATCGTAATATTCGAACGAATGTTGAGTTTGCGTCTGTTGATACAAATTTACATTCGTTAATGGTGACGTCTGCGAACCCAAGTGAAGGGAAAACAACGACGACAGCGAATATGGCAGTTGTATTTGCTCAACAAGGTAAGAAAGTATTATTAATTGATGCAGATATGCGTAAACCGGCGATGCATCAAATGTTCCAAGTTGATAATATTTTCGGATTGACGAACGTATTAACACATAGTGAACGTTTAGAAAAATGTGTACAAACTACATCTGTAGAGAATTTACACTTTTTAGCGTGTGGGCCAATTCCACCGAATCCAGCAGAATTATTAGGCTCAAAATCAATGCAGGAGCTTCTGGCACAAGCATACAGTACGTACGATTTAGTTATTTTCGATTTACCACCGATTTTAGCTGTTACAGATGCGCAAATTATGGCGAATGTATGTGATGCATCTATTCTTGTCGTACGTAGTGAAGCGACAGAAAAGGAAACAGCGCTAAAAGCAAAAGGATTATTAGAATCTGCAAAAGGTAAATTGTTAGGTGTTGTTCTGAACGATCGTGAACGTGAACAGGGCTTATATTATTACTACGGTGCAAATTAATGAAAAGAGTGAGATATGGGAAGAACATATCTCCTTTTTTCCCTTGAATATGAGGAATATCTCATATTCAAGGGAAAAAAGATTACTATAAGCGAGGGAGGACAAACAAATGATTGATTTACATTGCCACATTTTATCTGGTATCGATGACGGTGCACAAACAGTAACTGATAGCTTAGCGATGGCACAGCAAGCTGTGGCAGAAGGCATACATACAATTGTCGCAACACCACATCATCAAAATGGAAAATATGTAAATGAGCGTACTTCTATTATTCATCAAGTGAAGCAATTAAATGATGAATTACAACAACATAATATTCCACTTACCATTTTACCGGGGCAAGAGGTCAGGTTATACGGTGATTTATTAGAAGACTATGAAGCTGGTAAAATCGTTACTTTAAATGAAACAAACAAATACATATTCATTGAATTTCCATCTAATCATGTACCTCGCTATACAGAACAACTATTTTATGAACTACGTGTAAAAGGAATGATCCCAATTATCGTTCATCCCGAACGTAATGCCGAGTTAATTGAGCGGCCAGATAAGTTATATAACCTCGTAAATAAGGGAGCTTTAACACAAGTGACGGCGGGAAGTCTCCTAGGTAAATTCGGGAAAAAAATTAAAAAATTTTCACTACAACTTGTTGAACACAATTTAACACATATGATTGCATCAGATGCACATAACACAACGTCAAGAGGATTTCATTTAGCAGAAAGCTATGAACTAATAGAGAAAGAATTCGGTGCAACTGTTATGAATGATTTAAGAGAGAATCCGTATTTAATCATTAGCGGGAAAGCAATTTATAAAGAAGATCCAGAACAAATTCGTCGTAAAAAATTGTTTGGTATTTTTTAAATAAAGAATTGGTGATGTCTCCTAACCGTTATCAACGGAGGCACTCGGTCGTGCTGTGGGTAGAAATTTTTATTTCGAACCTACCTTAGACGCTTGTCGTCGGGAGTATGACGTGAGGATGGGTTAAATGCCCATAATTTATTTATGTTAGAAACTCTACTTATGGAGTTGTAAAGACGACCCTATAAGTAGGGTTTTTGTTATTGTTACATATGGATGAATTAATATATTTTGGGGGGACTAGATTTGAAAAAAGTAAGAAAAGCAATTATTCCAGCTGCGGGACTGGGGACAAGATTTTTACCGGTAACAAAGGCAATGCCGAAAGAAATGTTACCAATTGTTGATAAACCAACAATTCAATACATAGTAGAAGAAGCGATAGAATCAGGAATTGAAGATATTATTATTGTTACTGGAAAAGGAAAGCGTGCGATTGAAGATCATTTTGATCATTCATTTGAATTAGAACAAAACCTTTTAGACAAAGGAAAGTATGAAATGCTTGAAAAGGTACAAGCTTCTTCAAGAATTAATATTCATTATATAAGACAAAAGGAACCGAAAGGACTTGGACATGCGGTATGGTGCGCGCGTAAATTTATAGGAAATGAACCATTTGCGGTATTGCTTGGTGATGATATTGTACAAGCTGAAACGCCATGTTTACGTCAATTGATGGATCAATATGAAGGGACACAGTCGTCAGTTATCGGTGTACAAACAGTACCTGAAAATGAAACACATCGTTATGGTATTATCGATCCAATTGAAAAAAATGAACGTCGTTATCAAGTGCGTCAATTTGTTGAAAAGCCAGCAGAAGGTACAGCACCATCTAATTTAGCGATTATGGGTCGTTACGTATTAACACCAGAAATCTTTATGTTTCTTGAGAATCAACAAACAGGTGCGGGTGGAGAGATTCAGTTAACAGATGCAATTCAACGTTTAAATGAAATTCAACGTGTATTTGCTTATGATTTTGAAGGTATTCGTTACGATGTTGGGGAGAAGTTTGGATTTATTAAGACGACAATTGAGATGGCACTACAAAATGAAGAATTAAATGTAGAGTTAATGAAGTATATGAAAGAACTTGTAGAAAAAGAAGAGGTACATTCATAAGAGAATGGCCTTTTTATTATGAATAAGATAAGAATTATATAAAGAAGGGAACATGTATATTGAGTTATCGAAAACGGCTCTCATTATTAATTTTATTAGATTCATTTATTGTATTAACTGCCGTGTATTTAAGTTATTGGTTCATACATCCAAATATATTAAGCAAAATTCCTACGACAGTAATTATTAGTTCTATTACATTATTGTGTAGTCATCATATTTTTGCTGCTATTTATAAGCTTTATAACAAGGCGTGGGAATATGCAAGTATTGGTGAATTAAAACAAATATTTAAGGCAATTACGCTATCAATTTTAGTAACAGCAATTGTACAACAAATTATAAATCATGATATTTACGTTAGAATTTTAGCAATCGCATGGATGCTACACTTATTATTAATTGGTGGTTCTCGCTTTGTATGGCGTATGTTCCGCGATACATATATTACAAAAGCTGCTGATAAAAAACGAACATTAATTATTGGCGCAGGTTCAGCAGGGACAATGGTGGTACGTCAATTGCAACATAATAAAGAAGCAGATCTATATCCAATTGCATTTGTTGACGATGATAGAAATAAACAAAAGTTGGAGATTTATAACGTGCCGGTTGTTGGTACAACAAATCATATTCAAGAAATTGTAGAAGATAATGATATAGAACATATTATTATCGCAATTCCTTCATTAAATAGAAATCAAATAAACGAGATTTTTGAGAAGTGTAGAAAAACGAAGGCGAAAACGCAAATTGTACCAATGCTTGAAGATCTTTTAGATGGCAAAGTTTCTGTTAATGAATTCCGAGATGTACAAGTGGAAGATTTATTAGGAAGAGAGCCAATCCAATTAGATGATGCAGGAATTGGAGAAAAAATTGCTGGTAAAACAATTTTAGTAACAGGTGCTGGTGGATCAATTGGTTCAGAAATTTGTCGTCAGGTGATGAAATATAAACCAGCAAAAATTGTCCTTTTAGGACATGGTGAAAACAGCATTTATAATATCGAAATGGAAATGCGAGTTACTTATAAAGATACAGTTGAAATTACGACAGAAATTGCTGATATTCAAGATAGACATAAAATCTTTGAAATTATGAAAAAACATCAGCCATATATCGTATATCATGCCGCGGCACATAAACATGTACCTTTAATGGAACGTAATCCTGAAGAGGCTGTAAAAAACAATATTTTTGGCACAAAAAATGTAGCAGAAGCTGCAGATACATTTAAAGTAAATACGTTTGTTATGGTTTCTACAGATAAAGCTGTAAATCCAACGAACGTAATGGGGGCTACGAAACGATTTGCTGAAATGCTTGTTCAACATATGGCGTCTGTAAGTACAGGTACGCGATTTGTAGCTGTTAGGTTTGGTAACGTTCTTGGAAGTAGGGGAAGTGTAATCCCGCTATTTAAGAAGCAAATTCAAAAAGGCGGACCTGTAACAGTTACTCACCCTGATATGATTCGTTACTTTATGACAATACCAGAAGCTTCTAGGCTAGTAATTCAAGCTGGTACATTAGCTAGAGGTGGAGAATTATTTGTTCTCGATATGGGAGACCCAGTAAAGATCGTGGATTTAGCTAAAAATTTAATTACCCTTTCGGGGTATTCTATTGAAGAAATTGGAATTGAATTTACTGGATTAAGACCAGGTGAAAAAATGTATGAAGAGTTATTAAATGAGGGTGAGATTCATCCAGAACAAATATTCCCTAAAATTCACATAGGAAAGGCTGTTTTAATGGATCAAGCAATTCTAAGACAGTTTATGAATGATTTTGAAGGAATTAGTAAAGAAGAAATAAGAGAACGATTATTAGATATTGCAAATAATAAAGTTAATCTTAAAAACTAATTTAAGGGAAGGAAGTTTTTTAAATGGGAGACAGAATATTTCTTTCATCACCACATATGAGTGATGAAGGTTATGAAATGCATTATGTTAAGGAAGCTTTTGATACAAATTGGATTGCGCCACTTGGGGAAAATGTAAACGGATTTGAAAGAGAGCTGGCCGAGAAAGTTGGTTCTAAAGAAGCTGCAGCGTTATCTTCTGGAACAGCTGCAATTCATTTGGCTTTAAAAGCAGCAGGGGTAGGGGAGGGAGATATTGTATTCTGCCAAACACTTACATTCTCAGCTACTGCAAACCCTATCATTTATCAAAATGCTACTCCCGTTTTCATAGATAGTGACTATGAAACTTGGAATATGTGTCCTAAAGCTTTAGAAGAAGCTTTTAAAAAATATCCGAACGTAAAGGCAGTTATAGTAGTTCATTTATATGGTCTTTCTGCGGATATGGATAAGATTGTTGCACTTTGTAAAAAGTATGATGTGGCTTTAATTGAAGATGCTGCAGAATCTTTAGGAACGTACTATAAAGGTAAGCATACTGGGAGTTTTGGTGATTATGGTATTTTCTCTTTTAATGGAAATAAGATTATTACAACCTCTGGTGGTGGTATGCTTGTTTCTAATAATGAAGAAAGGGTTTCAAAGGTAAGGTTCTGGGCTACTCAAAGTAGGGATCAAGCAAGACATTACCAACATAGTGAATTAGGTTTTAACTATCGCATGAGTAATGTAGTTGCTGGTATTGGTAGAGGACAGCTTAAAGTGTTAGATCAAAGGGTTCAGAAGAAAAGATACATATTTGATTTTTATAAGAGAGAATTAGAAGGGCTTGAAGGTATTGAATTTATGCCTAGTAATGAGTGGAACGAACCAAACTATTGGCTAAGTTCTATGACACTAAACGGTAAGATTCGCCCAATTGATGTAATGGAAGCTCTTGAAAAAGAAAATATTGAATCTAGACCAGTTTGGAAGCCAATGCACTTACAACCATTCTTTGAGAAATATGATTTTGTTGGTACAGATGTGTCGGAGAAACTTTTTGAGAATGGTGTTTGCCTACCAAGTGATACAAAAATGACAGATAAAGATTTATATAGAGTTGTGAAAATTATTAAAGGGTTGTGGATAGCGTAATGAAGAGTTCTAAAGTTGGCATCTATGGACGGTTTATAAAAAGACCAATGGATTTTATACTATCTTTAATTGCTATTGTAGTATTAAGTCCAGTGTTTCTTATAGTTTCTATACTTGTAAAAACGAAATTAGGTAGCCCAGTTTTATTTAAACAAAAAAGACCAGGACTTAATGAAGAAATTTTTATGATGTATAAATTTAGAACGATGACGGATGAAAGAGATGCTAGTGGTGAACTGCTTCCAGATGATATAAGGCTAACGAAATTTGGTAAGTTTTTGCGTTCTACTTCACTCGATGAGTTACCAGAGTTATTTAATATTCTTAAAGGGGATATGTCAATAGTAGGACCAAGACCTCAATTGGTCCGAGATATGGTGTTTATGACTCAAGAACAAAGAAAGAGACATGATGTTTTGCCGGGTCTTACTGGCTGGGCTCAGGTTAATGGTCGAAATTGTGTTACTTGGGAAGAAAAATTGAATTTTGATTTGCAATATATTAATGATATTTCCTTTTTAGGAGATTGGAGAATAATTTTTATAACAATTTCTAAGGTGTTTAAGAGGGATGGAATAAGTACTGAAGGTATGGAAACAGCCGAAGATCTTGGTGATTATTTGTTAAGGATAGGTCGGATTGATAAAGAAATGTACATTAGAAAAATAGAAGAGAGCAGAAAATTAGGATGATACGAGAGATGGTGCGGAAATGATAAATGAGAATAGAAAAGATGTTTTAGTTTCAATAATCACCCCTGTATATAATTCTGAAGAATACATAGGTGATACTATCAAAAGTGTGCTATCACAAACACATGAAAATTGGGAAATGTTTATTGCTGATGATTGTTCCCAAGATAGCACTGCAGAAGTTATAAGCCAATTTAAAGATGAGCGGATTAAATACTTTAAGTTGGATGAAAATGCTGGTGCTGCGGTGGCAAGAAATAAAGCTTTAGAAAAAGCAAATGGAAATTTTATTGCATTCTTAGACGCAGATGATATGTGGAAGCCTGATAAGTTGCAGAAACAATTAGAGTTCATGATTAAGGATAATATAGGATTTTCGTTTACAGGATATGAGATTTTAAAAGAAGAAGAAAATAAAGTTATTAAGGTTCCTTCTCAGCTCAATTATAGCCAATTTATGAAAAATACAATTATAGGTACATTGACCGTTATGATTAACGTTGACATTGTAGGAGAAGTAAGGTTGATTAATGTAAAGAAAGATCATGATTCGATGACATGGGCTAAGATTCTCAGGGAAGGGAATCTAGCATATGGTTTAGATGAAAGCTTAGCTTATTATAGAAAAGTTGAAGGTTCAATTTCAAATGATAAATTTAAGGCTGCTAAAAATCATTGGAATAACTGTAGAAATATTGAGAAATTATCATTGCCCAAATGTCTTTACTATTTCTTTTTTTATGGAATTAATGCAGTGAAAAAGCATTATTTTTAAAAACCTTTTTTGTGAAAATTTTTTTAGAAAATTAGGGACATATGGAAATTGTCTATTGAGGTGCTTTTATGTATAAAGTCGGTGTATGTGGACACTTTGGGAGCGAAAAAAATCTCCTTAATGGTCAGACGGTAAAAACGAAATTACTAACTAAAGAATTAAGACTAGCCCTTGGAACACAAGATGTAAACATAGTTGATACCCATGGGTGGAAAAAAAATCCTTTTAAGTTATTTTTGGATTGTTATTTTTTAATCCGGAATTGTGAGAATATAATCATTTTACCTGCGCAAAATGGAATTAGTGTCTTTGTACCATTGTTCTTATTTTTAAATAAGATATATAAAAGGAAGTTACATTATGTTGTTATTGGTGGATGGTTACCTAATTTGTTAAGTGAAAAACAAAAACTTAAAAATCAAGTCAGCAAGTTAGATGGAGTATATGCAGAAACAACCAGTATGATAAAATCGCTTCAGCAAATAGGCCTAAATAATGTGCAAAAGCTTGTAAACTTTAAGCGTTTAAATATTCTTTCAAAAAATGAACTTTGTTTCTCAAATGGAAAGCCATTAAAGTTGTGTACTTTTTCTAGGGTAATGAAAGAAAAGGGAATTGAGGATGCGGTAAAGGTAGTAAAGAATATTAATACCTTAAGAGGGGAAGTGAAGCTTACACTTGATATATATGGGCAAATTGAAGAAGACTATAAAGAAAGATTTGAAGAGTTACAACATAGTTTCCCGGACTATATATCATATAAAGGTAGTGTAGATTTTGATAAAAGTGTAGAGATTTTGAAAGGCTATTTTGTATTACTATTCCCAACACATTTTAAAACTGAAGGGATACCAGGCACTATTATTGATGCATATGCTGCTGGAATTCCAGTGATAGCATCAAAATGGAATTCAGCAGATGAAGTTATTACTGAAGGAGTAACAGGGCATATATATAATTTTATGCATTTATCAGAATTAGAATTACTTTTAAATTCAGCATTAGATGCCCCTGAAAATATGGAAAATATGAAAGAGAATTGTTTGAAGAGAGCCGAGGAGTTTTTACCAGAAAAGGTTATTGGTGATTTTATCCAAAATATGTAAATGATTATGTATTTATGTCAATAGGATAAATTAAGTGTTGTTAAGGTTAAATTTAATTTAGACGGATCATATATAAGGTAAATTAAGCATCGAGTAAGGGGCATGTTTGGAATGACAAAAGAAAATCAACCTAAAAGACTTTTATGTATTGTAAACACAATTAACGCAGGTGGTGCGGAAACCTTCTTAATGAAGCTATATCGTGCGTTAGATAAAACAAAATATCAAATGGACTTTTACTGTATGTCCTTAGAAAAAGGATATTATGAAGAAGAAATAAAGGAGTTAGGTGGAAAGGTTTATTATGCAGTGCCTAAATCTCAAAACTGGATTAAGGCTTTTCTTACATTAAAAAATGTTGTGAAAGAAAATAAGTATGAATATGTGATGAGAGTCTCACAACACTCATTGGCAACAGTTGATTTAATTGCAGCAAAAATGGGCGGAGCAAAAACTTTGGTACAAAGGTCTAGTAATTCTAATGCCGCTAGTGAAATTGGTAGAGTATTACATAATCTATTTAAATGGCTACCCATGACAATTCCCAATGTTAAGATTGCACCATCTACAGAAGCTGCAGAATATACTTTTGGTAAAAATTGTGTGGAGAATGGAAAAGCAATGCTTGTTAAGAACGCTATTCCTTTAGATTCTTTTCTATTTAATAAAGAAAAAAGAGAAAAAATTAGGAAAGAGCTTAACTTAGATGATAAATTTGTTGTTGGTCATGTGGGGAGATTTGATACTCAGAAAAATCATAGTTATTTAATCGATGTTTTCTCGGAAATAGTAAAAAGAAATGCCGATAGCATATTAGTTTTAACGGGAAAAGGTTCTCTTGAAAATAATATTAGGAAAAAAGTGGAAATGATGGGATTGGTTGAAAAAGTTATTTTCACGGGGGTTAGATCTGATGTTCCTGATATTATGATGGCAATGGATGTATTTATTTTTCCGTCGCTGTATGAAGGAATGCCTAATACAGTAATTGAAGCACAGGGTACAGGTTTACCTTGTATTATTTCAGATACAATTACTAGGGAGGCAGATATAACGGGGAATATAGAGTATCTTACCATTAATAAGGAACCAGAAAAATGGGCAGAAAAAGCTTTAACGTATTCAAATGGTTATGAACGAGGTAATGTACAAAAAGCTTTTGTTAAAAAGGGATATGATATTAATTTTGAATCAAAAAAATTGATGGAATTAGTAACAGAATAGATTGCTAATCAAATATGCTTAAACTTATTAGTTGTATCACCATTTATAAGAATGTAGCAGATCTTAATTAAAGAATGGAGCTAGTAATGGAGAAATTTACCTTAAGCAGAATAATTAACATAATAATGTTTTTATATATATTAAGTATATATTTATTTACTTTTAGAGATGGATTGAATTCAATCAGTAATTTTCTTGCGTTGACTTTTATAGCCGCTATATGGTCTAATGTCCTACTAACAAGAAAAAAAATAGTATTTAATAAATTTTTATTTATTTATTTTTTATTTATTTTAGTTTGTTTTGTTTCTGTATTCTTTGCAATTAATCAAAGTATTGCAGTAAGTAAGATTAAAACTATAATACTTATTTATTTTTTAATGATTTCTCTAGTCAATTATATCGATACATTCGAGAAATTAAGAAGTTTTTTGCTTTCTTTTGTATATTCAGGTTTTATTACGGGAGTATATATTTTGGCTAGTTCCGACTTTTCTCAAGTAACTAGATATGGAAGTGAGCTAGGAAATGTTAATTCAATAGGTATGATAATCGGGATATCCTCCATATTTTGCTTTTATTTCATTATTGAGGAGAAAAAATATTTATTATATACGCCAATTATGCTAATAAATATTTTTGTTGTTTTTTTAACAGGATCTAGAAAAGCGCTTCTTTTTGTTGTTCTTACAATTATTGCGATTCTACTAATTCAACAGAAGGCGGGAATTAAAGGTAAGATTAAAGCTTTAATAGGAATCCTTATTACTCTAGTAATAAGCCTATATGTAATATTCAATGTTGAATTATTATATACAATAATAGGTGTTAGAATGGAGCATTTGTTCTCATATATACTAGGGAAAGGAGCAAATGAAGGTTCTATAAATATTAGGGCAAATATGATTGACATGGGATTAGATTGGTTTCAAGAACGACCGATTACAGGTTATGGAATAGATAATTTTAGATCTTTATATGGGATTGAAGCAATTGGAGGGGAATTTACTTATTCACATAACAACCTTGTAGAGCTTTTAGTTGGTATAGGGGTTATAGGGACATTTCTTTTTTATTTGACCCATTTTATTGTTTTAAAAGGCCTGTATAAAGAATCTAAGAAAAATCAAAAAAGTGCTTTATGTTACTCTTTTATAGCCATAATAGGCATATATATTATTTTATCTGTTGGATTAATTTATTACTACGATAAACACATTAGTATGATATTGGCCATCGGAAGTATAATATATAAAATTGGTAAACCTAGTGGTGAAGAACTAACACAAAAAACTCTCGAATAAGTAAGGGAATTTAAAATATTTAATAAGGATGAAACTATCAATGATTAATAAAATTATAAAAGGCATAAAGAACCCAAAACGGGCAATACTTTACATTTTGGGAACAAAAATATCCAAGGTAATTCCAGATAAGACCTACTTAGAAATTAAATATAAATTAACAACTGGAAAAAAGTTAGATTTCGAAAATCCAAAAACATTTAATGAAAAATTACAATGGCTAAAATTGTATAATCGGAATCCAGAATATACAACGATGGTTGATAAGTTTGAAGTGAGAAAATATATTGCTGATAAAATTGGTGAAGAATATTTAATACCTCTAATCGGTGTTTATGATAGCTTTGAGGAAATAGATTTTGAGGTATTACCAAATCAATTTGTCTTAAAACCAAATCATACTTCAGGAAATGTTTATATTTGTAAAGATAAATCAAAAATTAATTATAAAGAATTAAAAAAAGAAATTAATATGTGGTTAAAGAGAAAATATTATTGGATGCATAGAGAATGGCCATATAAAAATGTAAAGCCAAAAATTGTTTGCGAAAAATATATGGTAGATGAATCGGGCACAGAGCTAAAAGATTATAAAATGTATTGTTTTAATGGAGAAACTAAAATTATACAAGTGGATTATGATAGATTTAATGGTCATAAGAGAAATCTATATAATAGTAAATGGGAATATGTTCCCACTTCAATAAAATATCCAAGTAATCCTGATATAATTATAAAAAAACCAAATAAACTTAAAGAAATGCTTGAATTGGCTAACATACTATCAAAAGGGCACCCATATGTTAGGGTTGATTTTTATTCAATAAATGAGAAACTTTATTTTGGAGAGATAACCTTTTATCCAGAAGCCGGTTATGGGAAATTTGATCCTGTAGATTTAGATATAGAAATGGGTAATTTAATTAAATTACCTATTTTATAATTAAGTAAAAAGAAGAAATGGAATGAGAGAATTGTATATGGAAAATCCAAAATTTAGTGTGTTAATTCCAGTATATAATGTAGAAGAATTCATAGCTGAATGTATAGAATCAGTACTAAATCAGACATATCAAAATTTTGAGGTCATTCTAATTAATGATGGATCTACAGATTCAAGTGGTATGGTATGTGAAGAATATGCAAAAAAGGATAATAGATTAAAACTGTATCATCAAAATAATCAAGGACTTTTGACATCAAGACAAAATGCCATTTCGAAAGCTAGTGGTGATTTTTGTTTGTTTCTCGATTCAGACGATTATTGGGAAACGGAATTGCTTGAAAAAATTAATCAAACAATAGATGAATATAATTGTGATTTGGTAATTTTTAAATATAAAAGAGTTTCAGAAAAGGGGGAGTTCATATCTGAGGCTCCCTCTATTTTTAAAGATGAAACAGTTTTTGATAATAAGAATAAAGAGGAACTTTTTAAAAAGATAATTAATAGTTCCAATTTAAATAATTTAGTCTGTAAAGCAGTGAAACGTAATTTATTAAATAATATAGATCATTCACAGGATTATAAAGTTAAAAATGGGGAGGATCTATTGCAATCTCTTCCTTTACTGTATAAATCAAAAAGAACAATATATGTTAATTATGCATTATATAATTATCGGACGGTATTAAGTAGTATTACTAATACCCTCAATGTAAATTTTCTTAAGGATATTACGGTGGTAAGGGGAAGTTTACTTTATTATTTGAAGAAATTGGGTATGGATACTGAGGATAACTTGAAGGAGTTTTATCAGTTTTATATGCAATTATTTTTAAATTATATATTCGAATTGATAAATTCCAATATATCTAAAAAGGATAAAATCACTATAATTACTAATTTTCAGCAAGAGCAATTATATAAAGATGCGATGGAGAAAATTAAAATTTCAGGGTTTTCATCGGAAAAGAAAATATTATTTTATTTGATAAGAAAAAATTATTATAAGGCGATTTTTATTTATGGAAAGGTAATTAATTCATTAAAGAAAATTACTAAGTATTTTGCGTAGTAGTGAAGGGATTGCAGTGAGAATGCGTAGTAAAAAAGCATTAGCGAATATAAGTGTGGCATTAATACTTCAAATAGTGGCGATAATTTGCGGGTTAATATTACCACGCTTAATAATTAGTACATTTGGTTCAGATGTCAATGGGCTCATTAACTCAATCACCCAGTTTTTAGGATATATTATTTTACTAGAAGCTGGGGTAGGGGGAGTTGTTCGTGCAGCTTTATATAAACCGTTGGCAAGTAGTAATATCAATTCCATAAGTGGAATTATGAAGGCAACAGAGCGGTTTTTCAAAGTAGTGGCGTATATATTCATAGGTTACTTATTAATTATGGCACTAATATTTCCATATTTAGTAGGAGATAATTTTGATAAGTTTTTTACTTTTACTTTAGTGCTAATTATAGGTATAAGTACATTTTTTCAATATTATTTGGGGATTTCATATCAAATCTTATTACAGGCCGATCAAAGGTCCTACGTAACTTCTGTAGTACAGATTATTACGTTATTATTTAATACAGTATTAGTTATAATTTTAGTGAATTTAGATGCTAGTATTCATATGGTGAAATTGGGAAGTGCAGTAGTTTTTGTCATTAGACCACTGTTATTAAATATTTACGTGCACCGGAAATATAAGATTATAAAGGATTGTCAGCCAGATAATAATGCTATTAAACAAAGATGGGATGGTTTGGGACACCATATTGCATTTTTATTGCACACTAATACGGATATAGCCTTACTTACTATATTTGCTAATATGAAAGAGGTTTCGGTATACTCCATTTATTATTTGGTGGTTTCTAGTATAAAAAAAATAACGGCTACTTTTTCATCAGGTTTAGAAGCCGCTTTCGGTAATATGATTGCTAAAGATGAAAAGGAAGTATTGAATAGAAATTTTCGTATGTTTGAATTCTCTTCTTTTACTATAACTACAGTACTATTTACATCTACTGCATTGTTAATATTACCCTTTGTTTCACTGTATACTAGTGGAATTACCGATGCAGATTATTATAGGCCAACATTTGCATATATCTTAATTGCTGCTGAAGCAATTTTTTGTATTAGGATTCCGTACAATGCAGTTGTTTTAGCAGCGGGTCATTACAAGCAAACGAGAAATGGCGCAATTCTTGAAGCTATAATTAACATTGTTTTATCTCTTATCTTAGTTAACTTCTTTGGTATTATAGGGGTTGCAATAGGAACTTTATGTGCAATGTTATTTAGAACAGTTCAATATGCGATATACCTATCTAAAAATATATTAAAAAGAAGTATCTGGATATTTATAAAAAAGATAATGGTGTATGCACTGAGTTCAGTAGTAACAATTTTAGTTGTTAAACTTCTGCCCTCTCTTACCCTAGATTCGTATATTAGTTGGTTTATATATGGGATAGAAGTGGCTGTAATAGCAACTCTAATAACTCTCCTTATAGGCACAGTATTTTATTATAAGGATATGAAAGAAATTATTTTAATTGCTAAAAGGATGTTTTTTAAGAAAAAAAGTAAAAATATATAGTACCATATTTTTAAATAAGTATGTTTAGTGCTTTTTATTAGATATGTTTTCTAGTATAAGGTGCGCGAATGGTGAAAAAAGGAAGGTGTAATGATGTATAAAATAGCAGTAGCAGGAACAGGTTATGTAGGTTTAGTAGCAGGAGTGTGCTTTGCAGAAGTGGGACATCAAGTAACGTGCGTTGATATTGATGAAGAAAAGGTAAAGCTAATGGAATCTGGAGTATCCCCAATCTATGAAGCGGATTTAGAAGAACTTATGCAGAAAAATTATGCTGATGGAAGAATTAATTATACAACAGATTACAAATCAGCATACAAAGATGCAGATGCAATTTTTATAGGGGTAGGAACTCCCGAACAAGCAGATGGTTCTGCAAACCTTTCATATATTGCAACTGTTGCGAAGCAAATTGCTGAAAGTGTAGAAAAAGATTGTCTTGTTGTTGTAAAATCAACTGTTCCGATTGGAACGAACGATAAAGTTGAGCAGTTTATTCAAGACTTTTTAGTTAATGATGTGAAAGTAGAAGTAGCATCAAATCCAGAATTTTTAGCTCAGGGTTCTGCTGTCCATGACACGTTGTACGCAGAAAGAATTGTTATTGGTACTGAGAGCAAATGGGCAGAAGAAGTATTAATGAATCTTTATAAGCCATTCCATTTGCCTATTGTTTCAGTTAATAGACGATCCGCTGAAATGATTAAGTACGCTTCTAATGATTTCTTAGCTCTTAAAATTTCGTATATGAATGATATTGCAAATCTTTGTGAGTTGGTCGGAGCTGATATTCAAGATGTTGCAAAAGGTATGAGTTTCGATGAGCGTATTGGAAGTAAGTTTTTAAATGCAGGTATTGGTTTTGGTGGTTCATGTTTCCCTAAAGATACTAAAGCATTAGAGTATTTAGCAAGACAAAATGGTTATGAACTAAGAACCATAAAGGCTGCAATTGATGTGAATAAAGATCAAAAGACTTTATTGTACAAAAAAGCGAGTCAAAGATTAATTACTTTTAATGGTCTTAAAGTAGCGGTATTAGGTTTAACATTTAAACCTGGTACAGACGATTTAAGGGAAGCTGCCTCTCTTGAAAATATTCCTTTACTACTAGAGCAAGGTGCAGACATTTATGCTTTTGATCCGGTCGGTGCAAATAATTTTGCGAAAGTATATCCTGAGGGAAGAAATAAAAATGGGAATATCACATATGTTACAGACATTGAACAGGCGTTAGAAGGAGCTAATGTTTGCTTTATCTTCACCGAGTGGGGAGAAGTGAAAGCACTAACTCCAGAGATGTATAAAAAGTTAATGAGAACACCACTAATTTATGATGGAAGAAATATTTATGATGTTCAAGCAATGCAAGAAGCGGGCATAGAATATCATTCCATTGGTAGAAAATCAACAAATAGAGATCGTATGAAGGAGTTGAATAACATTGAACTACAGGCCTCTAGATAATAGTAAAACATATCTTATTACTGGAGCAGCTGGTTTTGTAGGATACTTTTTATCTAAAAAATTATTAGATCAAGGTTGCAAAGTAATAGGTATTGATAATATAAATGACTATTATGATGTAAATCTTAAATATGCTCGTTTAGAACAATTAAAGCCCTATGAAAAATTTACTTTTATTAAAGGTGATATTTCTGATAAGGATATGATTACTAAGCTCTTTGAAGAGTACAAGCCTAATATTGTGGTGAATTTGGCTGCGCAAGCTGGTGTGAGATATTCAATTGAAAATCCAGATGTATACATTCAAAGTAATATCATTGGTTTTTATAATATTCTTGAAGCATGTAGACATTTCCCTGTTGAGCACCTTGTATACGCATCATCAAGTTCTGTTTATGGAGCTAATAAAAAGGTACCTTTTGAGGAAACAGATTTTGTAGACAATCCAGTCTCGCTTTATGCTTCTACTAAGAAATCAAATGAGTTAATGGCTCATACGTATAGTCACTTGTACAAAATCCCTGCAACTGGACTTCGTTTCTTTACAGTGTATGGTCCAATGGGGCGCCCAGATATGGCTTATTTTGGCTTTACTGATAAATATTTTGCTGGCGATTCGATTAAAATATTTAATAATGGTGATTTTGAAAACGACCTGTATCGTGATTTTACTTATATCGATGATATCGTTGAAGGAATTCAGCGACTTTTAAGTAATCCACCTAAAGGTGATGTTGAGCATAAGGTATTTAATATTGGAAATAATAACCCTGAAAAACTAATGGTGTTTATCGAAACATTGGAGAAGGTACTAGGTAAAGCTTTAGGAAGAGAAGTGGCATTTGAAAAGGTATTTGAGCCTATCAAACCAGGAGATGTACCAGCTACTTATGCATCTACAGATTTATTACAGAAGGCTGTAGATTTTAAACCTGAAACTTCTATAGAAAAAGGTTTACAAGAATTCGCTAATTGGTATGTAGAGTATTATAAAGTGAAATAATCTGGATTCTGATTTTGAAAAAGAAAATTCTAACGGTGCATCAGAATACTTGAGGTAGAATGTAATAAGCTGGTTATAGTCTAGCATCCTTAGTATAATAGACTAAAGTGTTATTTTTATTATCTGGATATTTATTCAGAGTGATGGAAAGAAGAGGTCTATAATAATGAAAAAGAAAATCCTATTTTGGATATTAGGAATCATAGGAGTATTAGTTATAGGTGGAGGAGTTTACGCTTATAATGTATATTCTAAAGTCTCAAATACATTAAATGAAGTTCATAAACCTTTAGAGCGTGATAAAAATAATAAACAAGAAGCAAAAATTAATAAATCTGAGCCAGTATCTATCCTATTACTAGGAGCGGATGAACGTGGTGAAGATAAAGGGCGCTCAGATTCTTTAATGGTTATTACTTTAAATCCTAAAAATAATTCAATGAAAACTGTAAGTATTCCTCGTGATACGTATACTGAAATTGTTGGAAAAGGTAAAAGTGATAAAATCAACCATGCTTATGCATTTGGTGGAGTAGATATGTCTGTCGCAACTGTAGAAAAGTTCTTAAATGTACCTATTAACTACTATATTGAAGTGAATATGGAAGGGTTTAAGGATATTGTCGATGCAGTAGGCGGTGTAGATGTTAATAACGATTTAGAGTTCTCTCTAGAAGGGAAACACTTCCAAAAGGGAAATATCCACTTAACTGGTGACCAAGCTCTAGCGTATACACGCATGCGTAAAGAAGACCCACGTGGCGACTTCGGACGTCAAATGCGTCAACGTCAAGTGATGCAAGCTGTTATTAAGAAGGGGGCGAGTTTCTCTTCACTTACGAGCTATGGTGATGTGTTAACAGCGATTCAAAAGAACGTGAAAACAAATTTAACACAAGATCAAATGTTTGATATGCAAAAAAACTATAAAGATTGCTTAAAAAATAGTGAGGATATTCAAATTCCAGGTGACGGTCACAAAGCCGCTGATGGTATTTGGTACTACTATGTTCCAGATGCAGCGAAACAAGATTTAACGAATAAGTTAAGAGCGCATCTTGAAGTGACTAAGTAATATGTAATAACCCAACTCCTTTGGTAGGAGTTGGGTTTATTTTTGCGTGAATTTATATTAGTATTATATGTTGTGAGAATAATAGATGAGGTGAATCGATGAATAAGAAAGCAGTACTTGTCCTAGTTATTTTTGTATTGTTTGTCGCTTCGGTTGTGAGCGGTAAATTATATTGGAATAAGAAGATTGCGAATGCGACGGGACAGACGAGTGAAGTAACGAAAGCGAAGTCTGAAGTGAAAGATAGTGGGACGAAGAAAGTAGAGAAGAAACAAGATGCAAAGTCATCTTTTAATGAAGCATATGCGAAGAATTTACCAGATGAAGTGAAAGAGAAGGTAAAGAAAGCCGCTGAAGATAAAAAGGCAGTAAATCTTGTTATTGTTGGTGATGAAGCTTCTTCATCTGAAAAAGGTGCTTGGGCAGCTAAGTTAACGGCTAACCTAGATGCTTCTTATGGTAAAGGTTTATGGAATGTGACGGTAAAGGAATATAAGGGTGAAAGTACAGACGAGTTAATTACGAATAAACGTGATAAAGAGATTGCGAAAGAAAAGCCAGATGTGATTTTATTTGAACCACCATTTATTACTGACAATGGTAAAACTGGTAATGGAAACTCTGTTGCGAGTACACAGAAGTTTGTACAAGCACTTTCCACTAGTGCAAAAGGTGCTACGATTATGATTCAACCATCAAATCCAGTGTATGGTGCGAAGAATTATCCAAAAGCAATTGAGGCGTTAAAGCAATTTGCGACGCAAAATGGTTATACATATGTGGATCATTGGGGAGCATGGCCTGATGCATCAACGAAGGCTATCCTGCCGTACTTAACAGAAGAGTTTGGTTTCCCAAGTGCTAAAGGGCATGAAGTGTGGGCGCAATATGTAACGGATTATTTTATAGCTAAATAAAATCTGTAGGAAGGAAATCATTTGTTTTATAAAAGATAAATGATTTCCTTTTTTATTAACATTCAATAGTACTGGAGGTATATTTATGGCAATACTTGTAACAGGTGGAGCAGGATATATTGGTAGTCATACATGCGTAGAATTATTGAATAATGATTATGAAATTATTGTAGTAGATAATTTGTCAAATAGCTCAATAGAGTCTATCAATCGAGTGAAAGAGTTAACAGGAAAACAATTTAAGTTTTATAAAGAGGATCTTGTGAATTACGAGGCACTGAATAAAATTTTTGAGGAAAATACAATTGAAGCTGTCATTCACTTTGCAGGTTTAAAAGCTGTAGGTGAATCGGTAGCAAAGCCATTAATGTATTATCATAATAACATTATTAGCACATTAGTATTATGTGAAGTGATGCAAAAGCATAATGTGAAGAAGATGATTTTTAGTTCATCTGCAACGGTATATGGTATTCCAGAAACATCACCAATTACGGAAGGATTTCCATTAAGTGCAACAAATCCATATGGTCAAACAAAATTAATGATTGAACAAATGATGCGTGATATAGCATTTGCTGACGAGGAATGGAGTATTGCGTTACTCCGTTATTTCAATCCATTTGGTGCACATGAAAGTGGACGAATTGGAGAAGACCCAAATGGAATTCCGAATAATTTAATGCCATATGTAACACAAGTAGCGGTAGGTAAGTTAAAAGAATTAAGTGTATTTGGAAACGACTATCCAACAAAAGATGGAACAGGCGTCCGTGATTACATACATGTTGTAGACTTAGCCAATGGTCATGTAAAAGCGCTAGAGAAGGTACTGAATACAACAGGAGTAGACGCCTATAATTTGGGCACAGGTACGGGGTATAGTGTGCTAGAAATGGTTGAAGCTTTTGAAAGGGTTTCAGATAAGAAAGTCCCTTATGAAATTATAGATCGTCGTCCTGGCGATGTGGCAATATGTTTTGCAGATGCATCAAAAGCAAAAAGGGAACTAGGATGGGAAGCAAAACGAGGATTAGAAGAAATGTGTGCAGATTCTTGGAAGTGGCAATCAAATAATAAAGATGGGTATATCACAAAATAGCATTAAGGCTTTAGTGTACACACTATAGGTAATTGGGATAGATGTCTATGGTATAATATATTATAAATTAAATAGTTCTAAGCCTGAAAATTTAGCTATGTAGAAAGTGGGTATACAATGAGTTCAATCCTAATCTGCGGCGGAGCCGGCTACATCGGTTCTCACGCTGTGAAAAAATTAGTAGACGAAGGTTTATCTGTAGTAGTAGTAGATAACTTACAAACGGGTCATGAGGATGCAATTACGGAAGGTGCGAAGTTTTATAATGGCGACCTTCGTGATAAAGCATTTTTAAGAGATGTGTTTACAAAAGAAAATATTGAGGCGGTTATGCATTTCGCAGCTGATTCTTTAGTTGGAGTTAGTATGGAGAAGCCTCTTCAATATTATAATAACAATGTGTATGGTGCACTTTGTTTATTAGAGGTAATGGATGAGTTTAAGGTAGATAAGTTTATTTTCTCTTCTACTGCGGCGACGTATGGTGAGGTAGATGTAGACCTTATTACTGAGGAAACGATGACAAATCCAACGAATACGTATGGGGAGACGAAGTTAGCAATCGAGAAGATGCTTCATTGGTATAGCCAAGCTTCTAATTTACGTTATAAGATTTTCAGATACTTTAACGTGGCTGGTGCAACTCCAAATGGTATTATTGGGGAAGATCACCGTCCAGAGACGCATTTAATTCCTCTTGTATTGCAAGTGGCGTTAGGTCAACGTGAGAAGATTATGATGTTTGGTGATGACTATAATACACCAGACGGTACTTGTATCCGTGATTATATTCATGTTGAAGATTTAGTAGCAGCTCACTTCTTAGGTCTTAAAGACTTGCAGAACGGCGGAGAGAGTGATTTCTATAACTTAGGAAATGGTAATGGTTTCAGCGTAAAAGAAATCGTTGATGCAGTTCGTGAAGTTACAAATCATGAAATTCCTGCTGAGGTAGCACCACGTCGTGCGGGAGATCCAGCACGTTTAGTTGCTTCTTCTCAGAAAGCGAAAGAGAAGTTAGGTTGGGATCCTCAGTATGTAAATGTGAAGACAATCATTGAGCATGCTTGGAATTGGCATCAGAAGAAACCTAATGGTTATGATAAGTAAGACTAATAAGTGAAGGAGAGGGTATTGTCGTTCAACATATGTTCGACAATACCCTCTCTTTTTTTATAAGATTTTTGCTATACTAAACTGTACTATAATACAGGTTGGAAGGAGGAGAACAATGAAAATACTTGTAGTGGATGATGAGTCGAGTATTCGTAATTTGATTCGGATGCAGCTTGAGATGGAAGGATATGAAGTTCTTACGGCGGTTGACGGGAGAGAAGCTTTAGAGAGATGGAGGGAAGGGCCGGATGTTTTGATTTTGGATGTTATGCTTCCGGATACAGATGGGTATGAGTTACTTCGTTTGTTCCGGGAGAAGGATCGGGATATTCCAGTGCTCATGTTAACTGCGAAGAGTCAGATGAATGATAAATTGCTTGGCTTGCAGCTTGGTGCAGATGATTATGTGACGAAGCCGTTTAATTATGCGGAGCTTATTCTTCGGGTTAAGAATATGACGCGCCGCGTGAAGAAGAAAGAGGTAACGGTAAGCCATGAAGTAATCGGGGCGGGAGAGATAACGATTTGTCCTAAGGAAAGAAAAGTGCATGTGAGTGGACAAGAGGTTCAGTTAACGTACAGAGAGTTTAATTTATGTCAGTTGTTTGTTTCCAATCCGCAGCGTGTATTTATGAGAGATGAGTTACTTGAGAAAGTATGGGGATTTGAGTATATCGGAAATACGAGAGCGGTTGATATTATGGTGCAAAGACTGCGGAAGAAGCTCGGGAAGAGCGGGGAATATATTAAGACGATTTATGGCGTTGGCTATAAACTGGATTGTTAAGTGGTGATGGTATGTCTTTAAAAAGAAATATGGTGTTTGGAATCGTTGGACTGTTAATCCCGATTTTTGTCCTTTTGTACGCAGTTGTTTATATTACGTTAGAAAAGAATATGTATCATAATGCGGCAAATTCTTTAGAAAAGTTAAGTGTAGAAGCACAAATTTATACGATGAATTATTTAGAGAAGGAAGCAGAGGTCGAGACGCTCGGTCCAAATTCACTTTTAATTGCTTCGTATTTAGCGAAGCGCATGGATGTCCGTGTACAGATGATTGGGAAGAATGGAGATGTTGTGGCGGATACGCAAAAGGGAGCGCTTCTTCATCGGAATATTGATATTGAGAGTTCCTTGAAGGGAAAGAAATCGTATGTGTTTGAAGAGGGAGACCCGGCTCCAATTCTTTTGTTTTCAAGTCCAGTGTATTATGGAAACGATGTCATTGGAAGTGTTCGTTTTATAAATGAGTTAACGGGTGAGAAGGAAGTTTTAACAAATGTTGGTTGGACGTTTTTAATGACGTCTCTTTGTCTTGTAGCTGCAGGTATTTTCTTTGCAATTCGTTTGGCGAAGTCTCTTCATAAGCCGATTGATCAGTTAAGACAAATGGCGCACCGGCTTGCGAATGGTGATTATAAAAGTAAGATTGAGCTAAATGAATATGTGGAAATTGCGCAGCTTTCAGCGTCTTTTAATGCGATGGCTGATGGGATTGAACTACATATTAAGCAATTGAAGGAAGAGAAAGAGAAGCAGAAAGATTTCTTAGACCGTATTACGCATGAGCTAAAAACACCGCTAACGGCGATTATTGGCTATGTGGATTTAATTCCGAAGTTAAAGGCGAAGGAAGATGTACAGGAGAGCTTGCGTTATGTAGCTGTAGAAAGTGAGCGTTTATTATCACTTGTAGAGGAATTACTTAAGTCTTCAAAGTACGGGACGAGTACGTTTGAAATATCACCTACAGTTGTGAATATAAAGGAATTAGCCGAAGAAGCAGTTTCAATCGTGAAACCTCGTCTGCAGAAGTTTGAGATTGAAGTTATTAATGAGTTAACAGATGTATATGTTGTTGCCGATTTCGATAAGACGAAACAGATTTTCTTAAATGTGCTTGATAATGCGATAAAATATAGCGATGCTACGCAAATTCGTATGAATGTCATTGTAAATGAGCGTGAGGCGAAGGTGTTTGTTCATGATGATGGCATTGGTATCGATGAAGGGGTGCTGGCAGAGTGGAATGAATCGCCAGAAGGGAAGGTACTTTCTTCAAGTTACGGGAATGGGTATGGTTTGTATATTTGTCAGGAGATTATGAATAAGCAGGGCGGAAGTATGCGGATTGAGAGTAGTGAAGAGGTTGGTACTACCATATTTATTACATTCTTACTTCCGAGACGGATGGAAGACATAAAAAACTTGAAAGCGGTTAAATGATACATTTATGAAACAATTATGCGATATTTTCGAAACAACGTTTTTTTATCTTGGAGGTAGGCAGAAATGAAAAGGCTATCATTTCAAATTCTTATGTTTGTCTTTTGTATCATTGTTTCTCTTATTTTGTTTTATGTGATGGAGAAGCAAATATATAATCGGATCACAATTGTGAATGACAAACAAGCTGTTTTACAAAGAGTGAATGAATCCCTGCCTACTGAAATGAAGGTTAGGCATGAAAAGTGGGGAGAAATTGTTATAACGGATGAAGTTCGTTTGCATACGATTGTTTCATTTTTTGACCGAATTCAAATCAATCCGAGTGAAGCTAAGAATCAAGAACAAGTATTTACTGGAGAAGTAACGTACTTGAATGGTCAGAAGCGTACTTTTGCAGTAGGTGACTTGTTCCAGTACGGGGCTGATATGTACGGAAAGAATGGTACGGATCCAATGATTTCAGCATTGCAAACGTATTTGTTAAGCCTGTATTACACACCGGAACGTATTCATGATTTTTTTGCGTCAGCACAAGATGTCATAGTACGCCAAGGTGATGTAGAACGTGCGGTGAATGTTACGCACATACTTGATTCGATTCGGTATGCAAAGCAAATTACAGATTACGGAGAAATTCAGAAGTTATTACAATCACAGAATGAACCGATCGCTTATGTTACCGCTTATAAAACTGGTAAGCGTATAAAGAATGAGCGTGAAGACATTCTTACTATTTCTGTGTATCCATCGTATTTTGTTGTGCAATATCTCGGTGATAATAATGGGAATGTCATGTATATGAAAAGCTCCCTCGCAAATGTATTTGTAAAGGAGAATGTGTCATGAGAAAGATAGCCTTTTTCTTCTTTTTGCTAGTAATTGGAGGAGCGATGTCTAGTTGCTCTCGAGATACGACCTCTATTAAATATAATAAAAGTGGTCTCCCTATTTTGAATGATCGTCATCTTGTTGCGTATGTAGCGGCTCGCGAGGAAGTTGGGGAAGCGTTGCTTTCATCATTTTGTAAACCACGCGGCTGTACGTATGAATTTATTCGTCTTTCGACAGAAGAGCTTCTTCGGAGGGTAGAAGAGGAAGCTGGAAATCCGAAAGCGGATATTATTATTGGCGGTACGGTAGACGCGCATCAAATGATGAAGCAAAAAAATCTATCTATTCCTGTTACGACTCAGCATGCGAACCGTATTTCAAAAACTGTTAAAGATAAAGACGGCTATTGGTACGGTTATGAAGTAGAGAAGCTGGCAATTGCGATTAATAAAGAGCGGTGGAACGAAGAATTAGCACCGCTTGGACTTCCTTATCCATCAAGGTGGCAAGATTTATTAAATCCAGTATATAAGGGAAAGATTGTTATGCCAGATCCAAATGTTTCAGGAACAGCATATACGTTTTTTCAATCACTTATTGATACTGTAGATGAAGAGGAAGCGAAAGAATATGTTAAGAGTTTTGCAGGGCAAGTTGGTGAAGTAACGGTAAATGGTTACATGCCAGTAGAGCTTGTTGCGAGTGGTGAGTATATGATAGGCATCAATTTCATGGGAGATCAGAGAATGCTTCAAAAACAAGGCTTTCCAGTTGTAAGTATCGTACCTGAGCAAACAGGGCTATCTGTTAATGCGATTTCGAAACTAAAGCGTGCACCGAATGGTATTATTGCGGATTTATTTATTGATTATTGTTTATCAGAAGAAGCGGGTCACATTTTAGAAAAGGTTTCGTTTGGCGTACCAACGATGTTTACGAAGAACGAGAAAGAAATAGAAGGACAGCCGGTTAGAAGAACGAACCAACATATATCAAATAGCGGAATAATCGAGATATGGAATAGACAACGTCTCTCTCAGAAGTGAGAAAAGGAGACGAAAGAATATGTTTAAATGGCTCAAGCCAGCACCTGCAATTGAAAGATTGCCTGCGGATATGATCGACCGTGTATATCGATTACTACGTATTCGTGTGTTAATCGGAATTTCAGTTGGATATGCTGCTTATTATTTAGTTCGTAGTAACTTTACGTTATCAAGTACGTATTTAGTACAAGAATATGGTTTTAGTACAGCTCAAATTGGTCTACTAGGTTCAGTAATGGCAATTGTTTATGGATTTAGTAAGTTCTTTATGGGGAATTTATCAGATAAAGCTTTCGCCCAGCGCTTTATCGCAGTCGGTTTATTCTTATCAGGGCTTGTAAATATTTGTTTCGGTTTTGCATCTTCATTTGGGATGATCGTTACATTACTTGTTGTGAATGGTATTGTACAAGGTATGGGTGCACCTCCTTGTAGTATCGTTATGACGAAATGGTTCTCGAAGAAAGAACGTGGTACGAAAACAGGTCTTTGGAATATTTCACATAACGTTGGTGGAATGCTTGTGCCACCACTTGTCGGAATTGGTGTAGGTATTTTTGGTGAAAACCATTGGCAAGGCGGCGTGTTTATTTTCCCAGCGATTATCGCAATGGTAATTGCAGTTCTTGTTTGGATTAATGCGAAGGATACACCGGAATCAGAAGGTCTTCCTCCAATTGATGAGTATCGTAATGACTATGAAAATCTTGAAAAAGCAGATCATGCTAACAAGATGTCACCAAAAGAAATTTTAATGAAGTATGTAGTGAAAAATAAATTTGTATGGTTCTTATGTATTGCAAATGCATTCGTTTATTTAATTCGTTTCGGCGTTATTAACTGGGTTCCACTTTATTTAACGACAGTTAAAGGTTTCTCAAAAAATGAAGCACATGCGGCGTATGCAATCTTTGAAGGTATGGCAATTCCAAGTTCATTAATCGTTGGTCTTTTAAGTGATAAATTATTTAAAGGAAAACGTATGCCATTATGTATCATTAGTATGGTCGGAGTTGTTATTGGTACGTTTGTATATTGGCAAGCAACTAGCATACTTGTTGTAAGTATTGCAGTTTCTATTATCGGTTGTTTAATTTATGTACCACAATTCTTAATCGGTTTAAGTGCGATGGAATTAGTACCGAAATTTGCAGTAGGTACGACAGTTGGTATGTGTGGTCTGTTCGGTTACGTAGGCGGAAGTCTTGTAGCAAACGCAGCAATCGGTGTTATTGTTGATCGTTCTGGCTGGGATGGTTGCTTCATCTTACTATTAACAGGTGCTATTTTATCAACAATCTTCTTGTTCATTGTTCAACGTGGACATGAAAGCAAAGCGCCTAAAGCAGCGTAATATTTTGTTTGAAAAGCTATCCAATTATTATTTTGGATAGCTTTTCTTATATTAAGATAATCTTTCCTTAAATCTATCTTAAAAGACATAATGTCATATTTCTAATCATTGGAATTTTTGTTACAATATAAATGGATGTGTAAAACTTTGTAAAAAGAATGTAATAATATGTAATTCATTTTCAGAAAGTTTTATACAATTTTATATTAAACTATTAAGTTATAAAAAGGAGAGAGAATATGGTACCAAATACGGTTCGTACTCCAAACAAGAAGAAGAAATGGATTATTATCGGGGTTATTGCACTAATTGTTATTGTAGCAGCAGTTAATATTTTTGTAATGCAAGGGAAGAAGAAGGGGGCATCAACATCTGCTGATGCTGTAAGTTTCGAGAAGGTAACGGAGCGTAAGCTGAATAATACGAAGTTAATTTCTGGTCAGGTGAAACCTGGGAATATTGAAAGTTTTTATGCGGATCCGGCCAAAGGAAAAGTGAAAGATATTGAGGTAAAAGAAGGACAAGAGGTTGAGAAAGGTGCGAAGTTATTCTCTTATGATAATGAAGAGATTAATCTTCAAATGAAGCAAGCTGAGCTTGATCAGAAGATGGCAGATATGCGTTATGATCAAGGGAAGAAGAAAATTGATTCGCTGAAGAAAGAAATTAAGAAAGCGAAAGATAGCGGAGCTGGGAAAGAAGTAACAGATCCTATGGAAGAGCAAGTAAGTGAGTTAGAGATAGCACAAAAGACAACTGATCTTGAGAAAGAAAAAGGGAAGTTGCAGAAAGAAGAATTAAGTAAAAAGCAAAAAGAGCTTACGATTTATAGTAATTTTGCTGGTGTCGTTCAAAAGTTAGATAAAGATGCGGCGCAAAGTTCATCTCAAGCGTTAGGTGGTCAAGGGAAAGCATTTTTACAAGTGGCTTCTAAAGATCCATTCCAAATTCAAGGTACGTTAACGGAGCTTCAAAAATCACAAATTCAAAAGGATCAAACATTTACTGTAACTGCGAAAGCAAATAATAAGAAGAAGTGGACAGGTAAAATTACAGAGGTAAGTGAATTCCCAACGAGTGCAGAGATGGCGCAAGCTGGCGGTATGGGTGAAGCGACTCAAAATATGTCTCAATATACATATAAAGCAAGTCTTGATAGTCAAGATGGTTTATCTCCAGGTTATCACGTTTCTCTGCAAGTAAATTTAGAGAATAAGAAGATGGTTGCTGTTCCGACTAAGAGCATCGTAGAAAAAGACGATGATGCATTTGTTTATGTTGAGGATAAAGGGAAGCTTCGCAAACAGAATGTGAAAAAAGGTTCTACTGATGGAGACTGGACAGAGATTACTGAAGGCGTAACAGTGGGGCAAAAGGTGGTTAAAAATCCTTCCGACGATGTGTATGACGGAATGGAAGTGAAAGAGAAATGATTACGTTAAATAATATTGCTAAAACGTATTATCAAGGAAAATTGGCAGTGCCGATTTTGCATGGTATTAGTTTAACAATTCAAGGCGGGGAGTTCGTTTCGATTATGGGACCGTCTGGTTCTGGTAAGTCAACGCTTATGAATATTATCGGCTGTTTAGATCGTCCAACAGAAGGCGAATATATGCTCAATGATGTGAATATCTTAACAGCAGACGAGTCAAAGCTTGCTTTAATTCGTAATGAATATATCGGTTTTGTGTTTCAGCACTTTAATTTGCTGCCGCGTCTTTCAGCAGTCGAAAATGTTGAGCTTCCGCTCGTATATGGTGGCATAAAGAAAGCAGAACGTCGCCAGCGTGCTTTAGAGGCGCTTGGTAAAGTTGGATTAGCGGACCGCGTGCATCATTTACCGAACGAATTGTCAGGTGGACAGAAGCAGCGTGTCGCAATTGCAAGAGCGATCGCGAATAATCCAACGTTCATTATGGCCGATGAGCCGACTGGTGCACTTGATACGAAGTCTGGTGAGCAAGTTATGGATATTTTCACGAAGCTTAATGCGGAAGGTACAACAATTGTTATGGTTACGCATGAAGAGGAAGTAGCAGCGTATTCTTCCCGACGCATTGTACTGCGAGATGGGAAAATTACAGAAGATAGAAGGTGTGCGGTATGAGTTTACTAGATAGTATAAAAATTGCCCTCTCTTCTATTTTAGCTCATAAACTGCGTTCAGCCCTTACGATGCTAGGTATTATTATCGGCGTTGGTTCTATTATTACTGTCGTTGCAATTGGGCAAGGCGGGGAAGCAATGCTGAAGTCGAAATTCGCAGGTTCTGGTGGTAATAATCTTATGCCAATTCAATTTCAACCAGATATTAATGATGAGTTTGCTATGGGTGGATTTGAAATGCCAAAGTTAACGGAAGAGGATATTTTGGAAGTAAAACAAGTGAAAGATGTTTCACACGTTATTACGACAAACCGGAATTCAGAGGTGCTTGATGTAAATGATAAAAAGGCAAATCTGAATGTTATTGGTCTTGATAATGAATATTTTGCAGTTAATAAAGTAAAGGTCGTAAAGGGACGTACTTTAAGTGAATCAGATATTACTCATGCAAATAACGTTGTGATGATTAGCACAAAAACAGAAGAAACGTTATTTAAGGACGTAAACCCAGTTGGACAAATTATTGAGATGAAGGGGCAGCCAATGCAAATTGTTGGTGTGTATACCTCTGATAATGAGTTTATGGGATTTGAAATGGAAGAAGCGCTAATCCCTCTTACGTTATGGCCTGTTTTATACGGAACAGATGAGATTCAAAACATCGCAATTCAAGCTAAAAATGTAGACGATTTAGAAGCAGCTGGGAAACAGGCTGTTGATGTATTAAATAGTCGTAAGCCAAGTGAAATTCCAGGTAAATATGAACTGGTAAACTTAAAAGAATTCCAAGAAAATGTTTCTAAGGTAACTAATATTATGACGATGATTATCGGTGGTATCGCGGGTATTTCATTAGTCGTTGGTGGTATTGGCGTTATGAACATTATGCTCGTATCTGTAACGGAGCGTACGCGCGAAATTGGGATACGTAAAGCACTGGGGGCAACGCGTAGTAAAATTTTATTACAGTTTTTAATTGAAGCAGTTATGTTAACACTTCTAGGTGGTTTGATCGGAATTGGTCTTGGATATGGCGGAGCATATATCGTTTCCACGTTCGCAAAATGGCCACCACTCGTTTCATGGGAAGTTGTCGTTGGAGGCGTACTGTTCTCTATGACACTCGGTATTATCTTTGGATTAATTCCAGCAAACAAAGCTGCGAAATTAGATCCAATTGAAGCACTTCGTTATGAGTAAGTAATCGTGTAGTAGAACTACACACTACCGTTCTAGTGGGCGGTTCGTAGCCTCTATATGAGGAAGTGAACCGCCCGTTAGAACGGGTTATATAAATGGAAGGAGGCGTTATAATGGAGGCAAATGTGAATATACAAAAAGCAGGCGGCGAGAAGCCATCATTGTTTGGAATGATTACTTCCCCTGGTTTACAGTTTGAGAGAATGCAGACGAGCGAGAAAGTTTGGGGTATGTTCTTCTTAATGGCGTTATTACAAGGGCTTTTAAGTGCTTTTACTACGTACGTTACGAATACGTCACCTGAGATGGTGAGAGTGAAAAAAGAACTAGGTGAATTTGCGGGACAGAGTTCACTGACATCCGACGTTATTTCCAGTCTTGTGTCGGGTACTATAGGTGGTATGCTGGTAACGTTCATTGTTGCAGCTATTTATAAAATATTTATGATGTTCTATGGGAATGATACCTCTTATAAAAAACTAGTAACGATTATTGTATATGCGAACATTGTTGTTATTATTGGTGGATTTATTAATGGAATTATAGCTTTAATTTTAGGTGAAGCACCAAGTGCATATACAAGTTTAGGACCACTATTTGAGCAAGGTTCACTCGCTTATGGAATCGGTAATACAATTGAAGTGTTTTATTTGTGGAATATCGTCTTAATTTGGTTAGGACTACAAATTACAGCGGGAGTAAGTAAAGTAAAAGCAGCTATTCCGATTATCGTTTTATTTATCATTAAAGCATTATTCTTAGCAGCAATTGTTATGTTAATTGCGGCATTTTTACCAAATATGCCAGTATAAATAAGGAGGCGTTATAATGGAAACGAATATTAATACGCAAGATGCAGGTTCAAAAAAGCCATCATTATTTGGAATGATTACTTCTCCAGGTGAACAGTTTGAGAGAATGAAGACTAGTAATGCAGTTTGGGGTGCATTTTGGATACTTGTTTTATTAGGTGGACTTGTTGGGGGATTTGCTGCTTATGTATATTCTCTAACACCTGAAGCTATTAAGCTTAATAAGGAACTAGGTGTTACTGTTTCAGCTGGAATGACATATGGTATGGGATTCGGTGTAGGTGCTCTTGGTATGGGATTTAGTTTCTTAATAAGTGCTGTAGTGTATAAAGTATTAATGGTGTTTATGAGCAATGATACTTCTTATAAAAAATTATTGGCGATTACTGTATATTCAAGTGTTATTTCATTAATTGGTGTATTAATAAATATAATTTTAGCCTATATTTTAGGTGGATCGGGTCAAGAAATGTACACTGGCCTAGGACCAATTTTCGCCTCGAGTAGTGGTGTTGTAAAAGGTATTGTAAGTAAATTTGAAGTGTTTACGATTTGGGGATATGTGGTTACATGGCTAGGTCTTCAAATTACAGCAGGCTTAACTAAAAAACAGGCAACAATTATTACTATTGTTTTCTTTGTCTTAACTCTTGGAATGGGAGCTTTACAAGGTATGTTCCAATAAGGAAATAAAATAAAAAAGGTGGCTCTTCGGAGTCACCTTTTTTATTTTTACCCCTATTTCAAATACCACTAACAGAATTTCAAATTCTACTTCATGTAATTTCAAATTTCGGTGATAGTATTTAAAATTACCCACAGTGAAATCCTTTCTTTATTTTTATATTGTGAAGGTACCGCGGAATACGAGAAAGGTATACCTTTTAGAAACGGGTACCGTGTGAAACCAGCGACTTTTAAAGAGGCAGTTGTGTTGTATGAAGGTATGATTGTGAATCAAATAAAGAAGTTAGGGATTTATCAAGATTATGAAGAGTATTATCAATGTGGGTTAATCGGTCTTTGGCATGCGTATGAAAAGTTTGATGCGGAGAAAGGGAGCTTTCCTGCATATGCAGTTGTAACGGTACGTGGTTATATATTAGAGAGGTTGAAAAAAGAATTCACAGTGCAAGAAAAGTGTGTATGTGTAGGAGAGTATGAGGATATCTTTCGTTTTGAAGATATTGAAATGAAAGTGAAGGATTTTATGAGTGTATTAGATGAGAAGGAGAAGTATATTATTTTTGAACGTTTTTTTGTAGGAAAGACGATGGGGGAAATCGCTTTAGAGACAGAGATGACCTATTATCAAGTGAGGTGGATATATCGGCAGGCGCTTGAGAAAATGCGAAATAGCTTAAGAGGATAAATAGTATCATAAGAATGGAAGGCAAGAGATA
The DNA here is from genome assembly GCF_045277205.1 of Bacillus sp. A01H. Classification (NCBI taxonomy): domain Bacteria; kingdom Bacillati; phylum Bacillota; class Bacilli; order Caryophanales; family Bacillaceae; genus Bacillus; species Bacillus sp. A01H. The sequence goes on along the minus strand of NZ_CP117702.1, from coordinate 5,297,350 downwards.
TTGCTTTCCATTCTACTTATTTTGTTAAGGTAGTAAATGTAATAAGAGGTTTTTGAATTGTAGTGAATCTTGCATGTTCATACGTGATAATACATATCCAGCTTTTAATAATTGTTGTTTTAACTTATGGGGACTGATATGTATAGTTGTAGTTGTGCCATTTGAAAAATGAATGGTAGCTTTTTTACTTTTTTTGAAAAACTCTATGTCATCTATATGGTTATAAAACAGCCATATACAGTTTGGAGAAGAAGGAGACTCTGTTGGGAAAGCACAAATATATTCTCGATGATTAATTGGAATCGGGACATTTTGTTTGAAATGAAAGTTTGTTTGAACTGCTTTCCGTCTGCCTTGATAAGTAGAGTGAACATTGGTTAAACAAGATTTTTTTATGAGCTGGAGAGCGGTTTGACAGGAGTAAAGATGGTTCCCACTACTGTCGATCACTTTTGTGTAATAAGAAGGGTGCTTGCAAGGTTCTAACATCATTGTTGAATTAGAAATAATAATAGCATTTTCGTCATTCATAAATTTGACTCCCCCTTTATAAATAGTGATAATTCTAGATATAATTATATACTAATTAAGTAAATTGATTGTTAATATTCTGTTTCGTATTGTAAACTTTGGTTATTCGTTTACAATCAATAGATGATAGTCTTTCTAATTTGCATCGCTTGTACATATATATGAAAATAGAAAAGAGTAGGCGGTGAGATAGTATGAAGAAAAGGTATATTATTATGGCTCTAGTTGTTGTTCTTCTAGTATATTTAGCAAATAGTAATCCGAGTAAAGGTGAATATACAGATTGGGCAGCAAAGCAGTTTATGAAACGTAATGATGTAAGTAAGAAGCTAGATGAAGTTCAAAAGGAAAATGAAGAGGGTCTCCTTGGCGATTTAGCATCGGCTGGTAAGAAGTTGGCGAAAAAATATGTTGAGCCACAAGTTGGATTATTAATCGATCATTATACGAAGCGAGATGATTATATATTCTTCTCAACATATAAGACGGAATTTGATATCGGCGGAGAACATTATAAATATGTATGCGTCGGTTTTTCAAAAATCTTTATTCCAATTGAAATGCCGAAGAAAAAAGACGAATCTGCAAAATGATGCAGATTCGTCTTTTTGTCTATAAGGTAATAGGAACTTCAGATACAGTCCTTTCCACGAGACGAGCTCCTTTTTTTCGGGTATTTTCATTAATTGATGAAAATACAGACGAGGCAAGGATCGTATCCATTACTTGATTTACGACTTGTGCATCAATAGGTGTGATCGGCTTCTCGATAGAAAAGACAACTGTTTTTCCATCTTCTTTCGCGAAAATTAATTCTAGTACTTGCATACGTTGATTCCTCCTTTTTATTTATCTTGTAATCAGTGGGGACATCCCCACTGATTACATTGCCACCTTAAAGGTTAGAAAGATCTGATGTGCTAACAAGTTGTACAGCGTGAAGTGGTGATGCTTGTAGAGAAGCTAGAGCACGAGCTACGGTTTGTACTTTCTCTAAGTTTGCGTTTGTTTTTACGCGCTTAAATTGTTTGTTCTTAAAAACTGTTTTTCCATTCTTATCTAATCCATTGTTTAAGACGAGACGTAAAGTTAAATCCATTACGATTGTTTCGACTGCCATGTTTATCACCCCCTTTCACTATATAAATAGGATGCAAATGTCATGTTTTGGCGTGAAATTTATTCTTTTTTTTGGTACTCTTAAAAGAATAAGAGAGGGGTTTCGGAAGAATGAATCGTAAATGGTTATTTTGGATTCCTGTTTTACTATGGATGGGGCTGATTTTCTATTCCTCGGCACAACCGTATAAAAAGCAGGATATGCGTTCGGATATTGAACAATATGTAAATGTGGAGTTTGTGAAAGAGCATTTTTCATGGGTATCTATCGATTACGGCGGTGGTACACCTGTTAGTATTGCAAATAAAGGTGTAGGTGGATTTATTGAGTTTTTCCTTCGTAAAGGTGCTCATTTTATGGTGTTCTTTATGCTCGGTTCATTGACGTATTACGCTTTTCATCGATCAGGTTGTTCGAGAAAAAGGTGTTTTATATACGCTCTCCTTTTCGTTGCGGGATATGCAACATTTGATGAAATTCATCAATGGTTTACGGGCGATCGTACACCGATGTGGCAAGATTCATTACTGGATACGTGCGGCGGATTAACAGGTATTATAATAAGTAATTGGTTTTGGAATAGAAAAAGGAGCTAATCTCGAAAAGATTAGCTCCTTTTGTTTATACACCAAGTAATTCTTTTAGCTCATCTGTAGATAGTTCTGTCATCCAACTATCGCTTGTAATGACGGCGTTGTTTAATGACTGTTTTCTTTCTAACATTTCATCGATTTTCTCTTCAAGTGTCCCCGTTGTAATCAGTTTATGAACGTGAACGAAACGCTTTTGACCAATACGATATGCACGGTCTGTTGCTTGATTTTCTACCGCTGGATTCCACCAACGATCGTAGTGAATGACATGGTTGGCAGCTGTTAAGTTTAATCCTGTACCACCTGCTTTTAACGATAAAATGAAGATGTCATACGTTCCGTTTTGGAACTGTTCGATCATTTTGTCACGTTCTTTCTTCGGTACACTACCGTTTAAGAAGAGGACGCGCTGACCGAAATGTTTTTCTAACACATCTTTTAGCATGTTCCCCATACCGATGTATTGCGTGAAGATTAAACAACTTTCATTTTGATCTTTTATATTTTCAATGAGTTCCATGAGCGTGCTCGTTTTCATGGAACGTTCGATAATGTCTTTCGGTTCTGTTTCTTTTAAATAAAGAGCAGGGTGATTACAAATTTGTTTAAGTTTGTTCAGCATGAGTAATATAAATCCGCGTCGTTCAATTCCGCTTAATCCTTCTACATTTTGCAATGTATCTTGAACAAGTTGTTCATATAAGGAAGCTTGTTCACCAGTTAGTGGACAGTAAGCTTTCTGTTCTTGTTTATCTGGTAAGTTTAATGCGACTGTTTGATCTTTCTTCGTACGACGCAGTAAAAACGGCGAGATAAAACGTTGAACTTGTTGGATTTTTCCTTCGTCACGGTCCTTTTCAATTGGTGAGACGAAGCGGCGCTGGAATTGTCCTAAGCTGCCAAGGTATCCATGATTAATGAAGTCGAAAATAGACCAAAGCTCGGCAAGGCGGTTTTCCATCGGTGTTCCAGTTAATGCGATTTTGTGATTTGCTTGTAAGTTTCGCACTGCTTTAGACTGTTTCGTGTGTGGGTTTTTAATATTTTGTGCTTCATCCAAAATAACAGCATCCCAGCATAACATACTAAGTTCTTCCTCATCAAGCTGAGCTAATGCATAAGACGTTAATACAACATCTGCTGATTGAAGGAAATCTTTAAAGGATTCCCCTTTAGCTCGGTTACTTCCATAATGTAACTGAACACGTAAATTTGGTGCGAAACGCTCAAATTCTTTTTGCCAATTTCCAAGAACAGATGTCGGAGCCACGATTAAAGCAGGACCTGTTTGGAGATTGTTTTCTTTTATATATAGTAAGTAAGTGATCGTTTGAATACTCTTTCCAAGCCCCATGTCGTCAGCTAACAATGCGCCGAATCCAAGCTTTCTTAAATATAATAACCACTCAATGCCATGTTGTTGATACGGGCGGAGTGTAGCGTTTAGTGAAGAAGGGACATCTACTTTCGGAATATCTCCAATGTGCAATAGTTTTTGGAATAGCTCTTCATAATATCCATCTAGTTCAATTTCAATATCGTTAAATGGACTATCCTCTTCTACAATTTCTGTTTCAGCGGTGTTTGATAAATGTTGCTGAAGGACATCTTTCATTTCAAGTCCATACTTATCAGCACGATTCATGAGCTTTCGTACTTCTTCAATAAAAGCTGGATCTAGTCGCATCCATTGGCCATTTATATTGAATAACCGTTTGTTTTGTTCAACGAGTTCAAAAAATTCGCTTTCTGATAAATCAATGCCGTTCGTTGAAATGCGCCAGTCAAAATTAACGAGTGTATTCATGCCGAAGAAAGATTGCGTTTGCGTAGCATTTTGCTTCAGTTGCACACGTAATTTTGGTTTTGTCGCTTTTAAATTTTGCCACCACGATGGTAATAAGATTGTAATACCTGCGGCGAGTAATTCGTTACTTGCTTCTGTTAAGAAGTTCCACGCTTCTGTTTCAAAGAGTTCACTTCGGAATGTATCCCCTTCTTTTAACCACGGTACGAGCTTACTGAAGCTTTCTTGTGTTTCAAGAATACGTTCTTCATAATCGTGCCATCGTTTTGGTAAAGAATCGATACTTTCATATACATATATGCGATGTGCCCCGCGCTTTGGTGTAACAATTGTTTCAAGCTTCCACATTTCAAATTCTTCTTGCGGCTCTTGTAGTCGTAGTCCGATTGTAAAGGGAAGGTCATCTTCAATGTAACCAATTTTTCGAAGCCAATCTTCTTCATGTAGTGCTGCGTCTAATTGTCTTTTCGTAAAGTCGTAATGTTCATAAAGTCTCTTTGCATCTTCCCATCCGTCATTTGAACGGTTATCTTGTAATATGCTTTCATTTACTGCAGCCGAGAAAAGAGATGCCAATGTTTCATCTTCGATTGGAGTATTTTGAACTTTCCAAGATGGTTGTTTAGGCCAGCGCTCCATATCAGGTACGAAGCTACCGCTTGTGAAGGCATCCCACAATTCGTTCGCATCTTCCGTAAGTGCTGTAATAGGGCCGTTCATTTGAATACGGGCAAAGGAGTTCATCGGTTTATTCGCGATGTATTCAAATGCTTGTGCGTTTGTTAGCATAACACCTTGTCTTCCTTCAAAGCTTGCTTCTTTTAGAAACGTGCCGTAGAAGGAAGTGGAGTGCCATGTAAATGCATTTCGTTTCCAACTTGTTACGGATAATGGAGTACCGCTATCATCTTCTCCCCAAAGGAACCAACCGTGACTAACGTGCTGGAGCCTAATTGTTACTTCAGTTTGATTGATCATCGATTAATTTTCCTTTCCGTAATTCCTCTTGTAGTGCACGCAGACGTGAATGTAAGTTTGCGATGTGAATAATGAAAGCATCCCATTCATCGGTACGCTTTAATCGTTTATATAATGTACGTAATTTCTTTAAGTAACGAACTGCACGTCTATATGATTTGCGATTTCGCTCTTCAATAGCTTCGGTAGCAGCAAGGTGATAAAGAGGAAGGGCTGCTTCTGGTGCTTCCTTCTCAATATCTTTCAGCGGTTCTTTCAAAAGTTCAATTGCTTCAAAACCGTGTAAGAGCTGAAGTTCTGCCCATGTGCGATACTGCTTTTTCGCCAGTACGTATTGTTCATAGTTTGCGAAACTATATGGTAATAGCTCTTGCAAAATCATTTCGAGTCCTGCTTGTTCATTTGTATGGGTTGCATATGTTTCATACATGATGACGAATAAGCGAACGATATCTTTTATGAAAATTGTATTTTCGTGCTCATGTATCGTTTTCTTCACTTGTTTATACGTAAAGGAAAGCCAGTTTTTCGCACGATCCCATTTCATTGCATTTAATAATTCCTCTAACCAATAGAAGTACAGACTTACAACAGAAGCAGGTTGTTTCTTTAGTAAGTCCATCGCTAATCGATCTTCGTCATTTAAAAAGAGTAGATGAGAAGATGCTAATGCTTTGGAAAGTGGATTCATTTTCGTATCGATTCGTTTTTCTTCTTCTTGTAGTTGCTCGTTATTGTGTAACAGTTCACTCCATATGTGACGATAAATAAAGAACCTCTCTTGCGTATAGGCATCGGTGGAGAAAAATACTTCGTGAACGAGACGAGCTGTTTCTTGCAGAATTGATTTAGACTCTGAAGGAATCGATTCTGATTGTAAGTCCCGAACGATGGATTCCACTTTATCTACAAATAGGCGAACGACGTTAACAGGCTGATGATAAGAATACGTTTTATTTGCTTCAAAGTCCTGAATTTCTTCTAATAATTTTTGAAAGCAATAAAGCGCTGCATGTAGCCTGAACAATTCATGTATTACAACGATACGCGGGGCTTTCCGCTCGAGTTTCGTATAGAAGTCCGTAAAAATACTCATAAGAAAATACATTTGTTTATAAGTAAGCCGAGCTTGTTCTTTTTTAAATGATTCATATTCGTTATCAAAATAGGATTGCCAACTTTTATAATCCGTTTCTTCAAAAGCTGATGATTGCAATACTTGTCTTGCAGTTCGAATAGGAGGAAGGGAAGGTTTCGTATTATTTTTGAATAAAGTTAATACATCTCCTACTTGCCCGAAACTAGATGCTGCCGATAGTAACACAGCGAGCATATGCTCACATTGCGTTGGTGCGAAGCAATCGCAATAGCTTTCAGCTACGTTACGAATCGGGATATGGACGCTATATACGCTGCCTTCAGCATCTACAGTTCCTGATAGCGTATAGCCATCAAAGTCAACGTTGTAGACAACACCACTACGATATAGGTGCCGAGCTGTAGCGACATGTTCCTGATCAGCTGTTTGCTGTGGATCTAGTCCTTGAACGAACTCATTCGCAATCATCATAATTTCATCTTTCGTAATTGAGTGTTGCAGCATAATATTCCTCCGTACACATATTTCTTTCCTTTACCATTATAAACAAAAAATGCTCAAAACAGAAAAAATGAAATTTAGATTACATTACTTGAAAATCATGGTAATATATAAAATGTTAATTTTGTATATTACTATATATTTATGGAGGGATTAGGTTTTGTCAGATTTACAATCGAAGTTTGGTAGCGGTATGAACAAATTGCAAGAGGGAATCGAGCAAGGGAAGATGAAATTACAAGTAGCTCAAGAGGTTGCGCAATTAAAGAAAATTACGCAAGAGAAACTACAGGCGAAAACGGAAATTTTGCTGGAACTTGGTCAAATGGCCTATATGCAACTCCGCAATGATGAAGTTCGAGTAGATGTGTTAAAAAATATTATAGAACCAGTACAAGAGCTGGATGTAGCTATTTATAATACGCGTAAGCAAATAGCTAATTTACAGAATCAAGGACAGAAAGGGCAATGTAGCTGTGGCGGTCCCTTATCAGTAAATGATAAGTTTTGTGGACAGTGTGGGAAAGAAAATGAGTTACTCCTTCAATCAAAAAATGATGAAAATGAATCATGTACTTCATGTGGTGAACAAATTGCAACAGAGGCTACATTCTGTCCAGTTTGTGGTATGAAGCAAAGTAAGGAGTGAGGAACATGTATTGTAAAACTTGTGGTTTAGAACAATCGGATGTAGCGAATTATTGTACACATGATGGATCAAGTACAGGTAGTGTAGAAAGTGAAGTTATGTTAGCACCGAAAGACTCAAAGTATTGCCGAACTTGTGGAGTGGAAAGTAAAGGGACCGCTACATATTGTGAGAAATGCGGGGATTCCTTATTAGGTATTATAAAAAAAGAAATGAAAACGAGATTACCAGACGAAGGTTTACAATTGCATGTAAGTCCATCTGGAAGCACTTTGAAAAAGGGTTTACTTGGTGGTGGGCTTGCAATTGCATGTATGTTTATAGCCGGTTGGATTGGTAGCTTAGTTGTCGATGCGGCGATTAACGATCTAGTGAGAACGATGCTCACAAAGATGGACGGTATGCTGAATGAGACTACTGTTAATCAATCTTTCATTGGCATAGCACCATTAATTTTAATGTATCATTTAATAGGCCTTGAAGTTAGTGGGAGCGGAGCGTATACGATGTCATTTATCCTTCATTTCCCATTGTTCATCTTGTTAGCAATTCCGGCACTTATATTAGGTGGAATTGGATTCTTTGTAGAGAAAAGCAACCCTTCTGCTATTTGGCGTGAGAAGTTACTAACATCGAGTGTCATCGGTATCGTATATGGAATTTTCTTGTGTATTGTTAGCTTTATTGCAGGTTCTTCTACGACAATTTCTCAATTCTATAAAACGATGACAATCAGTATTGGTTATTCACATGTTAGTAGTTTATTGTATGGCATTATATTTGGTTTATTATTTACCTTTATTGGTATGTGTATTCAAGCCGGGCCACACCGTCTATTATCTTCTATAAGTCGAAGTATTCCATATGCAACATCTATTTATTATAGTGTGGTAACTGTATTAAAAGGATTGCTTATTACATTTGGTATTATACTTATTACAATTTTATTTAGCAGTTCAAAGTCAGTGGGACCAATTGATTTTCCAGAGAAAACATATAAAACATTCATTTCATTAGAAGCAACACCATACATGTGGAATATGGCTCACTTTGCTCCAACAGCAATTGAATGGGGAGATATGGATAGAGAAATGAGAAGATACGCAATGGAAAAAGGGCCATTGCATTTATCTTATACGTCAGGAATATCAATAAATGGTACGTCATTAAAAGATTTGGAAATTGCTAACGGAGCTAATCTTCAACGAGTAAAAGAAATTGATGACTTTAATTCCTATATGCACTGGTGGGGGTTATTAATTTTATTACCATGTATTTTACTATTTAGAGCTGGAATGAAATTGGCTCAATATCCGATGAAAAATATGTACGTAACTATCGCTGTGTTTAGTGTGGTGTATACTGTGATGATGCTTTGTGTAAATGGATTGGCCAAAATTCATGTTGAGGCCTCAGGGAGTAAAGAAGTGATGAAAGAATTTGCTGGGATTTCCGGTCCATTGTTTTCTATTCAAAGTAGCGCGCTGTATTTAATTGTAGGTAGTTTTCTTCTTTCTTACGCATTAACATTCGCCGGTATGAAGTTAGGGAAAAAATAAGGGGGAGAGCCATTTGAAGTTTTGTGGGAAATGTAATAAACAAGTTGCAGATCATTTGAACTTTTGTTCCGAGTGTGGAAGTAAGGTAGATGTAATTGCTGATCAGGCAACTTCTTCTCGTTCAGAAGTACAACGAGAAATAAAGCCAGTGAAAAGTAAGAAAAATATAATGTTACTTATAGGCTTTGTTGTTATCTTTGCTATATTGTTTGGTGCGTATAAATTTGGAGCAAGCAAGTTTTCGAAAGAAAAGCAGGTCAATGCTATGATTGAAGCATTCCAAAAGAAAGATGCGAATGCAATTGATGAGTTTGTAAAAGTAGATGATCCGAGTTTGAAAGTGAAAGTTGACGATATTAAAGGATATATCCGTTATTTAAAAGAAAATCCTTCTTATAATAAAGAACTGCTATCTTATTTACAAAGAGAGACAGTAGATCAAAAACTAGCAAGTGATAAAGCATCATTTAAAGATGGTCAAATTATAGAAGACGGTAAAGAATGGTTCTTATATCCGAAATATAAATTTAATATGAAATCTTATTATATGAATGTAAGCACAACTGCGAAAAGCGCTGAAATATATGTGAATGATAAGAAAGAGACAGAGTTATCGAGTGATAAAACTTCAAAAGAAGTTGGTCCATATTTCCCTGGTTCTTACGTTGTAAAGGCAAAAGCGAAGACGGAACTAACTGAGTTAGAAACAGAAAAAGAAGTGGACTTGGCAGATGAAAAAGAGGCGAAAGTGGATGTGACATTATCATTAGAAGGAAATTATGTAACCATTTCTTCTGATGAAAATGATGCAACTGTATTTGTGAATGGAAAAAAACGTGGAAAATTAAGCTATGGAAGTTATAAGCTTGGTCCTGTATCCACAGATGAAACAGTAGAAGTACATTTAGAGAAAACTACTGATTTTGGTGTGATGAAATCTGAAAGTGTTAAAATCGGAGACCAGAGCACGTATTACTTAAAATTCCCGAAAGAAACATCAAGTTCGGCTGTCGGCGACTTTGTACGAAATCATCTTTATGATAATGTGCGTGCGATTTCATTAAATGATTTTAGCCTAATTGAAAATAATTATGATAAGAGCGGGAAATCGTACAAGGAAGACCGTGATTATATACAGTATTTACACAAAAAAGGAATTACAGAAGATTTATTAACAATGGAAATTCGTAATGTAGAGCGTCAAAGTGCTACGAAATATAAAGTAACGACATATGAAGAGTATCATATTCGTTACGGTGATGGCTCTGTGAAGTTCAAAAGCTTTAATAATGATCATATCGTTACTGTGAATGGAAATGGAAAGATATTGTACCATTCTCTTGGAGCGAATAATACGTTGAAATCAGAGGAAGTATCTGGTCCAACTCATTAATGCAAAAGACTATCTCATGATTGAGATAGTCTTTTTTTGATTAGAAGCGGGTTTCTTTTAATATCGCTTGTACATACGGATCATGTAATATTTGCTCTATGATTGGTAACATGTTTTGTTCGAATGGAATGTCGATAGGGAATGGCTTTTGTGAGCCGGGTTTGATTCCATATTGGACAAATTTGTAATGTGTATTTTCTTCAGACTTGAGCACAATTAATTTATAGCGATTGTCATCGCCAGCGAGTGAAAAATCAATAGAAGTAGCGTCATATGTTACTTCATCTTTATATATATACGGTTTTGGTGTACCGATCCAGTCTACTTTTGCTTGTACATTCATGGGTATAACCTCCTCGTATATTAATATTTAAGCCCTATTACAGGCTTAGATTTTCTTCTTAATAAGAGCCCTATAAATAAAAATACTTGGACGTCCCAAGATATTTCTAGATAATGATTTTAGGATCATTTGGGACAATTCTTTCACCTCCTGTGGATTTACCACATTTGAAGAGTGTTTCTCAGTGAACGTGCGGGACTCCCTACTCGCAGGCTGAGCAGCCTGACCCTCGAACCTAGATGATAGTAGCTCTAGGGCGGCTTTCGATTCAGGACTAGCTCTCATACACGAGGTTGTTGGTCGGCGTACACACTAGAGATATCTCGAGACGTCCAAGAAATGATTCTAATATAGAAGGGAGGTCTCTTACATGAGATTATTTGTTGGTTTAGATGTAAGTTCGTTTGATATGAAAGTTTGCTTTTTAAATGGTGATGGAGAAAAACTGGATTCTTTTTCGGTCAGTAATGACCTACCGGGAGCTACTACACTCAAAGAAAAATTATTACAGTGTGTTGCAGGTAAAGAGGTCGACATCCTTAAGATTGGTCTAGAATCCACCTCTGTTTACAGCTTTCATCCTTCTATGTTTCTTCACCATGATATAGATTTACAGCGTTTTGGAGCAAAAGTATTTCTCCTAAACCCAAAGCAAGTCGCAAATTTTAAGAAAAGTTATTCTGACATGAATAAAACCGATGAGATTGATGCCTTTGTCATTGCTGATTACTTACGATTTGGCCGTAATCAAATGTCTATCGTAAAAGAAAGCCAGTACGTGGCACTGCAGCAATTAACTCGATCACGATACCAACTTGTCAAAATGTTAACGAAAGAAAAACAACACTTTCTTCAACACCTAAGTTTTAAATGTAATACATTTTCACAAGAGGTGGATACTTCCGTATTCGGTAGCGCCATGACAGAACTATTTCTTGAAAAATTCAGCTTAGAGGAACTCGCTAATATGCCTTTAGAAGAACTCGCTGAGTTCCTACAGAAAAAAAGTCGAAACCGTTTTGGTGATCCAAAATGCGTAGCAGCATCCATTCACAAAGCTGTGAAAGTTTCTTATCGCTTGGATAAGGTTGTAGAAGATTCAATAGATGTCATCTTAGGTACATCCATCGCAGTCATTCGTACGTTTCAACAGCAAATCAAGGAATTAGAAAAGTCTATTAAAAAAATCATGGCTGGTTTGACCCAAACACTTGAATCTATTCCTGGAGTAGGCCCTGTTTTCGCTGCCGGTATCATTGCTGAAATTGGCCAAATCGAAAGATTTGACGATGAAACAAAAATAGCCAAATACGCTGGATTATACTGGCGAAAGCACCAATCCGGTCGTTTTACAGCCGAAGATACTTCATTATCCCGTACAGGTAATCATTACTTGCGTTATTACTTAGTTGAAGCCGCCAATTCAGTAAGAAAGCATGTATCAGATTATCAAGAGTATTACGTGAAAAAATATAATGAAGTACCAAAACATCAACACAAACGTGCACTCGTTCTAACCGCAAGAAAATTTGTGCGATTGGTGGATGCGCTACTACGTAGCCACCAACTTTTTACGCCTGGAAGGTGTGTGAAAGAATGACATAAAATTTTGTCATCGCTACCTTTCATTATTTTCCAGTAAATTACATTCGTTACTGGTTTAGTTTTGTGATGCCTTTTTTAAACAAATTGACCTTTGACAACTTTAAACTTTGTTATTTCTAAGTTGACATACTACCGCAGGTCTTATATGTATTATATAAAAAATAAAAGCCAGCTCTCAACAAAGAGAGCTGGCTTTAGCAGTCATTGGTTATTTTAAAATTTTCACTTTAACAGTTTTGCGGCCCCATTTTTGAGCAGCGCTATCTGATCCAAGTAGGATGTCGATACGGTTACCTTTAATTGCACCGCCAGTATCTCCAGCGATAGCTTCTCCGTAACCTTCTACCCATACTTTAGATCCTAATGGGATTACTTTCGGATCAACAGCGATCATTTTCATGTTTGGGTTCGCTGTTAAGTCATGACCCATTGCAGTTAATACACGGCCGCCATATGTGCCACCGTTTTCGCTCGGATGAGCTGTATATGCTGTAGCTACAACTGTTAACTCACGACCACCAGCAGGTGCGCTAGTGTTAGCAGCTTTTACAGCAGGCTTAGCAGCTTGTTTTGCTTGTGCTGCAGGTGCTTTAGCTGGTGCTACAGCTTTAGCAGGAGCAGGTTGTTCTTGTTTCTCAATAACAGGTGCTGTACCTGTTAAGAAAGGAACGTGAACGTAAGCTGTTTTTCCGTTATATTCGAATTGTAACCACTCATTTTGTACTTGGTTCGTTGTTTCAATCATATCATCTTTCTTAAGCGTCCCAAGAATTTCTGAGTTTGTGTTCGCTTCAGCACGTACGTTTAATACGTTAGCTGTTACGTAGTAGATGCTTTTAGTGAACTCTGCACTTACGAATGCGTCTTTACCATCTAAAGTGATTTTTGACCATCCGTTCTCTGTATTTTGAACATCTATTTTATTACCGTTTAGTAATTTACCGACAACTTTTGATTCAGTAGTAGGGTTTTCGCGTACATTTAGTACGTCTGTTGTTACAACAGTTTCTGCATTAGCAGATGATGTGAAAATCCCAAGACCAAAAACTGCTGCTGTTGCTATACCAATTAATTTTTTCATGATAGCCTCCATTGCGTTTGTTTTCGTGTCCTCATTATAGCAACAGATTTTTTCGGATTTGGGGAAAACACACAATTACAAACCATTCGTAATAAGTCGTTAACATGCTGTAATATAACAAAAAATATAGGAAAGCGTTTTTCATTCTATATGATTAGTAGGTTTCTACTTATATTCAAAATATTTAATACAACATATTGTTTTCGACGTAAATAAAAATATTACAGGAGTGTTACATGATGTTTACTAAACGATTACATTCCTTGAGTATTTTACCGTTTTATGGGTAATATAGTTATATAAACATAAACATTTCATTTGTGAAATTATAAACACGTGCTATATACTAGCAAAAAAACCGCATAATTGTTACAAAAAGAAAGGGTTGCAAGGAAGAAAAATGCCCTTTTTTACATCTGTAACACACCTTTTTTGGGGGAAATATATTCCCATCCGCATTTTTCTCGCACAATTTGACAGCAGTATTTCAATCTTATAGCTCTTGCAGAGTGAAAAAGGTTATACGGAAGGTAAGGCTGTCCATAAGAATTCGAATTGGTGAAGGTGAAAGTAAGAAAAACACCACAAAAATCATAGTTTTCTATCCGATTTTACATATCGGAATTTATGTTATTTACAAAAGTGAAACCTACGAAGGGGGATTTGATGAGGAAACTGACAAAAACATTCATCGTTTCATTAACATTATGTATTGCATTTACACTTTGGGGGATTATTCCCGAATCTATTATGGGAAAAGGTAGCCTAGGAAATGTAACAACCGCAATTCAAACTGCATTAGTTAGTAAGTTTGGATGGTTCTATATTATTTCTGTTTCTATTATTTTAGGTGTGTCTATCTTTTTAATTGTTTCGAAATACGGTTCTATTCGTTTAGGTAAAGATGATGACGAGCCTGATTATAGTTATATGACATGGTTTGCTATGTTATTTAGTGCTGGTATGGGTATCGGCTTAGTCTTCTGGGGCGTTGCGGAACCATTAAACCATTTGTATGCACCTCCGTTTGGAGAGAGTGCAACTGAGGAAAGTGCACGTCTTGCACTGCGTTTTTCATTTTTCCATTGGGGATTACATCCTTGGGGACTATATGCATTTGTAGCGCTTTGTATTGCTTACTTTACTTTTAGAAAAGGAAAAGCAAGTACAATTAGTGCGACAGTAGGACCGTTATTTAAAGGCGGGGACCATGGACGTATTGCTCATTTATTTGATGTGTTAGCTGTTTTCGCGACTGTGTTTGGCGTGGCAACATCATTAGGTCTTGGTGCAAAACAAATTGCCGGTGGTGTTAGTTATTTAACATCCATCCCGAATTCATTAACGACTCAGTTAGTTATTATTGCAATCGTAACAGTGTTATTTATGTTATCTGCGCAAACAGGTCTTGATAAAGGAATTAAATATTTAAGTAATACGAATATTATTTTGGCATTTGCACTTATGATTATTGTATTATTTGCAGGTCCAACAAACTTTATTATGAATTACTTCACCTCAACAATTGGTGCTTACATTCAGGAATTACCAAGCATGAGTTTCCGATTAAGTCCATTAGATGAAGGTGGAAACCAATGGATTCAATCGTGGACAATTTTCTATTGGGCATGGTGGATTGCATGGTCACCATTCGTAGGTACATTTATTGCTCGTGTTTCACGAGGACGTACCATTCGTGAGTTTGTTATCGGTGTGTTGCTCGTACCGACCGTAATTGGTGCCCTTTGGTTCTCTGTTTTCGGCGGAACTGGTATTCATATGGAGCTGTTCGGTGATGCACATATTTTTGAAAAAGTGAAAGAGATGGGAACAGAAGTAGGGTTATTCGCTATGTTTGACCAGATGGGAAGCTTTGGATCGGCTTTATCTGTTCTAGCTATTCTTCTTATTTCTACATTCTTTATTACATCTGCAGATTCAGCGACATTCGTTTTAGGGATGTTAACGACACATGGTAGTTTAAATCCACCAAATCGCATTAAAATGATCTGGGGTATCGTTTTAGCTGCTCTAGCTTCTATCTTATTATATGTAGGTGGATTAGAAGCCTTACAAACGGCAGCTATCATTGCAGCATTCCCATTCGTCTTCGTTATTTTCTTTATGATGGCAGCCTTATTTAAAGAGTTACAAAAAGAAGGACGTATGAAGCGTCATAAATAATAGAAGGAAAAAGAGCTGATTATGTATCAGCTCTTTTTTATATAGAAGGAACTTGAACTGCAAGTAAGGGAAATAAAAGGCATACTATATTAGTAGTATGCCTTTTATACGAATGAAAATCGATATATTTCGACAATGTTCGATGTTTTGCAAATTCTATTCGTATTTTTGACAAAAAATTGTCGGAAATGTGTTGTCACGTTTATATATATGTGCTATATTATTTCCTGTAAGCGATTTCAAATAGTTTTAAAGCGTATTCAAGGGGGACATCTAGAATAATGAAACGTTACGAAAGAAAGTGGAAGCATATTTGTTTGAAACGTGTGGCACATCGTAGTGTCCAAGAAAGCACGGAACCTAAGACTGAAACGCGTAAAGAGCAACAAGAGAAGCAATTGGTTCTACAAAAATAGCAATCACTTTTTCGTATATAAATGAAGGTCGATCGTTCGTTGGGGGATGGACGTGAAATTACTTTCAGCTAAGGGGTATTGTCTGATATATATTTTATACGGCAATAAATAAGCACAGAGCATACGGCGCTCTGTGCTTATTTTTATTATTTATCTTTTTTGAATCGAACAGTTTTATCCCAGCCAATGACTTGTTTCTTGCTCTTTGCACGTAAGTATAAAATTAAGCTACGAATGAATAAGTACGTAAAGAGCTGTGCGTACGTAAAGTACATGATCACACTAATAAAAATATTAGTTGGTGTAAAGGTTCGTTCCACACTCTGGGCACTAAATAATTGAGAAACATATGTAACGTATGCGACATACCACATGAATAGTAGCGGAATGCTATATTGAATTTGGAATATCCCGAGTAACCCAATTACAAACCAAACGTTCGAAATGATTAAGAATAACCAAAATACAACATATACTAAAACTTGTTGTAAAGAATGGACGAGCAGTTTTCCTTTAAAGAAACTTAATGAAGAAAACATTTTTTCTAAAATGTACAAGTTCCCTTGGAGCCAACGTGTACGCTGCTTAATAAGGATTTTTAAATGCTCAGGTTCTTGTTCCCATGTAATTGACTCTGGAACGATTGGCAGGAGATAACCTTTTTGTGTAATTCGTAATGTTAATTCAGCATCTTCAGCAATTGCATAAGGGTCATAGCCGCCAAGCTCTTCTAATGCAGCGCGACGAAGAAGCATGTTTGTTCCTGTTAGTGAACCTGTTTGGAATAGTAACCAGCGTCCGGATTGCATAAGGAGCTGGAAGATTTGAAATTCTAACGAAATCATTCGTGTTAGCCAGTTTCTTTTTTCATTTACAGTACGAACATGCCCAACAGCTCCAACAGCATCCTCGGTTGTTTCAGCGTGTTCTACAAGCATTCGCAATGCATGTGGTTCAGGCTGGTTATCTGCATCATAAACACAGAAGTATTCACCATCTGAAATACTAAGGCCATAGTTTAATACACGTGATTTTCCTTTTGGTTCACCAGGGGGAACGCGAATGTGACGAATATGAGCATAAGCTTTGTCAAAATCGTCACCAATTTCAGGTGTCTCATCTTGCGAGTTATCGTTTAATAAATAAACAGTTAGTTTGCCTGGATATTCAATCTTTGCCATCGCCTCTAAAGTATCTTTAATCACGACGCCTTCATTGTGAGCTGGTATTAAAATATCGACGCTTGGGTAATGTTCTAGCGTACGATCTTTTCGTTTCCTACTTCGGTGAACTAAACCTGCGAGTGTTAAGAAAGAATAGTAAACGAGTAAGCCAGAGAATAGAAAGGCTGTAAAAATAAGTACATACTTAATCGAAAATGTGATGCTAATCCAAAAAACAAGTACGCAAAACAGGAGGAATAAAAGAAGTATAACGAGTGTCATCATAATAACGTCTGTCCTTTGTTCCCAATTTGCTCGCGTGAAATTTTTATATCTTGGATCGCTTCAGCAGCAAGCCATTGCTCCATTTTTGGCTTTAGGCGGTTCATTACAATGTCAGCACCGGCTTCATTTGTATTTTGTAATAAAATAACGAGCGTATTATTATCATATTTAGCAGCAAGGTCAAAGTCAGCTCTTACCGTTTCAACTAATAAGGAAGCTACACGGTCCATAACACTTTCCTTCGTATATTTACTAAAGGAAGTGAAATCAAAATAAATCATAACGCCTGTTTCATTACGACGATTCATTGCATTGATTAATAATGCTTGTCGTCTCTCAAATTCTTGTCTTGTTAATAATTTCGATTCTCCGATGTATTGTTCTAACGTTCTCACACGTTCGGTTAATTCTTTATTTTCATGAATAACCTTCTTTAATAGATGAGTGGAGATATATACAATGAAGAAATTTGCTGCCATTAGGAAGTGAGTAATAATGTATTCCCATTGTTCTGATGTACTCCATAAGTAAAGCCATGCTTGGTAGAACAGGTAGAATACCGAAATAATGGTTCCTAATATGAAGAAAACAAATGCAGTTTTATCAGGCAAAAATAGAAATAGTACATTAACAATTACATATATAATTGTAAAAATGAGAGCATGCTCATATTGCGTTACATGTACAGTTGTAAAATAAAATAAAATTTGTAAAATCCACATAGAGAGGACTTTATAGAAGTTATCTTTCACAAAACTTTCCTCCTTAAAGATAATTCATACAAGGATACTTGTAGTATGCGCAATTATTAAGAAATAGACCGGATGACTATATTCTTTTTGAGAGGCAACAAAAAGTAGTATCCCTCTTTTGTAAGAAAAAATAAACAGACTTGATAATTATTGTATCATAATGTTTTTATATTTCAGCATAAAGTATTTAATATATACTGAGAAAATAAAGCAAGTCCCCTCTTTAGAAAGAGGGGACTTGTTTTATTTTATAGGAACATCATACCTGCAACTGCTGCGTTTAAGAAGTTAGCTAGTGTACCAGCGATAACTGCTTTAATCCCTAATTGTGCAATTTGTTTACGGCGAGTAGGAGCTAATGTTCCTGTTACACCTAATTGAATTGCGATAGAAGAGAAGTTTGCGAATCCACAGATTGCGAATGTTAAAATTAGATTTGTTTTTGCAGAGAACTCTGCCATATGTGGTCCTAAGTTTGCGTATGCAACGAATTCGTTGATTGCAAGTTTTTGACCGATAAAGCTTGCTGCTTGTACGGCTTCACCAGGAGAAACCCCGATTAAAATTGCAAATGGTGATAGTAAGTAACCGAAGATTAAATCAAGGCTAAGTTTAATATCGAACCAAGAGCCAATCCATCCTAATAGGCCATTTAATAAAGCGATTAATGCGATGAAAGCCATTAACATTGCTGCTACGTTAATAACAAGTTGCATACCTTCTGATGCACCACGTGCTGCTGCATCAATAACGTTTGCATCTTCACGCTCTGTAGAAAGTTCAACGTTATTATCTACTTTTTCTGTTTCTGGCATAATTAGTTTTGCAATTAATAGACTTGATGGAGCTGCCATAATTGCTGCTGCTAACAAGTGTTCTAACGGAATACCCATTGCTGCATAGCCGACAAGAACTGATCCAGCAACAGCTGTCATACCGCTTACCATAATAGCGAAGAATTCACTATTTGTTAAACGTGCTAAGTAAGGTTTGATTAAGATTGGAGCTTCAGTTTGTCCTAAAAATACAGTTGTTACTGAGTTTAAACTTTCTGCTTTAGAAGTTCCAAGAAGTTTACTTAACCCGCCACCAATGATACTAACAAATTTCTGCATAATACCGAAATGATATAAGATTGCTACTAATGAACTAATAAATACGATTGGAAGTAGTGCTTGAATAACGAAGATAAATCCCCAAGGTCCTTTTGCGTTGACTAAATCCCCAGCAACGAACTTAATTCCCTCGTAAGAAAAATTAATTAATCCTTGAACGCCATCTGCAGCGTGTTTTAAACCTGCTTTTCCGGCATCCCATCGTAATACGATAAATGAAAATGACATTTGTAATGCTAGCGCGATTAAAATTGTGCGCCAATTAATAGCTTTGCGGTTGGAAGATAGTAAGAAAGCGATTGCTAATACTCCAATCACGCCGCCAATTCCCCATAAAAGATTCATGCAGTGTATGCTCCTTCCTCATAGTAAAAAAATGTATAAAACAGTTGTCTATACTTCT
This sequence comes from Bacillus sp. A01H, assembly GCF_045277205.1. NCBI lineage: Bacteria > Bacillati > Bacillota > Bacilli > Caryophanales > Bacillaceae > Bacillus > Bacillus sp. A01H. The sequence goes on along the minus strand of NZ_CP117702.1, from coordinate 5,277,773 downwards.
GCAAATATAACATCTTAAGTAACTTATCATAATGGACATCAGAGGTCAAACGTCTAACGAAAAGTTTAAATAAAAAGAAAATTCTTCAAAAAAACACATATAAAATGATTAGACATGAAATAGGTTATGTTTTTTATGTGAAAATATACATTATGATAACGTTATGGATCATTATTGTAGAATATAGTGTATGAAATAGGAAAATAGATACATTATTTTTTTAGGGAAATAGGTTATACACATTAAAAAGAGCCTTCTAGTAATCTAGAAGGCTCTAAAAATATAACTTAAGGTGCTTTCGTATAACCTAAGAAGTGCTTACTCCAATAAGAATTGCTTAATGAAGCGATTGCTACACCTTTATCTCCGGCTTGGATAAATGATCCGCCCCCAAGGTAAATACCCATGTGAGAAGGACCCGATTTATAAGTGTTTTGGAAATAAATTAAGTCGCCTGGTTGTGGATTTGAAGTTTGTGGTAGGCTACCCCAATATCCCGCAACACTTTGACGGCTAATGTTATGACCAAATTTCTTAAATACGTGGTAGATGTAGCCACTGCAGTCCACACCGTTAGCAGAAGTTCCGCCCCAAACGTATGGTACGCCTTGCATTCCTTTTGCATATGCAAGTATAGAAGAACTGTTGCCGCTATTATTACCTGTATTGTTGTTATTGTTTTGATTGTTATTTTGATTGTTGTTAGGCTTATTATCTACTGCGCCGCCAACTGGTGTTTTAGAAAGGTAACGTGTTCCGATATAACCAGTTTGACCGTTGTAGTTAATTTTGCTCCATCCAGAGTTTTCAGAGATTACTTGAACCTTCTGTCCTTGTGGAAGTGCGCCTATGATTCTATAATTTGTACCTTCACCACTACGTACATTTAAGGCAGAAGCATTAATGTAGTAGTCACCAATTGCACCTTGATTAGGTTGTTCAGGTTGTTTTGGTTGCTCAGGAGTAGTAGTGCCACCTTTAACGAATTTCATGAATTCGCTACTAACGTAGCCTGTTTTTCCTTGATAGTTAACTTTAAACCAGCTACCTTCAGAGCCAATTACGTTTAATGTCGTACCATTTAATACGCCACCAATTACGCTATGGTAAGTAGCAGGGCCTGTGCGAACGCGTAGAGATGTTGCGTTAACAACGTAAGTACCACCAGTTTGAACAGTTACATTATTGTTTTGGTTATTATTTTGGTTGTTTCCTTGTGTAGCGTTATCGCTAGAACCGCCTTTTGTTACGTAGTCTTTGCTTACGTAAGCTGTTTGGCCTGCATAATTGATTTTGAACCAATCTTGAACTTCGCCAACAACTTGTACTACTTGTCCTTTTGTAACAGAACCTACAGTTGTGTGAGAAGTGCTAGGACCTGTACGAACACGAAGGGAAGATACATTTACTGTATAGTTTCCGCTTGCTGGTTTTACAGATTCTTGGTTGTTATTATTCGTATTGTTGTTTGAAGAACCTGTATTAGCAGAAACGCCAGATACAAATTCACCACTTACATAACCTACTTGTCCATTATGGTTGATTTTTACCCAACCATTTTCTTGACCAATTACGTTTAATGTTTGTCCTTCATATACACGTCCTGAAACAGAACTAGAAGTGTTAGGAGCGGTACGTACACGTAATACATCAGCAGTAACTTTATTCTTTCCACCTGTTGTACTTACATTGGAATTGCTTGCACCATTTTTTGATACAAATTCACCACTAACAAAGCCTGTTTGTCCATTCATGTTAATTTTGTACCAACCATTTTCTTCGCCAATCACGTTTAGTGATTGACCGTTATAAACGCGCGAGATGATGTCGTGAGAAGTACTTGATCCTGCACGAACATGTAATACGTCAGCGTTAACCTTATAAGATGAGCTGTTTGATGCAGAAGCTTGGACAGTTGTAGCAGCTTTTTGTGTATTTTGTTCAGGGGCAGCTTGAACACTATCAAGTGTAGGTGCTGCTCCTCCTGCTACAGACACTGCCGCAAGACCGGCAAGGTATTTTTTCATAATTTGTCGATTCCTTTCTGTCTGTAATGTAGTGAAGAAATATTTACCAACTGTTAAAAATTCTAAAGAGCATGTCGATTACTGTCAAGACTTATGCGGGAATCTGAATATGACAAAAAGATTACAAGAAAAAATCAAGGCATAAATCTATACCTTGATTTCCATTTAAATACATATATTGAATGTAGAAAGGATAGAAATTATTCGTGTTTAAGAAGATGACATATTGGATTGTAACAAACTCTGAGAAAATGATCGTTGCAGCATTTTCGTGATAGGGCCAACTTGACCATCTCGGATTGCGGTTCCATCAAGATGAGTCATCGGCAAAATTTCAATCGTCGTTCCTGTAAAAAAGCATTCATCCGCTTGATAAACATCACGAACGCTGAAAAGCTCTTCTTGTACTGGAATACGAAGGGTTTTCGCTAAAGAAAGAACATATTGACGAATAATGCCATTTAAAATAAGGTGATTAGCTGGATGTGTGTAAAGAGTTCCGTTTTTAATGAGAAAGAAGTTAGAGTGGCTGCCCTCAGTTACAGTACCATTTCGTACGAAAAGGGCCTCTTTACAACCTTTTCGTTCCGCTTTCGTAGTAGCTAATATATTCGGTAATAAGTTTAATGATTTAATATCACAGCGTAGCCAGCGCGTATCCGGTTCTGATATGGCACGTACACCATATTCAATCCATAACGCTGGTCTTTCTTTGTAATATAGGCATAGATTGTTGGAGGGACGTCATATGAGAACGTATGGGTACGAGCTTGTACACCACGAGATACTTGCAAATAAATCGTTCCATCTTCGTGGAAATTATTATTTTCGATTAGTTTATAAAGTAGGGTAATCAGTTCCGCTTTTGAGAAAGGGAGTGTTAATTCTATTTCTTCCATGGAGCGATATAATCTTGTGATATGCGGATCTAATAAGTGAAAGTTCCCTTTATATAGACGAATAACCTCGTAGACACCATCCCCAAACTGCAAGCCTCTTTCCTCAAGGTCTATGTACGTTTTTTGTTTCGTTGTATCAATAACTGCATCATTCCAAAGTACAAATCTTTCATATGCCAATTTTCGTCCCATCCTTTCGTAAGTGCATAAGTAAAGTGAAGTTTTCATTCATTTGGAATAAAAATCACTACAGTAATTTTTATGTGAGTAATTCTTTACATATGACGTATATGTATTTGTAAATGGTAGAGAAGTGGTAGTGATTTACAGCATTTCGTATATACAAATTCGAAAATAAGAAATAAGAATCCTGCTTTTAAATAAAAAAAAGCAACATTCTTATGGAATGCTGCACAAGGAGGGTAGCTATCTTTCATAGGGACATCGTCTTATTGAATGTTTTGTGTATGGAAACAAAACATATTGAAAGACAATTATAAGAAAGTAGAAATAAACGATTCACATATTTCTTTAAGGGATCTTATTACAGATGAGAGATAAGAAATATATAGAACCTCGTTTACATATTTTATTATAGAGATACTTCATTAATTTTATATGAATATTTGGTAAAGGTTATGTAATGTTAAAGTTAATGAATATAAGTAATTGTATGGAGGAATATAAAAAAAGAGGCTGAGATTACTCAGCGCTCTTCTTTTCTTCTTTAATAGCTGTCTTTACTTCACCAGTTTTGATCTTGTTGCTTTCAGAGAAGCGAAGTAAGTCACCCTCAATGATTTTGTCAGACATGCTCAATTCATTTTGGGCACGATCAATAAGTGGTTGAGATTCTTCTTTTGGTAGTTGTACAACTTCGCCAGTAGCACGGTCGTAGAATGTACTGTTCGTGTACATGTACTTATCTGTAACGAAGCTACCATCACGAAGAACAACGAATCCTTTATTGTCAGGTGAGAATACGTCATGACCGAATCGAACGTCATTCGTAGAATCTACACCAAGTAAGTTTAGAATAGTTGGTTTAATGTCAATTTCACCAGTTGGTTTTGAAATTGTTTTACCTTCTTTTTGACCTGGAACGTGAATAAACATTGGTGTTTTTTGTAAGTTCATATGGTCAAACGCAGTAATTTCTTCTTTTCCTAAGAACTGTGCCATTGCACGGTTATGGTTTTCAGAAATACCGTAGTGGTCACCGTAGAATACGATAACTGAGTTGTCGTAAATACCTTCTGCTTTTAGACGTTCAATAAAGTGTTTCATTGCTTCATCTAAGTAGCGAGCTGTTACCATGTAACGGTCAAATACGCCATCACCAGAATTGTATTCATCAATTAATTTTGTATTGTCATCATAAGTGAATGGGTAATGGTTTGTTAAAGTAAGGAAGCGAGTATAGAACGGTTGCTTCACTTGTTTTAACATATCGATAGATTGATCAAAGTACTCGATATCTTTTAATCCCCAGTTTAATTTCGTTTCTGGCGTAATCTTATAGTCAAGCTCGTTGTAGTAACGATCATAACCAAGTGCCGGATACATAATGTTACGGTTCCAGAATGTTGCGTTGTTTGCGTGGAATACTGCAGTGTAGTATCCTTGCTGACGTAAAATTTCTGGAGTTGCTGTGTATTCGTTGTTACCGTGTGTGAAGAATACAGCACCACGGTCTAGTGGATACATTGAAGTATCTACTAAGAATTCAGCATCAGATGTTTTTCCTTGCCCAGTTTGATGGAAGAAGTTATCAAAGTAATAACTTTCTTTCGTAAATTGGTTTAAGAATGGTGTAACTTCTTGTCCGTTAACTGTTGCACCGATTAAGAATGTTTGTAATGACTCAAGAGAGACAACGATTACGTTCTTCCCTTTTGCAGTACCAAACATATTTGGATCTGGTTTGCTTTGCGTTGTTTTTACGTAGTTCTCTGTTTCCTGTAACTTACTACCGTCAGCAAATGCTTTTTGTGAACTTGATTTTGCTTGTAAGCCAAGATCATATACTTGGTGTACATATAAACCTAAGTTTTTAACAAGCATAACGCGGTCGAATGAACGTGTTAATAGTTCTGGACGCTCAGCTTCTGCCAATCCTAAGTTTGCGAAGAAAATAGCAATTGTTGACACGAAGTATAGGGAACGCATTGGGCGTGCTACACGTTCTGTCGGTGCAAAATTCTTCATCTTCTTCAATAAAATGAAGAATACGATAATATCAGCAAATGCGAGGATAATTTTGTAGTTAAACAATTCTTTTACACTAGAACCTAAACTTCCGAAGTTAGATGTTTGTCCTAGTACTGGTAAAGTAACGAAGTCATTGTAGAATCCGTAGAACATTACGTTACCAACAAGAACGATTGTTAAGACAAAATTAATTCCAAGTGCTATATAGTTACGTTTTTTCCCTTTTGCAAATAATGCAAGACCAACAAGCAGTAATGATGCTGCTAATGGGCTAAGGAATAAAATGAATTCTTGCATGAAAGATTCAAGTTTTAAATCAAAGCTTGTGCGTGTAATAAGATATGTCTTCAACCATAAGGCTAAAGCTACGAATGCAGTGAAACGCACATTTTGAAATTGTGATTTCAAGGTTTCTTTCATTCATTTCCACCCTTTCTCTATCAGGCTTGGTCGATTTTGGAGCGAAAAATGCTAAAATAAAAAATACATAGTTTTCTTGGCCATAATTAGAGGTTCTATATTCACCCATATACGACTATAACTATGCATACCCTTTTAGTTTCTTGTGTTACTCATAAGCATAACGTCATTTCTGTATTATACAACAAAATTCATTTCTGAGAAACACTATAACATTTTACATTTTTTGTATGAGATTTGTCACTACCAGAGAAAACTTTAACATTCGTTTATATGTCCGTCAACTAGAAAATATAACAAAGGTAGAGCAGAATGTTAAGTGAAAGTGAAAATTTTCTTTGTTGAGAAATAAGAAATGACAATGGGTAAGTGGTTATCTAGAAACCTATTATATGAAGGGAAGTATGTAAAAATTAACGAACACTTGTTCTTTTTTGGTTTGTTTGTTACAATGAAAGTTCATTGATAGATTATGTGTAATTTTGATGAACTTTTACTGAAAACATATTGTAGCTTATTTCTTTTAAAAAAATAGGGAGGCTTTTACATGAAACAAAAATTTTCAGTTGAAGCATTTTGGAAGAAAGTAAAACATGTCGCAAAGCAAGCAGGGCAGTCGGTCATTTATGCAAGTTTATTATTGTTTTACGTTTTGCAGAAACCAGATGTTCCAAAGCGAGTGAAAATTATTGTAATTGGAGCACTTGCTTATTTTATTGCACCGATTGATGCGATTCCAGATTTCGTTGCTGGAATTGGTTATACGGATGATTTAGGGGCGTTAATGGCTGCGCTATTACAAGCGTCGTTATACGTTAATGATGATGTGAAAGATAAGGCACGAGTGAAGTTGACAGAATGGTTTGGTTCGGATATAGACACATCCTTTATCGATCAAAAATTAGATCAATAGGTGAGAACTGTCACATGGTGACAGGGCGAACGTAAGCGAGGAAGTGCATTATGCCGTCAGGAAGAACGCATACGAAAATAAACTTAATATCCCTTCCGGTTGTTTTGTTTATGCTCTTTTCGTATGGACTAACAAATTTTGATTTTTTATTAACTTTTGCAATTGGCTTTTTAGTAGGTACTACATTTTTAACACCGGATTTAGATACGTATAGTAATGCGTATAATAAATGGGGATTCCTGCGTATATTTTGGTATCCGTATAAGAAGGTGATGCCGCATCGCTCCTTCTTTACACACACAATTATACTTGGTGATGTGATTCGTATTGCATACATGTTAATTGTGTTTTCTCCGTTTTTATTCCTATTAAATGTAATCGCGCTTGACGGGAATTTAATAGAAATGGCGAAGGAACATGAGGTTGAAATTGTAACGTTCGTAATGGGAATTGTTGTGGCAAGCACGCTTCACATTATAGCGGATAAAGTGAATACGCGCCGTAAGAAAATGATGAGAAAAAAGAAGAAACGCAGAAGATAAAAAAACCGTCCCAAAAAGTATTTTGGGACGGTTTTTTCTTATTAATCAAACGTTTGTTTAAAATTAAGCTTTCAGTACTTTAATACCTTTCACGATGTTCCAAATGAAGTAGTATAAGCTAATGATTCCGCAAATACATAAGACAATCATTGTACCGATGCCCAGTGTTACATCCGGTTGATCAGATCCAAGACCCATAATTCCTAAAATAGTTACGCCAATGAATGTAGCGATACTTGGGATAATGTGTGTCCATAGAGCACGTTTTGCATGTGGTTTCGTTTCAGCATCGCCTACAATCCACACAATAATAGGGAATAAGATAGGGGCAAATAATACACTAAAGTATGATAAAGCTGCTAATATTTTGTTTCCATTCATATATATCACCTCATAAATAATGTCCGTTGTTATACTATTATTATGCAATAGTTTTGGCAAGCTTTCTATCGATGAACATTACAAGAACATGACGGTTTTGTAAGATTTTTTTGTTAAATAATAAAATTTTCAAAAAAATCTTTTTAAATGGAAATTGTTATGGTACAGTATAAATGAAAGTTATTGAAAACGTTTTCTTAAACGTTTTTTTATTTTTAGACTTAAAGGTATGATGACCTGATAGTCTATTGATGAGGTTATTCTACTTAAAAGGGGATTCTTTAGGGGGAGAGAACAATGAACACATGGACACAAGTTTATGATCCGTTCGGAAACATTTGGATTTCGGCGGCGGTAGCACTTATTCCGATTATCTTTTTTTTCTTAGCTTTAGCAGTTTTCCGCATGAAGGGGTATGTGGCAGGATTTATTACAGTTGTACTTACAATTTTAGTGGCATTATTCGCTTATAAGATGCCGTTCACGATGGCAATGGCAGCGACTGGATATGGTTTTTTATACGGACTATGGCCAATTGCTTGGATTATCATTATGTCGGTATTTTTATATAAAATATCTGTGAAAACAGGTCAATTCGATGTGATTCGTGCATCTGTATTATCCATTACGAATGACCATCGTTTACTCGTTATTTTAATCGGTTTTTCATTCGGAGCATTTTTAGAAGGGGCAGCGGGATTCGGTGCACCAGTAGCGATTACGGCAGCGCTTCTTGCAGGCCTTGGGCTAAATCCTTTATATGCGGCAGGTCTTTGTTTAATTGCAAACACAGCACCAGTAGCGTTCGGAGCGATGGGTATTCCGATTACAGTTGCTGGACAAGTAACAGGTATTGATCCACATAAAATTGGACAAATGGCTGGACATCAATTACCGTTCTTATCATTATTTGTTCCATTCTTTATCGTATTTTTAATGGACGGGTTGAAAGGAGTAAGACAAACGTGGCCTGCTTTACTTGTAGCAGGTAGCTCATTTGCAATTACGCAGTTCATAACAGCGACATTCTTAGGACCAGAACTTCCGGATATTACGTCGGCACTTGTAAGTTTAGTTAGTTTAGCGCTGTTCTTAAAAGTATGGCAACCAAAAGAAATTTATCAATCAGGGCAAGCAAATAGAGAAGTAGCTGCAACAACAGCGGCATCGATGCCGAAATTAACGTTAGGAAAAGTAGTAAAGGCATGGTCTCCATTTATCGTATTAACGGTTATGGTAGTCATTTGGAGTCAAAGTTTCTTTAAAGCATTATTTGCTCCAGGAGGCGCGTTAGAAAGCCTTGTATTTAAGTTTGAAATTCCAGGCTTGCACAATTTAGTAATGAAAGCAGAGCCTATTGTAAATAAAGCGACGCCTTACGAGGCAATTTTGAAGTTTGATGTATTATCAGCAACGGGAACAGCAATCTTAATTGCTTGTCTCATTTCCATGTTTATTTTGAAAATGAGTGTAAAAGATGCAGTGGTAACATTTAAAGAAACTTTAAGTGAACTTAAAATGCCAATTCTATCTATTGGATTCGTATTAGGATTTGCATTTATCGCAAACTATTCTGGGCTATCTTCTACACTAGCGTTAGCACTAGCAGGAACTGGCGGACTATTCCCGTTCTTCTCACCATTCTTAGGATGGATTGGTGTATTCTTAACAGGGTCTGATACTTCAGCGAATGCATTATTTTCAAATTTACAAGCAATTACAGCGCAGCAAGTCGGTGTATCTGAAGTACTTCTCGTTGCAGCGAATACAACGGGCGGTGTAACCGGAAAAATGATTTCTCCGCAATCGATTGCCATTGCTTGTGCAGCAGTTGGACTTGCTGGAAAAGAATCAGATTTATTCCGGTTTACAGTGAAGCATAGTTTATTCTTCGTAATTATTGTTGGTATTATGACGTATGTACAGGCATATTATTTAACGTGGATGATTCCATAAACAACAAAAGAAATAAACTTTGCATTTTTCAGATTATCGTGTATGATGAGAAAGTATTGAAAATTAAATCAGTGATAAACTAGGGGTGCCTAACGTATGCGTAGGCTGAGAGAGAAGCGCGTGAACTTCTTAACCCTTTGGACCTGATCTGGCTCGTACCAGCGTAGGGAAGTTAACGGCTTTACATAATGATGTCTTTATGAGCCAGGTCCTTATTTTTTTATGGACCTGGCTCTTTTTATTTTGGCATACGCTGGCCATATCTCGTCCTTGTCACGTACAGGGGGGCAACAAAGGTTATGAAACAGTCTGTTTCAGCTGAGCAAATTGAATTGAAATCGAGTTTACCAGGAAGTAAGAAAGTGTATGTGGATGGACCACGAGAAGGTATGAAAGTGCCGATGCGTGAGATTGAACAAAGCGATACAAACGGCGTTCCGAATCCGCCAATTCGCGTATATGATACGAGCGGTCCTTATACGGATCCCGCGTATAAAGTGGAGCTGGAAAAGGGGATTCCAACGCCACGCCACTCTTGGATACTGGAGCGTAATGATGTAGAAGCATACGAAGGGCGCGAAGTGAAACCAGAGGATGACGGTGTGAAGGTGGCTTCGAAACATACACCTGTTTTCCCGCAAATGGATCGTAAACCACTTAGAGCGAAGCAAGGTGCAAATGTTACGCAAATGCATTATGCACGTAATGGCATCATTACGTCTGAGATGGAATATGTTGCGATTCGTGAAGGGGTAGAACCTGAGTTTGTTCGTAAGGAAATTGCGGAAGGTCGCGCTATTTTACCAGCGAATATTAACCATCCTGAAGCAGAGCCGATGATTATTGGACGTAATTTCCACGTGAAGGTGAATGCAAATATCGGAAACTCTGCTGTATCTTCTTCTATTGCAGAAGAAGTAGAGAAGATGACGTGGGCTACTCGCTGGGGTGCAGATACGATTATGGATTTATCTACAGGTAAAAACATTCATACGACGCGTGAGTGGATTATTCGTAATGCGCCTGTACCAGTTGGAACTGTACCGATCTATCAAGCGCTTGAAAAAGTAAACGGAATTGCAGAAGATTTAACGTGGGAAGTGTATCGTGATACGTTAATTGAGCAAGCGGAGCAAGGCGTAGATTACTTTACGATTCACGCTGGCGTATTACTTCGTTACATTCCGATTACTGCAAAGCGTACGACAGGTATCGTTTCGCGCGGTGGTTCAATTATGGCGCAGTGGTGTTTATACCATCATAAAGAAAACTTCCTATACACTCATTTTGAAGAGATTTGTGAAATTATGAAGCAGTATGATGTTTCGTTCTCTCTTGGAGATGGATTACGTCCAGGTTCGATTGCAGATGCAAATGACGAAGCGCAGTTCTCTGAGCTTGAAACACTTGGTGAATTAACGAAGATTGCTTGGAAACATGATGTGCAAGTTATGATTGAAGGGCCTGGGCATGTACCGATGCATTTAATTAAAGAAAATATGGAGAAAGAGCTTGATATTTGCCAGGGCGCACCATTCTATACACTTGGACCGTTAACGACAGATATTGCACCAGGTTATGACCATATTACATCCGCAATTGGAGCTGCGATGATTGGCTGGTTTGGAACAGCGATGCTTTGTTATGTAACGCCGAAAGAACATTTAGGTTTACCGAATAAAGATGATGTACGCGAAGGTGTTATTACGTACAAAATCGCTGCGCATGCAGCTGATCTGGCGAAAGGGCACAAAACGGCTCATCAGCGTGATGATGCACTTTCAAAAGCTCGTTTTGAATTCCGTTGGCGCGATCAATTTAATTTATCTTTAGATCCTGAACGCGCGATGGAGTATCACGATGAAACGTTGCCAGCAGAAGGTGCGAAAACGGCTCATTTCTGTTCCATGTGTGGACCGAAGTTTTGTAGTATGAGAATTTCACATGATATTCGGGAATATGCAAAAGAAAATGATTTAGAAACGACAGAAGCAATTGAAAAAGGAATGAAAGAGAAAGCGAAAGAATTTAAAGAAACAGGTAGTCATTTATACCAATAACACGTTACACCTCTTTACTTGATTGATCACACTGTAGTACCTAACTTAAATATAGAAGAAGCCCGCTTTGCTAAGACGGTAGCAAAGCGGGCTTCTGTTGTTTATTCCGCTATTTGTGGGCAGTAAGACCCCCGCCTCAAAATTCAGCGGAAGCAAAGAAGTTAGGTGGGGGGCAACTGCCCGTAAAAGCCCGATTAGTTAGGGCTGATTAAAGTTTCACTTTATAAGGCGAAGAAGAGATGTACCCAGTAGAATAAGAGGAATAATGTAACGACTGTTGTGAGTGGAATAACGATAAGGGATACACTTAAATAGTCTTTCCATTTTACTTTAATTTTGTTTTGTTTCAGGATATACATCCAAATGAGAGAAGCTAGCGTACCGATTGGTAATAATAGTGAACCGATGTCACTACCAATGATATTTGCGAGATAGATAGTTTTTAATGTGACTGGATCTAATCCCATTTCTGTTAACGTAATGGTCCCAATCATAAGTGCAGGGTGATTATTGAAGACATTGGAGAGGAGAGAAACGAGTCCACCCATTGCAAAGCTAGCATAAAGCAGATGTTGACTTACAACTGGTTCAAGCCATTGGACAAGCGCTGCTGTTAATCCTGCGTTGTGGAGCCCGTAAATAATGACATACATAGAGAAAGCAAAAATCAAAATGTGCCACGGTGTCTTTTTCAAAATATCGACAGGGTTCGTTCGTAAGTAGTACCATCTCCAAATGAGAAGAACGAGTGAACCGAGTACGGCAACAATCTCGATTGGGATGGATAAGAAGGATGCAACGAATAGAAGACAGCGCATAAGGAAGACGAAGCCTAATACTTTTAGCATGAACCTTGTCCGTTTTTGTTTCGTATCAACTGAATTTTTTCCTTTTAACGGATGAAAGTTTTTCGTGAAGAATATTTCTTCAATATCATATGAAGAAACAGGCAATTTTTTCGGAAGTTTTTTCTTCAAAACCGTATACATAAGCCATGACATAAACAATAGTCCTAATGTTGCAGGTACAAACATCATAGCAGTATGCATATAAAGAGTCATATTCACGATATTTAATGCGATTAAGTTTACGATATTACTTACACCAATTGGTGCACTAGATGCAGTAGCGATTAAAGCACCGCTTAATAAATAAGGGATTTGTTGATGCGGTTTTAATTGAAGATTTTTTAGGAGAAGAATTAAAATTGGCGTTGTAATTAAAATACTACCGTCGTTATTAAATAAAAGAGTCATAAGAAAACATAATAATTGAATATACCAGTATAAGCGGCGCCCGGAGCCTTTTGCTAGGTTTGCAAGTTTCGCTGCGGACCAGTGGAAGAAGCCGAAGCTTTCTAATATAACCGCCATAACGATGGTCGCTAATATTGTTATGGAGGCACCGCCAATTTTACTAATAATGTCCATGACGTCTGGTTTTGATACAAGTCCAGTAATCAGGATAATGCCAGCGCCAATTGCTGCCGGCCACGCCTCATTTAAACCACGAGGTCGCCAAAAGATAACAATCATTGTTAAGAAGAATACAATAATAGTAATCCATATTTCAATGCTCATATTTTACCTACCTTTCTACTTTTCCTTAAAGTAATGTAGCTTGTCTTAAGGTTTGTATTGGTAGTATATTCAGCAAAAAATAAGAAGAACTAGACGTATAACGGAGTGCAATAAATATGTGTTTTTCAAGTTATGGGACAAGTATCTCTCTTAGTGAAATAACTATTGTGAGAGGAGTCTAGAAATTAATGGGGCAGTAAGATAGTAAATGAAATTTATATGGGCGATTATGGAGATATATCGGCGCAACTCAAAATATATCAGCGATTATTGAAATATATCGGCGCAACTCAAAATATATCAGCGATTTTTAAATTATATCGACTTATCGACAAAACATGACAAAAGGAGCCCACCCCAAAATACCTTTTGGAACAGGCCCTACAATATTATTTTTCCTTCAAAAAAGTTCGATCCTTCAAGAATAAATTCCAGAAGAAAATAAATCCTGGTAATAAAATTGCAATCCCAATTGCATATAGAATAAGCAATGCATAGAATGTTTCGACCGTTGTAAAGCTTGTAAATACAGTTACATCAGGATAAATAATATACGGTAAATGCGCAACGCCGTAAGCATAACTTGCAAATGCATATTGAGCGACGACTGCTAAAACAGCGATGCGAGGGTATCCTAGTGTGTCATACTTCTTGTTTGTCCACCAAAGAGAAGAGTATCCGATAATGAATAAAACGATAGAAACTGTAAACCATGTGAATTGCTTTATTAGCCCTTGCATAAGCCAGTGTGTTTCCGGATCCATTACAACGAGGGCAATAATCGCCGTAACGAGCGTTGCAGGACCAAGGATAATCGCGTTTCTTCTATAAATTCTATATGCATCTTCTGAACCTTGTTCTCTCGCAAAATCAGCAAGAAAGAGAGAGGAAAGAAATAGTTCCGAAGTTAGTCCGAAGAGCATATAACAATAAATAACAGGACTAGAAAGAAGTTTTCCATATAGGAGTACTTCTTTTCCTTCAGACATTGTAATATAGGCACCTTCTGTAACAGGTAAAACGGTAATTAATAGGGCTGGAATTAAGAGTCCTGTAATACCTGAAATAATACGAAGAAGGTGTTGGTACTTCGGCAGGGAATAAGCAAATACCATAAATGTACTGCGAATTGCCACGAGTACTAGAATTAACATAACGGGTACGAACATTACCGTTGCTAGGGTAAAAGCGGCTTTCGGAAAGAAGCCAAGAAAAGCGACAACGACAAAGACGAGAAATGTATTTGTTACTTCCCAAGTCGGTGATAAGTATCGGTTGGCAAGCTTGGCAGCTAGCGTTGGATGTTTTGCGTATACCATGCCCCAAAAACCTGCTCCAAAATCGATGGACCCTAATATACTGTATACGAAAATAAGAGCCCATAAGATGATGATTGCAATACTTTCCTCATGCACGAGAATCGCCTCCTTCGTGATGTAAATCATTTGTAAGCGGATGTTTCTTAAAGAATGTCCGTAGTACAAAAACTGTTAAAATACCGAGTCCAATATATAAAATGATGAATAGAATAAATAAAGGACCGACAAAATCGGCGCGTGTAGAAGCATCGACTGTACGTTGCATACCGTAAATGGTCCATGGCTGACGACCGCTACAGCTGAAAATCCACCCAAATTCAATGCCGAGCATCATAACTGGTCCACATGCGGCAGCTCCCCAAAGAAGCCACTTCGGTAGCTCTGTTTCTTTTTTTCGGTAAACAAAGTACCAATATAAGAGGGCAATTGCTGCAACTGCAAAGGTAAAGGCAGCAGTGCCAACCATTAAATTGAACAGTGTATGCGTGTAAAATGGTGGCCATGTTTCTTGTGGAAATTCCTTTAGTCCTTTTACGACAGTGTTAGGGTCTAGTCCTACTAGTAGGCTAAGCATGTTCGGAATTTCTAGTGCATAGTTTAGTTCAAGTGTGTTAGGATCTACAACGCCGCCAATTGATAACGGTGCATGTGATGTCGTTTCAAATAAAGCTTCAGCAGATGCCAGTTTTTCAGGGGAATGCTTATGTAAAGCAATTGCCGATTCGTGTCCCGAAAGCCACATCGTAGCGCCTGTAATAAATGTCACGACGAGTCCTAACAGTAGTCCTTTTTTATGATATGCCACTTCACGTTCACTTACATTCTTCTTTAATAATTTAAATCCGGCGATAGAGGCAATGACGGCAGCTCCAGTTGCGTAGGCTGTAATCACAACGTGGAATGCGCTCGTACCAAAACTCGGATTAAAGAAAGCTTTCCACGGATCAACGTTAAAAACTGATCCATCTGGTCCCATTGAAAAGCCCGCGGGTGTATTCATCCATGTATTTGCCGATGTAATAAGCACGGCGGATGCCGTGGCACCAATCATGACGAAGAATAGCGAGATTAATCTCATGAATGGAGGTAGTTTGTCAGCTGCATATACATAAATGGACATGAACAAAGCCTCTAAAAAGAAGGCGAAAATCTCAATTTGAAAGGGAACAGAAATAACCTGCCCAACAATTTTGGCAAAACCAGGCCAAAGCAGTGAGATTTGCACACCAACGATTGTTCCAGTTGGAATTGCTACACCGAGAAGGATGGCAAAAGCCTTTGTCCATCTTTTCGCCATAATGGCGTAGTCGGAATCTTTCTTCCAGTGATAGAGTATTTCACTTATAAAAATCATTAATGAAAGTCCGACACCAAGTGTTGCGAAGATAATGTGGAATGCTAGTGAAGAACCGAAAAATGCTCTTGCTAATGTTACCGTATCCATATGTAAACTCCTCTTCTTTTTTGCCATTATTTTCTGATTGAATTGGAAGATTTATTCAAAAAAACTACCAAAAATATATATGTATTTAAAAAGTGGATATGGTAATATAATGTTTGAATATTCTAAATAGAAAGAAGTTAATATTTTGTTTGTTTTTTAGTGAGGAATATTTTATAATCTTTTATGCGAACATAAGTTCTGTTTTTGGAGTGAAGAAGTTTATGTGAAATGGAGAGGATGTTTTATGTATCCTGAAGTCATTAAAAAGATGGCATTTTCAAAAGAGCATAGAGATTTATTATTGAAGCTGTATAATAAAGAGATTACGCGTAGTGAGTATGATCGACTCGTAGAATCGCTATATAGACCTTCTAAAGAGGCTTGTGAGGGATAAAGGAACGGGAGACAATCTATTAGATTGTCTTTTTTACATTTACGTATGTTCTGGTAAAATTAAGGATAGCCTTACTAGGGAGGTGAAAAGTTTGCGGAAACGTATATATATAGTGATTGGCGTTATTCTTTTAATCGCTTTAGGTGGAATTGTATTTTGGTCAGCTTTGCAAGGAAACCGTACGGAACATTTTATTTTAAGACATATGGTGAATGAAAATGGGACGCTTGCTACATATCGTTTAGAGGATACAAAAGCAGGTACTGGTGAAGCGAAAGGCCGTGAAGCTTTATCGGAATCAGCAGGACTATGGCTGCAATATACACTCGATAAAGACGATCAAGCGTTATTCGATGAACAAGTTAAGGTTATTCAAAATAACTTTGTACATAAGAACCAAATTGTTTTATGGAAAATCTCTGAAAAGGGAGAAATGCAGTCAGCTACAAATGCACTTATTGATGATCTTCGTATTATAGAACAGTTATATCGCGCTTATGAAATGTACAAGGAAGAGCGCTATAAAAACTTGGCAGATCAATTGAGTGATGCTGTAATTCGTTATAATAAGAAAGATAATTATTATGTTGATTATTATGATGCAGATGCAAGGAAACAAAATGATTTTGCAACAACGTCATATGTAAATCCGCATGCATTCTCCTATATGAAAAAGTATGGAAAAGTTTCTGCTCAGCAATATGAGGAAGTCGTTCAATTTTTAGCGGATTATCCAAGGCATGGATGGGCATTCCCGAAAGAGTATAAAGCAGATGGTACATTTACGTACGACAAAGAAGTGAATCTGATTGACCAATCATACGTTGCATATCATCGTAGTTTAGGTGGTCTTTCATCAGATGCTTATTTGGAATTTATAAAGAAGAAATTCCAGGAGGATGGAAAGCTATACGGTCGTTACAATTTAGAAACGGGAAAACAAACTGTGAATTATGAATCGCCAGCCGCTTACGGATTAACGATTTTGTACGTACTACAAACAGGTGATACAAATTTCGCAAAGGAATTATATGATCATATGGCCACATTCCGAAATAACAACGTATTTAGTAGATACTACGGTGGATATGTAACAGGCGAAAATAACAATACGCATATTTTTGATAATGTTTTGCCGCTTTTAGCTGAAATAGAATTAGAGAAGAGTGAAAAATAAAAGGTGCCACCCTATGGGGATGGCATCTTTTATTGTTTAATATCATTTTAAGTCCTAATATTGGAGAAGTAATCAATTACGAATTCACGGAATTTCTGAGCAGTTTTCGATAAGTAACGTTTTTTTGACCAGCTTAACCCAATCGTTCGCTCACAATTTGGTTCAATAATACGTAACTTATTTAATGCTAAAGTAGAGTTTTTTAATAAAGTTAAACTTGGGACAAAGGCGATGCCGAGGCCTTGCTTAATCAGGTCGCTAATCACGGTTGGTTCATCTACTTCAAAAGCAATATGTGGAGTGAAGCCAGCTTCTTTACAAAATTCATCTGTTAAGTGCCGAAATCCGTAACCAGTGTTCATACTAATGAACGGTTCGTCTTTTACTTCATGCAAATATACACTTTCACGTTCTGATAAACGGTGCCCTGAAGGGACGACTAAGAAAATTTCTTCTGTAATAAGTGGTTCCCAAATAATCTCTTCGCCTTCAATTGGCACAGAAGAAATGCAAAAGTCAATTTCTATATTATCTAGTTGTCGTTTCATAGAAGGAGTAGATGCGAGAAATTGTTGGAATCGAACGTTAGGATGTTCTAGTAAAAAAGAACCAATTAGTTCGGGTAATATTCTTGGAATAGAAACAGCCAACGTAATAGAGCTTTGTTGTAAGTCAGCTAAATCTTTAATTTCTCGTTCGCCTTCACTTAATTCATGAAAAATGCGCTCTACTCGTTTTAAAAATACTTTCCCGAAAGAGTTTAATGTAATTTGTCGCCCTTGGCGGTCAAATAACGGAACGCCCAAGTCCTTTTCTAATCTAGCAATTGTTTTGCTGAGTGAAGGCTGTGCGATATGCAATTCTTCAGCGGCTTTTGTCATATGCTCTAATCGTGCAACTGTTTGAAAGTATTTTAGTTGAAGAAGTTCCATTTTGATTCTCCTTTCTATAGACCAAAAGGAATGGATTGATAATTAAAGATGTATTATACAGTATGGAAATGGACGTGTATAGTAAATCTGTTAAACCATTCTAATGGTGTGAAATTCGGAGAAGGAGTATGTTTCATGAAAGGAATTCAACTTGTATTTAAAGATTGGAAAGCGATGTGGCACCATAAACATGGGCGTATCGCTTTAATTTTTTTGTTAATCGTTCCTTTAATTTATTCAGGGTTCTTTTTAGCTGGATATTGGGATCCATACGGAAAATTAGATAAATTACCTGTTGCGATTGTAAATTTAGATAAGGGTGCTGCAATGGATGAGAAAACAATTCATGCAGGAGACGATTTCGTAAAAAATTTAAAAGAGAATAAGGAGCTGGCTTTTCATTTCGTATCAGAAAAAAATGCTGACGAAGGATTAAAAGAAGATAAGTACTATATGGTTGTTACGATTCCAGCCGATTTCTCTAAAAAGGTAAGTACACTTATGGATGAAAAACCAGAACCAGCACAATTGCAGTACAAAGTAAATCCGGGTAAAAACTTTGTAGCAGCGCAAATTGGAACGACAGCTGTTGAAAATATGAAAACAAAAATTTCAAATAGTATTACGAAATCTTATACAGAAGGTGTCTTTTCAAAGTTTCAAGACTTAGCACAAGGGTTGAATGATGCAAGTGATGGCGCTAAGAAGTTACATGAAGGAACGACAGATGCAAAAAATGGGGCAAATCAGCTTGCAGATGGAATTCATCGTTTAAGTGACGGGACATCAAAAGTGAAAGAGGGAAGTGAAAAACTTGCTTCTAGTCAATCAGCTTTAACTGATGGAGCGAATGAGCTGAGTGAAGGGGCAAAATCCCTTCATAGTGGTATGGAGTTATTAGCACAAGGTGAAAAAAACTTACAATCAGGGGTTAGTGAATTAAGTGCTGGTACAAATGAATGGGTGAACGGAAGTGAGAAACTTGCTGACGGGCAAGTGAAAGCGGACAATGCAGCAAATAGTGTAAAACAACAATTAGAAGAGTACGTGAAAAGTCATCCAGAGGTGCAGCAAGACCCTGCTTTTCAAAAGATTATCGCTACTTCTAATGGATTAGCTCAAGCAACAAACACTTTAAATAATAGTCAGAAACAATTGACACAAGGCGCACAGAAGCTTGCAGATGGTCAGCATAAGGTTGAAGAAGGTATGAATACATTCGGAGTTAAGTTAAATGAAGCTACTGCTGGAACGAAAAAGATAGCAGATGGTGCTACAAATTTAGCTAGTGGATTTACGAAATGGGGAACTGGGTTTACATCATTACAAGAAGGTGTAAATCAACTTGCGAGCGGGGGAACAGAGCTGAATCATGGTGCTGATCAGTTAACGAACGGACTTGTTAAACTTGACGATGGTGCGAAAGAACTTTCTACGAAATTGGGAGAGGGCGCAGAGAAGATAGCGGATGTTCGCAATGATGATGCACGCAATACGATGTTCTCAGAGCCAGTTCAATTAGTAAAGTCAACAGTTTCTGACGTGCCTAATTACGGTTCAGGTATTGCACCATATTTCTTATCACTTGCATTTTATGTTGGCGGAATTATGGCGTCGAATATTTTACCGCTTGGCCGTAGACAAAATATGAAAGTAAGTGGAACAGTACATTTTATTAACAAATTAGGCTTAGTATATGTAATTGGACTTATTCAAGCATTGCTTGTAGATGTAGTTGTGCTAGGAGTTATGAAATTAGAAGTTGCAAGTGTGCCACTCTTTGTTTTATCAAGTATCGTTATTTCCTTTACGTTCATGACGTTTATTCTTATGTTAGTAACGGTATTTGGTCTTGTTGGAAAGTTCTTAGCGGTAACGCTTCTCGTCTTGCAATTAGCGACGAGCGGTGGGACTTTCCCAGGAGAATTAAATATAGCTGTTCTTAGCAAGATTGGACAATTTCTCCCAATGTCCCATTCTCTTAGAGGATTGCAAGATGTGATTTCTTTAGGAGATTGGTCGCAATTACAAATGCAAATTTTAATATTGTTATGCTATCTCGTTGTTGCTGGCGGAATTGCTTGGATCACGAGCCATATACAACATAGGGAAACGAATGCAGAACAAGTTTCTTAAAATGAAAGAAGCTATCCGACTTTTTCGGATAGCTTCTTTTTTATTTGCGTTCCATTACCGCAAAGTAATTGTTTTCATTATCAGCAAAGTTAAAAGCTCTGCCAGTAGGTAAATCTACAATTTGTCCAATAGTAACGTTTTTCTCAGAAAGATCTTTATATAGTTGATCTAAGTTGTTAGAGAAGAACATAAGTGAAGGAGTACCTAAGTTTAATTCAGGTTGCATCTTTGCAATTAACTCTTTATCGTGAAGGACGATGCTTGTTCCTGCTTCTTTTGATGGTGCAATTTCAATCCAGCGAAAACCTTGTCCGTTATTTTCTTCCGCAATAATTTGGAATCCTACTGTCTCAGTCCAAAATTGCATGGCTTCATCTTGATTATTTACATATAGCATAATTTGTCCAATTTGATTAATCATAGGTGTGTCCTACTTTCTTTTCGTGTATGGAATTCTATTATATCAAAGATATGGTTTGAATACCTTTTCGTGATTTTTCCGAAGTACAATCTTCGCCCATCTCATATTTGTCGTAGGAGAAGGTCCTGTAATCCATGTATGAAATGGTAGTGCACTGCATATGACTATTGCTGAAATCGAGATTGTGGCTGTTATTGTAAATAATAATAGGCTATATAATATTGTGTTTTCTTGCAGTGTGAATAGAGAAAGAAACTTTGTACATAGTTGCAAGAAGAAAAAGTGAGCTAAATAAGCACCATATGTGTAATTCCCGATAAATCGTAAAGCTTTATATAAGAAACTGCGTCTCTGTACGATTGTAATAGAAAGCACGTAAAGTATGATAATTTCGCATACGATATATAAAAACATAGACGGTTTTAAATAAGTCGAAACGGTTAAATGAATAGAGTTTGCTCCGTAAAAACTAAATAACTCATAATTGATGAATAAAAATAAGATAAAAAATAAGATTGTAATAAGCGGAATATGTTTTATGACAAATGTACGCCACGCTTTTAGTGCGACAGCAGCGATTCCTCCCATGACGAAATAGAATGAGTAGAAGAAGAAGGAACGGTCTGTATAATGTAAAATGGTTGAGCTAGTCAATTTCTCGCCATTAAAAATGTAGTGCGAAGAATACCACATTAAGAGGAAATATAGGCAAGCAAAGACGGTCATATATTTATATATGTCTTTTTTATTTTCTGTTCGTTTTTGAAACCAATAAAATAGTGTGCACAGTAAAGGGAACAGTAGGTGAATTTGAAACATCATAATCACATACCAAAGATGGGGTGCGGCTGTTCCGAGTAATAAACTTTTTATTCCGCTTTGTAGTGTAATCATATCGTTTGTTGTTAATAAGTAAAGAATAGACCAGAAGAGATAAGGAATGAGTAAATGTGCGGCTTTTTCATAAATATATTCTGCGTAGGCAAGTTGCTTTGTATATTGACGAATTAAGTGGAAGCCGACGATAAATATGAATGCAGGTGCTGAAAATTTTGCGAGATTAAATAGCATACCCATAATGAGGGATTGCTCAAGTAAAACATGTCCTTGATTCATTGTATATAATAACGAACTTTGCAAAACGACAGCAAGGAATGCAATGCTTTGCAAAACTTTAAATTCAGGTGCGCTTTGTGTCATTAGGTCCATCTCCTTTTCCATACATGATTATAATACGGAGAATAGATAAGAGGTGTGGAATATTTGTGAAGTTTTTAACAAATTTGTGGCGGAATAGATTATATCGACGATTTTTCGGATATATCGTTCATAACTTCAAATATATCAACGATTTTTTCAATATATCGACGTTTCGACAAGGGATATCGACTTATCAACAAATAACGACAAAAAGAGGATACTCAAAACGAGCATCCTCTTTCTATCTATTAAGCAAATTTGTTTTTGATCCAGTTCTTACCTTCTACAAGGCGAGCTGTCATTACGGCACAAGCGTTATCTGCTGTTACGTTTAACATCGTTGCAGGAGGATCAATGATTGTACTGATTGCTGCGATAATTGGCAATGCTTCTGGCGGGAAGCCATATAAAGAAACGATTAACATTTCACCAATCATACCGCCGCCTGGAATAGCGCCCATTACTGTTCCTACTAATAGAGAAACAACAAGTGCGATTGCTAATGTTTTTGGTCCTTCGAATTCCATGTTGAAAATACCGAATAAGAAAGCAATTTTTAATACGCCGCCTAAAACAGAGCCGTCTTTATGAAGTGTAGATCCAAGAAGGACAACTGTTTCACGAACGTCAGAAGAGATACCCATTTTCTTCGTTGCTTCTAAGTTCGCTGGAATACTTGCGGCACTACTACAAGTTGCAAGAGATGTAACTGTAGGAGAGACCATGTTCTTCCAAAATACTTGTACACCTTGCTTGCGACCTGCAAGGTATGCATAGAACGTAAAGAATACAAAGAAGTAAATAAGAGACGCTGGATAGTATACCATTGCTGCTCGGAAGTAAGTTCCAAGAAGCTGTGGTCCGAATTCACCAACTAATGCTGCGAAGTAAGCAGCAAGTCCGATTGGAGCGTAGTACATAATGAAAGATACGACTTTCATTGAAATTTCTGCACCAGCTTGTAAGAATGTAGCGAATGGTTTTCCTTTTTCACCAACTGCTGAAGTTGCAATCCCCATTAAAATAGAGAAGAAAATAAGAGCTAACATATTTTCACGAGATAGTAACTTCGAGAAGTCAGATACTGTTAGAATACCGACGATTTGATCTGCAACACTAACTGCTTTTTCAGCTTTGTCAGGTTGGGTTAGTTCTAATACAACACCTTGTGCTGGCGGGAATACTTTCACGACAATAATCATAAAAATAGCAGCTAAAATACTTGTAAATAAGAAAGTCCCAGCCATACTAGACATAATTTTACCGAAACGTTTTAATCCATCCATATTAGCAATAGATGACGCGATGCTAAAGAACACTAACGGTACAACAATCGTAAACATTAAGTTTAAGAAAATGTCACCAAGCGGCTTTAAAGCAACTGCATCGGCACCCATGAAATAACCAATGAAACCACCAATTAGGATAGAAGATAATAAAATAAGTGGAAAGCGATATGCCTTCATAAATATATCCTCCTATCAATTAAAAAAATCATACTGAATTATTATAGCGAGTTAAAGTCCTCTTTACTAGGAGAATACGGATAGATGGAATAGCGTGAAAACCGAGAAATTTTTGTTTTTAAGCTCGGCATACAGCAGGAAATCTAGACATATATATTTGTAACCTAGTTGTGGTAAGGGATGCGCCATCATTTAGGTTGAGAAGAAGGGGGAGGGAAGCGAGATGAATATTTTGCTTTGCTGTGCAGCGGGAATGTCTTCCAGTTTGATTGTTACTAAAATGGAGAAAGCAGCAGAGGCAAGAGGAATAGAGGTAAAGATTTGGGCTGTATCAGGTTCTGAAGTAAATAGCCATATTGATAAAGCCGATGTACTTTTACTTGGGCCACAAGTACGTTATTTATTACCGAAAATGAAGGAATTATGTAAGGAGAAAGGGGTACCTGTTGATGTCATT
Organism: Bacillus sp. A01H; assembly: GCF_045277205.1. NCBI lineage: Bacteria > Bacillati > Bacillota > Bacilli > Caryophanales > Bacillaceae > Bacillus > Bacillus sp. A01H. Next base: position 5,253,838 of record NZ_CP117702.1, on the reverse strand, counting down.
CAATCCGTTCATTACGGACTTTGTAATGGGGAAGCTATCTTGCAAGCAGCTTTGTCAATGAAACCATGAGGAGAGTGGGATAGATGATACGGTTTTTAGAGAAATATGTAATGCCGGTAGCAGGAAAGGTTGCAGAGCAGAGGCATTTGCTAGCAATTCGTGATGGACTTGTATTGACGATGCCGTTCTTAATTATAGGATCATTTTTCCTCATCATTAGTGCTTTACCAATACCAGGTTATAATGATTTTATGGCAGGTTTGTTTGGGGAGAATTGGCAGAGGGCTTTGGGGTATCCAGTTAGTGCAACTTTTAATATAATGGCTTTAATAGCTGTTTTTGGAATCGCTTACAGACTTGGAGAATATTATAAAGTGGACGCTTTAGCATCCGGGGCATTGTCGCTTGTGACGTTTTTACTTGCGACACCATTTCAAGTTGCATATATTATACCAAGTACAAAAGAGAGTGTACTTGTAGAAGGTGCTATCCCAGCTGTATTAATGGGAAGCCAAGGGTTATTTGTAGCAATGATTATTGCACTTATATCTACTGAACTTTATCGGTTTATTGTACAAAAAAAGATAATTATAAAGATGCCAGAGACAGTTCCGCCAGCTGTGACACGTTCATTTGCCGCGCTTGTTCCAGGATTTATTGTTGTAACGGTTATTTGGCTTTTACGCTTAATTATAGAAAATACTTCTTTTGGTAGTATCCATAATATTGTAGGGCAAATTTTACAGGAACCACTTAGTGTACTTGGTGCTAGTCTTTGGGGCGCAATAATAGCTGTTATTCTCGTTCATGTTCTTTGGTCATGTGGAATTCATGGAGCTACTATTGTTGGTGGTGTAATGAGTCCCGTTTGGTTGTCATTAATGGATCAAAACCGAATTGCTTACCAAGCAGGGCAAGATATACCAAATACGATTACTGCACAGTTTTTTGATTTATGGATTTATATGGGCGGATCTGGTGCAACGCTTGCTTTAGTTGTAGGAATGTTATTATTTGCCCGAAGTCAGCAATTAAAAAGTATAGGTAGATTGTCAATTGCGCCTGGTATATTTAATATTAATGAGATGGTAACTTTTGGGATGCCGATTGTCATGAATCCAATTTTATTAATTCCATTTATATTGGTTCCAGTTGTGTTAACAATTGTTTCTTACTTTGCAATGGAATGGGGATTAGTTGCTCGTCCGAGCGGTGCTGCTGTTCCTTGGACGACACCAATTCTATTTAGTGGATATTTAGGATCAGGTGGGAAAATTTCAGGTGTTGTTTTACAACTTGTTAACTTTGCGCTTGCATTCTTCATTTATTTACCGTTCTTAAAAATATGGGATAAACAAAAAGTGGCGGAAGAAAAGGGGGAGTAAAGAACTAAAATGGATACGATAGAAACGAAGGCCTTTCACTTAATCTTGCATGGGGGAAATGCGAGAAGTTGTTCAATGGAAGCAATTGATTGCGCGAAGCGTGGAGAGTTTACAGAAGCAGAAGCGAAATTACAAGAAGCGTTAGAGGAATTAAAAGAGGCACACCGTGTACAAACGGATCTCATACAGAAAGAAGCCGGTGGTGAAAAGACCGAAGTTACCCTTCTGATGGTGCACGCACAAGATCATTTAATGAATGCAATTACGGTGAAGGAATTAGCGAGTGAATTTGTAGAATTATATAAGAAGATGTCAGTGACTGAATGAACCTTGCTTATGCAAGGTTTTTTATGTATGTGTCTGTACCATCAGTGGAGTGTTTGTTCCACTGATGGTATTTACAATCCTCCTTTTTACAAATGAGTAAGAGTGATATTTAATCGACAGTAACAATCTCCCCTATACCACGGATTAGCTTTTTTATATGCATCTCATTTGGTTTCAATATACTTACGATATAATCAATCGCTATTTGCGGTTCAACGGTTGTACCGCACGTATAACAATCAATGGCGGCAAAGTTTTTTTCTGGATAAGTGTGAATAGAGAGGTGGCTTTCTGATAGTAAAACTAAAACAGTAACACCATGCGGATCAAATTCTTTTGTACTTACGTTTAAAACGTGGGCACCAGATTGATCAGCAGCGTGAACTAAATGATGTTCTAAAAAGTAAATATCATCTAATAGGGAAAAATCCACTCCCCATAAATCTACTATTATATGCTTACCGAAAGTAGAATATTCCATAAGGTAGCGCTCCTTACTATAATGTTGTTAAAATTCCATTTCCTGTTTGTAACATTGATGTAGGATAAGATTCGATTCTGAGTTTAAAAGAGCGAGATTACGTTGTTCTAAATGTTCTTCTCTAAATTGAAATAAAGGAGAAAGAAGGGAAGGTAATGTTCGAGGCGTTGGCACTACATATAATTGCTCAATTTGATCGAGTACATAGGCAGAATTAGCGGCAATATGAAATCCCCAGTCAGTTCCGAAAGAAGGAACGATTGTATGATAACTTTTCACAGTTAATCCCGCATGTTCAATTGTATTACCGATACTCCAATATACTAGAGGTGCATCAGCAGGTGAATTAGATTGGCAGACGAATGCCCCATCTTCTGTTAAAAACGTAGCGATACGTGCAAAAAGTTCGCTTGTATATAAAGTACTTAAAATTTCTGTTGCTGGATCAGGAAAATCAATAATAATTACATCGTATAAGGATGAAGGAGAATTTAGAAATTCTTTCGCATCACATACGTGCACATTCACGCGACTATCCAAAAATGCATTGTTGTTTAAAGATACTATTTCTGGAACATTACGTGCCATATTAATCATTGCCTCATCTAAATCAACAAGGTCTACATGTAGCACAGTTTCATATTTCAAAACTTCTCGCAGGGCAAGGCCATCGCCACCACCTAATATGAGAACACGTTTTGGATCAATTACTTTTGACATAATTGGATGTACAAGTGCTTCATGATAAATTTGCTCATCGACGGAACTGAATTGTAGTTGCTTGTCCAAATATAAACGGATATCGCTTACTTGTAGCAAATGAATATTTTGATAATTGCTTTTTTCATTCAATAAACTTGTATGTTCACCAGCTTGTATTTCTTTTAAAGAAATTTCATCCCATATATCTAGGTTGTGTGAATCCGTGGGTACTATGACTACATTTTCCGTTTGTGCTTGCTTATCCTGTTTATCCTGTTTATCCTGTTTGCCTTGTTTACCGTGCTTGTCCTGCTTATTTTCTATTTCCTGCTGTTCTAGTTCAAATTTGTTAGAGTCTAATTCAGAACGTTTGTCTTTTTTATAGCTTGTTATTCTATAAATCTTTATTTTGCTTTGTTTTCTATGTTTTGGCATAGGAATCCCCTTTCGAATTGTGTTACTTTACTCTATTCTATGTAATTTAGTAGAGTTTGCTTGGACAATAGATAGAGGAGTTTTTTAATAGATTTTCACGCTAAAAAAATTTTTTTAGTGTTTTTTTGTTTTAAACACAACTAGACAACTAAACACTAATCTATTTTCATACAGTTATGTGTTAAAAGCGTGTTGTTTTATAACACACTGTGTGTTTTTTGATCGACACACTAATTGAAAGCGTTAACACACAAAGAAAATAGTCGAAAAAGTGCTGATTTTAGTGGTTTTAAAAAGTTGGCACGCTAATTGCATTAATAAATAGCGTAAAGAAAAATAAATAAAATATAAATTTTTTATACTACACAAGGGGGATTTTCAAATGAATATTTTATTATGTTGCTCAGCAGGGATGTCTACAAGTTTACTAGTTACAAAAATGGAAGCGGCTGCAAAAGCTCGCGGTCTAGAAGGAAAGATTTGGGCTGTATCTGGGGATGCAGTAAAAACAAATATCGATCAAGCAGATGTATTATTACTAGGACCACAAGTTCGTTACATGCTGTCTTCAATGAAAACGCTTGCTGATGAGAGAAATGTTGGAATCGACGTTATCAATCCAATGCACTACGGCATGATGAATGGAGAAGCAGTTTTAGATCACGCATTAACACTTAAAAAATAATTAGGGGGGAAGCAAAATGCAAAAGTTTATTGCATTCATGGAGAAATATATTGTTCCTGTCGCTGGTAAAATCGGATCGCAACGTCACTTAGCTGCGATCCGTGACGGATTTATTGCAGTTATGCCACTTATTTTAGTTGGTGCACTGGCATCACTAATTAATGGTTTTCCATCTGAAGCTTTCCAAGATTTCATGAAAGGTTTGTTTGGTGAAACGTGGAAACAAGTTGGCGGTGGAATGTGGACTGGTTCTTTCGCGATTCTAGCACTAATCATAGCATTTACAACAAGTTATAACTTAGCAAAATCTTACGGCGTTGATGGTTTGTCAGCAGGTATTATTTCATTTGGTGCGTTAATTATTCTTACGCCAACAACACCGAAAGAAGGCGGATTGAACTTAGTTTGGACAGGTGCACAAGGGTTATTCGTAGCAATTATTGTGGCACTCCTTGTTACTGAAGTATTCCGTTTCTTCGTACAAAGAAACATTACTTTTAAAATGCCTGATGGAGTACCACCAGCAGTTTTAAGATCTTTTGCAGCTATAGTTCCAGCATTTGTTATTTTAACAGTAGTTGCAGGTATTCAATTAGCAGTGAAATTAGCTGGTACAAGTGTTCATGAATTTATCTTTAATACGATTCAATCACCACTGCAAAGTTTAGCAGGGACATTACCAAGTGCAATTGTCATTGTACTCCTTGTTCATCTTCTTTGGTTCTTCGGTTTACATGGTCCGAATATCGTTGGTGGTATTATTGAGCCATTATACTTACCGGCATTAGAGAAAAACATGAAGTTATTCCAAGGTGGTACATCTGCATTTGATGTTCCAAACATTGTTACAAAACCATTCTTTGATACTTTCGTATATCTGGGTGGTTCTGGTGCAACATTAGCGTTCTTAGTAGTTGTATTACTTGTAGCAAAAAGTGCACAATTACGCGGTGTATCTCGCTTATCAATTGGTCCAGGTGCATTCAACATTAACGAACCAGTAATCTTTGGTACACCAATTATTTTAAATCCAGTTTTATTCTTGCCGTTTATCATAACACCAATCGTATTAGTAATTACTTCTTATACAGCTATATCTATTGGTTGGGTACCAAAAACAGTTGCGATGATTCCATGGGCAACACCACCAATTATTAGTGGTTATCTTGTAACAGGTGGGCATCTTTCAGGCGCAATTCTACAGTTATTCAACTTTGTAATTGCGATGGTAATCTATTATCCATTCGTTGTATTATGCGATCGTTCTGTTGTTCGTACTGAAAAAGCAGCAGCACAAGGAAATAACAACTCTGTACCTATGTAACACAGTAATTGTTCTCACAGATAACACTATCTGTGAGGACAATCACCTTTATATCATGTTCAAAAAGATGAGATCCATCTACAAGAACACCAAACTATCATTCATAAATTAATATTTTAATAGAAATGTTCAAACTGAAGGGGTATGTAAGTCGGTTGAACGATAATGGAGAGGGCGGTAATTATGATGACTACAGCAGAACAAATTCCATTCCAATTGATTTTAAATAGTGGTAATGCACGAAGCTTTGCGATGGAGGCACTTCAATTTGCCAAACAGGGGAAAATGGCAGAGGCTGATGAAGCGATGGTAAAGGCGAAAGAAGCGATTAATGAAGCGCATCATTTCCAAACGGAGCTCATACAATCAGAAGCAAGAGGAGAAAAAACAGAGATTAGTGTTCTTTTAATTCACGCACAAGATCATTTAATGAATGCGATTACAGTAAAAGAATTAGCAACAGAGTTTATCGATCTTTATAAAAAGCTTGAAGCGAAAGGGGAATAAAGCATGACTGGAATTAAAATTGCTACAATCGGCGGTGGATCTAGTTATACACCAGAGTTAATTGAAGGATTTATTAAACGTTATGATGAGCTTCCTGTTCGTGAAATTTGGTTAGTAGATATTGAGGCAGGAAAAGAAAAGTTAGAAATCGTTGGTAACTTAGCGAAACGTATGGTAAAAAAATCTGGTTTACCAATTGAGGTACATTTAACGCTTGATCGTCGCGAAGCATTAAAAGATGCTGACTTCGTAACGACGCAGCTTCGCGTAGGTTTATTAGAAGCTCGCGCAAAAGATGAAGCAATCCCGTTAAAATATGATGTAATCGGTCAGGAAACGAATGGTCCTGGTGGTTTATTCAAAGCATTGAGAACGATTCCTGTTATTTTAGATATTTGTAAGGATATGGAGGAGCTTTGTCCGAATGCATGGTTAATTAACTTTGCAAACCCAGCTGGTATGGTAACAGAAGCTGTTCTTCGTTATACAAATATTCAAAGAGTAGTTGGTCTATGTAACGTTCCAATCGGAATCCGCATGGGTCTTGCAAAATTGCTTGAAGTAGATGCAAGTCGTGTTCACGTTGATTTTGCAGGTTTAAATCACATGGTATATGGATTAGACGTATACTTAGATGGCGTAAGTGTAATGGATCGTGTGTTAGAACTTGTAACAGATCCAGAAAAGCAAATTACGATGGAAAATATCGCTGCGCTTAACTGGGAGCCAGACTTTATTCGCGGCCTTCGTGCAATTCCATGTCCATACCATCGTTACTACTACAAAACACGTGAAATGCTAGAAGAAGAGAAAGAAGCTTCGGTTGAAAAAGGTACACGTGCAGAAGTAGTAAAACAATTAGAAGATGATTTATTCGAGTTATATAAAGACCCGAATTTAGATATTAAACCACCACAATTAGAAAAACGTGGAGGCGCTTATTATAGTGACGCAGCATGTAGCTTAATTACGTCTATTTATAATAATAAAGGTGATATCCAGCCTGTTAATACACGAAACAACGGAACAATTGCAAGCTTGCCACATGATTCGGCTGTTGAAGTGAACTGTATTATTACGAAAGAAGGTCCAAAACCAATTGCAGTTGGAGATCTTCCAGTACCAGTTCGCGGTTTAGTACAACAAATTAAATCATTTGAGCGCACAACAATTGAAGCTGCTGTTACAGGGGATTATCATAAAGCGCTGCTTGCTATGACAATTAACCCACTTGTACCATCAGATAAAGTGGCAAAACAAATTTTAGATGAAATGTTGGAAGCGCATAAAGAATATCTTCCGCAGTTCTTCAAAAAGGTAGATAAATAAAAGCGGCGCTATTTAGCCCGCTTTTTTTTATCCTATTAGGAGGTATTACAATGATTAAGTTAATTGTAAATGCAGATGATTTCGGTCTTACAGAAGGTACAAATTACGGCATTATTGATGGACATATAAATGGACTTGTAAATTCAACGACGATGATGATGAATATGCCAGGAACAGAGCATGCGGTACGCTTAGCAAAAGAGTATAAAACGTTAGGGGTAGGCGTACATCTCGTATTAACGGCAGGGAAACCGCTTCTTGGAGATGTACCGTCACTTGTAAGTAGCGATGGATTGTTTCATAAACAAAGCATCGTATGGGAAGGGAAAGTAAATCCAGAGGAAGTCGAGCGAGAATGGACTGCTCAAATTGAGAAATTCTTATCTTACGGATTAACGCCAACTCATTTAGATAGTCATCACCATGTGCACGGATTACCGATTTTGCACGATGTTCTTGAGAGATTAGCGGCTACATATAATGTTCCGATCCGTCGTTGTGAGGAAGAGCGAGCAGTACGCCCATTTTCTGACGTATTTTACAGTGACTTTTACGCAGATGGTGTGACGGAAGATTACTTCGTGAAGTTAAAAGAAAGAGTACAAGGTGAACAAACGGTAGAAATTATGGTTCATCCAGCTTATATTGACCCAGAGCTTGTGAAGCGTTCTTCTTACGTAATGGATCGCGTGAAAGAATTGCGTATTTTAACAGAGAGTGAGTTGCCTGAAGGAATAGAGCTTGTAAAGTTTTAATAGAAAAAAGACGGCTACATTATGCCGTCTTTTTTTATTTACAAAATGGATAGAATATATCCGCCAAAGGCTCCAAGTATAACGATAACCCAAGGTGGTGTTTTCCAAAAAGCGAGCAAGCAAAATAGAAGAGATGCAAAAACAAAATCTACAGCGTTCATAATCGTGCTTGTCCAAATCGGGTCATAAAAAGCTGCTAATAAAATACCGACAACGGCCGCATTGACTCCAAGTAGTGCGCCTTGTATGAAAGATATTTTTCTCACACTGTCCCAAAAGGGTAAAACACCAATAACGAGTAAGAAAGCAGGAAGAAAGATCGCAATTGTTGCAAGTATGGCACCAAGCGTCCCGTTTAACACTGCTCCTATATAAGAGGCGAATGTAAATAGTGGTCCTGGCATTGCTTGTGTTAATCCGTATCCAGCTAGGAATTGTTCTTTCGTCATCATTCCGTTTTGTACGAACTCACCTTCAAGAAGGGGGAGGACGACGTGTCCGCCTCCAAATACAAGTGCGCCAGAGCGATAGAAACTATCAAATAAAGCGATGTAATAAGAGAACGGTCTTAATATTGGTAGCAGTAGTAATAGTCCGAAGAATAAGACGAGACAAGAAACTGCTATCTTTTTTGAAATAGGTACTTTTATATGTTGAGATTGACTAATTGGTTCGTTGCGATATAAAAGCCAGCCGATAAAGCCAGATATGATAATGAGAGTGACTTGTGTCCAGCTACTTGGCCATAATAGGGCGATTGAGGCAGTTGCAATTGCAATCGTCGCACGATTTCGGTCTGGCGTTAATTTTTGCGCCATTCCCCATATTGCATGAGCGACAATAGCGACTGCTACAAGTTTTAGCCCATGAATCCAGCCAGCACTTCCAAGGTCGAACTGATTAAGGAATGAGGCGAAGAAAACTAAAACAAGCACAGACGGTAAAGTGAACCCAATCCATGAAATAATAGCTCCGAATACCCCGCCTCTTAATAATCCAACGCCCATACCGACTTGGCTACTAGCAGGACCAGGGAGGAATTGACATAGTGCTACTAAATCTCCATAGATTCGTTCATCCATCCATTTTCTTTTTTGTACATATTCGTGGTGGAAATAGCCGAGATGGGCGACGGGGCCACCAAACGAAGTAAGTCCTAATTTAAATGAGACGAGAAAAATCTCTAATAATGTGTGAAAAGTGTATTTGTTATTTTCCAAAACGACCTCCTAGAATGTTTTTCTAAGTGCATTATACAAGAGGTAGTAAAGAAAAAGGAACGATTCTAGTGTAAAGATTATGTGAATCTTTTCTTCGTAATTAACACTTGAAAAAGTCATAAATGATTATGTATAAACCATAAAGTAGTAGAAGTAGTGCTGGGAAATTTATATAAGGAGAATGCCCGTATGACAACACATTTCTTTGCGAGGTTAACAGGTAAGAGGGAAATACCTCCTGTAAATACAGAAGCTTATGGCGTAGCAGAGTTTATATTTAGTGAGGATTTAAAGAAGTTGCAATATCGGGTCATATTGAAAAACATCGAAAAAGTTACATCATGCCAAATTCATTTAGGGAAAGCAAATCAAATTGGTCCAATTGTTTTAAGTTTATTTGGTCCATTAAAGCAAGGGATTAGTGTTAATGAAGGAGTCGTCACTGGTGTAGTTAATGTGGGGGATTTTGAAGGGCCTTTACAGGGGCGAGCGTTTGATAGCTTACTGCAAGAAATCATTCAGGCGAATGTATATGTAAATGTTTATACGAAGTCACATAAGAAGGGTGAAATAAGGGGGAGAATTAGGAAAGTAAAGAAGTAGCAAAAAGGCTGTTCATATTGAACAGCCTTTTCTGTTATAAGGTGGGAATTTTAGCGATTATTGACGGTAAATCGATATATTAGAAAAATCGCTGATAAAACTCGAGTTGCGCTGATATATTTTGAAAATCGCCGATAAAACCTGAGTTGCGCTGATATATTTTGAAAATCGCTGATAAAACTCGAATTGCGCTGATATATTTTGAAAATCGCCGATAAAATCTGAGTTAAGATCGATATACTAAAAAACTGCCACGATTAATTTTTTACAGGCTGATTTTTAATGAAGAAGTCCATAACATAAAACACTTCGTCATCAGGTATTTGTATTTCAAATGTATTTTCAATTGGCTGCAATGCTTTTTTTACTTTCATATACATCCAGTATTCATCTTGTCTTCGTTTCTCTTTATCTGGATGAGGGAGAAGGCTTTCTCCCTTTTGAAGACGGTCAACCATACAGCTCATATGCAGAATAACACCCATTAAACTGTCAGGAGTTAGCTGTAAGGAAATTAATTCTTGAATTGTATTTAATGCGTAACGAATTGTTTTGATAAGTAATGCTCCGTCGTTACGCTGCATTTGTTGTTCCAGGATATCAGCCATTTTTGCATATGTTTCTTCATACGTAATTAATTCTTGAATTGGCTGAATCGCTGTGTAGTTTACAATGTCTTGGAAATGATACGTTAAGCATGGCACTTGTACATCAAAATTCGTAACAATACAAATGATATTCCGCTCTTTTTTTATGTTCTCAATCATTTTCGTTAAATCTTTTTCATGGACGATACTAATCGGAATGATTTCAATTAAGTCTTTGTCAAATCGCAAATAGTTCTCCAACATTTTTTGAATAGCTAAAGCACTGCCTTCCCCAGTTAAACAAGCTGTCAAAATAACAGATTTCATTGGTGATAGTGGTTTTTTCTTTTCTTCTTGTACGTTTAAGTAAAACGGTGTTAAGTTCTTCACCGTTTCATATAATGCATCTAACGAGTAGCCAAGCTGAGCTTTTCGAGCCGCTTCTAGTGCATGTGGAGTGCTTGTCATGGAAAGAACACGCACTGGAATTTTGAACTCAGTTTCTAATATATCACCAATATAAGCGAGAGATCCCATATCAACGAGTAAGAGAAGCCCGTTTACATTTTGGAGTGTTTTCATATACACTTTCACACGCTCTAAGAAATCTTTCGGCGATTCATGTAACGGCATATCGATACCGGTTACTTCGTCAATGCCGAGCAGTTCATTTGCGACGTTTGCCATTTCTGTTGCTATGCCGTTGCCGTGCGCTAATATTAATACTTTTACTTCTGTTTGTGAGGCAGGAATTGGATCAACAACGAAGAACATTGTTAAAAAGCCTGCTTCATCGATAGGCATTGTTATTTGTAATTCGTCTTCCAGTAGTTGAATGCATTGCATAGCTACGGAAAAAGCTTCTTTATATTTCGTACGAATTTGATTTAATTGCGGGTGATGAATTTGTTTTCCGGCCTGTAAACGTTGTAGAGTTGTCTGTACATGTAAACTTAAAGCGAGAAATACTTTTTCATCGAACGTTTTGGATAAATGTTTTTCAGCAAGTTCAGCAATTTTTTCACAAACGGAAACGATATTACGATCTACAATTTTAAAAACATTTTCATGACTTGTCTTTTTTGACATTTGGTTAAAATATTGTACGAAAAAGCTTTGAATATCATTTTCTATTAGTAATTCTAATTCTTCCTCTTCAATACCACGAGCTTGAAGTTCTTCATATTTATAGTCAATATAATCGTAAATAGAAGACTGTTTTTCATTTTCTATTTTATGATTACTCCAACCTTCATCACCTGTAAATATAAATGTTTCATTCGGTATTTGGTATAGATGACGGCTCTTTCTTTCAATGAATAGTCCTTCTTTCATATACCAAGGTAAGTCTGTGCTTGAAACATAGACAGAATCACGTTTCTTTGTCACGAAGTCAGAATAGGCTTTCGCACAGGCAATTTGTACATCCGTTTTTAATTGGCCGATGTTATTGGGACAATTGTAAAAGACGAAAGCACGCATTGCATTTGGGCTAACGTGAATTTCTTTTCGCAAGCGAATTGCTTCATTTGTGAAAAATAGTTGCAGTAAAGCAAAACGTTCTTTATGTGTACGCTCACGAAGTGGTGGCAGCGTGACAGTCATTGGTATACGTCTTGTAAATGTTTTTAATAAAAATGAATTTGGTTCTTCTGTTGTTGCAGTAATGATCAATACTTGTGCTTTACGTTCGTTTTCTGTTTCTCCAAGGCGGCGATATACTCCGCGGTCAATAAAGGTGAAAAGCATTTCTTGTCCCTCTGGAGGAAGGCGATGTACCTCATCTAAGAAAAGGATCCCTTCATGTGCTTTTTCAATTAACCCTTTTTGATCACTTGCCCCTGTATACGCTCCTTTTTTAATCCCAAATAATTGCCCGAGTAGTAGCTGTGGGTTATTTGCATAATCAGCACAGTTAAAGACGATAAATGGTGCATTTTTAGGAAGCTGTTCAACTTCAATTGCATATTCGTGCATTAAAGAAGCAAACATGGATTTTCCGACGCCTGTTTCTCCGAGCAGTAAAGTATGCATACCGTTTGGAGGATAGAGAATAGAAGCTTTCGCTTTTTCGATTGCGATTTTAAGGCTCGTATTTTCAACTGCAAATGTATCTAATGAAGTTGCTTCTTTTGAATGCGTTTCCAACGAAGTGTTCGTTTCTATATAAAAACGAACAGGACGCGTATTTGTTTTTAATAAACGTTTATCTTTTACGAGTTTGTTTAAGTCGCTACTTACATTGGCTCGATCTAGCTGCAACAGGGTAGCGAGTTCTGATGCAGTTACACCTTCTGTATAATTGCTTTTTTGTATTGCGTTAAAAATGAGATCTATTCGTTTCATTTCTATTCACCTCGAAACTTCATCACTATTTAAAATTTTACACAAAAATGGGAAGGGTGGGAAGAGAAAAATAAAACAGCTTTAGCACATAGGCACTAAAGCTGTTACAATCTTGTGTCTTTCCAAAAGTTTACTTCGAGATGAGAAGATGGATTATAGGGAAGAAGCTTGTATCCTTGTGACTGTAAGTAATCAATTACTTGTGGCAGTATTTGTACGGTTACACTCGAATCATGCATTAAAATTACTTCGACTTGTTCATCGCTCTGATTACGTACCCTTTCTAGTATGGCAGAAGGGTTATCATAGCTTTTCCAGTCGTATGTATCGATTGTCCAATCCCACATTTTATACTGGGCTGATACAAGTGCATCACGGTAATTTTTTTTTAAATAAGGCATGCTACCATACGGGACACGAACGAGATGTGAATTTAATTTTGTAACTTGCTGAACGATGCTTTGTGTTTGTTCCATCTCTGTAATTAAAGCAGATGGATCACCGGTGTAAAGGCGTTTTACATCATGTGACATACTGTGAAGCCCGATATAATGTCCGTCTTTAATTAATCGTTGCATTGTCTTTTTATAATGTGGCACTTTTCCACCAATAACAAAGAAAGTTGCTTTTCCGTTCTTTTCTTTTAAGATGTTTAAAATTTGCGTAGTATATTTGTTTGGTCCGTCATCAAATGTTAAGTACGCGATTTTTTTGGTAGAAGAGGTAGTTTCGGTATTTGGATGATGTTCAGCAGGGGGAATGGTAGTCGCTCCTGCATGAGATGACGCGTACATAGTAATCGTTAAAAATAAAATAATGTATTGAAATACTCGCTTGATCATAACATTCACCCTCAGTTTGACAATCAAGATGTAAAAAAGAAAATATAATCCTTTTCTTATTATGTATATCTTTCTCCAATAGTGGAACTCTCAAACAAGCTATATTTTGGAAATGTAAAATAATGAATAAAAAATAGCATCCTCTTATAAGAAAGAGGATGCTATTTGAATATTTCATAATAGTAAAGGCTATACTACAATTAGTCTTCGCGTTTTTTCACTTTTTTATAAAAGGAAATAAGTGGTTTGTAACGTTCATGTACAAGTCCAATTACTTCAGCAATAATTTCTGTAAAGAAGATTAAAACGAAAAGAAGAATAATGGATAACCATAATGTTGCACTAGTAAAAATAATAGCATTTACGCTAAAGAAGATACCAAACGCGTATATAATTAGTACCGTTTTGCGATGTGAGAAGCCCATTGCAAGTAAACGGTGATGTAAATGCGATTTATCTGGTGCTGAAATAGGTTTTTTATTTACGATACGACGGATAATTGCAAATGCCGTATCAAATACAGGTACGCCTAAAATGATAACTGGAACGATAAAGCTGAATAACGTTACACTTTTGTATAATCCAAGTAACGATATAACAGAAATACAGTATCCTAAAAATAGTGCTCCTGTATCTCCCATGAAAATTTTTGCTGGATGGAAGTTGTAGAATAAAAATCCAATTGTACTTGCAAGTGCAATTAGTGCTAGCGGTAAAATGATAGCCGTTCCAGTACCCCATGGGCTAGTGAAGGCCATGTATGCTAGCGTTGCCAGTACGATAGATGAAATACCAGCGGATAATCCATCTAAGCCGTCAATTAAGTTGATTGCATTTGTAATACCTACAATCCAAAATACTGTAATTGGGTAAGCAAGCCATCCAAGTTCAGTATCCCCGAGGATTGGAATATATAATACTTGCACTAATAATCCACTTTTTACAATCATAATGGCAACTAATAGTTGTCCACCGAATTTTACCTTCGCAGATAACTCGTACATATCATCTAAAATACCGATGATTACAATGATAATCGCACCTAGCGTTATCGATAACATTCTTTGTTCATATAAGCCACCGACAACAAATCCAACAGCCACACCAATAAATATTGCTAACCCGCCAAGACGAGGCATAATCTTTTGGTGCACTTTACGCGCGTTTGGCTTATCTGTTGCTCCTATTTTAAAAGCTAACTTAATAACTAAAGGAGTAACGACGAGTACAGTGATGAAAGATGCCAAAATGGCATAAATCACTTGTGAGTCCATTAATACCCCACCCTTTTATAGTCTAACGTAATTTTTTTTAATATATTTATCTGAAAATTATGATGTTTATTTACAGGCTCATAACATATGGTATCACAAAAAGATTAGAATTCAATCTTTTTTTCGTTTTATGGTAAATGGAAGCAGATAGAATATATGACAATGGTATACAGAATGTTGAATCGTTTGAGAAGGTTAATCGTATTGGGCTTTGGAATATGACATTTTCTCTTTCTCTTTAATAGCGAATAATTTTATTTCAATATTATAAGTGTTACACGTAGAAATGAGTAAGTTCCGTGTTAAAATGTGGGAATTTTTCAAGCCTGAATGTGCAACTTTAATCTCGGTAAAATTTCTATTTGTTTTATGGACAATATTTAATTTTACAAAAACTTAAAAAAGAATGAAGAAAGCAATTCATATAATAAAGAAGTAAAAAAGTTTTCTCATTTTTAATGTGAGAGGGGGGAAGCACAGGGGAAATTCTATGTATTCGTATATTTTCTATTGTATATTCCTGTGCGAAAAGGAAATGAAAATTACGATAATAGGTACCGGATACGTTGGATTGATTACAGGAGTAGGATTGGCAGTATTGGGACATTCGGTTACATGTTTTGATATAAATGATGAGAAAATTGAACGGATAAAACAAGGGGATCTGCCTATTTATGAAGTTGGCTTATATGAATTAATACATGATGCGTGTGAGAATAATCGTTTAACTTTTACAACAAGTAAAGAAGAAGCATTTCATGATGCAGAATTTATATTTATTGCAGTTGGAACGCCATCGTTATTAGATGGGACAGCAGATTTAACATATATTCAAAATGCATGTTTTGATATTGGAACATATGCGACTAAAGACATTATTGTTGTTACAAAAAGTACTGTTCCTGTAGGGACGAATGGTGCTATGAGGGGATGGATTGAGGAGACATTACAAAATAGGCATGAATTACATATTGTATCGAATCCCGAATTTTTACGGGAGGGTTCAGGGATTTACGATTTTTTTCAGGGAGATCGTATTGTAATTGGAGCTGATAATGAGGAAGCGGCGCGAAAAGTTGAGAATTTATATAGTAAATTACATTTGCAAACGTATGTTACAGATATAAAAAGTGCAGAGATGATTAAATACGCATCGAATGCCTTTTTAGCGACAAAAATTAGTTTTATCAATGAAATTTCAAATATATGTGAGAAGGTAGGAGCTAATGTATTAGATGTTGCAAAAGGAATGGGAATGGATAAGAGAATTGGGTCGTCTTTTTTAAATGCGGGCATTGGTTACGGGGGATCGTGTTTTCCGAAAGATACGAAAGCGCTTGTGCAAATTGCAGGGAATGTGGCACATGATTTTCGTTTGTTAAAAGCCGTCATTGAAGTAAATAATAAACAACAGCTATTATTGATTGAGAAAGCGAAGAAAGTAATAAATATGAACAAGAAGCGAATTGCAGTGCTGGGAGCAGCATTTAAACCGAATACAGATGATATAAGAGACGCACCGTCCCTTATTATGATACAAGAATTAATGAATATAGGTGCAGACATAGTGCTATATGACCCGAAGGCGATTCAAAATATGAAAAATATCTTTGGAGAGGCTATACAATATAGCGAATGTATAGATGAATCGATTAGAGGAGCGAGTGCGGCTTTTATCGTGACAGAATGGGAGGCTATCCGAACGTATCCGTTAGGAAAGTACGTACAACTTATGAGAGAACCTATTTTATTTGATGGAAGAAATTGTTATACTAATGAGGATGTTAAGAAACAAGGAATAGATTATTATTCTGTTGGAAGAGAAAGTATTCATAAGAGGGATTTTTCCGTTATTCGTTAAAAAGGTATGTATTCATGTATATTCTTATATGTCATAATAGGATTTGTAACTAGTGAAAGAAAAGAGGCAATGAAATGACTGAACGTTTAAAAGTAATGACAATTTTCGGGACACGTCCAGAAGCAATTAAAATGGCACCTCTTGTATTAGAGTTGCAAAAGCATCCAGAGAAAATTGAATCGATTGTGACTGTAACAGCACAACATCGTCAAATGTTAGACCAAGTATTAAGTATCTTTGGAATTACACCAGATTTCGATTTGAATATTATGAAGGATCGCCAAACTTTAATCGATATTACAACGCGTGGTTTAGAAGGTTTGGATAAAGTAATGAAAGAAGCAAAGCCGGATATCGTACTTGTACATGGTGATACGACGACAACGTTTATCGCAAGCTTAGCTGCTTTCTATAATCAAATTCCAGTAGGTCATGTCGAGGCAGGACTTCGTACATGGGATAAATATTCTCCATACCCAGAAGAGATGAATCGTCAATTAACAGGTGTAATGGCAGATCTTCATTTCTCACCTACAGCAAAATCAGCAACGAACTTACAGAAAGAAAATAAAGATGAATCACGTATTTTCATAACAGGAAATACAGCGATTGACGCACTAAAAACGACTGTAAAAGAAACATATAGTCATCCTGTACTAGAGAAACTTGGAAGTGATCGTCTTGTACTTATGACAGCTCACCGTCGTGAAAACCTAGGAGAGCCAATGCGTAATATGTTTCGTGCAATTAAGCGTCTTGTTGATAAGCATGAAGACGTACAAGTTGTGTATCCGGTTCATATGAACCCTGTTGTTCGTGAAACTGCAAATGATATTTTAGGCGATCATGGCCGCATTCATTTAATTGAGCCGCTAGATGTAATTGATTTCCACAATGTTGCAGCTCGTTCATACTTAATGCTAACTGATTCTGGTGGTGTACAAGAGGAAGCTCCGTCATTAGGTGTACCGGTTCTTGTTCTTCGTGATACAACAGAGCGTCCAGAAGGTATTGAAGCAGGTACGTTGAAATTAGCGGGAACAGACGAAGAGACAATCTTTAGTCTTGCTGATGAGTTGTTATCAGACAAAGAAGCTCATGATAAGATGTCAAAAGCATCTAATCCGTACGGTGATGGCCGCGCATCAGAGCGTATTGTAGAAGCAATCTTAAAACATTTTAATAAATAAAAAAACAGCCAAATCGCATGCGATTTGGCTGTTTTATTGCTGATTTCTCATAATCCACTCTGCATGAGCATTCGTAGAAGGAGGGGGATCAGTTGGTGTTTTGTTCTGATTATGATTCGTTTCTTTCTTCGCTTTCTCGTTAGAGTTCGAATTTGAAGAAGAAGTGGATTCCGTTTTTGTTGTTGAATTTTCTTGCGTGTTTACCTTTTCACCTAATTCTTTTTTAATTTCGTTACGTACCGCCTCAACGCCGTTTGGATCCGGAAGGAAGTAATAAATACCACCTATTTTTTTGTCTTCTCC
Source organism: Bacillus sp. A01H (assembly GCF_045277205.1). Lineage (NCBI taxonomy): Bacteria > Bacillati > Bacillota > Bacilli > Caryophanales > Bacillaceae > Bacillus > Bacillus sp. A01H. Next base: position 5,235,682 of record NZ_CP117702.1, on the reverse strand, counting down.
TTCAAGTTTGAACGTTTGCATTGTAGAAGGATCAAACCCAGAAAGTTTCTTGTAAAGAGCAAGGCCATCAGAAATAGGAATGTCAGTTTTTATATATTTTCCAACGACTGCTGTCAAATCTTTAATTTTAAATACGGTAGAGGTGGAATTTAGTTTTTGAGCAACAGCAGCTAGTAATTGTCTTTGTCTAGCAGCCCGGCCATAGTCGCCATTTGGATCTTGCTTTCGCATACGAACGTAAGCGAGTGCTTCTTCACCATTTAATTCTTGTTGTCCTTGCTTAAATTCGATTTTTTTGTAGTAATCCACGTCTGAACGCTCCCAAAAATCGAAGGGGACATCAACAGTAACACCGCCAACAGCATCAACAATACCTTTAAAGCCTTGGAAATCAATTTTAAGATAATGGTCGACAGGCACTTTTAGAAAACCTTCGACAGTTTTGATTGCCATTTCTTCTCCGCCGTAAGCATGCGCAGCGTTAATTTTGTCCTCTTTATTCTTTCCGACAATTGGAACGCGACTATCCCGAGGAATACTCATAAGCGAAATCTTTTGCGTTTTCGGATTGACTGTCGCAAACATTAATGAATCTGTACGACCGTTTTGGCCGTCTGTTGCATAATCTTCTATACCCATAATAAGGAGTGTAAAAGGCTCCTTTGTAATTTCTACATCTTCGGTTCTCAAATCCGATTTTTCACGAGTAAAACCACTATACATCCCCATGAGAGAAGAGTAGGAATTTAATATATAAAGTCCTACACTACCAAATAAAAATAAGAAAATAAGGAAGTAGAAAAACTTTCTTCTTCGTTTCTTTTTTATTCTGCTATTTTGGAGATGATAATAACGTTCTTCCATATATAATCTCCTTAGTTCATTTGTAGGAAAGTAATTCACTACATTAATCTTTAAAGGCGATACAGTATTTATTCTTAGATAACATCTTGTTCTAAGTACAACATATCTCCTTCTGTAATTGTACATTTCCCATTTGTTAATTCAATCATCCAATCCGTGAATGGTTGTTTTCCATCTTCTTCTACATACGTATCAAATGTGACATTTTCGAGGTAATGTATATCTTTAATGGCATATTTTGAATTGCGTAATTCATTTTCAATTTTACCAAGTAATGTGTAATCAATTTCGGTCTGCATAACACGCATTAAATTTCGCTCGACAACACCGACATGATTAATGCCTTCGCTTGTACATTTTCCATATGCGCGAATTAATCCACCAGCGCCCAGTTTGATGCCACCAAAATAGCGGGTAACGACAACGACGGTATCTTTTAAACCGCGTTTTTTTAGTACCTCTAACATAGGTACGCCAGCTGTACCGCTAGGTTCACCATCATCATTTGCTTTTTGAATTTGATCTTGTTCGCCAATTAAATAAGCAGAACAATTATGTGTTGCATTCCAGTTTTGTTTTTTGATTTTTTGTATGAATTCTTGAGCCTCTTCTTCGGTTGTAGCACGACTAACATAACAGATGAATCTTGATTTTTGAATAACAATTTCGTGTTCACCGTAGCCTTTTATTGTTAAATATTGTAATAACACTTGTATACGCTCCTATCCATCAAAATGACTAGTACTTTACATTTTAAAAGCGGGCGTTTTTATATTCAAACATTTTTTATAAATAAGCTGAAATTTTTGGTGAGTGTTTTACCTTTTTGTTGTAATTTGTCGAGATGATGAGTATAATTTCAAACCCGCATTTTCATGTATGGATGCACCATTTTTAGTTTTCGTGTAAAATTAGGAAATAAAAACTTTTTTATAAGGCAGGTACGAAAATGAAAACAGCTATTGTTACTGATAGTACAGCATATATACCGAAGCATATTCGTGATGAACTCAATATATATATGATTCCATTAAACGTTGTGTTTGGAACGGAATCTTATCAAGAAGAAGCTGAAATTTCAGCAGATGATTTTTATGTAAAAGTACGTGAGCAAGAAGAACTTCCAAAAACTTCTCAACCAGCAATCGGAAAGTTTGTTGAGCTATATGAAGAATTATCTAAGGATTATGATGCAGTTATTAGCATTCATCTTTCAAGTGGGATTAGTGGTACATATCAAACTTCAACGACAGCTGGTCAAATGGTAGAGGGTATTGATGTATATACGTACGACTCTGAAATTAGTTGTGAAGTACAAGGATTCTACGTGCGTGAAGGTGCAAAGCTAGCAAGCGAAGGGAAGGATCCAAAAGAGATTATCGCCCGTTTTGATGAAATGAAGAAAACGATGGACGCTTATTTTGTAGTAGATGATTTACACCATTTACAACGTGGAGGCCGATTAAATAGTGCGCAAGCTTTCATCGGTAGTCTGTTACAAGTAAAGCCGGTTTTATATTTTAGAGACAAAATCATTATCCCGTTTGAAAAGATTCGTACGCGTAAAAAAGCGTTAAAACGTATCATTGAAATTTTTGATGAGCAAGCAAGTAAAGGTGTACCTATGGAAGCAGTTATCATTCATGCACAACGTGAAGAGGAAGCGAATGAATGGAAGGCAGAATTAGAAGCAAAATATCCTCATGTTACAATCCGTACAGGTTATTTCGGTGCTGTAATTGGAACGCATTTAGGTGAAGGTGCACTAGGTCTTGGATGGTATACGAAGTAATAAAGATATAAAAAGCTCTCTTTCGGAAGAGGGTTTTTTTACGGATATTTTACGTGAAGTTGACAAGTTAATATTTGGAAATGGTAAAATGTACGTAAAATAAAATAATGAGGAAAGTTTTATAACTTACTTTTTACAAGAAACTATATTATAATAGAAGAGAGGTGAAACATATGGAGCATAATTCTTGTTTATGTCCAAAGTTTGAGTCAGCTTTTACTTTGCTTAGTAAGAAATGGACTGGCTTAATTATTAAATCTTTGCTGGAAGAGTCAAAACGTTTTAGAGAAATCGCAGATATTATACCGAATATGAGCGATCGTATGTTATCAGAGCGTTTAAAGGAATTGGAAAGCGAAGGCATTGTAGTTCGTAATGTTTATCCAGAAGTACCAGTTCGAATCGAGTACGGCTTAACGGACAAGGGAAAAGCGTTAGAAAGTGTTATGGATGAAGTCCAAAATTGGGCTGAGAAATGGATGAAATAACGTTTTGATTTCATCCGTATTAGTATATTTAATAAAACGTAAGGGAAACCTTGCGTTTTTTTCTTTGCTTATAAAAACCTTTTAAAACTCTACACATATATACAAAAATATGCATATTTTGCGATGGTGTTACATATAATATTACATTTGTTTTACAAAAGCGTAACATTAGCAAAAAAAATCCCGAATTATGGTATAAATTTTATAGGTTATATACGGAAAAAGAAAAAAGAAAGCGGTGTAAAAAATAAAATGAAAAAGCTAAAAATGGCATCTTGCGCATTAGTGGCAGGGTTAATGTTTTCAGGACTAACACCAAATGTATTTGCTGAAGATAAAATTTCTGACGTGAAATCACAAATTAATACACAAAATGACACTTTACATAAACAACAACAAGAACGTGATGAATTACAAAAACAAATGAATGACTTAAACAAAACAATTCAAGGTTTAGATAAGTCTGTTCAAGAGAATGCTGCAAAGCTTGATGAAACAACGAAAAAAGTTGCGGACACTGAGCAATTAATCGAAAAGAAAAATAAAGATATTGCAGAATTACAAACGAAAATTGCAAAACGTGAGGAGTTATTAAGAAAACGTTTAGTTGCACTTCAAGAGCAACCAAACACAAACGTTGTAACAGAAGTTCTTGTAAACTCTAAAAATCTTGCAGATTTAGTTGATCGTTTAAATTCAGTTTCTAAAATTCTTGAGTCTGACGAAGACATCATGAAAACACAACAAGAAGATCAAGCGAACGTGAAAAAAGATGTTGAAACGGTAAAAACAAAGCAAAAAGAATTAAAAGAAGCACAAGCTCAAATTGAAACTGCTAAAAAAGAACTTGATGTTGAAAAAGCGAAAAAAGCAGCGGCAGTAAACGATTTAAGCGGTAAAATGGATACAGTTGTAACTTCAATGACAAGTACGGAAGAACAATTGAAGGAGCTTGAACAACAGGCATTAAAATTACAGCAAATTGCTGAAAAAGAAGCACAAGAAAAAGCAGCACAAGAAGTTGCTGCTCAAAAACAAGCAGAACAAGCTGCACAACAAGCACAAGCACAAGCGCAAGCTCCAGCACAACCGTCACAGGCTCCAGCTCAGCCAGCACAAACACAAGCAGAGCCAGCAGCTCCAGCAAACAATGACGGACAAGATAAAAAAGAAGAGCCTAAGAAAAAAGAAGAGAAAAAAGCAACACCAGCCCCAGTAGTACCAGCTGACAATGGTGGCGGAAGACAAGATGTTGTTGAAAAAGCTAAAGGCTTAGTAGGTCTAAAATACGTATGGGGTAGTGCGTCAATTTCAAATGGTGGATTTGACTGCAGTGGTTTAATCTCTTATGTTTACGGTTTAGGTCGTCAAGATACTAGAGGTTTATGGAACTCTGTACAAAAGATTAGCGCATCTGAAGCAAAACCAGGAGATCTTATCTTCTTACAAGGTACTTACAGAACAGGCGTATCTCACGTTGGTATTTATATTGGTGGCGGTCAAATGATTCATGCTGCTGATGAATCAACAGGTGTTACTTACGGTAGCGTAAATAGCTCTTACAACCAAAAACATTTCTTAGGTTACGGTAGATTATAGGATTATAATTGAATAAAAAACGTGTATAAAGTCGATAGCTTACTATTTTATAAGTAGGTTATCGGCTTTTTTGCGTTTTTACGAGATTATAAGAAAGGCTTATAGTAGTGCTGGAGGTGATTGCTAATGCTTGCTGGAAAACAGTTGCTATTAGAAGAACTCTCTTCAGATTTACGGAGAGAATTAAGTGATTTGAAAAAGAAGGGAGAGGTTGTATGTGTACAAGGTATAACAAAGAATACTTCTAAATATATATGTCAGCGCTGCGGAAATATAGAGCAGCGGCTATTTGCATCATTTTTATGTAAAAGGTGCGGTAAAGCATGTGCGTATTGCCGGAAGTGTATCACGATGGGGAGAGTTAGCGAATGTACTGTACTTGTTCGCGGGATTCATGAAAGAAACGGAGACAGGGAGCTAAATCCATTACAGTGGAATGGGGCTTTATCGATTGGTCAGGAGTTGGCGGCGCAAGGAGTTATAGAAGCGATTAAGCAGAAAGAATCTTTTTTTATTTGGGCTGTGTGCGGGGCTGGAAAAACAGAAATGTTATTTTACGGTATAGAAGAGGCGCTCCAAAAAGGAGAAAGAGTTTGTATCGCAACGCCAAGGACTGACGTTGTACTGGAATTAGCGCCGAGATTACAAGAAGTGTTTCCAAGTATAACTGTAGCTGCTTTATACGGAGGGAGTGTAGATCATAAAAAAGATGCAGCGTTAGTCGTTGCAACGACTCACCAACTGTTACGTTACTATAGAGCGTTTCATGTGATGATTGTAGATGAGATTGATGCCTTCCCGTATCATGCAGATCAAATGTTACAGTATGCAGTTAGGCAAGCAATGAAAGAGAAAGCAGCGCGTATTTATTTAACTGCAACCCCTGATGAAAAGTGGAAGCGTAATTTCAGAAGAGGGAAACAAAAAGGTATCATTGTTTCAGGAAGATACCATCGTCACCCGTTACCAGTTCCTCTATTTAGTTGGTGCGGAAATTGGAAGAAAAGCCTCCATCATAAAAAAATTCCTCGCGTGTTACTACAATGGTTAAAAATGAACTTAAACAAAAAGTATCCTATTTTTTTATTTGTTCCTCATGTGCGATATATAGAAGAAATAAGTCAGTTGTTGAAAGGGTTGGATAATAGAATCGATGGCGTGCATGCAGAAGATTCGATGAGAAAAGAAAAAGTAGCATCTTTCAGAAAGGGAGACATTCCGTTATTAGTTACAACGACAATTTTAGAAAGAGGAGTAACTGTGAAGAACTTACAAGTGGCTGTGTTAGGAGCTGAAGAAGAAATTTTTTCAGAGAGTGCGCTCGTACAAATTGCAGGCCGAGCGGGGCGTAGTTTTGAAGAGCCATATGGTGAGGTTATGTATTTTCATTACGGTAAGACAGAGGCAATGGTACGCGCGAAAAAACATATTCAAAGTATGAATAAAAATGCGAAAGAACAAGGATTGATCGATTAATGCATTGTTTACTTTGTGATGAGTATATGGTGGAAACAGTTAGTTGGTACACCTTTTTTGTAAAGTCCCCAAAAAAATATGTATGTGATAGATGTGAGCAAAAACTTTCCTATATTATAGGAGGAATTTGCATGGATTGTGGTCGTCCTTTAGATGACTTACCTACTCGATATAAAGAAAATGACATTTGCATGGACTGTGTAAGATGGAGGAATGAGGAAGGATATCGTCCTTTTAAAAATCGTTCGTTGTACGTGTACAATGATGATATGAAAGGTATACTAGCGCAATTTAAGTTTCGAGGTGATGCGGAGTTAGTTCGTATTTTTTATCAATCTTTTCGGGTGTTATTTCAAAAGTATTTTACGGACGTTTCAACCGTTATTGCTGTTCCGCTTAGTAGGGAACGGGAATATGAACGAGGTTTTAATCAAGCAGAGTTATTAGCAGCTTGTTTGCCTGTCAAAAATTTTTATTCATCATTAAGAAGGAAGGAAACAGAAAAGCAAAGTAAGAAGTCGCGTAAAGAAAGGCTTTCGGGAAGTAATCCTTTTTATTTTCAGAGAGAAGAGATGTTTCATGGTCAACATATTTTACTTGTTGATGATGTATATACGACAGGAATTACAGTGAGACAAATTGGAAGTCTTTTCTATGATAAAGGAGCAAGCGAAGTTTCTAGTTTGACGCTCTGTAGAAGTTGATCTGTAACTGTCGAAAGAGATAATAAAAAGACGATAAGTCTTCTTTGACTTCGTAAGTTGTCATTCGTTATAGTGAAATTATGGGGCAAATGCCCTGATTTTTAGAGTGAAGGGAATGGAATGAACATGCAAGGAAGAGTAAAATGGTTCAATGCAGAAAAGGGATTTGGGTTTATTGAGCGTGAAGACGGTGATGATGTGTTTGTTCATTTTTCTGCTATTCAACAAGATGGATATAAGTCATTGGAAGAAGGGCAACAAGTTGAGTTTGATATTGTAGAGGGAGCACGTGGACCGCAAGCAGCTAATGTTGTAAAACTGTAGGTATATTGTTTTTGGGAAGAGAAAGCTGCGCTTGTGGCAACGTTATATATATGGTAGAACCTCTTGTTTTTTTGCAAGGGGTTTTTGTTATAAAATGAGTTGTCAAAAAGTTGTTTCTTTTCTGTAACGAATTGTCCACAGTTATATTCGTTATTCACGATGTTAATAGGATAAAATAAAGATAGAAACGATGCATCTTTTCATTTCAACAAAAAACGATAAAAAAATCGCAATTCCACTAATTTTTTTAAAAAAGTTAGAAGGAGTTTTTAAGCCGGTGTCGAAATTATAGTACATAGGCTTGAAAGGAGGAATTCATCTATGAAATTCAACATTCGTGGTGAAAATATTGAAGTAACTCCAGCATTAAAGGAATATGTAGAGAAAAAACTAAGTAAGTTAGAGCGTTATTTTGATACATTCCCAGAGATTAAAGTTAATTTAAAAGTATACTCTGACAAGCAACGTGTCGAGGTAACAATTCCATTTACTGATTTATTACTTCGTGCAGAAGAAACTAATAGCGATATGTACGCTGCTATCGATTTAGTAGTTGATAAACTTGAGCGACAAATTCGTAAACATAAAACAAAAGTAAATCGTAAGTTACGTGAGAAAGGTTCTATGAAAACGAACTTTATCCTTCCAGAAGCAGTAGCTGTTCTGGATGAGGTAGAAGAGGATGAACTAGAACTTGTACGTACAAAACGATTCGATTTAAAACCGATGGACGTTGAAGAGGCAATCCTACAAATGGATATGCTAGGACATAATTTCTTCGTCTTCACAAATGCTGATACAAATGAAACTAACGTTGTATATGGCCGTAAAGATGGGAAATATGGTTTAATTGAAACTAAATAATAATTCAACAGCGCAGCCGAAATGGCTGCGCTTTTTTTGCTGAAAATAGATTTTTTAAAAAAGTTTTCTCAATTTAGAACGAGACATTCGGCCGATTGTTGTCATAGTTATAAGACAAGTGTTACAATTATCATTAGGTATATACATTTTAGTTTTTTTAATTAGGAGAAAAATTGGCATAACATACATTTGATTTTTATAACGACTGATTGTAATAGAGAAAAAGAAAAAACAATCGGAAGTTTTATTTTAATAAAAAGAGGAGCGTATTTCCTATGATCGGTATTTTAAAAAAGGTGTTTGATGTAAATCAACGCCAAATTAAACGTATGCAGAAAACAGTTGAGCAAATTGATGCATTAGAGTCATCTATTAAGCCATTAACTGATGAACAATTAAAAGGGAAGACGCTTGAATTTAAAGAACGTCTAACAAAAGGTGAAACAGTAGATGATCTACTACCTGAAGCTTTTGCGGTTGTTCGTGAAGCTGCGACTCGTGTTCTTGGAATGCGTCCGTATGGTGTACAGTTAATGGGTGGTATTGCCTTACATGAAGGGAATATTTCTGAGATGAAAACGGGTGAAGGTAAAACGTTAACATCTACATTACCTGTATATTTAAATGCTTTAACAGGAAAAGGTGTTCACGTTGTTACAGTCAATGAATACTTAGCACAACGTGATGCGAGCGAAATGGGACAACTTCATGAGTTCCTAGGATTAACAGTAGGAATTAATTTAAACAGTATGTCACGCGAAGAGAAACAAGAGGCTTATGCTGCTGATATTACGTATAGCACAAATAATGAGCTTGGATTCGATTACTTACGTGACAACATGGTTTTATATAAAGAGCAGTGCGTTCAACGCCCACTGCACTTTGCTATTATCGATGAAGTCGATTCTATCTTAGTCGATGAAGCGCGTACGCCACTTATTATTTCTGGACAAGCTCAAAAATCAACAGAGCTGTACATGTTTGCAAATGCATTCGTTCGTACGTTAGAAAATGAAAAAGATTATTCATTTGATGTGAAGACGAAAAATGTAATGTTAACAGAAGATGGTATTACGAAAGCGGAGAAAGCTTTCCATATTGAAAACTTATTTGATTTAAAACATGTAGCGCTTCTTCACCATATTAATCAGGCACTTCGTGCGCACGTTGTTATGCATCGTGATACAGATTATGTTGTACAAGAAGGCGAAATCGTAATTGTAGACCAATTTACTGGTCGTCTTATGAAAGGTCGTCGTTATAGCGAAGGGTTACACCAAGCTATCGAGGCAAAAGAAGGCGTAGAAATTCAAAATGAAAGTATGACGCTTGCGACAATTACATTCCAGAACTACTTCCGTATGTACGAAAAGTTATCTGGTATGACTGGTACAGCGAAAACAGAGGAAGAGGAATTCCGTAACATTTACAATATGAACGTTATCGTAATTCCAACGAACAAACCGATTATTCGTGATGACCGTGCAGATTTAATCTTTAAATCAATGGAAGGTAAATTTAATGCTGTTGTTGAGGATATTGTAAATCGTCATAAACAAGGGCAACCAGTTCTTGTCGGTACAGTTGCGATCGAAACGTCAGAACTTATTTCAAAAATGTTAACGCGTAAAGGTGTACGTCATAACATCTTAAATGCAAAAAACCATGCGCGTGAAGCGGATATCATTGCAGAAGCAGGTATAAAAGGCGCTGTAACGATTGCGACGAACATGGCAGGTCGTGGTACAGATATTAAGCTTGGAGACGATGTGAAAAACGTTGGTTTAGCCGTTATCGGTACAGAGCGTCACGAAAGTCGTCGTATTGATAATCAGTTACGTGGTCGTGCTGGTCGTCAAGGGGACCCAGGTGTTACGCAGTTCTACTTATCAATGGAAGATGAACTAATGCGCCGCTTCGGTTCTGATAATATGAAAGCGATGATGGATCGCCTTGGTATGGATGATTCTCAGCCAATCGAAAGTAAAATGGTTTCTCGTGCAGTAGAATCTGCGCAAAAACGAGTAGAAGGAAATAACTATGATGCACGTAAGCAGTTACTACAATACGATGATGTACTTCGTCAGCAACGTGAAGTTATTTACAAACAGCGTCAAGAGGTAATGGAGTCTGAGAACTTACGCGGTATTATTGAAGGTATGATGAAATCTACAGTAGAGCGTGCGGTTGCACTTCATACACAAGAGGAAATTGAAGAAGATTGGAACATTAAAGGTCTTGTTGACTACTTAAATACAAACCTTCTGCAAGAAGGAGATGTGAAAGAAGAAGAATTACGTCGCCTTGCTCCAGAGGAAATGAGCGAGCCAATTATCGCGAAATTAATAGAGCGTTACAATGACAAGGAAAAGCTTATGCCAGAAGAGCAAATGCGTGAGTTCGAAAAAGTTGTTGTATTCCGTGTTGTAGATACGAAATGGACAGAGCATATCGATGCGATGGATCACCTTCGTGAAGGTATTCATTTACGTGCTTACGGTCAAATTGATCCACTTCGTGAGTATCAAATGGAAGGGTTCGCAATGTTCGAATCAATGATTGCTTCTATTGAAGAGGAAATTTCTCGTTACATTATGAAAGCTGAAATTGAACAAAACTTAGAGCGTCAAGAAGTTGTTCAAGGTGAAGCTGTTCACCCATCTAGCGATGGCGAAGAAGCGAAGAAAAAACCAGTTGTAAAAGGTGACCAAGTGGGCCGCAACGATTTATGTAAATGTGGTAGCGGTAAAAAATATAAAAACTGCTGTGGTATCGGGAAGTAATATAGGGCGGTAGCCCAGGCTGCTTTGCAAACTTTTACATCAAAAATGTATAATTAAGAAGGATTAAACTCTCTCCGTCATAAGTGGAGAGAGTTTCCCTTGTTTTCATACGAAAGTAACAGCAATTACATAGAGGTGAAGGAAATGGAATTAGTAGAAATTAGACAGGAATTAGAGAAAATGGCTAAGAGATTAGCGGCTTTTAGGGGGTCTCTTTGACCTCCCTACTAAGGAGAAACAAATTTCAGAATTAGAAGAGAAAATGATGGGCGCAGGATTTTGGGATGATCAACAAGGCGCACAAGCTGTCATTAACGAAGCAAATGCGTTAAAAGATATGGTTGGGAGTTTCCGTCAGTTAGATGAGACATTCGAAAATTTAGAAATAACGCATGAACTTTTAAAAGAAGAGTATGATGAAGATTTACATGAGGAGCTTGAATCAGAAGTAAAAGGCTTAATTCAAGAAATGAATGAGTATGAGCTGCAGTTACTACTTAGCGATCCTTATGATAAAAATAACGCCATTTTAGAATTACACCCAGGTGCAGGTGGAACAGAGTCACAAGACTGGGGTTCTATGTTATTACGTATGTACACACGTTGGGCTGAAAAACGTGGGTTTAAAGTAGAAACTGTTGACTACTTACCAGGTGATGAAGCTGGTATTAAGAGCGTTACTTTATTAATTAAGGGTCATAACGCTTACGGTTACTTAAAAGCTGAGAAAGGTGTACATCGTCTTGTACGTATTTCACCATTCGATTCTTCAGGCCGTCGTCATACATCGTTCGTATCTTGTGAAGTTGTACCTGAATTCAATGATGAAGTTGAAATTGAAATACGTACAGAAGACTTGAAAATTGATACGTATCGTGCAAGTGGAGCGGGTGGACAGCACGTCAATACGACAGATTCAGCAGTTCGTATTACGCATACACCGACAAATACGGTTGTAACGTGTCAGTCAGAGCGTTCTCAAATTAAAAACCGTGAGCACGCGATGAAGATGTTAAAAGCGAAATTATATCAAAAGAAATTAGAAGAGCAACAAGCGGAGTTAGATGAAATTCGCGGAGAACAAAAAGAAATCGGATGGGGTAGCCAAATCCGTTCTTACGTATTCCACCCATATTCTCTTGTGAAAGACCACCGTACAAATACTGAGGTCGGTAATGTGCAAGCAGTTATGGATGGAGAAATTGATCCGTTTATTGATGCTTACTTACGTTCTCGCATCTAATAAGCTAAGTGAAAAAAAGCCAACAAAATTGTTGGCGCACGTTGAGGATATAGAGGACATAAAGAGTGCTATTTTATTTATATGGATGAAGTACAGAGGAAGAGAAGTTGGAAACGACAACTTCTCTTTTTGATGGGATTATATGTAGCATACAATGTTGTATATTGTTTTGTAAAAAGTAGAAAATAGTAAAACAGATTGGCAATAGAGTAAGGCTTTCTACAGAATTTTTCTAAATTCCCGTTCAAAAAGAATCCTTTATAGAAGTTTATAAGTTGTTCACAGAATTGAAACAACTTATAAAAGCTTTATATCATTAGGGTTCTCACTTTATTTTTGAAGAATATGAAATACACCTTAGTTTTTCTATATAAAGATAATGCTTATAATGAAAATGAGTGTGTTAGGAATGAAAAGAATATCAACAATGGGGAGCGATAGAAGTGAAAAAGAAATTATTGGCTATTGCGCTAGGAACATCAGTCGTTTTTGCTTTAGGAGCGTGTGGAAATAAAGAAGAGAGTAAGTCTTCGAACCAGTCTGCAAGTACAGACAGTGCAGAACAAATTTTCCAAAGAAGTTGTGCTGGGTGTCACGCAACAGATTTATCAGGAGCAACTGGACCTGATTTAAGAAAAGTAGGCGGGAAGTACGACGCTGCAGATATCGAAGAAATTATTAAAAAAGGTCGCGGTTCAATGTCGCCAGGACTTATTCAAGGTGAAGATGCGAAAAAAGTAGCTGAGTGGTTAGCTGAACATAAATAAAAAGGGGTAAAATGGACGAGTTGATTCATATAATCAACTCGTTTCCCTTTTTTTGGAATGTAACATAACTGTAACAAAAATGTATCCAAACTGGAAACCGTTTGATGTTACAATGAGGTTTGTAGAATTTTGCTGAAATATATTACATAGAGTAGTATTGCTTAGAAAAAGAGTATAAGTAGACTACCTTCAACAAGAGTGGTTTAAAAGAGAATAAAGGTTTAGCTTTTATTTTCAAATGTACAGAAAAGTATTTCGAAAAAAATCATTAAGTATTGGGTGATAAATAATGATAAAAATGACGAATGTTTATAAGGAGTACCCGAATGGTATGAAAGCCATTGCTGGTCTCACAGTTAACATTAAACAAGGCGAGTTTGTATACGTAGTTGGACCGAGTGGAGCCGGAAAATCTACATTTATTAAAATGATGTATCGTGAAGAGAAGCCATCTACAGGATCAATTAATGTAAATGGTCTTACTATCGAGTCATTAGCAGAAAGAGACGTTCCATATTTCCGTCGTCAATTAGGTGTGATTTTCCAAGACTTTAAATTACTACCTAAATTAACGGTATATGAGAATGTTGCGTTTGCCTTAGAAGTAATTGAAGAAGAGCCAGATGCAATTCGTGAGCGTGTAACAGAAGTGTTAGGTCTTGTAGGTCTTGAAGATCGTGCAGACGCACTTCCAAGCGAACTTTCAGGCGGGGAGCAGCAACGTGTTGCGATTGCGAGAGCAATTGTTAATAGACCAAAGGTTGTAATTGCCGATGAGCCAACAGGTAACTTAGATATTGAAACAGCTCTTGATATTATGAAGATTTTCACGCGCATTAATGAGCGTGGTACAACGATCGTTATGGCGACACATAACGCAGATATCGTAAATACAATCCGTCATCGTGTAATCGCGATTGAAGGCGGAAAAATTGTTCGAGATGAGATGGAGGGAGGATACGGATATGAAGGCTAAGACCCTTAGTCGACATTTGCGAGAAGGTGTAAAGAATCTATCACGTAACGGATGGATGACGTTTGCTTCTGTTAGTGCAGTAACAGTTACATTATTACTTGTAGGTGTCTTTTTAACAGCGATTATGAATATGAACCATTTTGCGACGAAAGTAGAGCAAGATGTAGAAATTCGTGTACACATTGATCCAGCAGCAAAAGAAGCTGATCAAAAGAAATTAGAAGATGATATGAGTAAGATTGCAAAAGTAGACTCTATTAAATATTCTTCTAAAGAAGAAGAGTTAAAACGTTTAATTAAAAGCTTAGGCGATAGCGGAAAGACATTTGAGTTATTTGAACAAGATAACCCACTTAAAAACGTATTCGTTGTAAAAGCAAAAGAACCAACAGATACAGCAACAATTGCGAAAAAGATTGAAAAAATGCAGTTTGTAAGTAATGTTCAGTACGGAAAAGGGCAAGTTGAACGATTATTTGATACTGTAAAAACTGGTCGTAACATCGGGATTGTGTTAATTGCTGGTCTTTTATTCACAGCGATGTTCTTAATCTCTAATACAATTAAAATTACAATTTATGCTCGTAGTACAGAAATCGAAATTATGAAACTTGTAGGTGCAACAAACTGGTTTATTCGTTGGCCGTTCTTATTAGAGGGATTATTCCTAGGAGTATTAGGATCAATTATTCCAATTGGCTTAATTCTAGTTACGTATAATTCGTTGCAAGGTGTGTTTAACGAAAAACTTGGCGGAACAATTTTCGAACTTCTACCATACAGCCCATTCGTATTCCAATTAGCTGGTTTACTAGTGTTAATCGGGGCTTTAATCGGTATGTGGGGAAGTGTAATGTCAATTCGTCGCTTCTTAAAAGTATAAAAAGTTGCAAACATAATTCGTACAAGCTTATCATATAGTAGAAATAGGTAAAGGCATCACACACTGTGTGATGCCTTTTGCTACACCACCTGTGTGTTTTGGAAAGGGGAATTCCGCATTGAAACGTAGAGTTGCAATTATTGGAATGGTTGTTGCATTTTTAATTGGTGCTGGCGGAATGTTTGCGGGTATGTCTTTATTTGGGGTTAACCCAGTAGAAGTAACGCAAACAATTTCGAATGGAAACGCTAGCACTGCGCAAGGGAATTTGGCAAAAATTAATGAGGCGTATGCACTAATTGATTCACGTTATGTGGAAGACGTGAAAGATGAAAAATTAGTCGAAGGTGCAATACAAGGCATGTTGTCTACGCTGAAGGACCCTTATTCCACGTATATGGATAAAGAAACGGCTAAACAGTTTAGTGAATCGCTTGATCCCGAGTTAGAAGGGATTGGGGCTGAGGTGAACAAAACGGACGGTAAGCTTATTATCGTATCTCCAATTAAAGGCTCACCAGCAGAAAAGATTGGAATTAAACCGAATGATCAAATTTTATCTGTAGATGGAAATAGTGTGAAAGATTTATCACGTGAAGAAGCCGTATTAAAGATTCGTGGTAAAAAAGGAACGACTGTTGCGATTGAAATTAAGCGTGCAGGAGTAGCTGATCCGATTGTATTTAAAATTAAGCGTGAAAAAATTCCAATCTTCACAGTGTTTAGCTCTGTGAAACAAGAGAGTGGAAAAGATATCGGTTATATGCAAATCACTTCTTTTGCTGAAAATACAGCGAAAGAATTTAAGGATCAGTTAAAAGAGTTAGAGAAGAAAAACATAAAAGGCTTAGTTATTGACGTACGTGGTAATCCAGGTGGCTACTTAAATAGTGTAGAAGAGATACTAGGAGAAATTATGACGGATAAAAAGCCGATGCTACAAGTAGAGCAAAGAAATGGTGAGAAGAAGAAATTCTCTACGGAACTAAAAGAGAGAAAGCCATATCCAATTTCAGTATTAATTGATAATGGAAGTGCTTCTGCTTCAGAGATTTTAGCGGGTGCGCTAAAAGAGGGAGAAGGATACGATTTAATTGGTGAAAAAACGTTTGGCAAAGGTACTGTTCAGCAAGCTGTTCCATTTAAAGATGGCAGCAACATCAAATTAACGATGTTCAAATGGTTAACACCGGATGGAAACTGGATTCATAAAAAAGGAATCAAGCCAACTGTAGAAGTGAAACAACCAGATTATTATCATGCGACACCAATTCAAATTGAAAAGACACTTTCATACAATGCAAATGATGTACAAGTAAAACATGCCCAAGAAATGCTTAAGAGTTTAGGGTATGTACCAGGACGTGAAGATGGCTACTTTAGTAAAGAGACAGAATCAGCACTGAAAGCATTCCAAAATGCGAATAAGATGGAAGCGACAGGACAGCTCGATAAAAAGACAGCTGAGGCGATTCAAACGAAAATTATTGAAAAAATCCGTTCTGGAGAAAATGATCTACAATTACAGTCAGCATTAAAATTAATGGCGAAGTAAAGTGAAACTTTAATCAGTGGGGGGCTTCATCCCCCACTGATTATTAGTTGAACCAATCGGACTTTTATGGACAGTTGACTCCCCACCTAAATTCTTTGTTTTCGCTGAATTTTGAGGTGGGAGGCTTACTGCCCATTAAAGTGGGATAAAAAGAAATACAGGCAGTTTGCTGCCTGTATTTTTTTGTGTTAAACAAACGTTTGTCCAGTTATGATAATATAAAAAGAAAGAATGATATAAATGGTGGTGAATGGGTTCGTGGAGGCATGGATTTTTGAAATAATGCGGGCAGTTGGACGTTTTTTCTTACACCCTGCTGTCTATGTATTTCTAATAAGTAGTATCTTCGTTGGATACTTACGTATGTTACGAGAACGAAAAGATTTTTCTTTTAAAGTTTATGATATTTGGTTTGAACTGCGAACATCTTTATTGGCGGGAGTTAAATACGGATTAATCGTATCTATCATTACGATTGGGCTCGGACTTGTTGTTTCTAAGGCGAGCTTATGGACCATTTTACTTTGGACGTTACTATTTGGATTAACTGCTATGTATCGATATTTATCAGCGGCTTATACGTTTAGTATCGCGATTGTATGTGTTCTATTATCTTCTAAGCTACCAGTTTCTTTCTTACAGCTTGGAGAAGGTGAAGAGAATACAATCGTATCCCTTGCTATTTTGCTAGGCATCATGCTCGTTGTAGAGGGCTTGTTGATTTCTAAAAATGCAGTAGGATATTCGACGCCGAAGATTAGGAAGGGTAAGCGCGGATTAAAGATTGGTTTACACGAATCAAAGCGTTTATGGATCATTCCTATTTTTATTCTTGTACCAGGTGACGCAGTAACGCAGTTTATTTCATGGTGGCCTGTCGTTTCAATCGGTTCACATACATATTCTCTATTCCTCGTTCCATTTTTAATTGGATTTATGAGAAGGATTAGAAGTTATGAGCCGACGGAAGCTTTATTATTTACAGGAAGACGTGTGTACGGATTAGCAGGACTTGTGCTTGTTTTAGGAATCGCAAGTTATTGGTGGCACGTACTTGCCATTATTGCAATGGGCGTTGCAATGCTTGGACGTTTTACAATTTCCATGCAAGAGAAAATTGCGGATGAAACAAGACCAGCGTACTTCGCTGCACGTAATGATGGACTCGTTGTACTAGATACAATTCCAAATACAATTGGAGCAGAGCTGAATTTACTGCCTGGAGAAATGATTACGAAAGTAAATGGAGTCATTCCAAGAAGTGCTGAGGAATTTTATGATGCGCTTCAAACGAAGACGACAGGAGCATTTTGTAAGTTAGAAGTTTTAGATACAAATGGAGAACTTCGCCTTGCTCAAACGGCATTATACGCTGGTGGACATCACGAATTAGGTATTGTGTTTGTTCAGCAGGAGCATGAGTGGGATTCGGAAGCGATGTAATAGAAGAAAAGGTATCACCTTGTGGTGATGCCTTTTTTTGTGTAAGCAGGGCGGTAGTTATAGTACATGAAATTTATATCGGCGATTTTGCAAATATATCAGCGCAACTTGAAATATATCGGCGATTTTGCAAATATATCAGCGCAACTCGAAATATATCGGCGATTATTCGAATATATCGACTTTCCGGCCAAAAACGACAACTATCGCAAAGCTTATTTTCAGTTTCATAGACGGATAACTTGAATAATTATTTGATAATGGTTATCATTTAGGGAGTCTTTTTAATTTTGGAAAATGGAGGGAAGATATGCTACGTAAATTTTTTTCTTACTATAAACCGTATAAAGGTTTATTTATACTCGACTTTTCTTGTGCGGTCGTCGCAGGATTATTAGAACTCGGCTTCCCGCTTATCGTAAATCAATTTATTGATAAGTTATTGCCAGGGCAAAACTGGACGCTTATTTTATGGGCTTGTTTCGGTTTACTCGCAGTTTATATGTTAAATGCAGGCTTACAATATGTCGTTACATATTGGGGACATATGCTTGGTGTTAACATTGAAACAGATATGAGGCAGAAATTATTTGATCATATTCAAAAGCTATCATTTAGATTTTTTGATAATAATAAAACAGGTCATTTAATTTCACGCCTTACAAACGATTTAATGGAAATTGGGGAAATTGCTCATCATGGACCAGAAGATTTATTTATCGCCGTAATGACTTTAGTTGGGGCATTTTCATTTATGATGATGATCAACTGGAAGTTAGCGCTATTAACGTTCTTCGTTATTCCATTCTTATTATGGTTGGCACTTTACTTCAATAAAAAAATGACAGGTACATTTAGACGTTTATTCTCAGATGTTGCTGATTTCAATGCATGTATTGAGAACAACGTTGGTGGTATTCGCGTTGTACAAGCATTCGGAAATGAAAAGTTTGAGAAAGAGCAATTTGCTGTTAACAACGCTCGTTTCCGTACAACGAAATTAATGGCGTATAAAATTATGGCGCTAAATTCGTCAATTAGTTATATGCTTATGCGTCTCGTAACGCTCTTCGTCTTAATATGCGGTACGTGGTTTGTTCTGCAAGGAGAATTAACGTATGGTGGATTTATCGGATTCGTTCTATTAACGAATATTTTCTTCCGTCCAATTGAAAAAATTAATGCGGTAATCGAAAGCTATCCGAAAGGAATCGCCGGTTTTAAAAGGTATGTAGAGCTTCTTGAAACAGAGCCAGATATTGTGGACTCTAAAGATGCAATGGAAGTAAAACATGTACACGGTGATATTCAATATAACAACATTACATTCGGATATGAAAACAAAGAACCGATTTTAAATGATATTAGTTTGAAAATACATGCAGGTGAAACAGTTGCGTTCGTTGGGCCATCTGGAGCTGGGAAAACGACGTTATGTAGCCTATTACCACGCTTTTATGAGCAATCATCTGGATCGATTCAAATTGATGGTATTGATACGAAAGACATGACGTTATCTTCACTTCGTAAGCAAATTGGAATTGTGCAGCAAGATGTGTTCTTATTCTCAGGAACGATTCGTGAAAACATTGCTTACGGAAATTTAAAAGCATCAGAGGCTGAAATTTGGCAGGCAGTAAAACGTGCGCAATTAGAAGACTTAATTTACTCACAACCAGACGGTTTAGATACTGTTATCGGTGAGCGCGGCGTGAAACTTTCAGGCGGACAGAAGCAGCGTTTAGCGATTGCTCGTATGTTCTTGAAAAATCCGCCAATTTTAATACTAGATGAAGCGACTTCTGCGCTAGATACAGAGACGGAACTTGCAATTCAAAAATCACTTGCTGAACTATCTGTCGGCCGTACAACGTTAGTTATCGCTCACAGACTTGCAACGATTAAAAATGCAGATCGCATCGTCGTTGTAAATAAAGATGGGATTGCAGAACAAGGTTCACATGATGAATTAATTGAACAAGGCGGAGGATACAGTAGGTTATACGAAGCTCAGTTTAGTTCGTAAATATAATTTTTGCCGAATTAGCGCACCATAAGTAAGTGAAAATCTTATATGGGAGGCTATACGGTATGATTGTAACAACAACTTCTACAATTCAAGGGAAAGAAATTATTGATTATGTCGATATCGTCAATGGAGAAGCGATTATGGGCGCGAATATCGTTCGTGACCTTTTTGCCTCTGTTCGTGACGTTGTCGGCGGTCGCTCAGGCGCTTACGAAAGCAAATTGAAAGAAGCACGTGACATTGCAATGGAAGAGATGAAAACTCTCGCAAGGCAAAAAAATGCGAATGCCATCGTTGGTATCGATGTGGATTATGAAGTCGTTCGCGAAGGAATGCTAATGGTTGCTGTGAGCGGGACTGCTGTTCGTATCTGAAGTAAAAAGCCGTGCTGATGCACGGCTTTTTATATGCTATGTCGAAGATTCAATATTTCTTGGGAAATGCGGCAGGTCCCGTCGATATATAGGGAAGACATTAGAGCGCTTCTTTACATTTCCGGATTTGAACTAATAATGTTTCGTATTCTTGTTCGAGAGATGTGATGTCATCGTGATGATTTTGTATGGAAATTCGGCCGATGATTTCTGTTAATTTTGTTTGTAATCGTAACAATTCTTGTTCAGTAACATTTACAGAATCCTCGGTTGTTCTCTTGGTGTATTGCTCGTAATTGCCGTGGAATACTCTAGGTTCACTTTCGTCTACTTTTAGAATATGGTCTGCCACAGAGCGAATAAAGGCACGGTCATGGCTAATGAAAAGTATAGTGCCAGGATATTCTTGTAACATGCTTTCTAATTCTTCTTGCGTTGCTAAGTCTAAATAGTTTGTCAAACTTATTTCAGCTTGTGATTTTTGAATTCGTTATTATAAACTTGTGCCTTAGCTATCGCCTCAGCATCATTTTGGATTTCATCTAACCCATTCGCATCCCCAATAATATAACCCTCAAACGATGAACCAACAAAATCAAAGATGTATTGGAACTGGGAGATAAGTGGTAATGCTTTTAGTTTCGGATTATCGCCGCCAACGATAACAACGTACATTTTTTTGCCTTTCATTTTTTCTTTGAAATGAAGGGATGTATCGCGCAAGCTTTGTGACCAGCGATCGACGAAGTTTTTCATATGACCACTCATCCCGTACCAATATAATGGTGTAGCAAAGATAATTGTGTCGTGCTCTAACATGCGCTTGGTTAACTGCTCGTAGTCATCATCTACAGGTTGGAATCCTTCTGTATCATGACGCTGATCTGTAATAGGATAGACTGTATGATCACGTAAATAAATTTGTTCTGTTTCAATTCCATCAATCATCATATGTGTTAAAGCTTCCGTATTTCCATTTTGTCTTGAACTGCCGTGTATAACAAACATGTAATCATTCCTTTTCTTTTTCTTTTTTTAGGAGTGAAACGTGTTTTTGCAAATTCGTTTGAATATGGGAAAGCAATGAGATTTGCTTTGTTACTTCATTAAGTTTATCTTCATAAAGCGTAAGGATGCTGCTGCACGGATTGTCGTATAAGTGCGGTTCAATTTCAAGGCAGCGCAGCATCCTTGCCGTCTCTTCTAAATTCAAGCCAATTTGTAAGTACATCAGAATAAGCTTCACTTTTTCGATGGCACTTTCGTCAAAATCACGATAGCCATTTGCGAGGCGCTTCGAAGGAAGTAATCCCTTTTCTTCGTAATGTCTTAGTGATCTTTCGCTAACGCCAGTTTCTTTTGATAACTCCCCGATTCGCAATGCGTTTCACTCCTTCTACATGTATTGTAAACCTTCACACTAATGTGAAGGTCAATGCTGTTTTTTCGCAAAAGAATTTACATGATTTAAAAACACTTGAATAGCTTTAGACGGAATAAAATATTTGCCGCGCACGATGGAGAATGGACGGATGAGTTGTTCATCTGGAACTTCGACGTGGAATAGTTCTTTTGCCAGTAGCTCTTTCCGTACAGTCCAATCAGAAAGGATAGCGATGCCAAGCCCAGCACTCACCGCTTCCTTCACGCTTTGAATACTGCTGAATGTAAAGGAACGCTTTAGTTTTAAATGGTGTTGATGAATAAAACGGTCACTATAAGCACGTGTACCAGAACCACTTTCTCTTAATACCCATACTTGATCTTGGAGTGTCCTTTCATTTATTTCATTTGTGCGGAGTAGTGGATGGTTTGGCGGGACGACGAGTTTCATTTCATCTTGCATAAACGTTTCAACGTCAACGTCGGCGTATACAACTTGACCTTCTACTAAGCCGATATCAATTTGATTAGAGCGAAGGCTTTGCAAAACGTCTTCTGTATTTGAAATAAGGGTATGAACTTCGACGCGTGGATTTTCATTGGCATAATTAGCGAGTATTTTTGGAAGTAAGTATTCGCCAATTGTAAAACTAGCACCGATGCGAAGCGTTCCTGTTACAACGTTATGTAGTTCATTAATTTCTTGTTTGGCATCTTCATAAAGAGAGAGCATTTGCTTTGCATGTATGTATAGAATATTTCCAGCTTCCGTAACTTGGACATGTTTGGGGGATCGCTGAATAAGCGTAGTTCCAAATTCGTTTTCTAAGTTGCGTATATGCATACTTACGCCAGGCTGTGAAAGATTTAATAATTCTGCTGCACGGGAGAAATGTTTCTGCTCAACGACAGTAACAAAAATTTTTAAAATGTCTACGTTCATATCATCTGCTCCTTTCTTTTTCTATCATCTTATCATAAGTATTTCTGATGATAGAGATTTGGTATTGGTATTAAACTTATTATAGAAACTCTCTTATAATGTAAGTAGAAAGAACATGCATGTTCCAATACGATTATTGGAGTGGTTCAAAGTGGAACAAACACTTGTTATACAAAAGAAGAAGCGTTTTGGATTTTCGCAAGGGATTGGGATTACATTATTAATCGCAATTGTGGCGAAATATTTAGCGGAGCTTCCATTTTTAAATATTATGGGACAATTAGTAATTGCTATTCTAATTGGGATGGTTTGGCGTGCGGCAATTGGAGTCCCTCATGAAGCAATTGCGGGGACGAACTTTGCGAGTAAGAAATTGCTTCGCTTTGGGATTATCTTACTTGGAATGCGATTAAATCTTGTTGATATTGCGAAGGCAGGGCCGAAAGTATTGGTCATCGCAGCGGTTGTTATTACATTTACGATTTTCGTTGTATACGGACTAACGAAAGTATTTAAAGTAGAGAAGAAGCTTGGAATTTTAACAGCATGCGGAACAGCGATTTGTGGCGCGGCAGCGGTCGTGGCAATTGCGCCGCAAGTGAAAGCAAAAGATGATGAAACGGCAGTTGGGGCTGCAATCATTGCTATTTTAGGTACGATATTTACGCTTATTTATACGTTATTATATCCAGTGCTTGGCTTTTCTCCGTACGGCTACGGTGTATTCTCGGGTGCGACGCTGCATGAAATCGCTCATGTTATCGCAGCTGCGGCGCCAGGAGGAAGTACGGCTGTAGACATCGCAGTTATCGTGAAGTTAACGCGCGTTGCAATGCTTGTACCAGTAGCGATTTTAATTGGATTATGGTTTGGTAAGAGTGAGGGAAGCAAGGAAAAAAGATCATGGCGCGACCTTCCAATTCCGTGGTTCATTTTCGGATTTTTAGCGATGAGTGCGGTGCATTCTCTTGGCGTGATTCCAGAAGTTGTTGCGGGATATATTGTAGTCATCGCTTATATGCTTATCGCAATGGCGATGGCGGGGCTTGGCTTAAATGTAGAGTTTAAAACGTTCCGGAAGTTAGGAAGCAAAGCATTCGTGGCAGGGCTAATTGGCTCGGTTTGCTTATCGGTGCTTGGATATGTTCTTGTATATGCGTTAGGATTTATGTAGTAGGAAGAAGCTGTTCCAAAAGATATTTTGGGACAGCTTCTTTCTTATGTTTATAGTGCTACAGATGTCGGTATTTGTCGGTAAGTCGATATATTGAAAAAATCGCCGATATAAATGGAGTTGCGCTGATATATTTGGGGAATCGCCGATATAATTTCAGTTGCGCTGATATATTTAGGAAATCGCTGATATAAATTTAATTCCCTCTGTACTTTGTTAGAAAAGATGTTCAGTGAAATATTTTTCTAAAATTTGTAAAGATACCTTTACTTACAACTGGAAAATATTTATAATTTAAGTAAAGATATCTTTACTTTTGAAGGTGGAGCCTATGGGTGTAAAAAATAAAATTAAAGAATTAAGAAAGCAACATCATATAACACAAGTTGAAATGGCAAAGGCGATGCAGGTGACGCGGCAGACAATCGTGGCGATTGAAAACCATCATTACAACCCGAGTCTAGAGTTATCCTTAAAAATTGCCAAATATTTTGGAGTGAAGGTGGAAGAAATATTTACGCTAGAGTAAGGGGAGGAAAAATGAACAATACGAAAAAGCTATTGATCGGTGCGACTTTTGGATTGTTTTTGGGAGACGTTATAGTTCATATTATGAATCCGGCTATACCAATTTTACCGCTCGTATGTAGTAATATTTTAGCGATTGTATTTCTAGTGTTGTATACAAATTACAAAAATCGTAAGTACAGAAAAGAAGAACTTCCAGATATAGATGAACGAGTAAATGAAAATATAAAAAAATATGTAAATATCTCATTTGTATTCGCGTTTCTATTGCTTATTGTTTATATTGTTGCGAGTAAAGCAATAGGCAGGGCTGTTATACCAGTGCAAGAAATATTTCTGATATGTAGTTCCTTATTTGCGGGTAGTCTCATCATAGGAGCCATGATAGGAAAACGAGCATAGCGATAGGAGGAATGAAAGATGCAAGATGAGTTTGAGAGATTTCAGTCGGATAAAGCGTTTAAATATTTAGGGTTGTTTTTAGCGATTAGTTTAGCCATATGGAGTTTGTACAATTTAATTGTTGATGGAAATGCTGGTATGCCATTTGTTTTATTTGTACTAGGACAGTGGGTGTATTTTCTTGTGAACTATTGGCCGAAGTGGAAGTATAGAAATCAAAAAGAGGCGGATCATGTATGAGTAAGCAAGATGTTATAAGGTTTATAGGAAGTTTATTTTTAGCGGAGCTTATTTTAAATGCGAGTTTAATAATGTTAAGTATTTCGTGGAGAACTATTTTCATATCGAATGTAGCACTAGTCATTTTATATGGCATTGCGGAATATAGAGAACAGAAGCGTTTGAAAGAAGAGGGAATACCGTCGATTGATGAGCGAGTTGTGAACAAGATGAAGTCATATTTTACGATTAGTATGACAAGCTTCGTTTTCTTGTTCATTATGTATCTTTGTGTAAATAAGTATTTAGACAGGCTAGTAGTACATGTAAATGAGTTATTATATATTGCTATTTTTGGTCTATTAATAAGTATGGCATCGACGAGCGTGTTAGCAACAAGGAATAGATAGAAAAAGGGGAACTGGGATGGGATTACCGGTATTATGTGTCGCTACGGCTATTTTTGCTTTGTTTTGGGGAATGCAGAACTTTTCTCATAATCCAGTGCCGAGTATTTGTATTATGCTTGGTACTGTAGGTTTATCGTATTATTTATTAGTTTCAGCTCATTATCATAAAACAGCAACGAGTGTTGTTGTTGGGGCACTTATTTTATTTTGTGGTCGTGCTGTGCAAAAGGGGTTATTTCCGTAAAGGCTGTTTATACGAAGCGTATAAACAGCCTTTTGTATTTTTTTTACAAAACACTTGAAAGTTACGTAACGTCATCTTTTATAATGAAGGAGAAGAGGTGATGGTAGTGATTTCAATTCAACAATTGACGAGAGAAACAGGGGTTACGGTACGTACATTACGTTATTATGATCAAATAGATTTATTAAAGCCGAGTGGTAAAACAGAGGGTGGACATCGGTTATATAGTGAAGCGGACGTTATTCGTTTGCAACAAATTTTGTTTTTAAAGGAAATGGGATTTTCATTAAAAGAAACTGCGAATATGTTAGTAAAAGGTGAGCTAGATTTAAAAAATTCGCTTGAAAAACAACTTCGGTTTGTACAAGAAGAACAAAAGAAATTTAATCGAATGGAGAGTGTTTTACAAGCAGTTGTTTATTCGGTAGATGTGGAAGGAGAACTCGATTGGAAAGTTATGTTTGAACTGATTCAGCTTTCGAAGCAGTCTTCTCGTATACGTGAAATATTTCAAAATGAAGTATTTTCAAAGGAAGAACAAAAATTGCTTCATAATTTACCAAACATGAGTAAGGAAGATCCGAATGTTTTAGAATGGGTAGATTTATTAAAGCAATTCCGTACTTTTATGAAAGACGGTAAAGAAGTAGCTAGTGATGAGGTACAAGGGGCAACGAAGAAATTAATGCAGAAATGTTTAGAAATGGCTAATGGTGATGAAGCGTTTTTAGATAAGTTATGGGAAGTTAGAAAATCGAAGGAAGATTCACAGAAAATGAGCCTGTATCCGATTGAAGAAGAACTTTTACTATATATGGATGAAGCTTTTCGTATCTATGATGAAAAGGAGAAGGCTAAATGAGTATGCTCGCAGAATATCGTTGGTATTTTCTAATTGGGGCAGAAATTGTATTTTGGTTAGCGGCTATCGGTTTCTTTTTACTCCGTTACGGATTTCGTTTGAAAAAGGCGAGTTTTATTATGGGAATTGTGCTACTCGTAAATGAAGTGTTTATTTTAACTTTAGGGGTAGTGGACTATTATCAAACAGGAAAGTTTTCTAACTTTCAAATCATTACTGTAATCATTTTATTGTATGCAGTCTTCTACGGGAAAAAGGATTTGAAGAAGCTTGATATATTTGCGCAAAAATTAGTTGCGAAATGGCGGAATGAGCCGGCGCCTATTATAGAAGAACAGGTAGAATTAACAGGTATGGCTTATGCGAAGCAGGAAATGAAAAATTGGGTATTGCACCTTAGTTTGTTTGTTGTTGTGCATATTTTCTTTTTCTTTCTGTACGGTCTTGCCCCGGTTGAACAATGGCGTAATTGGTTAGAAACGGGAATTGTTTTAAATAAAGCAGCGAGTCGGGTTAGCCGAGTTTGGGCGATTATACTTTTAGTGGATACAGTTATTTCATTTTCATATGTTCTTTTTCCGAAGAAGGAGAAGGGGAAAGAGAAGCTACTTTCTTAGAGGAAAGTAGCTTTTTTAGTATACCGATAGTTTGTATAGGAGAGGATGACAGTAGGAAAAAGAGCGGATTTTAAATGAAGTGGAATCTTAATCAGTGTGGTGCTTACTGTTTGTTCATGCGGAAGAAGATTTGATAAGGAAGGAAGTGTACTCTCCTTCCTTTTTCTATATATATTGTCGAAAACTTTACCGAATATCTGTTCGTTTTTTTAGGTTTTTTATGGGCATTCGTGGTAAAATAATAATACAGATTTTTATGAGGAGGTCGGATTTTCTTGGAACGTCAATTTGAAATTGTCTCAGCGTATTCCCCACAAGGTGATCAGCCGGTAGCTATAGAGAAGCTTGTAGAGGGAATTAATAGTGGAAAGAAAAAGCAAGTGTTGCTTGGAGCGACAGGAACGGGTAAGACATTTACGATTTCAAATGTCATTAAAGAAGTGCAAAAGCCAACACTTGTCATGGCTCACAATAAAACGTTAGCAGGACAGTTATATAGTGAGTTGAAAGACTTTTTCCCGAATAATGCAGTTGAATATTTTGTTAGTTATTACGATTATTATCAACCAGAAGCGTATGTGCCGCAAACAGATACGTTTATTGAAAAAGACGCACAGATTAATGATGAAATTGATAAATTGCGTCACTCGGCAACGTCTGCATTATTTGAACGGGATGATGTAATTATCGTTGCGAGTGTTTCGTGTATATATGGTTTAGGTTCTCCAGAAGAATACCGCGAGTTAGTTGTTTCACTTCGAGTTGGTATGGAAAAGGATCGCAATCAATTGCTTCGTGAACTTGTTGATGTGCAGTATGGTCGTAATGATATTGATTTCAAGCGTGGTACATTCCGTGTGCGCGGAGATGTAGTTGAAATCTTCCCGGCATCACTTGACGAGCATTGTATTCGAATTGAGTTTTTTGGCGATGAAATTGATCGTATTCGCGAAGTAAATGCTTTAACGGGGGAAGTATTAGCAGAACGTGATCATGTAGCAATCTTCCCAGCATCTCACTTCGTTACACGTGAAGAAAAGATGAAGGTCGCTATTGAAAATATCGAAAAAGAACTAGAAGAGCGTTTAAAGGAATTAAATGATAACGGCAAGTTGTTAGAAGCGCAGCGTATAGAGCAGCGTACACGTTATGATTTAGAAATGATGCGTGAGATGGGCTTTTGTTCAGGTATTGAAAACTATTCCCGTCATTTAACACTTCGTCCAGCGGGGGCAACGCCGTATACGTTATTAGACTATTTCCCGGAAGATTTCTTAATTGTTATGGATGAGTCGCACGTATCAGTGCCGCAAGTAAGAGCGATGTATAACGGGGACCAAGCGCGTAAGCAAGTACTTGTGGATCATGGATTCCGTCTGCCATCAGCTTTAGATAATAGACCGCTCACTTTTGATGAGTTTGAAGAGAAAACGAATCAAGTTATTTACGTTTCAGCAACGCCAGGACCGTATGAATTAGAGCAGTCGCCAGAAGTAATAGAACAAATTATTCGTCCAACAGGGCTTTTAGATCCGCCAATTGATATACGACCAATTGAAGGGCAAATTGACGATTTATTAGGAGAAATTCAAGATCGCATTGCAAAAAATGAACGTGTATTAATTACGACTTTAACGAAGAAGATGTCAGAGGATTTAACAGACTACTTAAAAGATGTAGGAATTAAGGTGAATTACCTGCATTCTGAAGTGAAAACGTTAGAACGTATTGAAATTATACGAGATCTTCGCCTTGGTAAGTTTGATGTTCTCGTTGGTATTAACTTATTGCGAGAAGGATTAGATATTCCAGAAGTATCCCTTGTAGCGATTTTAGATGCTGATAAGGAAGGATTCTTACGTTCAGAACGTTCATTAATTCAAACAATTGGCCGTGCAGCACGTAATGAAAACGGCCGCGTTATTATGTACGCAGATCGTATAACGAGATCGATGGGAATTGCGATTGAAGAAACGAAGCGTCGTCGCACTATACAAGAAGCTTACAATAAAGAGCATGGTATTACGCCGAAAACGATTCAAAAAGGTGTGCGTGATGTGATACGTGCAACGACAGCTGCTGAAGAGACAGAAACATATGAAGCAACGCCAGCTAAGAAGATGACGAAAAAAGAGCGTGAAAAGACAATTGCGAAGATGGAAGCAGAAATGAAAGAAGCAGCAAAAGCGTTAGACTTCGAGCGTGCAGCTGAATTAAGAGATTTACTATTAGAATTAAAAGCGGAAGGGTGAAAAGAGTGAGTAAGAGCAAGGATTTTATCGTTGTAAAAGGTGCTAGAGCACATAACTTAAAAAATATTGATGTAACCATTCCGAGAAATCAGCTTGTCGTTGTAACGGGATTGTCTGGTTCGGGGAAATCATCATTAGCATTTGATACGATTTATGCAGAAGGGCAGCGCAGATACGTAGAATCGTTATCTGCGTATGCACGCCAGTTTTTAGGGCAAATGGATAAACCGGATGTAGATACGATTGAAGGATTGTCACCAGCAATTTCAATTGATCAAAAAACGACGAGTCGTAATCCGCGTTCAACTGTTGGAACGGTAACGGAGATTTATGATTATTTACGTTTATTATTTGCGCGAATTGGTACGCCAATTTGTCCGAATCATGGCATTGAAATTACGTCACAAACAGTAGAGCAGATGGTAGACCGTGTACTTGAATATCCTGAACGTACGAAATTACAAGTGCTAGCTCCTATCGTTTCTGGTCGTAAAGGTGCACATGTGAAAGTGCTTGAAGATATTAAGAAGCAAGGATATGTTCGTGTACGTGTTGATGGTGAAATGCTTGATGTGTCTGAAGATATTGCGTTAGATAAAAATAAGAAGCATTCCATTGAAGTTGTAATAGACCGTATTGTTGTAAAAGAAGGGATCGCAAGCCGTCTTGCAGATTCTCTTGAAAGTGCATTAAAGCTTGGCGGGGGACGAGTGTTAATCGATGTTATGGGAGAAGAGGAACTTCTATTTAGTGAACATCATGCTTGTCCGCATTGTGGTTTTTCAATTGGAGAATTAGAACCGCGTATGTTCTCATTCAATAGTCCTTTCGGGGCATGTCCTTCTTGTGATGGGCTTGGTTCAAAGTTAGAGGTAGATTTAGAACTTGTTATTCCGAACTGGGATTTATCATTAAATGAACATGCGATTGCGCCTTGGGAGCCGACAAGTTCACAATATTACCCACAACTTTTACAATCTGTATGTAATCATTACGGCGTTGATATGGATGTGCCTGTGAAAGATATACCGAAAGATTTGTTTGATAAAGTGTTGTACGGAAGCGGAGAAGAGAAAGTTTATTTCCGTTATGTGAATGAATTTGGTCAAGTAAAGGAAAATGAGATTTTATTTGAAGGTGTTATTCCAAATATTGAACGTCGTTATCGTGAAACGAGTTCGGATTACGTTCGTGAGCAAATGGAAAAGTATATGGCAGAGCAAGCTTGTCCGAAGTGTAAAGGTGGACGTTTAAAGCCTGAGAGTTTAGCTGTTTTCGTTGGCGGAAAAACGATTGCTGATGTAACGAAATATTCTGTTCAAGAAGTACAGGAATTCTTCTCAAGTGTGGAGCTAACAGAGAAACAACAAAAAATTGCTCATTTAATTTTAAGAGAAATTCAGGAGCGCGTTGGGTTCTTAGTGAACGTCGGTTTAGATTATTTAACGTTAAGTCGTGCCGCAGGAACTTTATCAGGTGGTGAGGCGCAACGTATTCGTTTAGCAACGCAAATTGGTTCTCGTCTTACTGGCGTACTTTACATTCTTGATGAGCCTTCTATCGGTTTGCATCAGCGCGATAACGATCGTCTTATTCGTACATTGCAAGAAATGCGTGATTTAGGTAATACGTTAATTGTTGTTGAGCATGATGAAGATACGATGATGGCAGCTGATTATTTACTTGATATCGGGCCTGGCGCAGGTATTCACGGTGGACAAGTCGTATCAGCAGGTACACCAGCTGAAGTGATGCAAGATGAGAATTCGCTAACAGGTAAGTATTTAAGCGGTAAAGAGTTTATTCCAGTTCCACTTGAAAGACGTAAAGGTGACGGACGAAAAGTGGAAATTGTCGGTGCAAAGGAGAATAACTTAAAGAACGCGAAAATGTCATTCCCGCTTGGTACGTTTGTAGCGGTAACGGGTGTATCTGGTTCTGGTAAAAGTACGATGATTAATGAAGTACTATATAAATCGTTAGCGCAAAAGTTATATAAAGCGAAAGCGAAGCCGGGTACTCATAAAGAAATTAAAGGTCTTGAGCATTTAGATAAAGTAATCGATATTGATCAATCGCCAATTGGACGTACACCACGTTCTAACCCAGCGACTTATACAGGTGTGTTTGATGATATTCGTGATGTGTTTGCTCAAACGAATGAAGCGAAAGTACGCGGATATCAAAAAGGACGTTTCAGCTTTAATGTAAAAGGTGGACGTTGTGAAGCGTGCCGTGGTGATGGAATTATAAAAATCGAAATGCACTTCTTACCAGATGTATACGTGCCGTGTGAAGTTTGTCACGGTAAACGTTACAACCGTGAAACGTTAGAAGTGAAATATAAAGATAAGAACATTTCTGAAGTATTAGGAATGACAATTGAAGATGGGGTAGAGTTCTTCGCTAACATCCCAAAAATTAAGCGTAAACTTCAAACGCTTGTAGATGTTGGACTTGGTTATATGAAATTAGGGCAACCAGCTACGACGTTATCTGGTGGTGAAGCACAGCGCGTGAAATTAGCTTCTGAATTACACCGTCGTTCTACAGGGCGTACACTATACATTTTAGACGAGCCAACGACTGGTTTACATGCGCATGATATCGCGCGTCTTCTAGAAGTGCTGCAACGTCTTGTTGAGAGCGGTGAGACGGTACTTGTAATTGAACATAATTTAGATGTAATTAAAACAGCAGATTATATCGTTGACCTTGGACCAGAGGGCGGAGACAAAGGTGGACAAATCGTTGCTTCCGGAACTCCAGAGCAAGTAGTGAAAGAAGAGCGTTCGTATACGGGTAAGTATTTAAAAGAGATTTTAAATCGTGATAAAGCAAGAATGAAAGAGAAAATAAAAGAAGTAGAGTTATCGCAATAAGTTTAGTAATAAAAACCGAGTGGAAATGACGCTCGGTTTTTATTGTATAGGGGGAGAAGGTGGAGTTTTTAGATGTGTTGCGAAAGAAAAATATGAAGGTAAGAGAGTTTCGAAATTGGGGTGTATATTTTCGGAAGCGCTGGGAGGATAACTTTGCAAATCATTTAAGTGATGAAGAAAAAGAAGATATTTTTCTTTATGGAGATAAGTATAGATGTGGGTATCTATGGCACATATTTAGTTATGAGAAAAAGAAGTGTTTAGAGGGTAAAGAAGCGGAAAACACGTTTCATAATGAAGGGAAAAAGGAGTGCTACATCTTCTATCAACACTGTGATGATGTACTACTAATAAAAGATGCAAGTTTATTAAGTATGGATGATATGTATAAAGGCGATATTTACATTGTAGATAGAGAGTTCACTTGGACTTTTGTAAAAACGCATGAACATAGATGGTGTGGGCCTTATTTCGCAAAGAAGTGCTAGTAGGTATACAAGCATGAAGAGTAGAATAAGTTGATATAAGTGTCCGTATCATACTTGCGTTTATTGTCTATTAGCGTATGATGAAAGATATATGTTTAAAAGGATGTGTAAGAAAATGAGATGGATTGTATCACTTCTTGTAAATAGCGTTGTGTTAATCGCTGTATCGGGACTTTTAAAAGGGATTGCACCAGACGCGTTTTACGTAGCAAATATACAAACTGCAATTATTGCGAGTATTATTTTGGCTGTTTTAAATGTGTTCGTAAAACCGTTTTTAATTTTAATTACGCTACCAATTACTGTTGTAACTTTCGGTTTCTTCTTAATTGTTATTAATGCGATTACGTTAAAAATAGCAGATTCATTATTAGGAGACGCATTTAATATATCAGGTTTCGGTGTAGCGATCGTTGCGGCAATTTGTATTTCAATTTTTAATATGATTATTGAAAAGGCAATTGTGGAACCTTTATATGAAAAAAAGAGAAAATGACAAAAAGAAAAACATTTCATGATATGTATGAAATGTTTTTTTCTATTTATTAGAAACCGTATTTCTTGTTTCCAGAAAAAAATGGTACAATATCCGGTAGAATGGAATTTTACATCAAATGAGACTGAACCCGCAGCGGAGTGGAGGTTTATACATATGCCAAAAGTAAGGACAAAAGATTTGATTGAACAATTTCAATTGGAGTTAATAAGTGGTGAAGAAGGAATTCATCGTCCAATTGATACAAGTGATTTATCACGACCTGGAATTGAAATGGCAGGATTTTTTACATATTATCCAGCTGATCGCGTGCAGCTTCTTGGAAAGACGGAGCTTACATTCTTTGACACGTTAACGTCAGATCAAAAACAAGAGAGAATGAAAGCGCTTTGTACTGAGGAGACGCCATGTATTATTGTAACTCGTAATCAAGATGTACCAGATGAGTTACTGCAAGCATCACGTGAATCAGGCATGCCTTTATTACGTTCTTCTCAAACGACAACAAGACTATCAAGTCGTTTAACAAATTATTTAGAAGGTAAGTTAGCGCCAACAACTGCCGTTCATGGTGTGTTAGTAGATATTTACGGCGTTGGTGTTTTAATTACAGGGCAAAGTGGTGTCGGTAAGAGTGAGACAGCTCTTGAACTTGTAAAACGTGGTCATCGCCTTGTTGCGGATGATAGTGTAGAAATTCGCCAAGAAGATGAAGACATGTTGGTCGGAAGCTCTCCAGATTTAATTGAGCATTTATTAGAAATTCGAGGTCTAGGCATTATTAACGTTATGACGTTATTCGGTGCAGGGGCAGTGCGAAATTATAAGCGTATTACACTTGTTATTAATCTTGAAATTTGGGATCAAAAGAAAAATTATGATCGCTTAGGTCTTGATGAAGAGAAGATGAAGATTATTGATACAGAACTTACGAAGATTACACTTCCAGTTCGCCCTGGTCGAAACTTAGCTGTTATTATTGAAGTGGCAGCGATGAACTTCCGTTTAAAACGTATGGGAGTCAATGCAGCACAGCAGTTCTCAGAACGATTAATGAGTGCGATTGAGTTAGGAAATCAGGAGTAAACATTGGAGAGGGAGGTCATACATATGCTGTTAGGTTCTGTACCACAGCTTGACCGCGTAGCTATCCAACTTGGACCGTTTCCTGTTTATTGGTACGGGATTATTATCGGTACAGGTGTGCTATTAGGTCTTTGGCTAGCAACTCGCGAAGGAGAAAGGCTAGGTATTCCAAAAGATACATTTGTTGACCTTGTATTAATTGCAGTACCGATCGCTATTCTATTTGCGAGAATGTACTATGTTATTTTTGAATGGGAATATTACGCGCAAAACCCGAGTCAAATTATTAATATTCGTCAAGGTGGCTTGGCGATTCATGGTGGTTTAATCGGGGCTGTTATTACAGGGATTCTTTTTGCGAAACGCCGCGGGGTTTCATTCTGGAAGTTGGCAGATATTGCTGCGCCAAGTATTTTACTAGGACAAGCAATTGGCCGATGGGGAAACTTTATGAACCAAGAGGCGCATGGTGATGAAGTAACGAGACAGTTTTTAGAAGGTCTTCATTTACCAGATTTCATTATTAATCAAATGTACATTGATGGTGTGTACTACCACCCGACGTTTTTATATGAATCATTATGGAATTTTGCAGGTGTCATTTTATTACTTGCATTAAGAAAAGTGAATTTACGCCGCGGGGAATTATTCTTCACATATTTAATTTGGTATTCAGTAGGACGCTTCTTCGTAGAAGGGTTACGTACAGATAGTTTAATGCTAGGGCCACTTCGTATTGCACAAGTAATGTCAATTGGACTTGTTGTTATTTCTATTATTTTCATTATTGTGAGACGAAAAATGGGGCAAGCTGATAAAAGATATTTAGAAAATTAGAGAAAAGTAGCATCTTATTATAAGATGCTGCTTCTTTCATATTCAGGAAAGAGAAAGGACTAAGACAATGAGAATAAATACAGTGTTATTTGATTTAGATGGAACATTAATTAATACAAACGAACTTATTATTTCTTCTTTTTTACATACTTTACATACATATTATCCAAATCAATATAAGCGTGAAGATGTATTACCATTTATCGGTCCGTCTTTGCATGATACGTTCAGTAAGATTGATGAAAGCAAGGTTGAAGAGTTAATTACGAGTTATCGTCAATTTAATCATGATCATCATGATGAATTAGTAGAAGAATATGAAACTGTATATGAAACAGTTCAAGAGTTGAAGAAACAAGGCTATAAGGTTGGTATTGTTACAACGAAAGCACGACAAACTGTTGAGATGGGATTAAAGTTATCGAAGCTTGATGAGTTTTTTGATGTTGTTGTGACAATTGATGATGTCGAGCATGTGAAACCACATCCAGAGCCACTTCAAAAAGCGCTTCAGTTATTAGATGCGAAACCGGAAGAAGCATTGATGGTTGGGGATAATCATCATGATATTGTTGGCGGACAAAATGCGGGTACGAAAACAGCTGCGGTTTCATGGACATTGAAAGGTAGAGCGTATTTAGAGGCTTACAAGCCAGACTTTATGCTAGATAAAATGAGTGATTTATTGCCGATTTTGTCCGACATGAATCGTTCGTAAAGATAAGTAGAGGAGCGAGTGAAGTGCGACGGACAACGCGCTATCCTGTTTCAGGAGAAAATTCATTATGGAATGTGTATAAGACAGTGTCTTTTTGGAAGGTAATGAAGAATTTTATTATTATCCAAATTGCACGTTACACGCCATTTTTATCTGTAAAAAATTGGTTGTACCGCACATTTTTGCGGATGAAAGTAGGAAAGAAAACATCGTTTGCGCTCATGGTAATGCCGGATATTATGTTCCCGGAAAAGATAACTGTGGGAGATAATTCGATTATTGGCTATAACACGACGCTTTTAGCGCACGAATATTTAATTCGCGAATATCGACTTGGAGAGATCGTTATTGGAAACGAAGTGATGATCGGGGCAAATACGACTATATTACCAGGTGTGAAAATTGGGGATGGCGCGATTGTTTCAGCTGGCACACTCGTTCATAAAGATGTGCCAGGCGGTGCTTTCGTGGGTGGGAATCCAATGCGTGTTATTTATACGAAAGAGCAAATGGAGGCTAGAGAAGGTTCATACTAGAAATGTAACATTTCTCTTCTTTTTTAATGAATAAAAAGGAAATAATTGAGTATAATATACTGTTTTGTTTTTTACGGAATCGTTTATACTTATAGATAGAAGAATGTGTGAACGAAGAAAACAAAAAACTGGAGGATATATGGGGAAAAATCAAAGAATATATAAGGAGAACGGACAAGTTATCTCTTTTAATCAATTAGCGGACTTCTTTTATAAAAAAGGGATGAGGGCTTACAAAGGACAAAAATTGCAAGATGCAATTAAATATTTTCGAAGAGCGGCACAAAGCGAGAAGGAGCCGTTTATTTTATGTCAATTAGCAACAGTATTATCTGAGGCTGGTGAATATCAAGAGTCGAATCAAACCTTCTTTAAGCTTGTTAGATCTAATCCAGAACTTGAACAATGTTATTATTTTATTGCAAATAATTATGCGTATATGGGTCTATTTCAGCATGCGAAGAAGTATGCGGATCGCTATTTAGAAGTTGCAGAAGAGAAGGAATTTGTTGAAGATACATTAGAATTACTTGAAATTATGGAAGAAGAAGCGATGGGTGCGGAAGAGATTGAGGATGAAGATGATTTAATTGTTATGCAGGAAGAAGCCAATCGTTATATTCGTAATGGACAATTGGAAGAAGCAATTGCTACATTAGAAATTGTTACGAAAGACTATCCGGAATTTTGGTCAGGGCATAATAATTTAGCCATTGCGCATTTTCAATCTGGTAATGTAGATAAGGCACTGAAATTAACGGAAATGATTTTAGAGAAAAATCCTGGTAATATACATGCGCTTTGTAATACACTTATTTTTCTATATTCAATTGGAGAGCATAAACAAGTAGAGGTGTTAGCTGCTCAGTTAGTTTCGGTATATCCGATTTCGTTTGAACATCGTTTGAAACTTGGGACGACACTTGCAACAATTGGTCATTTCGAGCCTGCATATAAATGGTTCAAATTATTAAAGCGTCAAGGATACGAAGGAGACGTTAGTTTCTATTATTGGTTTGCATATTCTGCGTATATGGTGAAAGATCAGCAAGTAGCTGAAAAAATGTGGCAACATGTTGTAGAATTGCACCCTGATAAAAAGGGAAAAGAACCGTGGAATGCATTGAATTTAGCGGATGAAGGACAAAATGTGTTATTTGAAGAATTACGAAAATCATTCCAGCAAAGTGCGACGCTAGAGGAACAAATGCTAGCTTTATATTTAATGAATGAATTATCAACGCCGGAGAAGGTTGGATTCTTCTTTGATGTAACGCAGGCGAAGAATGGTGTTCCAATCGTATCGCAACTTGCAAAGTATTTCTTTTTACTGAATAGCCATAAGAGTATTCCAGCTGATTTACAGCAATTTGAACAGTGCGCGCGAATCGCGGATGCTTTATACAATTATACGAAAAAAGATGATGAATTAATCGAAGAGTGTTTACAATTTTGGTTTTGTACGTTCATACGTTTATATACATCTGGGGCAGTTTTTACAAATGTATACGGCTGGTCAGCTGCGGTTGAATATATCGTACGCAGTGAACAAGGAAATAAGATGACACAGTCGGAGCTCGGAGATGTGTATAATGTATCTGTAGCGACTGTTCGAAAGTATGTGCAAGCTGTTAAGCGTACGCACACATAGATAAGCAAATCATTGGGAAAAAAATGATGCGAACAGTATAATGAGGGTAACTTAATTGTGTAGGAATGGATAGGAGTGAATAGTGTGTCAGAAGAAAAAATTTATGATGTCATTATTATTGGTGCAGGACCAGCTGGTATGACAGCTGCAGTATATACATCTCGTGCGAATTTAAGCACATTAATGCTTGAGCGTGGTATTCCAGGCGGGCAAATGGCAAATACAGAAGATGTAGAAAACTACCCAGGTTATGAGTCTATTTTAGGACCAGACTTATCAAATAAAATGTTCGAGCATGCGAAGAAATTTGGTGCTGAATATGCATACGGTGATGTGAAAGAAGTCATCGATGGTAAAGAATACAAAACAATTATTGCTGGTAAAAAAGAATATAAAGCACGTGCAATTATCGTTGCAAGTGGTGCAGAGTATAAAAAAATCGGTGTACCAGGTGAAACAGAACTTGGCGGCCGCGGTGTATCATATTGTGCGGTATGTGATGGCGCATTCTTTAAAGGTAAAGAACTTGTAGTTATTGGCGGCGGAGATTCTGCTGTTGAAGAGGGTGTGTTCTTAACACGCTTCGCATCAAAAGTAACGATCGTTCACCGTCGTGACACGCTTCGCGCACAGAAAATTTTACAAGATCGTGCTTTCCAAAACGAAAAAGTAGACTTTATTTGGAACCACACGATAAAAGAAATTAACGAAGCAAATGGTAAAGTAGGAAGTGTAACACTTGTAGATGTAAACAGTGGAGAAGAGAAAGAAGTCAAAACTGACGGCGTATTCGTATACATCGGTATGTTACCACTATCAAAACCATTTGTTGAACTAGGTATTACAAATGAAAATGGTTACCTTGAAACAAACGAGCGTATGGAAACGAAAGTTCCTGGTATTTTCGCAGCAGGTGATGTTCGTGAAAAAATGCTACGTCAAATTGTAACTGCAACAGGTGATGGTAGTATTGCAGCACAAAGTGCACAACATTACGTAGAAGAATTATTAGAAGAACTAAAAACTGTATCAGAAAAATAAGGGATAATATACCTTTTGAGAAGAAAGCTACCGATAGGAGCTTTCTTCTTTTTTTGTGTGAAAATGTCAAAGTTTTGTCAAAAAATATTGGGATTATAAGCTTTCTTATTGATATACTGGACTTTACGGAAAAAATCACTATAAGAAATGAGGAATTTATTCAGTATGGAATGGCGTAATATATATCGTGGATTTTGTATGGGCGTTAGTGATTTAATTCCTGGTGTGAGCGGCGGTACAATCGCTGTTGTGTTAGGGATTTATGAACAATTGCTTGCGGCAATTAGTGGATTCTTTAGTCGTGAATGGAAAAAACATTTAGGATTTTTAATTCCACTTGCAGCTGGTGTGGCAGCAGCGTTTTTAACGTTAAGTCACGTTATTAAATATTTACTTGCAAATCATTATGAACCGACTCAATTTTTCTTCCTCGGTTTAATTATTAGTATATTACCGATGTTAATGAGAGAAGCTGATGCAAAGTCGTCGTTTAAAGGTAAGCACATTGTTTTATTAATAGTTGCAGCAATTCTTGTTGCGATCACAGCTTTCTTTAAACCAGATAAGACAGCAGATCCAATTACGACGTTAACAATTTTAAATGCAATTGGTTTATTTTTCGCAGGATGGATGGCTAGTATGGCGATGTTACTTCCTGGAATTAGCGGATCGTTTATTTTATTAATTATTGGTGTATATCCGACAGCAATTAATGCTTTAACTACACTCAACTTACCTTTAATTGCAGTTATTGGTGCTGGCGTTATGGTAGGGTTCGTTGTAAGTAGTAAAGGAATTAGTTTCTTATTAGATCGATATAAAAGTATGACATTTGCGGCAATTATTGGACTAGTTATCGGTTCGATTGTAATTGTGTTCCCTGGTATTCCAACTGGAGGATTTTCAATTATAAGTTCAATTATTACCTTTATTTTAGGATTTGCGATTGTTACTTATTTCGGTAAGAAGTAAGGGCTGTAGTCCCCTTGGCGATAAAAGTCGTTAAGGGGATTTTTCATGCTATTCACGGAAAGTCCAGGCATTTACATTGCTTGTTATAAAAAGCTTTTTTAAAATTGTTGAGTAGCAGTGCTTAGCGAAAGGGGGACTGGCTCCTTCGTTGTAGCAAACTGTTTTTGATAGTATAATGAAATGAGTATGCAGTGAGAAATTTGCTGCAAGTAGCTGAGGTGAAGAAACATGCAAAGAGTGACAAACTGTGTGTTAATTAGAGATAATGAAGTACTCTTACTCCAAAAACCTCGCCGGAATTGGTGGGTTGCACCAGGCGGGAAAATGGAGCGTGGTGAGACTGTAAGAGATTCCGTTGTTCGCGAGTATCGTGAAGAAACAGGTATTTATTTAAAGAACCCAGCGTTAAAGGGGGTCTTCACCTTTGTCATCCAAGAAGGTGATAAAGTTGTTTCTGAATGGATGATGTTCTCCTTTTTAGCGACAGATTTTGCAGGAGAAAACAAACTAGAGAGCGAAGAAGGCATCATTGGTTGGCATACATTTGATAAAATTGATGATTTAGCAATGGCACCAGGAGATTATCACATTATTGATTATTTAATTAAAGGAAATGGCATAATCTACGGTACATTTGTATATACCCCAGATTTTGAGTTGCTTTCATATCGATTAGATCCGAGTTAAACCGTCAAGGAGAGGATACGATGACAGAGAATAATGATATAAAAATGGTAATTATTACAGGAATGTCTGGAGCTGGAAAGACAGTAGCTTTACAAAGTTTTGAAGATTTAGGATATTTCTGTGTGGATAATTTACCACCGATGTTATTGCCAAAGTTTATTGAGCTTATGGCGGATTCAAAAGGAAAAATGAATAAAGTAGCACTTGGTATTGATTTACGTGGCCGAGAGTTTTTCGAACATTTATGGGAAGCGCTTGATGATTTATCAGAACGTACATGGATTATTCCTCATATTTTATTCTTAGATGCGAAAGATAGCACACTTGTAACTCGTTATAAAGAAACGAGACGCTCGCATCCACTTGCACCAACTGGTCTGCCGTTAAAGGGAATCGAAGCAGAGCGTAATTTATTAACAGATATGAAGGCACGCGCGAATATTGTGCTTGATACATCTGATTTAAAACCGAAAGAATTACGTGAAAAAATTGTTCACCTATTTTCAACTGAAACTGAGCAAGCATTTCGTGTAAATGTTATGTCATTTGGATTTAAGTACGGTATTCCAATTGATGCAGATTTAGTATTTGATGTTCGTTTTTTACCAAATCCATATTACATTCCACATATGAAGCCATTAACAGGACTAGATGAAGAAGTTTCATCGTATGTGCTGAAATTTAATGAGACGCATAAGTTTTTAGAGAAATTGACTGATCTTATCACTTTCATGCTGCCTCATTATAAAAGAGAAGGCAAGAGTCAACTTGTAATTGCAATTGGATGTACAGGTGGACAGCATCGTTCTGTTACGCTTACAGAATACCTTGGGAAACATCTGAAACCAGAGTATAGCGTTCATGTATCTCATCGTGATGTGGAGAAGAGAAAGGGTCATTAAGGGATGAAAAAAGAGAGAAAACCTAAAATTGTTATCATGGGAGGCGGAACGGGACTTTCTGTTTTATTACGAGGATTAAAACAATATCCGGTTGATATTACAGCAGTTGTTACAATCGCTGATGATGGTGGCAGTTCAGGTAGATTACGTGATGAGCTAGAAATTCCACCCCCAGGTGACATTCGTAACGTACTTGTTGCGTTATCAGATGTAGAGCCACTGGTGGAAGCTTTATTTCAGCATCGTTTCACAACGGGAGATGGACTGAAAGGTCATGCGTTAGGAAATTTATTATTGGCAGGTATGACCTCGATTACAGGAGACTTCTTCCATGCTATTACAGAAACGAGTAAAGTTTTAAATGTTAGAGGACGTGTATTACCGGCGGCGAATCAAAGTGCAGTACTGCATGCGGAACTAGAAGATGGAGAAATTGTAACAGGTGAATCAAAGATTCCTTATTTCGGAAAGAAGATTAACCGTGTCTTTTTAACTCCAGAAGATGTAGAGCCGTTACATGAAACGTTGACTGAGATTAAACGAGCTGATTTACTTGTTTTCGGTCCAGGAAGTTTGTATACGAGTATATTACCGAATTTAGTTGTTAACAAAATCGGGGACGCTGTTCTTGCTGCAAAAGCGAAGAAGGTATATGTGTGTAATGTTATGACGCAAGCTGGTGAAACGATGGGATATACTGCGTTTGATCATGTGCAGGCGTTACATGATCATTTAGGTGAACCATTTATCGATACTGCAATTGTAAATAACCGTGATATTCCTTGTGAATTACGTCAGTTATATGAGGAAGAAATGTCAGCGCCAGTTGTAGTAGATGAAGAGCGTTTTACTGAAAATAATATTAATGTGATTCAAGATCAATTAGCGAAGTATGATGACCGTGTTGTAAGACACGATACATTAAAACTAGCTTCTATTTTATATTCACTGTTGTAGATGTGCGTTGCCTCGTTTGAGGTAACGCTCCTCATTTCATATAGGACAAGATTTTTGTTCCACAATAATCGTATAAGGAGGTGTTGACTGTGTCATTTGCATCAGAAACAAAGAAAGAGTTGACGAATCTGGAGATGAAGGAATGCTGTGAGAAAGCAGAATTATCAGCGTTACTTCGCATGAACGGATCGCTTTCTTTTTCAAATCGTCGTCTATCAATCGATATTCAAACGGAAAATGCGGCAATTGCAAGAAGGATTTATACGCTTTTGAAAAAAGGATATGACGTGACGGTAGAATTACTTGTTCGTAAAAAAATGCGATTGAAGAAAAACAATGTATATATCGTAAGGCTTGTTGAGAAGTCACGCGAAATATTAGCTGATCTTCATATCGTTCGAGACGACTTTTCATTTATTCGAAATATATCACAAGAATTAATTGAGAAGAAATGTTGTAAACGATCGTATTTACGCGGTGCATTTTTAGCAGGTGGTTCAGTAAATAACCCAGAAACATCATCTTATCATTTAGAGATCTTTTCGTTATATAAGGAACATAATGATGCTATATGTGAACTGATGAACGGATTTGATTTAAATAGTAAGACGTTGGAAAGAAGAAAAGGGTACATTACGTAT
Organism: Bacillus sp. A01H; assembly: GCF_045277205.1. Classification (NCBI taxonomy): domain Bacteria; kingdom Bacillati; phylum Bacillota; class Bacilli; order Caryophanales; family Bacillaceae; genus Bacillus; species Bacillus sp. A01H. Next base: position 5,192,590 of record NZ_CP117702.1, on the reverse strand, counting down.
TTGAAAGAAGCAGAAAAGATTACAGAGTTTTTAAATATTATAGGTGCTCATAATGCACTTTTAAGATTTGAAGACATTCGAATCGTACGTGATATGCGTAATTCTGTAAATCGCTTAGTGAACTGCGAAACAGCTAATTTAAATAAAACAATTGGTGCAGCGCTAAGGCAGATTGAAAATATCCGTTATATTGATGAGACGGTTGGTCTTGATATATTGCCGGATAAACTACGAGAAATTGCGCAATTACGAAGAGATTATCAAGATGTAACATTGAAAGAGTTAGGTGAGATGGTATCCGGGGGGAAAATTAGTAAATCGGGTATTAATCATCGTTTGCGTAAAATTGATGATATTGCAGAGAAATTACGCGCGGGGGAAACGGTAGCAAAAAAATAAGAGGTTAAAGGGGAAATGGAGCTGTGGTTCAAAAAAGAGTTCAGGTTTCATTAAAAAACGGTTTACAAGCACGTCCGGCTGCGTTGTTTGTACAAGAGGCCAATCGCTTTCATGCAGATATTTTCATCGAAAAAGATGGGAAGACAGTAAATGCAAAGAGCATAATGGGGATTATGAGCTTAGCAATTGGAACTGGTAGCATGATAACAATTACAACAGAAGGTTCAGATGCAGAAGAGGCTTTAGAGGCATTAGCTGCATATGTACAATAAGAAGCTATCGCGCATGTGCGATAGCTTTTTTGTTGTTTGGGGCTTGTTGGTGGGGGTATGTGAGATGTGCGTTCTTGTCGAGGATTGTCGGTAAGTCGATAAGTTGTGTCGAAACGTCGATATATTAAAATAATCGCCGATATAATTGGAGTTACGGTCGATATATTTGAAAAATCGCCGATATATTTAGAGGGATACTGAGTGGGGTATGTTCGTGCGGAGATTTAACTATAAAAAAGCGCCCTGTAATAGGCGCTTTTTTATGTATCCAGCTCCAGCGACTCTAAATAAGCCGCTTCCGCTTTAAATATCTATTAACGATTTGTAAAGATCTTATCGATTAAACCGTATTCTAAAGCTTTTTCTGCTGTCATGAAGTTGTCGCGGTCTGTGTCGCGTTGTAGCACTTCAAGTGGTTGACCTGTGCGGTCAGCAAGAATTTGGTTTAGTTTTTCACGTAAGAATAGAATACGTTTAGCAGCGATTTCGATTTCAGTCGCTTGACCTTGTGCACCACCAAGTGGTTGGTGAATCATTACTTCACTGTTTGGAAGTGCATAACGTTTTCCTTTTTCACCTGCTGCAAGTAAGAATGCACCCATAGATGCAGCCATACCGATACAGATTGTTGATACTTGCGGTTTAATAAACTGCATTGTATCGTAAATTGCCATACCTGCTGTGATAGAACCACCAGGGCTGTTGATGTAGATATGAATATCTTTTTCTGGATCTTGAGATTCCAAAAATAAAAGCTGGGAAACGATTGAGTTAGCTACGTTGTCATCAATTGCACTACCAAGCATAATGATGCGGTCTTTTAATAGTCGAGAGTAAATATCGTAAGCGCGTTCTCCACGATTTGTTTGTTCAATTACTGTAGGAATTAAATTCATCTGTTATTTCCTCCTTATAAAGCTTTCTTAGTCTTATAATACAATTATGGTCAATAAAGGTCAAACGAAACCACTTTAAATCAAAAAAATATGTAGTTGTACCATGAAATATTCGCTATGTTTTTGAAATTCCCTGCTTATGTATCTTCAACATCATAACCGAATTACATAAATTTAAACGTTATAAAAACTGTAGAAAAAAAGAAAAGAACGCCTTTTGACTGAAGCGTTCTTTCGATATCTATTCTTTTAAAAGATAGGTTACTTTATTTAAAATCTTTTCGATTTGTTTCGCGTTTTTACTATACATTTCGCTCGCTGATTTCGACTTTGTTTCTAAGGAAAATAGTTCAAGATCAGCATGACATTTTTTTAATGATGCTAATAATAAAGGTTTGTTTTGAGGAGAAGGCATTTGTAGTTTGTCATTATAAATGTCGATAGTCAGTTGTCCGTATGAATCAACTTGACCGAGAAAGACATTTTCGATAACAACACCGAGCTTTTCTAGTTCAGCATGTAGCCAAGCGCGGTTATGTCCACTTGCGGATAGCGGTTCATCTAAGACATTGCCATCCATAATAACAGTTTGTGGTTCTTTTTCGTTTGCTACTTTTAAACCGATGTCTTTTGCTGTAAGTGGCTGGGAATCTTTCTTTAATAATACATTTAATTCTCCGCTCGGTTCTAAGACAGCAAATTCAACATCAGCTACGCTGAAAGCACCTTTTCCACGGAGAAGTTCCAGTAATTCATCACTTGTATATTTTTCTTTCTTTAAGTTGTCTTCGAGTATCTTTCCGTCTTTTATTAATACGGTAGATTTCCCTTCAAAGAAGTCCCGAGCTGTTTTGTTCTTTAAAGAGAGGATTCCTGTTAAAAAAGGTACCACAGCGAAAATGAGTATCGCAAAGACGCCGTGAAAAAATTTTGAATCGAGCCCTGTAGATACTTGGGCAGCGATGTCACCGATTGTCATTCCGGCTATGTATTCAAAGAAGGAGAGCTGAGAGATTTGTCTTTTCCCTAACCATTTCGTAATAGCGAATAAAATAATTAATATGAATACAGAGCGAAGAATGACAAGTGTCCATTCCGGCAGGTGAGACATAGTCATTTCCTCCAGTCTACTTAAAACCCTTTATATTGAGGTTCTTCACGTTCTAATACTGAAACTCTATTTTGTAAATCAGCGATGATGCTGTCCATTTCTAGCATGCATTCGTGAAATACACGTTTTGTTTCTTCATCCTGTGAATTTAGTGAAAGGGAACTTAAACTTGCTTGAGCGCCCCTTACACTAGCGAGACAGGTTTTTACGCTAGCGATAACAGTCATACAAACACTCCTTATCCTTTCGGTTTGAATAACAATGCTCCGATGAAGCCGAAAATAATAGCTGCGGATACACCGGCGCTTGTTACTTTAAACATGCCGGTAATAACGCCAACGATGCCATGTTTTGCGGCTTCTTCCATTGCGCCGTGAACGAGGGCATTACCAAAGCTTGTAATAGGTACGGTTGCCCCAGCTCCAGCGAAGTCAATTAATGGTTCATACAAATTAAATCCATCTAATATAGCTCCAGCAACAACGAGTGTTGCCATTGTATGAGCGGGTGTTAGTTTGCCGACATCAAACATAAGTTGGCCAATTACACATATGAGTCCGCCAATGACGAAAGCCCAGAAAAAAATCATTGCGTTGCACCTCCGAATTCAATTGAAACGGCGTGAGCGATGCACGGAATCGTTTCTTCTTGTTGGAATGTAAGTGGAGATAGTAAAGCGCCTGTCGCAACGACAAGTATTTTTTTGAACTCTCCTCTTTTCATTCTGTTTAATAAATGACCGTACACGACTGTTGCGGAACATCCTGGTCCACTAGCCCCGGCTATGACAGGTTGCCCTTCTCTATAAATGAGCAGCCCGCAATCTTGAAACTGTTCGCTCGTTACTTTCGTTCCGTGTTTATGTAATAAGTCATAAGCAATTTCGCGGCCGACATGTCCGAGGTCACCGGTTACGATTAAATCGTAGTAAGAGGCGTCGATTTGGCGTTCGCGTAGGTGGGCCTCAATTGTATCGACGGCGGCTGGAGCCATTGCGCCTCCCATATTAAACGGATCTGTTAATCCCATATCAACCACTTTTCCGATTGTGGCTGATGTTACCCTAGGGCCGTTTCCAGTATCACTTAAAATAGCGGCTCCTGCTCCAGTTACTGTCCACTGTGCAGTAGGTGGCTTTTGTCCGCCGTATTCGGTAGGATAGCGGAATTGTTTTTCTACAGCTGTATTATGACTGGATGCACCAGTTAATAAATATTTTGCGCCTTTTGCATTTACGATACTCGCCCCAAGTGCTAAACCTTCCATAGAAGTAGAACAAGCGCCGAATAGTCCGAGATAAGGAGTGCCCAGTGTACGGCAAGCAAAGCTTGTAGGGGTAATTTGATTAATTAAATCTCCTGCGAGTACAAATTGGATATCGTCTTTACGAAGTTCTGCTTTTTCAGTGGCGCGGCTACAAGCTTCTTCGAACAAAATTTTATGTGCCTTTTCATAGGAATCTTGTCCGAGCCATAAATCTTCATGAAGGATATCGAAGTCTTCGGGGATTTTTCCTTTTGCTTCAAACGGCCCGCCGACGACTCCTGTCGAAATAATAACTGGTTTGTTTTCAAATACCCACGTTCGGTGTCCTTGTAACATTTATAGCCCTCCCCATTGAACGAGAATCGTTTTAATAAGTGCGATGACGAAAGCTGAAAATACACCAAATAAAATAACGGAGCCGGCTAATTTAAACATGTTACCGCCAACGCCAAGGACAAAACCTTCCGTCCGGTGCTCGATACATGCGGCGACAACAGAGTTACCAAATCCAGTGACAGGTACAGCTGTCCCAGCACCTGCAAATTGACCGAGACGATCATATACGCCGAACCCAGTTAGTAACATCGAGATGAAAATAAGAGTTGCTACTGTTGGATTCCCTGCTGAGCGTTCAGTGAAATCGAAATACGTAATATAAAAAGTAGAAATGAGTTGCCCAATTAGGCAAATGAAACCACCAACGAAAAAGGCTTTTATACAGTTTTTTAAGACAGGACGCTTCGGTTCGCGTTCTTGCTCGAATTTTTTATATTCCTGTTGCACAGGGGTTAAGTTTTTATCTTTACTAGACATTGCAAACCTTCCTTTTCTTTTAAAAAGCGTTAAGTGTTAGACTCCATTTTTTTACCAATGAATTTTAATTGTTTATTAATTTCATCTTTAGATACTTTCTTTTCCTTAATTTTTCTTTCAAGCTTTTCAAGTAACATAAAGATTTTTTTATCTGTACTTACACGAACATCGAAAGTGGGGTGCTCATCACTTAGCTGCTTTTGGAGCTTCTTACGGAGAGGTTTTAATCCAAATCTTTCGTGATGCTCAGGTGTAACTGCTATGTAGAGATCTAAATTTGAATTTACTGCCGCACTTTTTATAATCCCATCCATAGCGAGGGCCCTTTTCTTGGCTCCTTGTGATATAGATTGATTAAAGGATTCCATACTCGTTTTTGTTAACTTTGGACCTTTCTCTTTCTCCGTTCGTTTTGCTTCTTCTTTCACTTTTTTATCTAAAGGACTATTATCACATCCGGTAAAAGAGCTAAATAGAAGGGCAAATAATACGGTTATGAGTCCGAGTTTTTGCATATTTATCATTCCATTTCTATTGCAATATGTAATGTGATAGAAAAAGGATGACTGCATATCATCCTTTTTCTATTTCACAGCAAGACTGATTCGTTATTGCTGTGAGTATTGTGGTTCTTCTTGTTGGACTTCTTCAACGCGTGGGTTTAAAGAATCGATAATCGTTTGTGTTTGCTGTGCAGCTGTTTGGAAAAGTTGCTTAGCTTGTTGATTATCCGTATCAAGAGCGAATCCCTCTAAGCTAGCTTGTGCACTTTTTAATCCAGAAACAGTTTGTTTTAATTTCGTAATTACAGTCATTGAATGAAGCCCCCTTTGGAATATCAATTCAAAGATTATAATTTGTGAGTTGGGGTGAATTTATGATTGGAAAATTTAGGGGTGGGTGCTTTGTTAATATACTCATAACTAAGCGTCATAAAGGATTACGGGGATATTTTTATTGATTTAGATGGATTTTATTGCTATTATTATGAGAAGAAAATGAAGTGTTTTCTATTATCATGCGCCCATAGCTCAGTCGGATAGAGCGGTGGTTTCCGGTACCACGTCTGCCGGGGGTTCGAATCCCTCTGGGCGCGTCAAAAAGTCCTAACTTACGTTTTGTAGGTTAGGACTTTTTTTATTTCCCTCTTGTTATATCTGATAATAAGATTTACTATTAGTACTTGGTTATGATTTAATTCCGTTATTATTTTCTTTCAATATTATTCAAATTTCGGTTGTAAGTTGTAAATCTCATTAATACATATAAATTAATAATATTTTGGAATGGGTGTCTGTGATAGCATTCTCCTTTTACCAAACTTATTGTACAATAGAAACAAGGGGGAGATTAGTTTGAAGGCAAGTCTTTTACAAGAACAAAGCTTACGTTTGGCAATGACACAAGAGTTAAGGCAAGCGATTACAATGCTCCAGTATAATGTACAAGAATTATCGGAGTTTTTGTATGAGCAATCGTTAGAGAATCCCCTTATTGAGTTAGGTGGTTTTGAGAGGGAGAAGAAAAAGAGCTCTAACAACAGTAAAAGTACCAGCAAACAAGTCGAGAATCAGATGGAAATCTACAGTGTGGATTCTACAACGATTCAGCAACATTTATTAAATCAAATACAGTATTATAAAATAGAGGAAGAAGAGCGAAAAGTAGCTTCTTTCATTATTATGAACATGGATGGAAATGGGTATTTACAAGAAACGAATGAAGAGTTAGCAAATCTTCTTTCCGTACCACTTCATGTAGTCGACCGCTCTGTAGAGCTTGTCCAATCACTGGAGCCAGCAGGGGTAGGAGCGCGTAATATTCAGGAATGTCTAACTTTACAATTGAAGCGCTTACAAAGACGGAATGGATTAGCAGAAGAGGTTGTAGAAGACCATTTCGCTTATTTCGTGAAGAAAGATTGGCGAAAGCTCGTTCAAGTGTTGAAGTGTAGTAATGAGGAATTGCAATCGGCGGTGAACTGTATTACGTCATTACAGCCGAAACCAGGTCTTGCGTTTTCTTCTGATAAACCACTTTATATTGTGCCTGATATGGCGGTGAAAAAAGATGGTGATCGTCTCGTTTTACAAATGAATGAGAGAAATATGCCGAGAATTGAAATTCATTCTGAATATAGTGCGCTTCTTAATAATAGTGAAAGTGAAGTAGCATCTTACGTTTCAGAAAAGTATCAGCATGTGCAGTGGATTATGCGTAGTTTGAAACAGAGAAAACAAACGCTTTTGCAAGTAATGACCATTATTATGGAAAAACAACGTGATTTCTTCTGGAAAGGTCCGGAGTATTTAAAGCCACTTGCTTTAAAAGAAGTAGCTGAAGAGTTAAGTGTGCATGAATCGACAATTAGTCGCGCAACGCGAAATAAATATGTGCAAACACCACACGGTTTATTTGAGATGAAATCGTTCTTTAGTAATGCCGTTTCGACTACTGAAGATGAAGCAGTCTCTACAAAGCGTGTAAAACAATTTATTCAAACGCTTGTTGAGGCAGAGAATAAGAAAAAGCCACTTTCAGATCAAAAGATTTCAAAATTGTTAGAAGAAGAGCATGAAATCGTTATTTCTCGAAGAACAGTGGCGAAGTATAGAGAGCAAATGCACATCCCAGCGTCGTCATTACGAAAAACGATCGGATAGGTGAAGAAGATGAAAGTTGTACTGTATACAAAAAATGATTGTGGCCTTTGCGTTAAGGCGAAACAAGTTTTACAGGAAGTACAATGTGAATATTCTTTTCAAATTGAGGAAATAGATATATATGAAGATAATGACCTTTTAGAAAAATATCATCTAATGATTCCGGTTGTAGAAATAGACGGAAAACAAGTAGAATATGGTAACATTCACAAAGGTGTCATAATAAACTATATAAAGAATGCAGTTAAGAGTTGAATAAGTTTCTATCTCCTGTTACAATAATACACGTAGCAGGGATTATTTTTTTAACCTATGTGGGACACAAAATGTCACTACGGGACGTAAAGTGACCATGAGGGAAATGAACCGATGTAGTGAGGAGAAAAGATATGCGCTCATGGATTCAGAACACAAAAAAATTATTACCTGATCTGCTACCTGTTATGCAAACGAGAATGCAAATTCTTCAATACATTAGGCTTATGCAGCCGATTGGAAGAAGAAATTTATCAGCAAGTCTCGGTATGACAGAACGAGTATTGCGAAGTGAAGTTCAAGTTTTGAAAGAACAAAACTTAGTTCACGTCGCTTCTTCTGGAATGACTTTGACAGAAGAAGGAACAGCTTTAGTTCTTGCTTTGGAAGACTTTATGAAAGAAATTTCCGGGTTAAAGGTTTTAGAAAAGCAACTTAAGGAAACATTAGACTTGGATGAAGTTTTCGTTGTCCCTGGTGATAGTGATGAATCGCCTTGGGTCAAACTGGAGATGGGCCGTGCTTGTGTGACTTGTATAAAAGACCGTCTGACAGCGAATAATATCGTTGCTGTGGCTGGAGGAACTACGCTAGCTGCTGTTGCGGACATGATGCAGCTTGATTGCAAAGATTTACATATGCTATTTGTCCCAGCACGGGGTGGAATTGGAGAAGGCGTCGAGTTAGAAGCCAATACTATTTGTGCCAAGATGGCGCAAAATACGATGAGTAATTATCGCTTATTGTATGTTCCAGACCATGTTAGCAGCGAAGCATATGCGTCTATTGTGACAGAGCCTTCCGTGAAAGAAGTTCTTGAGTTGATTCGATCTTCCAATATCGTCATTCATGGAATAGGTGATGCGTTAACAATGGCACGTCGCAGAAATACTTCAGAAGCAGATTGGTTAAAGATTCAGGCAAGCGAAGCAGTTGGCGAAGCTTTCGGTTACTACTTTAATGAACAAGGAAATGTTGTTCATAAAGTAAGAACAGTTGGTATGCAACTAGAGGATTTACAAAATGTATCTCACGTTGTTGCAGTCGCTGGAGGTTCTTCAAAGGCAAAGGCAATACAGGCTGTAATTAAACAAGGGCACACTTCAATTCTAATTACAGATGAAGGTGCAGCAAAACAGTTAACAAAGGGTATTACCCTTTAATATAATCCCCCAAGGAGGAAATTCAAATGACTAAAATTGGTATTAATGGATTTGGACGTATCGGACGTAACGTATTCCGCGCAGCACTTAACAACCCAGAGGTAGAAGTAGTAGCAATCAACGACTTAACAGATGCTAAAACTTTAGCTCACCTTTTAAAATATGACACAGTTCACGGAACTTTAAACGCAGAAGTATCTGCTAACGAAAGCAGCATCGTTGTTAACGGTAAAGAAATTAAAGTTATCGCTGAGCGTGACCCAGCACAATTACCATGGAGCGACTACGGAGTAGAAATCGTAGTAGAATCTACTGGCCGTTTCACTAAAAAAGCAGACGCTGAAAAACACTTAGGTGGATCAGTTAAAAAAGTTATCATCTCAGCTCCAGCTTCTGACGAAGATATCACTGTAGTTATGGGTGTTAACCACGAACAATACGATGCAGCTAGCCACAACGTAGTATCTAACGCTTCTTGTACTACAAACTGCTTAGCTCCATTCGCTAAAGTATTAAACGAAAAATTCGGCGTAAAACGCGGAATGATGACAACAATTCACTCTTACACTAACGACCAACAAATCTTAGACTTACCACACAAAGATTTACGTCGTGCTCGTGCAGCAGCTGAAAACATGATCCCAACATCTACTGGTGCAGCTAAAGCAGTAGCATTAGTATTACCAGAACTTAAAGGTAAATTAAACGGTGGCGCTGTACGTGTTCCAACTGCTAACGTTTCTCTAGTTGACCTAGTTGTTGAACTTGACAAAGAAGTAACAGTTGAAGAAGTAAATGCAGCATTCAAAGCAGCAGCTGAAGGCGAATTAAAAGGTATCCTTGGATACAGCGAAGAGCCATTAGTATCTATCGACTATAACGGATGTACAGCTTCTTCTACAATCGATGCATTATCTACAATGGTAATGGAAGGTAACATGGTTAAAGTACTTTCTTGGTACGATAACGAAACTGGTTACTCTAACCGCGTAGTAGACCTAGCAGCTTACATGACTTCAAAAGGTCTTTAATTCTTAATTATATAAGTTATCAATGACAAAACGAGGGAGAGGGTTTGTTCCCTCTCTCTCTTCTTTCGTTTTAAAAGCAAATGTGTTAAGCTTTTGAGTGGGTTTTGTCAATCCTAACTAGTAGTCGGAGGGAAATCCAATGAACAAAAAATCAATTCGTGACGTAGATTTAAAAGGTAAGCGTGTATTTTGCCGCGTTGACTTCAACGTACCTATGAAAGAAGGCAAAATTACAGATGAAACTCGTATCCGTGCAGCTCTTCCTACAATTCAATATTTAGTAGAGCAAGGTGCGAAAGTTATTTTAGCAAGCCACTTAGGCCGTCCAAAAGGTCAAGTAGTAGAAGAATTACGTCTTACTCCAGTAGCAGCACGTTTAGGCGAGCTTCTTGGTAAAGACGTTAAAAAAGCAGACGAAGCATTCGGACCAGTTGCACAAGAAATGGTTGCAGCAATGAAAGAAGGCGACGTATTAGTTCTTGAAAACGTACGTTTCTATGCGGGCGAAGAAAAGAACGATGCAGAACTTGCGAAAGAATTTGCAGCTCTTGCTGACATCTTCGTAAACGATGCATTCGGTGCAGCTCACCGTGCTCACGCTTCTACAGCAGGTATCGCGGACTACCTACCAGCAGTATCTGGTTTACTAATGGAAAAAGAGTTAGATGTTCTTGGAAAAGCACTTTCTAACCCAGATCGTCCATTCACAGCTATCATCGGTGGGGCGAAAGTAAAAGATAAAATCGGTGTAATTCGTCATCTATTAGACAAAGTAGATAACTTAATCATCGGTGGCGGACTTGCTTACACATTCGTTAAAGCTTTAGGTCATGAAATTGGTCTATCTCTATGTGAAGACGACAAGATCGAACTAGCAAAAGAATTTATGCAACTTGCAAAAGAAAAAGGCGTAAACTTCTACATGCCAGTTGATGTTGTAATCACTGAGGAATTCTCTGAAACTGCAACAACTAAAATCGTTAATATCGATTCTATCCCTTCTAACTGGGAAGGCGTGGACATCGGTCCTAAAACACGTGAAATTTATGCAGATGTAATTAAAAACTCTAAGCTTGTTGTATGGAATGGACCAATGGGTGTATTCGAAATGACTCCATTCTCACAAGGTACAAAAGCAGTAGGACAAGCATTAGCAGATGCAGAAGGTACATACTCTGTTATCGGCGGTGGTGACTCTGCAGCAGCTGTTGAAAAATTCGGTATGGCTGATAAAATGAGCCACATTTCTACTGGCGGCGGTGCGTCATTAGAATTCATGGAAGGTAAAGAGCTTCCAGGTGTAGTTTGTCTTAACGACAAATAAGTAGCAGCCAAAGAAAAAGGACGGTGCAAAGCATGCGTAAACCAATTATCGCAGGTAACTGGAAAATGAATAAAACTCTATCTGAAGCAGTTAGCTTCGTAGAGGAAGTTAAAGGTCAAATCCCAGCAGCTTCAGCTGTTGATGCAGTAGTTTGCTCTCCAGCTCTATTCTTAGAGCGCCTTGTAGCAGCGACTGAAGGAACTGATTTACAAGTAGGTGCACAAAACATGCACTTCGAAAAAAATGGTGCATTCACTGGCGAAATTAGCCCAGTAGCACTTAGCGACTTAAAAGTAGGCTACGTAGTACTTGGCCACTCTGAGCGTCGTGAAATGTTTGCTGAAACAGATGAGTCAGTAAACAAAAAGACTATCGCAGCATTTGAACATGGTTTAACACCAATCGTATGTTGTGGTGAGACTTTAGAAGAGCGCGAAAGCGGAAAAACATTTGATCTAGTAGCAGGTCAAGTGACAAAAGCACTTGCAGGTTTAACTGAAGAGCAAGTTAAAGCAACTGTTATCGCTTATGAGCCAATCTGGGCTATCGGTACAGGTAAATCTTCTTCTTCTGCAGATGCAAACGAAGTATGTGCGCACATCCGTAAAGTTGTTGCAGAAGCTGTTTCTCCAGCTGCTGCAGAAGCTGTTCGTATTCAATACGGCGGTAGCGTAAAACCAGAAAACATTAAAGAGTACATGGCACAATCTGACATCGACGGCGCTTTAGTTGGCGGTGCTAGCTTAGAGCCTGCTTCGTTCTTAGGTCTTCTGGAGGCGGTAAAATGAGAAAGCCAACAGCTCTAATTATTCTTGACGGTTTCGGACTTCGTGAAGAAACTTACGGGAATGCTGTAGCACAAGCTAAGAAACCTAATTTTGATGGTTACTGGAACAAATTCCCTCACACAACGCTTACAGCTTGTGGCGAGGCAGTAGGTCTTCCAGAAGGTCAAATGGGTAACTCTGAGGTTGGTCACTTAAATATCGGTGCTGGCCGCATTGTATATCAAAGCTTAACACGCGTAAACGTTGCAATTCGTGAAGGTGAGTTCGATAAGAACGAAACGTTCCAAAGTGCAATTAAAAGCGTAAAAGAAAAAGGTACTGCACTTCATTTATTCGGTTTACTTTCTGACGGTGGTGTGCACAGTCACATGAACCACATGTTTGCTCTTCTTCGCTTAGCAGCTAAAGAAGGCGTTGAGAAAGTATACATTCATGCATTCTTAGATGGCCGCGATGTTGGACCAAAAACAGCACAAAGCTATATCGATGCAACAAATGAAGTAATTAAAGAAACAGGAGTAGGACAATTCGCGACTATCTCTGGTCGTTATTACTCCATGGACCGTGACAAGCGTTGGGATCGCGTAGAAAAATGTTACCGTGCTATGGTGAATGGTGAAGGACCTACTTATAAATCAGCAGAAGAGTGTGTAGAAGACTCTTATGCAAATGGTATCTACGATGAATTCGTATTGCCGTCTGTAATTGTTACCGAAGATAACACGCCAGTTGCAACAATCAATGATGATGATGCAGTTATCTTCTATAACTTCCGTCCAGACCGTGCAATTCAAATTGCTCGTGTATTTACAAACGAAGACTTCCGTGAGTTCGATCGTGGTGAAAAAGTACCTCACATTCCAGAATTCGTATGTATGACACACTTTAGTGAAACAGTAGATGGTTACGTGGCATTCAAGCCAATGAACCTTGATAACACTTTAGGTGAAGTTGTTGCGCAAGCGGGATTAAAGCAACTTCGCATCGCGGAAACTGAAAAGTATCCGCACGTTACATTCTTCTTTAGCGGTGGTCGTGAGGCTGAATTCCCAGGAGAAGAACGTATCTTAATTAACTCACCGAAGGTTGCAACGTATGACTTGAAACCTGAAATGAGCATTTACGAAGTAACGGACGCTTTAGTAAATGAAATCGAAAATGATAAACATGATGTTATCATTCTTAACTTTGCGAACTGTGATATGGTTGGCCATTCTGGGATGATGGAACCAACAATTAAAGCAGTAGAAGCAACTGACGAATGTTTAGGAAAAGTTGTAGAAGCGATTCTTGCAAAAGATGGTGTAGCACTTATTACTGCTGACCATGGTAATGCTGACGAAGAATTAACTTCTGACGGAGAGCCAATGACAGCTCATACAACTAACCCGGTTCCTTTCATTGTTACTAAGAACGACGTAGAATTACGTGAAGGTGGTATCTTAGGTGATATCGCTCCAACTATGCTTACACTTCTTGGTGTTGAGCAACCGAAAGAAATGACAGGTAAAACAATTATTAAATAATTTGCTTATATAAAAAGGAGAGAATTTATTATGTCAACAATTATTGATGTTTATGCTCGCGAAGTCCTTGACTCTCGTGGTAACCCAACTGTAGAAGTAGAAGTTTACACAGAAAGCGGCGCTTTCGGACGCGCTATCGTACCAAGTGGTGCATCTACTGGTGAACACGAAGCAGTAGAATTACGTGACGGTGACAAATCTCGTTACCTTGGTAAAGGTGTTGTTAACGCAGTAAACAACGTTAACGAAATTATCGCTCCAGAAATCGTTGGTTTCGACGTAACTGACCAAGCTGGTATCGACCGTGCTATGATCGAATTAGATGGCACTCCAAACAAAGGTAAACTAGGCGCTAACGCTATCCTTGGTGTATCTATGGCAGTAGCTCACGCAGCAGCTGACTTCGTAGGTCTTCCATTATACCGTTACCTTGGTGGATTCAATGCAAAACAATTACCAACTCCAATGATGAACATCATCAACGGTGGTTCTCACGCTGATAACAACGTAGACTTCCAAGAGTTCATGATCTTACCAGTTGGTGCTCCAACATTCAAAGAATCAATCCGTATGGGTGCTGAAGTATTCCATGCACTTAAAGCTGTATTACATGACAAAGGTCTTAACACTGCAGTAGGTGACGAAGGTGGATTCGCTCCAAACCTTGGTTCTAACCGTGAAGCATTAGAAGTAATCATCGAAGCTATCGAAAAAGCTGGTTACAAAGCTGGCGAGAACGTATTCTTAGGAATGGACGTTGCTTCTTCTGAGTTCTACAACAAAGAAACTGGTAAATATGACCTTGCAGGCGAAGGCCGTACTGGCTTAACTTCTGCAGAAATGGTTGATTTCTACGAAGAGCTTTGCAAAGACTTCCCAATCATCTCTATCGAAGATGGTTTAGACGAAAACGACTGGGATGGTCACAAATTATTAACTGAGCGTCTTGGAAGCAAAGTACAATTAGTTGGTGACGATTTATTCGTAACTAACACTCAAAAACTTGCTGAAGGTATCGAAAAAGGTATCTCTAACTCAATCTTAATTAAAGTTAACCAAATCGGTACTTTAACTGAGACTTTCGAAGCTATCGAAATGGCTAAACGTGCTGGTTACACAGCAGTTGTATCTCACCGTTCTGGTGAAACTGAAGATGCTACAATCGCTGACATCGCAGTTGCAACTAACGCTGGCCAAATCAAAACTGGTTCTATGAGCCGTACTGACCGTATTGCTAAGTACAACCAATTATTACGCATCGAAGACGAACTAGGCGAAATCGCTGTTTACGATGGTATCAAATCTTTCTACAACATCAAACGATAATTGTAGAAAATAACGACAGACCGTGAGAAATCACGGTCTGTTTTTTTATGCTAAAATTGTTCCCCCGTCATAAGTGACATGAAATGTTTAAAGAAACTGTTATAATCAAAATCAATTGCAATTTGATGACCCGGCCAATCAATAAATGGCTTTTGGTTCACTAAAGAACGAAATTCCCCTATGCTTGCTCCTTGTGCAGAGGATTCTGTCATGACAACGATAGGGGATGTGTGATACGTAAACATAGAGTTATCAAGTAAAGCGAGTATTGGCATTGTGTCATGGAAGGGGCTACCCTTTAAATGTGGTAGAGCATTTTTATAATAGCCGTAGTAATAATGATCGAATAACGGTTTGACGAGTGGGGCTTTTCCTTTTGCTTCAATATATTCAGCCATTTCTGGTGTAATGATGGAATATTGGGTGACGTTTAATGGATAGATGTACATGTTAGGTGAGGATTGAAGGACTATATTAGCGGCAGTAGGATCACCATAAAAGTTTGCTTCAGAAATAGGGGTGACATTACCAGGATGTAAAAAGGCACCGCCCATTACGTAGTAAGATTTAATTTGTTTCATTAACTGTTTGCACATGATAAATAAAATTGCTAGAGAGGTAAGTCTTCCTAAACTTACAATAATTAATTCATCTTTATACTGTTCAATAAGAGGAATCACTTCAAAGAAATTCTCCATTTCTCCGTTAGTCACATTCCCATTTGGAATAATTGGCCCAAGCCCTTGTTTCCCGTGTACTTCTGTAAAAAAAGCAGGCGGGGCACCAGTAAGAGGGCGTTCTGAACCACCGAATATCTTAATATTTCTATTCCTTGTTTCATTCTTAAGAAAATGAGCATTTTGTACGGCCATCTCTTTTGGAACATTGCCGTAATCAGCAACAATGCCGATGATTTCTATTTCATCGATAAAGAATGCTAAGAGGAGAGCCATCGTATCATCAATGCCAGGATCACAAAAAATAAGAACTTTTTTGGGCATATGTTCACCACCTATCTTGTTTATATATATGTAAGCTTAAGGATAAAAAGATTATTTTATTGAAATAACAACCTTTAAAATTCAGAAAATAAAAACTTCTTATATTAGGTCAAGGTTTTTGACTTAATTTCCTTTTAGAAATGTAGTCATATCAAGGTTGTAAGCGTATAACATAGGCGTTTTTTGATGTCAAGTTGATAAATTGCAGCTTTTTACAATTTATACTATGATAAAGATATTAACAGAAGATCGTATAAACAAGAGGGATGATGAACATGAAATTTACAAAGATTCTTGTCCAAATTGCTGCTCTTTACGTTTTTTATATGGTTGGAACTTGGGTACAAGAAATGTTAAATATTCCGATCCCAGGAAGTTTGATTGGAATGTTCCTCTTACTTGTTTTACTTAGCCTAAAAGTTCTTCCAGTGAAATGGTTCGATTTAGGAGCAGAAACACTCGTTGCTATTATGCCGTTTTTATTAATTCCGCCAACGCTTGGCCTAATGAATTACGGTGCTTTTTTTATGAGTAAAGGAATTTCTCTTTTCATTACAGTTGTAGCGAGTACATTTTTAATCATTATTGTCGCAGGACATACAGGACAATATCTTGCGAATAGAAAGGAAAGAGAGTCGCGATGAGTCAAATATTAATCGGGATCGGTTGGGTTCTTTTTACGGTGCTATTATATCAATTATCTAAAAAAATCTATAAATTATTTCCAACACCATTCACCATTCCAATGCTTGTAGCAACAGGATTAATGGCTTTCCTATTTATCGTGCTTGATATACCATATCAACATTATATGGAAAGTGGTGGCGGCTGGATTGCAAAGCTACTTGGACCCGGTGTTGTAGCATTTGCAATTCCTCTTTATAAACAACGTCACGTTCTGCAAAAGTATGTTGTACCGATTGCCGGTGGTGTATTAGTAGGTACAACAGTTGCCATTGCAAGTGACTTTGCTATTGCGTCACTTATGGGAACAGATAAAAGCTTAATTTTATCTTCTTTACCAAAATCGGTGACAATGCCAGTTGCGATGAGTGTTTCGGAGCAAGTTGGTGGTGTACCGTCATTAACAGCAGCTTTCGTTGTTATTGCAGGTATTACTGGAACGATTACCGGCCCGCTTTTATTAAAATGGAGCCGCGTTACAAACTCAGTTGGTAAAGGTATCGGATTTGGATGTGCTTCTCATATTATGGGCGTGATGAGAGCGATGAAAAATAATGAACATGAAGGTGTTATTGGATCGGTAACAATGACATTAACAGCCATTTTGACATGTTTGCTCGGGCCGCTATTTGCAATGATGTTCATGTAATAGAAGAAAAGCGAGAGCAACCTTATAGCTCTCGCTTTTCTATAGAATTTATGCTACAGTTACAATAACTGAATCTTTGTAGGAGGTACGCCAAGTGCATACGTTATTATCCGTTTTACTTATTATTGTATCGATTTTAATGATTGTTATGGTACTTATGCAGTCTAGTAATAGCTCAGGCCTTTCAGGTGCAATTTCAGGCGGTGCAGAGCAATTATTTGGTAAGCAAAAAGCACGTGGAATTGAAGCGGTATTAAACCGTATTACAATTGTTTTAGCTGTATTGTTCTTCGCATTAACAATTGGTGTTACGTACTTAAACTTATAGAATTGAAAGAAGGAGCGTTAGTAGGATGTACTAATGGTTCTTCTTTTTTTGTTTTGCCATTTGAAAGATGTTTCTAATTAGATTATAGAAATATAAATATGGTACACTAGATATAGAAAGAATACGACTAGATTACAGAAGAGAAAGAGGAGAAGTACATGATGAAATTAGCATCTCCGAAACCATTTACATTTGAGGGTGGAGACCGCGCTGTTTTATTACTACATGGATTCACAGGAAACTCAGCTGATGTACGTATGTTAGGGCGTTTCTTAGAAAAGAAAGGCTACACTTGTCATGCCCCAATTTATAAAGGGCACGGTGTACCACCAGAAGAGCTTGTTCATACAGGTCCTGAAGATTGGTGGCAAGATGTAACGGAGGCATATCAGCTTTTAAAAGATAAAGGTTTTGAGAAAATTGCTGTGGTTGGATTGTCACTTGGCGGAGTATTTTCACTAAAATTAGGTTATACAGTACCGGTTTTAGGTGTAGTGCCGATGTGTGCACCAATGTATATTAAGAGTGAAGAAACGATGTACCAAGGTATATTGGCATATGCCCGCGAATATAAAAAGCGTGAGCAAAAATCACCAGAGCAAATCGAACAAGAAATGTTGGAATTCCAAAAGACACCGATGAATACATTAAAAGCATTACAACAATTAATTGCTGACGTACGTAACAATGTGGACATGATTTATGCACCAACATTTGTTGTACAAGCGCGTCATGATGAAATGATTAATACAGATAGTGCGAACATTATTTATAACGGTGTAGAATCAACGTTAAAAGACATTAAATGGTATGAAGACTCTACGCATGTCATTACACTTGATAAGCAGCGTGACGAGCTACATGAGGATGTATATAACTTCTTGGAGCAACTAGATTGGTAAGATCTAGTTGCCTCTTTTTTTCATAAGGAATTTTTTGTGAAAACTGTAAAAATCATAAGGGGAGTATTGAAGTTTCGCTTTATACATCCCCTATCTTTCGGATACACTAAATAATATAAGGTTTTAAAGGAGGTATTTTTGCTTGGAAGAAATCATACAAGAACATATTGATAAGTTGTTATTATTTATGAGAGAAGAAGCGTATAAACCGCTAACGATACAAGAGTTAGAAGAGGCATTTGGGATTGAAGGTTCTGAGGGCTTTAAAGATTTCGTAAAAGCACTTGTAACGATGGAAGAAAAGGGACTTGTTATTCGTACTCGTAGCAACCGTTACGGTCTTCCTGAAAAGATGAATTTAATACGTGGTAAGTTAATTGGACATGCGCGTGGTTTTGCATTTGTTGTACCAGACGAGAAGAAAACAGGAGACGATGATCTTTTCATCCCGCCTACAGAATTAAACGGTGCACTTCACGGCGATACAGTATTGGCACGCCTTAGTTCCCAATCGAGTGGTTCGCGTCAAGAAGGTTCCATTGTACGCATTTTAGAACGCGGAACGAAAGAATTAGTTGGTACATATACAGAATCGAAAAACTTTGGATTTGTTATACCTGACAATAAACGCTGGACAAGTGACATTTTCGTATTGAAAAGCGCATCAATGGGTGCTGTAGAAGGTCATAAAGTAGTTGTGAAAATTACGAGCTATCCAGAGAATCGTTTAAGTGCAGAAGGTGAAGTTGTTCAAATTCTAGGTCATAAAAATGACCCAGGAGTAGATATTTTATCTGTTATTCATAAACATCATTTACCTTTAGCGTTCCCTGAAGAAGTGATGGAACACGCAAACAGTGTACCAGAAACGATTTCAGAGGAAGATTTAAAAGATCGCCGTGACCTGCGTGACCAAATGATCGTAACGATTGACGGTGCAGACGCGAAAGATTTAGATGACGCTGTTACAGTAACGAAGCTTGAGAACGGTAACTATAAGCTTGGCGTTCACATTGCGGATGTAAGCCATTATGTTCAAGAAGGTTCTCCAATTGATGTAGAAGCAGCGGAGAGAGCGACGAGTGTGTATCTTGTTGACCGTGTAATCCCGATGATTCCGCATCGTCTATCTAACGGTATTTGTTCATTAAATCCGAAAGTAGACCGTCTGACGTTATCTTGTGAAATGGAAATTAACAATTTAGGTGACGTTGTCAAACACGAGATTTTCCAAAGTGTAATTAAAACGACAGAGCGTATGACGTATGCTGACGTAAGAAGCATTTTAGAAGATGAGGACGAAGAGCTAATTAAGCGTTATGAGCCGTTAGTGCCTATGTTTAAAGAGATGGGGCAATTAGCACAAATTTTACGTGAAAAACGTATGCGCCGCGGTGCAATCGACTTTGACTTTAAAGAAGCGAAAGTATTAGTAGATGAAGAAGGAAAACCGACAGACGTTGTTATGCGTGATCGTTCTGTATCAGAGAAGTTAATTGAAGAATTTATGCTTGTTGCAAACGAAACAGTAGCAGAGCATTTCCACTGGATGAACGTACCATTCATGTACCGTGTCCATGAAGATCCGAAAGAAGATAAGCTAGAGCGTTTCTTTGAGTTTGTAACGAACTTTGGATATGCAGTAAAAGGACGTGCAAATGAAGTACATCCTCGTGCGCTGCAACAAATTCTTGAAATGGTTCAAGGGCAGCCTGAAGAAGTAGTCATTTCAACAGTTATGCTTCGTTCTATGAAGCAAGCGCGTTACGATGCAGAAAGTTTAGGTCACTTTGGTTTATCAACTGAGTTCTACACACATTTCACATCACCAATTCGTCGTTACCCAGATACGATTGTTCATCGATTAATTCGTGAATACATCATTAACGGTAAAGTCGACAATGAAACACAAGCAAAATGGCGTGAAAAATTACCTGAGATTGCAGAGCACTCTTCTAATATGGAGCGTCGTGCAGTTGAAGCAGAACGTGAAACAGACGAGCTGAAAAAAGCAGAATATATGCTTGATAAGATCGGCGAAGAGTATGACGGTATGATTAGCTCTGTAACAAACTTCGGTTTATTCGTAGAGCTTCCAAATACAATTGAAGGTCTTGTACACGTTAGCTACTTAACGGATGATTACTATCGTTATGATGAGCAGCATTTCGCAATGATCGGAGAACGTACAGGTAACGTATTCCGCATCGGTGACGAAATTACAATTCGCGTTATTAACGTAAACAAAGACGAGCGAGCAATCGACTTTGAAATCGTTGGCATGAAAGGTACGCCTCGTCGTAAGTTCAAAGATCGTCCAGTCGTGATTGAACAGCCAAGAACAGGCAGAAAGAAACGCGGCGGACGTAGCGAACGCAGTAATGAGCGCGGCGGAGAACGTGGCACAGGTAGAAAATTTGACCGTGGTGGCAAAGGTAAAGGAAGAGGATCTGCATCCGCGTCCGCTAGCCAACCAGGGAAAAAAGATGGTAACGGCAAGAAGAAAAAAGCATTCTTCGAAAACGTACCAGGATTCAAGAAGAAGAAGAAAAAGCGTAAGTAAGAAAAGGATGGCTTCGCTTTGATAAAAAGCGGGGCTTTTTCTTTTTTCTTAGTGGCTGGAGAACGAGCCACTTTCGCTTTTTATTGGAATCCAGCTCCAGTGGCTAGAATGTTCGGCGGCTTCGCTTCTTCTCTAGAGGCAAAGAACGCCTCAAGGTCAGAAGCTCCATCCACCTCACATTCTGAACGAGCCACTTCCGCTTTTTATCAACATTTGTTACAATAGTAAAAATAGAGGAGGGACGTTATATGCCAAAAGGTTCAGGTAAGGTTATTGCACAAAATAAAAAAGCTTTTCATGATTATTTCATCGAAGAAACATACGAAGCAGGGCTTGTCCTTCAAGGAACGGAAATTAAGTCAATTCGCGCTGGACGAGTGAACTTGAAAGATGCGTTTGCACGTGTACATAATGGTGAAGTATGGGTTCATAATATGCATATTAGTACGTACGAACAAGGAAATCGTTTCAACCACGATCCGCTTCGTACGAGAAAGTTACTTCTGCATAAAAAAGAAATTGATAAATTAGCAGGAGCTGCAAAAGAAACAGGATATGCATTAGTTCCACTTAAAATCTATTTAAAAAATGGATTTGCGAAAATGGCACTTGGTTTAGCAAAAGGTAAGAAACAATACGATAAACGTCACGATTTAAAAGAGAAAGAAGCTAAACGTGAAATTGCACGCGCGTTCCGTGATCGCCAAAAGATGTAATACAGATATTTACATTTGTAAAACGGCGCGCGTATGTTATAATAACTTATGTAAGATTGTTGCACATTGAAAAACAGCTCTTAGTAGCTATCACGAAATTTTCTTCGTATGCTCCATTTTTATCATGGGGACGTTACGGATTCGACAGGGATAGTTCGAGCTTAGGTTGCGAGTCGAGGGGATCGGCCTCGTTAAAACGTCAAAGCCTATAATTGGCAAACAAAACAATCTTTCTTTAGCTGCTTAATTGCACTAAAGGTTCCTCCCTCCATCGTCCATGTGGTAGGGTAAGGGACTCAAACTAAGTGGACTACGCCGGAGTTCGCCGTCTGAGGACAAAGGAAGAGAACAACCAGACTAGCAACTTGGAAGCCTGTCGATAGGCTGAAGAGTTCGCGAAATGCTAATATATCGACTACACTCGTAGAAGCTTAAGTGCCGATATTTTTGGACGTGGGTTCGACTCCCACCGTCTCCACCAATACATATTTGGTGGTTTTTTATTTTGTATGATATGAACCATAATCTTGCCAGGTTGGTGAGGTTATGGTTCTTTTTGTTTGTGGTAAACTAATGCTTCCAAAAAATAAAAGGAGTAGCTCTTATTTAATAAGAGCTACTCCTTTTATTTTTTTTGATAATCATCTGTTATTTTATACCTAATTTCTCTTTTGTTTTTGCAGGTAAATCTGATTTCTGTACTTCTTCATAAGATTTAACTTCTGTGTTTGGTATATCTGTTTTCTTTTCATCCTCTTGTTTAATGTAAAGGCGTAAAAATGCATTTTCTTTAAGTTTTTTATCATTTTCTCTCTTTTGGCTACTAAATGTAACTGTTTTTTCATTTCCGTTTTCATCGTAAGTAGGTAAAGTATAAAGGCGTTGATTATCTTCCATTTTACCCTCACCTTGGATTTGAACGTAGTATTCCTTTGAACCCATTTTGATTGGGGAAGATAAATCACAACCAACCGCAAAGCTAGCGAATAGTGCAAAAGTAGCGCATGAAGCAAGTAATTTTTTCATATGAAAACTCCTCTATAAGTTATTTGTGTGTTTAAATTGGACTAACTAGTTATTAGTTTACAAGGAATAAATGTTTGCAAACATCGATGTATCTAACTGGAAACTTACATTTTTGTAAGGAACCCTTATTTTGAAATCTATCTATATAAAAAGTGATTTTTAGTCATCTTGAATGATTTTAAATTTAAAGTAGTAATGAAGATATATTACATGAAAAGTTGTTGAGCAATTTTAGTAATAGCCGCAACACCAGATAGTAAAACGAAGCCGCCTAAGCAAGAAACGGTAACAATTTGGTTGAATAATAAGTCTTGGTTTTCTTTCATGAGAATTCGCTCCTTTAAAAGTGTTTTTATTGTTGATTGATTATCTACTTTTAGTTTATATAAAATGTAAGATTGGAAACATCGAAGTAACTAACGATTGGCTTACAGTATTGTAAGGAATCTTACAGAAGTATGAAAAAAGGCTATTCTATTGAAAGAATAGCCGAGGCCGGAGATAGATGCTTTTATGGAGTTCTCTCATCTAACTTCATGTTTTTTATAAATCGTTTCGTTTCTGGACTCATAAGGAGAAGTAAGCGGAAGGATGTGCCACCGTAATAGACACATTTCTTGATTTTAGTAACTATTTTTTGTTTTTGTGTAGGAGAAAGACGATTGATATCATTTTCTTCTAACAAATAAATAACTTCTAGCATGTTTTTTTCTGCTTTTTGGGCGATACGATTAGATTTAAACTTTATATACATAAAATTAATGGTTGCACCAATTGTATAAGGTAATAAGGCTAATTGAGCTTTCTTTTCTAAATTCGTTTCTCCGCCAGTTAGTACAGAAATATCTTGAATAAAAATAACTAGTAATAATAGCGTTGTAGCAATCATTGAATTGGATATAAAAAAAGCATTTTCTGTACGACTTAGCTGATAGGGAGGGCGTATCCATACAATTCCCATTTGAACAATAATGCCAATGAAAATTGTTAAAATGATGGAAAAGTTATTTAAAAGATTAAAATGAGTTAAACTGCCTATTGTTGATAATAAACCAGTACTTATTATCGCTCCAGTGATAACAGAAGAGAGTATTAATAGTATTGTCATTAATATATTTGTCCATTGTAGTGCAAGATAAAGGCTGGTTACTGTGACTGCACTTAGAAGTAAAATCATATGCATCACATTAGAGACTAGGTCTGAAATAGACGGTGAGATGGATGCATTAATTTGTAATAAGCTATTGAAGCTTGATGCAGCGATAAGCAAGCTATACAATATTTTTGTATAACACTTGTAAATATATCTTCGATAAGGTAAATCTTTATTGGAGTCAAAGAGAGAAAAGAAGGTTAGCTCTTTCACTTTTTGATGCTCTTGTTTCATTTCGAAGTAAATATTTTTAGCGAAATATAGATAGAGTGACATGCTTATAAGCCAGCCGATATTAAAGAGCCCTACTCCGTAAGATGTCTTAAAATTAAAGAGTAGGGAAATAATTTTGGTTCCCAAATAAATATAAATAGCGATACGAATAAATGTATTTGTTTTTTTTCTTAAATTATAGGTTAGAAACTTTTCAATTTGTTTACTGAAGAAAAAATATAAAAAATTTCTCAGTAGTTGTTTCACATGTTGCAATAACATAGCTCCTTTCATTTATTCAACTCAGGTGTTGAAAATTAAAAATAGAATCAAGTACATATATTAGCATAGTAGATGGATGATGGATATAGGGGATAAAAAAGCTGATGACAGCATGTCACCAGCTTTTTTATTATCTTTCTTTCGGAAGTACAATACCTTTGTACAATTGAACTGTAATTAAGTAGTAAATAGTATAGATCACCGCAAAAATTGCCAGTGGAACCCAAATGCGGAAGTATGGGTCAATCAAAATGAAAGAGAACATATTCATACCAACAATTACATGGGAGATACCAATGGTAGCTGGGAATAAGAATACTAATAATAACTCTTTATAGATTGATCTCGCTAATAGCTCACGACGAACTCCTATTTTACGTAACATTTGATAGCGCTTTGTATCTTTCGTTGCACCAGATAGGATTTTGAACATTAAGCAACTTGCCATCATAGCTAAGAAAGCAATTCCTAAGAAAAAGCCCATAAAGACTGTACCACTTGTGAAAGTGTACATAATTTCGTAAAAGCTAAATTTACTATTTAATTGATCTTTAGTTATATGTTTATATTTTGCTAATTGTAATTGATCAAGTTCTTTCCATTCTTTCTTATACGCTGCGAAATCATTTGTTTTTCCAATTACAACATTTTGTTCCTTTGTTGTTATTTGATTGTACATTTTTTGGTCTACAATTTTTATATGTTGTTGTTTGTATAAGTATTCAGGTTGTATTTCTTTGAATGCATTCTTCCATTCTTCAGAAAGAGCAAGACCACCAATTGTATCATTTGCACCTTTCTTTACAATTGCTCCGACTGGAAGTTCATTTGCAGTTCGTTCTACTTGACCGACTTTCTTTTGCCCGAAACCATTTTGAACAAGAGGGCGATTTTTTTCTAAGTCTTCTTTCAAGTAATAAACGAATTTTTGATCTACTTTGTAGCGATAGTTCGCTTTTTCTTCAAATTTGATCTTGTTTAATATTTTTTTCTCATCTGCTGTTGGATTATGAACTGATACGTCGTATAGGCTAGCAATATCAGTAGTTAGGCTAATATTGTTTTTAAAAGCCATTCCGCCAGCAATTGCTCCAACTGCAAGTGCAATTAACATTGCTACAGTTGCTAATACCTTTGTTAAATCATTTACGCGGAAGCTTAATTGAGAAAAAGTAAATGAGTTTAATCCTTTTTCATTTAATGGTTTAATTTTTTTCAGTAATCTAATAGTTAGCGGTAATAAAGAGATGAAAATAAGATATGTTCCTAATGTCGTTGCTACTGTAGCGATAGGAAATCCAGCTAATGATAAAGCCTTTATATTTATTAATGCTGCATATCCAATTGCTAATGAACCAGCACCAATTACTGCTACAAAGAATGTTTTAATCCCTTTTACGGAAGGCTTGTCTATTTTCATCTCAGAATGAACGAGTTGTAATATTGTAATGCGAGATAGTTTCGCTATATTCATAATGGCAGCTAAGAAAAACAGGATGAAGAAAAATATTACTGTTACACGAATAGATGGAATATAAAGAGCGTGGTATCCATCGGAAGCAAATTCTAATTCTTTCATAAGAAGTTGTCCAATTCCTTTAGAAAGTCCGATACCGATTCCAATCCCAATAATAAGTGAAGTGATCCCGATAGCTAAAGTTTCCATAAACATGAGTAGCGTAATTTTATATTTTTTCGCACCTAACATCATATACATACCGAACTCTTTTTGTCTTAATGACAGTAAAAATGAATTGGCATATAGGATATAGAAAAACGTGATAGTTGCCAATAAAAATGAACCAACTTGGAAGATGATCCCAATAGAGCTAATCATCGAATTTGCTTTAATAAATGAATCATTCATTGCTAGTGTTTGGAACATGTAAAAGATTGAAATGGACATAACAAGCCCAATTAATAAGACAATGTAGTCTCTTATTTTACTTTTTAGTCCTGACATGGAAAGTTTGAGTAACATGTTGTAAATTCCTTTCTTATGCTTTTTGTGTACCCAAATCAGCAAGTACATTTAAAATTTCTTTATAAAACATTTCACGGTTTGTTGTACGATGTAGTTCTTTATACAGCTCTCCATCCTGAATGAACAAAATGCGCTGGCAGTAACTTGCGCTAAATGGATCGTGGGTAACCATCATAATTGAAACATTTTGCTCTTCATTAAGACTTTTCATTGCATCTAAAAGGCTCGTTGCATTTTTAGAATCAAGTGCTCCTGTTGGTTCATCTCCTAAAATAATCGCTGGTTCATGAACGAGTGCACGTGCAGCAGCAGAACGTTGCTTTTGTCCACCAGATACTTCTGAAGGATACTTTTGCAGTAATGATGAAATTCCTAACATCTCTGCTACTTTCGTTACTTTTGGTCCAATCTTTCGAGAAGGAACACCTTGCAAGGAAAGTGGCAATGCAATATTTTCATAGATTGATAAATTTTCTAAAAGATTAAAGTCTTGAAAAATAAATCCTAATTTTTTGGAGCGGAAATCAGAGAGTGCACCTTGCTTCATTTTTGTAATATCAGTTCCAGCAATTTCAACTTTTCCGTCCGTTGCATTATCTAATGTAGAAATTACATTTAGTAATGTTGTTTTTCCAGATCCAGATGGTCCCATGATACCGACAAATTCACCTTCTCGGATTGAAAATGATACACCTTTTAAGGCATATGATTGATTCTCACCTTTTTTACCATATACTTTCTGAACATTTTTTACGTCTACAACAGGTCTTTGCATTTTTATAGCCTCCTATATGTTATTTTTTCTATTATTTTTTCGGATAGGCACTAAGTTCCAATAAGTTAAGCAGCGCCAAATCCATTCTATAGGTCCAAAATTAAAATATTTTAACCAAACGTTACTCAGTATAATTTGAACAATCCATGTTAATAGGCAGACATTAATCATAAGGAAAGCGAGATCCATGCTTTTGACGAATAATGGTAAGATAAAAATTCCTACAAAAGTTTGTCCCAAGTAATTACTCATGGCCATTTTTCCATAGGCTTGTAACGGATGGAGTACAACGCTTCCTAGTTTACTTTTTAACAGAGCCATTAAAATTAAAATATAAGTTAGTGCTAGGAAAGGCTGTAAAATGGTCAATATGATGAATGACAGTTTGGCGCCTTCTGTGAGAAATTGGAAAGTTACTCCAGTGATTGAAATACTGCCTACTACAATTAAAAGTATTGTATGAAGCTTTGGATTCTTCCTTAATTTTGTGAAAATATCCATCTGCATGAGTGAAAAACCCTCAATAAAATAAATTAGAAATCCTGTTAACGTAGTAATGACTTGAAGAACATTCAAGAGTGGAGGTACATTCAAGTTCCCTCCGTACAAATAATCATAAGACATAATACTCACAATAATTCCGATTACATGGAAGGTTAGAGAAATGCCTAATAACCATTTACCAGGAATTTTATGAAGTGATAGTAGCACTAATCCTACAATTGCATAGGGAACAAGTACATCTCCTGACCAAATACTAGCGTGTAAGAGCCCAATGACAACTAATATAATCATACGACGTATATACAAGGAATAAGGTTGCCCTTTGGCTTTCGCACGGCTTAAGAAAAGAGCTGAACCTGCTCCAAAAAGTAAAGAGAAGATAGCATAAAACTTCCCTGTTGCTAAAATGTTAATCCAATTAGCATCGCTTAATTGTCCAGCACCCGATCTCTGACTAAATTCAGCTATATTCACTAAGAAAATACCAATTAAGGCAAAACCTCGTATGACATCTAAATCAACAATTCGATTTTTTTGAGGTAAGCTTTGTTTTATTACATTCATAATCTACCTATCCTTTCTATAATGATTTTTAGTGCATGTATTAAATTTGCGATGACAGCAGATTAATGTCGAAGTGTTGCTTGGTTAACTATTGTTAGTGTACAAGTGATTAAAAGTTGCAAACATCGATGTATCTAACTGGAATCTTACATTTTTGTAAGGAACCTTCATGTAGATGTTTTTTTGCATACATGAAAAGACCCTAAAGAATTACTGGTAAGTAGTAATTCTTTAGGGTCTTTTTGATGAGTAATAAGTTAACTTGAAAACCAAATAAATTGAATGAAAAAACAAATAAAACTGAAAATGGAATAAAAAGAAAAATTTGTTATAATAGCGAATGTTGTATATTTTGGAGGTGAAGAAATTGGGTGCTTATTTATTCCCGATTAAGACAGCGATAATTACCTTTCCAATCGCTGGGTTTATTTTATTAATTCCTTTTTTAATTTGGCAGTATCGGAAGCATGGGTATATTAATTATTTACGTATGTTTGTTTTGTACTCTTTATTATTATTTTCAATGGCGGCCTATTATTTAATTATTTTACCGTTTCCGGCTACGTTTGATACGTGTAGTATGCAACGTCCAGGAACACAGCATTATCAAATAACACCTTTTACTTCAATCATGGACATTTTGAGAGAAACAAAGGTGAATTTTGCAAATCCAATGTCATACATTGGAATTTTGAAAGAGCGTGCATTTTTACAGGTAGCATTTAATTTTCTTTTATTGTTACCATTAGGCGTTTATTTACGATATTATTTCCGTCGTAATCTGTTACAAACTGTTATTATTACATTTTTTGTTTCCTTATTCTTCGAAGTTACACAATTAACAGGATTCTATGGATTGTATAATTGTCCATATCGTTTATTTGATGTTGATGATTTATTCTTAAATACGCTTGGTGGATTTGCAGGATATATGATTGCACCAATATTTACTTATTTCCTACCAGATGTACATGCGATGGATGAAAAAGTTGATTTTGAAAATAAACCAGTTCGTATGACACGACGCTTCCTTGCTCTTTGGATGGATTGGTTTGTTATTGGGATTGTGACTTCTTTAATATTCAATGTGAAAGTTTCCATAGCATTTATATTTAACCCTGCTGAAAAATTGGACGAGCTTTTACTTGGCTTCGTTTGGATATTCGTTTATTTTATTGTTGTTCCTTATTTCACAAATGGGAAAACAATTGGGAAATGGATTCTTCATTTTAGAGTAAAAGGGCAAGGAGAGAGAATTACTTTCATTGAATTATGTAAACGCTATGGCCTGTTATATTACGGGATTGGTGGTATCAATTATATTTTAATTGCTTCTAGAGTATTAAATGAGCAATTAGAGATAATTTTCCTTTTACTATTCTTTATTTTCAATGGTTTAATCTTATTGCATTTTGCATTGCATATTTTCAAACGAGATAAGCGTTTATTCTATGAGAAAATGAGTAAAACGTATAATGTGATAACTTTTAAAAAGAACAAATAAATAAAAAGCATCTGTTGAGATGCTTTTTTTATTTATTCACAATGTTATTGTAGGATTTTACTGTCAGTATATAGTAAGCAAAATAAATCAATGTATATGCGACAATGGTAGTTAAAACTGGAATGAAAATATCTATGCCAAGTGTATTAGAAAGTGCCTTTAAAACGACAATACTATGCAAGCTACCGACAGTAAGTGGCAAAATGAATATAAAGGCAATTTGTTTTGCAATCGATTTAAAAATGGTTTGCTTACTTACACCTAATTTACGTAAAATGATATATTTGTCTTGATCTATAGTTGCTTCTGTTAATTGTTTAAAGTAAATAATGCTTCCAGTTGCAGCTAAAAAGACGAGTCCTAAAAATACACCAGCGAAGATGACTAATCCTGTGGCTTCCACAGCACTTTTATAAGCACCGTATTTGGATATTAAATTGATATCTTTAAGGAGTATTTGAATTGCTTTCGTTAACTTTTCTGTATTTTTGTCATCGGATACTTTATATGCTTGTAGCATATAAGGTTTTTGTTGTTTGCTCATATCATAAAAAATTTGGTCGGGCACGACGATAGTGAATTCGTGTAATGAATCATTTAGGATGTTGTCTTGAATTTTTCCTACAAATTGCAATGAATAATCATTATTTGAAAGATGCAGGTCTACTTTGCCGTTTTTATATTCAGTTTGAAACGTATGACTTTTATTTGCATCGAGAGCAACCACTTCTGTATTTTGAAGGGATACTTTTATATCCTTATTAGTCTTATCGGCTAGCATATTGAATGTACTCTCAGATAATAAATTTAACTCATTAGGATTTTTTTCAAAATTAATTGGCATGAGACCATTCACCTGTAAATCCGCTTTTACTTTTATTAAAGGAATAGTAATCTTCTCTTTTATTGTATGATTAGAATTTTTTATTGTATTTTCAATTTGTTGATCTACTTGTGAATCTGTTTTTACATACATAAAACTAAACGGTTCTGTTTTATCAATCATTACTTTATTTTTATAATACATACTATAAGAAGCACCGATTCCGCATAGTGTGACTGCGCTTAATAGTGCAATGGCAGTTAGTGTTTTTGCGTTTGCTTGAATGCGTGCTAATAGTTGAGATACACTAACCACATTAATCCCGCGGTAATAGCGTGTTTTATTCTTCTGTAAGCCAAGTAATAAAAAAACAGTAAAAGAACGAAATATGAAATATGTACCGATTATAGAACCACCTAAAATAATACACATATTCCGTGTCTTATGATCCAGCCATGTAGAAGAGAAAATAGGTTGAAGTACGAACCAGTAAGAAGAGATAACTAAAATAATTCCTAATAAAGCGGTCCATATGGATCCTTTTGGAATGAGCTCACCTTGTCTTTCAGCCTGAAGTAATTCAATCAATTTGAACTTGTAAATGATGCTATAACCGTGAAAAGATGTTATTAAAATAATAATGGTAAATACAAGCGTGGTATGTATTATTGCTTCTAAAGAAAAAGAAAATGAAATAGTGGTTGATAATTGCATTACTTTTAAAAGTAACATGGAAAATACCTTTGAGAGTAAAGCCCCGATGCTCATTCCTATAATGAGTGCAATAATTCCTATGATGAGATTTTCATAAAATAACATGGTACCAATTTGCCGTTTTGGAACACCTAGTAAGGAATATAGTGCAATTTCCTTTTTTCTTTTCTTTGTGAAAAATGAGTTTGAATACCAGATGAATATTGCTACAAAAATGATTAGAATAACAGAAGAAGCTTGAAAAACATCTGCAATTCCTTTGGCTGTATTTGTTTGTTCTACGATATAATCGTTATATTGTAAGGATACAAAAATGAAATAAATGACAATACTAAGTATCATAGATGCAAAGTATAGTACATAATTTTTAAGATTTCTTTGTAAGTTTTTTTTGATGATACTAAATGGTGTCATGCCCGCTACCTCCAAGAGCAGAAAGAATACGTAATAGTTTTTGGGAGAATTCTTCTTGTGGCATCTCGCCCTTTACAAGTTCTGTGAAGAGTTTTCCATCTTTAATAAAGAGGATGCGTTTGCAATAACTTGCTACAAAGGGATCATGCGTAACCATCAAAATGGTGGCAAGTTGTTTTTTATTTAACGCTTGTAGGCTGTGTAGTAAATCAGCTGCTGATTTAGAGTCTAGTGCGCCTGTAGGTTCATCAGCTAAAATTAATTTCGGTTTTCCTATAATAGCTCTCGCTGCCGCAGTACGCTGTTGTTGTCCACCAGAAATTTGATACGGATATTTATTTAGCAGTTCTTGAATGCCAAACATTGTTGCAACTTCATCTACGCGTGCATCAATTTCTTGTGCATTTATATTTCTTAAAGCAAGTGGTAAAAGTATATTATCCTTTATCGTTAATGTATCAAGTAAATTGTAGTCCTGAAAAATAAAGCCTAATGTGTCAATACGGAATGCAGTAAGTTGTTCATCTTTCATTTTTATAACATCTTTTCCATCAACAATAATTTCTCCAGTGGTTGGTATATCAATTGTTGATAATATATTTAATAAAGTAGATTTTCCAGATCCAGATGGACCCATTATGCCAACGAATTCACCTTCAAAAATTGTTAGATCAATATCATGGAGGGCAGTAAATATGTTACCTCTATTACTAAAGACCTTCCTTACGTGTTTTGCCTGTAATACGGGGTTCAATATGGATCCTCCTCTATTGTATGATAAGCTTATTGTATGGTAATTTTATACCCTAAACCATAGGACAACCTTACAAATTATAATTCAAACCTTACAAACTTGTAAGGTTAAAATAGTGCTAGGAGGCAAACTTTTTATGAAAGTTTTATTAGTTGAAGATGAACCAACCATTCGTGAAACGGTTGCCGATGAGTTAGAGAAATGGGGATTTAAAGTATGGATGAGTACAAACTTTGAACATATTTTAAACGATTTTTTGGCGCAATCTCCGCAACTTGTTTTACTTGATATTAATCTTCCTTATTTTGATGGATTTTATTGGTGTAGAAAAATTCGTGAAGTATCGAAAGTACCAATTATTTTCTTGTCATCTCGTGATAATCCTATGGATATGGTAATGGCTATGAATATGGGGGGAGATGATTTTATGCAGAAACCATTTTATACAGATGTTTTAGTTGCTAAAATTCAGGCTCTTATGAGACGTACATATTCTTATACACAAACGGAAACAAATGTTGTTGAATATGAAGGTGTCGTATTAAATTTACAGAGCGGGGAAGTAACCTATCATAATCAAATATTGGAATTAACAAAAAATGAGTTTAAAATTTTACAGATATTAATGCAGAATATAGGATCGATTGTAAGTCGAGATAATATTATGCGTAAACTTTGGGAAAATGAAAGTTTTGTTGATGATAATACATTAACAGTAAACGTCGCTCGTGTAAGGAAGAAGCTTGCTGAACTTGGAAAAGAGGAATTTATCCATACGAAGAAAGGGCAAGGTTACATTATTACATGAGTATTTTTCGTTACATAAAAGAACGCCGGTATTTTATGCTTCTTTACTTTTTGATTATGTTATTTATTTCTACCATGATTTATTTAAGTGAGGGATTAAGTAATACAAAAGCAAATCTTATATATATCAATGTTGTAAGTGCAATTTTTATTCTTATCTATCTTATAATCGGGTATTTTTATCATAAAAGATTTTATAAAGAACTTCATATTGCTCTTCATTTAGAGCAGGATACAGTTATTGCAATTCCAAATCCACACACATATGAACAGGAAATGTATACGGATATATTAAAAAAACTGTATTTAGAGCAACAAGAGAAAATGTACGTATTGCATGAGGAAAAGAAAGAATATCATGATTTTATTATGTCTTGGATTCATGAAGTTAAGATACCGATTGCTGCTAGTCAACTATTGATGCGTAGCAACAAACCAGCGGATATTTTAATTGATAAATTAGAAGATGAGTTAGGAAAAATAGATCACTTTGTTGAACAAGCTTTGTATTATTCACGGCTTGACTCCTTCTCAAAAGATTATTTCATTCAAGAAGTTTCTCTAGAGGCGATTACGGGTGCTAGTATGAAGAAATATGCTAAGACATTTATTTCAAAACGCATTCAATTTGAACGCACAAACTTGCAACTTTTAGTAGAGAGTGATACAAAATGGTTATCTTTTATTGTCGATCAGATTGTGGCAAATGCATTGAAGTATACTGATTCGCATGGAGAAATTAAGTTTATTGGGGAAGAAGACAAAGCAGAAAAGCGACTCATTATTCAAGATAATGGAATTGGTATTAAGCTTGAAGATATTGGGCGTGTATTTGAGCGTGGTTTTACAGGAGCGAACGGGAGAGTCCATACGAAGTCAACGGGATTAGGGTTATATTTAGCGAAACGTTTATCTCATAAATTAGGGCATGATATTTCTATCGAATCGAAAGAGAATGAATATACAAAAGTGACTATACATTTCCCTAAAGGAAATCAATATCATACAATCGCGAAAATATAACAAAAGCACTTATTCTATGGATAAGTGCTTTTGTTATATTTTCTTTTATCCTATTATCTGCCGAGATGTCTGTAAAAGTCCGATTGAGCTAAATTGAAAATTCATTTTATTCAAATCTTAATATGTTTTGTGTTTCTATCTATACCTATTGTAAGATTATATAGAGTTCTCCTAATAAACTGTTTTAATGGATTTTTTAGGGGTTTAATATTTATAAATCTTAAATAATTTTTTATGTGACTAAGTTATATTGAAGTAGAGGTGAACCATCGGTGAGGCAGGTGTTAGTAATTAAAAATGAACGGTCTTTAGCAAAGAAAATCGTAAGCGGTTTAACGGAAGAAGGCCATTTCATTTTAAAACTTCACAATGAAAACGAAGGTTTAAATATAGCATATGAACAAGATTGGGATATTATTATATTAGATTGGGATTCATTAAGCATATCTGGACCAGAAATTTGCAGGAAAATACGACTTGTTAAAATGACACCCATCATTATTGTGACCGACAATATTTCTAGCGAGGATTGCGTAGCAGGGTTACAAGCAGGAGCTGATGATTATATAAGAAAACCATTTGCGAAAGAAGAATTAGTAGCAAGGGTGCAAGCTATTTTAAGGAGAAGTAACTGTAACCAGCAAAATGAGATAACCTTTTATCAGTTTAAAGATCTCTTTGTTGATGCATCTAGCAATATTGTGAAAAAAGGTGGTAAAAATCTCTCGCTTACGAAGCGTGAGTACGATTTACTTGTATTTTTAATCAAGAATAAAAATACAATATTGAGCCGTGAAATGCTTTTGAACCAAGTTTGGGGACATAACGTAGTCGTAAATCCAAATGTAGTAGACTTATATATTGGGTATGTAAGAAAAAAGTTAAAGTGTGAGAAGAAAAATAGATATATTCAAACAATACATGGCAGAGGCTATTCAATGGTTGAATGATAAAAATAAGATCATAAAGTAGTTTCTGTGAAATATGAAAAGACAGAAACTATAAAAAGAAGATTGCTATCAGGAAATAGTCATTTTTTTGCAGTAAAAACCATGTTTTATAAGGTGTGGGGGATGGATCTGCTGCGCATTAGTTGAGACCGTATCAAATTTATTTTTAATTTTATTAACTCACACCATTCACAAGATTTTCACATAATTAATGACTATACTTATTTACAGGATATTCAAATGAAAATGATTATCAATATTGATTTAGGTGAATAGCAGTTATTATCTAATTCAATCTTTGGAAGTCATCATTTTCGAAATAAATTACATAATAAGGAGTATACGTATGAAAAAAACTATGCTTTTAAAATTAGTAAGTATTCTAGCAATTTTCACTTTAATGTTAGTAGCTTGCTCAGATTCAAGTAAAGAAACTTCGAAGGCTACTAAAGATAATGGTAGTGATAAGCCAAAAACGGTTGAAATCACTGATGCGCATGGAAAAGTTACTGTTCCTGTAAATCCAAAGAATGTAGTTGCTTTAGATAATAGAACGTTTGAAACTTTAGCTGATTGGGGAATTAAATTAGCGGCTGCTCCAAAGGATATCATGCCTGCTGATTCAGCATATAAAAAGGATGAAAAAATTCAAAATATTGGGAATCACCGTGAGCCAAATCTTGAAATTATTGCCGCTGCAAACCCTGACCTTGTAATTGTTGGTCAAAGATTTGCTAGCCATTACGAAGAAATCAAAAAATTAGTACCAAATGCAGCAGTTATTGATCTTAATGTTGATGTTTCTGAGAAGGCTACTAAGCCTGGAGAAAACTTAGTAAAAGGACTTAAAGATTCTACTGTTACTTTAGGAAAAATCTTTGATAAAGAGAAAGAAGCTAAAAAATTAGTAGCTGATTTTGATAAATCTATTGAAAATGCAAAATCTGCTTATAACGGAAAAGATAAAGTTATGAGTGTTATCGTTACTGGTGGTAATATCGGTTTTGCTGCGCCGCACTCTGGCCGTGTTTGGGGACCAATGTATGAAATTTTCGGTTGGACTCCAGCATTAGAAGTTTCTAATTCTACTGCAGGTCATAAAGGTGACGACGTTTCTGTTGAAGCTATTGCACAAACAAATCCTGATTGGCTGTTCGTATTAGATCGTGATGCTGCAACATCTGATGCAGCTAAGTCAGCTCCTGCTCAGGATGTTATTTCTAAATCACCAGCTCTTCAAAACACAACTGCTGTTTCTAAAAAACAAGTTATTTATGCACCAGCAGATACTTACACAAATGAATCAATTCAAACTTATATAGAGTTATTTGGAAATCTTGCAAAAACTTTAGCTAAGTAGTGTAAAGGAGTACGAAGCAGTGTCAAAAAATATAATTTCTAGGGTTGAGAATATTTCTCAACCCCAGTTTTATAATCACAATAAATTATGGACAAAATCTTTTATAATAGCGATTATAGTTGTTATAATTTTAGGGATTATATCACTGTTTACTGGCGTTTATGATATACGTGGACAAGAGGACGGAATGGAGATGTTTTTCATCACTCGTGTTCCGAGAACAGTTGCATTAATGCTTACTGGAGCTGCAATGGCGATGGCAGGGCTCGTCATGCAACTTATTACACAAAATCGATTTGTTGAACCTACTACAACGGGGACTATTGAATGGTCAGGCTTAGGCCTGCTTTTTGTGTATTTACTATTTCCTGCCCCAACTTTAGTTCAAAGAATGACTGGTGCAATCATTTTTTCTTTTATAGGAACTATGATTTTCTTTCTATTTTTAAGAAGAGTTAAGCTCCGTTCGTCTTTAATTGTCCCGATTATTGGATTGATGCTTGGAGCAGTTATTTCTGCAGTGTCTACTTTTTTGGGACTCCTTTTTCAAATGACGCAAAGTATTGAAACTTGGTTTGTAGGTTCATTTGCTAACATTCAGGTGGGAAGATACGAATATTTATGGCTGATTGTTATCGTTACTTTGCTTATTTTTATGTATGCGAATAGATTGACTTTAGCTGGACTAGGAGAAGATGTTGCAACAAGCCTTGGAGTTAATTACAACCGAATTGTTCTTTTTGGAACGGCCCTTATTTCTTTTGCCGTTGGAATTGTTGCAGCTGTTATTGGAAATTTACCTTTCTTAGGGTTAATTGTTCCAAATATTGTTTCCATGTTTAGAGGTGATGATCTTAGAAGTAATTTACCTTGGGTGTGTCTGATCGGAATGGGGACAATAACTGCCTGTGATATCATTTCTCGAACAATTATAAAACCTTTTGAATTACCTGTTTCTTTAATACTTGCATCAGTAGGAGCAGTCGTGTTTATTACTATTTTATTGAGAAAAAGAAAACCAAGGAGGCTACGATGATCACATTAGATTATAGAAATAAAGAAAATGTCGAAGTCGATTCTAGCCTTCATAATGAAAGTAGATCAGCTAGCGCTTTTCGTTCTAAGAAGGAAGCAAGACGTTATTGGATTGTACTGATAACATTGATTGCTTTAGGCCTCCTTTCTTCATATGGACTTTTAGTGTATAACAATCCAGTTCCGATAGATTCACCTTCTTTTATCCCAGTTGTTAAGAGAAGGATTGTAGCTATTGTTGCAATGATTATTGCAGCTGTTTGCCATAGCTTGTCGACAGTTGCTTTCCAATCCATTACGAATAATAAGATTATTACTCCTTCGCTTTTAGGTTTCGAATCACTTTATTCAGCAATTCACACGAGCACAATATTCTTCTTTGGTGCTAGTGCATTGATCAATTTTAATGGAATTGGATCATTTTTATTTCAAGTCGTTGTTATGGTCCTCATGAGTTTGATACTTTATGGATGGCTACTTTCCGG
Source organism: Bacillus sp. A01H (assembly GCF_045277205.1). Lineage (NCBI taxonomy): Bacteria > Bacillati > Bacillota > Bacilli > Caryophanales > Bacillaceae > Bacillus > Bacillus sp. A01H. The sequence goes on along the minus strand of NZ_CP117702.1, from coordinate 5,154,544 downwards.
TAAATACGGGAATTTACAACTTATGCTTTTAGTCGGGATTATCATTGGCACTGGACTAAATTCTATGTCAACTTTCATGAGAAAACTACTTGCGCCTTCAGAGTTTGATATTTTGCAAGCGAAATTATTTGGCTCTGTTAATCATGCAGATCCTGCCTATTTTCCTATTGTAATTCCGATGATCATAATTGTAGCAGTATTAATTTTTGCTCATTCTAAGAATTTGAATGTTTTGTCGCTAGGAAAGGATGTTGCTACTTCTTTTGGAGTTAAATATCAACCTAGTGTAATTTATACGCTTGTATTAGTAGCTATTTTAATGTCTATTTCAACAGCTCTAATTGGGCCACTTACTTTCTATGGATTTTTAGTAGCAACTTTGAGTTATCAGGCGGCATCGACGTATGATCACAGATATATTTTCCCAATGGCTTTTGCAATCGGATTTTTAATAATGACGAGCGCATACTTTTTAATGTATCATGTATTCCATGCTCAAGGTGTAGTTTCAGTTATTATTGAATTATTTGGTGGAATTATATTCTTAACTATAGTTTTAAGGAAGAGGGCTTTATGATAAAAATTGATAATGTTAAAAAGTTCTATACGGATAAGGTAAAAATAGGACCTTTGGATATTGAAATACCAAAAGCAGGCTTTACTTCTTTAATCGGACCAAATGGCGCTGGAAAGTCAACGACACTTTTGATGATAGGAAGACTTTTAGATATGGATGAAGGTCAAATCCAAGTAGCAAATATGGATGTTTCTGAATCCAAATCAAAAGACTTAGCAAAAGTTTTGACTATATTGCGACAAGAAAATCATTTTGTAACGAGGCTTACTGTTAGACAATTAGTTGGATTTGGGCGCTTTCCTTATTCAAAGGGAAGATTAACGAAAGAGGATGAAGTTATTATTTCTAAATATATCGACTTCCTAGATTTAACGAATTTAGAGAATAGATATTTAGATGAGCTTTCTGGTGGTCAAAGACAAAGGGCATATGTAGCGATGGTATTGTGCCAAGAGACTGAATATGTACTTTTGGACGAGCCGCTAAATAACCTTGATGTTGCTCGTTCTGTTCAAATGATGGAGCATTTGAGACGTGCGGCTAATGAATTTGGAAGAACAATTTTGACTGTTATGCATGACATAAATTTTGCAGCTAAATACTCTGACAAAATTTGTGCGATGAAAGATGGACAAATTGCTGCTTTTGGAACAGTAGAAGAAGTTATGGACTCAACACTTTTGACAGATATTTTTGAAACAAGAATAGAAATTATTAAAGGTCCTTATGGGCCGATTGCTGTTTATTAGTTATAAAATGTATACTGTAGCTGCTGTCTATATTTTGTAGGCAGCAGTTTTTTTATCTGAAGAATTAACAAATCTTTTATCAGCGCTTCAAAAGCTAACGAAGGTAATTGAAGAGCTGTAGTGGTTGTTACATGTAAAAAGAAGCATAAGCTGACCGTTTTGGTCAGCTTATGCTTCTTCATGTTCTAAATATCAAATATAGATTTTTAATCAAACAAATTAAAAACTAAATTTTGGTTTCATATCACCTGTATAAGGTTCATGTTCAACAAATACAGTGATGTCTTTCCCTGCTTGGTCTTTACCAGTTCTTTTATAAGTAAATTTCTTATTATTTAGTTCAGTAAGTTCAAGAGCCGCACCATATTTATTATTTCCAATTGAAACATGAGCTCTTATTTTATTTTCGTGCAACACATCGAAGTAGCCATAGTCACCGCGGCTTTGGCCTGTTTCGCTATTGAAGAACTCATATTTATTAGACTTGTCATCGAATTTTGCTAGACTTATAAAATTCGAATTAAATTGTGTTACGTCATTACCAGTTTCATCTAATACTTTTGTTCCGTGCCAAAGGGTTCCACCTAAAATCTTATCTCCATCAACGTTTTTAACGATATCGCCTGTAGTCGTGTTCAGCTGCTTGTCCGGATCAGTGAAAGAAAGCTCTTTTTCTTTATATGGAACATGTTCAACGAAAACTTCTACATCTTTACCGTTAGCATCTTTCCCCATTCGTTTATAAGTAAATATATTCTTATTTAGCTTTGTCATATCAACAACAGCTTGATATTTCATTGATTCTGAAATTAATATTCTCTTCTTCCCATCATTTGTGATAAAGAAAGTTCCTTTATCGCCACGACTTGCACCTGTTTTAGCATCAAAAAATTCATATCTTCCAGACTTTGCATCATATTTTGCAAGACCAATGAAGTTTGCATTTTCTTTTGTTAAGTCATTTTTATCTTTATCTAATACTCGTGTACCTTGCCAATTTGTGTCGCTAAGAATGTTAGCCATTTTTTGGCCTTTCGTTAACTTGTTTTCCTTTTTTGTTTCTTTAGCAGCTTGTTCTTGTTTCGGCTTACTATGATTTTCTTCGGCTTTCGTACCAACGCACCCTGTTAGTGCGATTGTGAGTCCGAGCAATATAGATGATAGTGCTTTCGTTTTTTTATTCATTTTTATCGTCTCCTCATTTTATAAATGTAAGTTGTACGGTTTGTGATTATAGTAATAGTTACTACGTTTATTATGTTAATACTCGAGTATAAACTGCCTCTAAATAAAACATTAAAAAAAGATAAACTAATTCCTAAAATTTTTTCATACTTATAAAAAGGTCTTTTACATGAGGTGAATGTAAATCTCTCATTTTGAAAAACGGCGTAATTAAATGGGCGGATTCATATTATGTTTACAGTGCGATTTTAGATGTGATGCTATACTGTGTATAGGATTTTATGTGTGTATGTTGTGTCGTTTTTTGTCGGTAAGTCGATATATTATGAAAATCGCTGATATAAATTGGGTTGCGACGATATATTTCGAAAATCGCCGATATAATTTGAGTTGCGCTGATATATTTGAAAAATCGCTGATATATTTTGGGGGGGAATAAAGATGATTGTGAAAGAACGGAAAATGTCCGTACATTTGCTTCAATTAGAAGCTTTACTTAGAAGATTGCCTGCTCATCATCCAAAAAGGAATGTGGTGGTTGAAAGTCTAGCGAAATTTATGGCTGGCTATAAAGGAGAGCAGGCAATTGAATATCCGCTTAGTTTTCTATCTGAAACAAAATATAGCATTTTACATGACATCAGATTGTTTGATCAGAAACATTATTTTCAAATTGATGCCCTCATAGTTTCCTCATGTTTTCTTCTTTTTCTTGAAATAAAAAATATCATTGGTACGTTAATTTTTGATGCAAAGTTTAATCAACTCATTCGAATCGCAGATGGTACTTCAGAAGAGGGTTTTCCAGATCCGCTTTTACAAGTGAAACGGCAAGAGATGCAGCTGAGAAAATGGCTGAGTTTGCATGGTTTATATAATATTCCGATTGAATCTCTCGTTGTAATTAGTTCTCCTCGTACAATTATTAAAACTTCAGATGAAATGCTTCCTAATAAAATTATCCACGGTGCAAATTTACCTAATAGAATTAAACAAATGGAAAGTCAATATAAAGAAGACGTAATTGATAATGTAGATGGACTTATAAATCAAATTATGAATGAGCACATTCCGCAGCGACAAAATATTCTTGCACAATATAAAGTGAAAAAAGAGGAATTGCTAAAGGGCGTGCAATGTGAGGAATGTTTTACAATGGCAATGTTAAAAGAAAAACAGGGATGGCGCTGCTCAAACTGTAATAGTACGTCTAAAAATGCTCATTTACGTGCTTTACAAGACTACACACTTCTGTTTGGAATGATAACTACTAATAGCAAGTTGAGGGATTTTCTTAATATGCAATCTAGTTCTGCGGTTAAAAGACTCCTCCAAACAATGAACATCCCACACACCGGCACCAACAAAGGACGAACCTATGATTTAACCCACCTCCAATTATAATTTTGCTATAATGAATAAGTACTTATACGAAGGGGAGTTTAATGAGAAAATGAAATCATTCAATATTGATCATTTTATCGCGAGTGTTTTACAGTGGATATTAAATATAGCGCTAATTATATTATCCATTGTCTTATCTATCTTTTTAATTAATGAGACGATTACTTTTATTCAATACATATTTTCAGCGAAGAAGTATACGTCATATAAATTAGTTGAAAGTATCATCGTCTATTTCTTATACTTTGAGTTCATTGCATTGATTATTAAGTATTTTAAGTCGAACTACCATTTTCCGTTACGTTATTTTATTTATATTGGAATCACGGCGTTAATTCGATTGATTATTGTGTCTCATGAGGAACCGATGGAGACGTTATTATACGCAGGAGCGATTCTTGTTTTAGTTATTGCTTTATACATATCAAATATGAGAGATTTGAGAAAAGAGTAGTAGTGCAGACATAAGTTTGCACTACTTTTTTACATCTTGACCTTCAAGTTACTTAAAGGTTTACAATAAAATTAGGGCGTTTGAAATTGAAAAAAATTGAGAAATTAAGTGAAGAGGTTTCTTTTACTTGGAGGTTATAGAAATGAATCAGGAATTGAAATTGCGTCCATTAGAGCGAGAAGATTTAAAGTTTGTACACGAACTTAATAATAATGCACATATTATGTCATATTGGTTTGAAGAGCCGTATGAGGCATTTGTGGAGCTACAAGACTTATACGATAAACATATACATGATCAAAGTGAACGCCGATTTATCGTTGAAAAAGACAATGAAATGGTTGGATTAGTCGAGTTAGTGGAAATCGATTATATTCACCGTAGAACAGAATTCCAAATTATTATTGATCCAAATTATCAAGGATATGGTTATGCAGCGGAAGCGACGCGTTTAGCGATGGATTATGCTTTTTCTGTATTAAATATGCATAAGATTTATTTAGTGGTGGATAAGGAAAATGAAAAAGCGGTACATGTTTATAAAAAGGTTGGATTTATGGTAGAAGGTGAACTGTTAGACGAGTTTTTCGTTGACGGTAACTATCATAATGCGATAAGAATGTGTATGTTCCAAAAGGCATACTTTGGCACAAAATAACCGTTTGGAAGAGCTATAGTAGGGAACTCGTTAATTGGAATAAAACACTCACCATGAAATAGAAACATACGATATGGAAGAAAAATAATAAGTGAGTTGAATCATAATGAATCATTATTTTTATAGTGGTAGACAAGTGGGAGCAGCTATTACGCTCGCTGGGGCGCAGGAGACCATTCATGCTATGAATCAAGCGATTCAAATGCAGCAACAAGCATATTTGGCACAAATGATGCAAGGACAGTATATGCCATACTCACAATTTCCGATGCAAAGTGTGAATTATGATGTGTATCCAGCTAGTTTCTTTTCCATTCCATATGGTGGGACTTATTTCTTATGAAAGAAAGCGACTGATAAGAGTCGCTTTCTTTTTTATATTCCGCCTAGCTGCATTCCAAGGAATGCGAAGAGGATACCAACTATGTAAGTAGCGCTTAAATATAAAAGGAATGTGCTAAAGCTTTTACGATTGAGAAACTGAACAGATTCTAGTTTAAACGTCGAGAATGTTGTGAATGCACCCATAAATCCAGTACCTAATAATAATTGCCAACCTGTAGTGACTCCGTTGCCAATTATATATCCGAGTAAAAACGCTCCTGTTATATTAATGAGAAATGTAGCAATTGGAAAGGAAGTTTTATTTCTTTTTTTAAACCAATTGCTAATTGCAAATCGCGTAATTGCACCGAAAAATCCTCCTGTTGCGACTAATAAAGCTTCTATCATAAGTGATCACCTTCCGTAAGATGTTTCTTAAGTAAGAAATTACCTAGTGTATAGCCAAGTCCAGACATAATGAGGCCACCAAGTATGCTGCATGATACATATAAGAAGGCTATGCTCCACTCGGAATGATTGATCAATTGAATAGTTTCTACACTAAATGTTGAAAACGTCGTAAAAGAACCAATGAATCCTGTCCCGATGCCTGTGATTACATCTGAAGATAAGATGTTGAGCTTAGCGATATACGTAGTCAGCCACGCTAATAAGAAGCAGCCGACTAAGTTAATCAGTAATGTAGCTAGTGGAAATGTATAATGCCAAGATTCATGAATCGTAAGACCTAAATAATAACGAGAAAGGGCCCCTAATATACCGGCAATGCCGACGATAATATAAATCAATTTTCTCACCTCTTTAAATAGCTTGCTCAAAAAAATAGACTCCTACCAGTAGTTATACTGGTAGGAGTCATTAGCTAAGCAGCGTTTATGGCGAACTCCATCGCCTATGATTATTACATATAGTGTACTAAACATTGCGCTTGATTTCCAGTGAAGGAGTTAGGGGATTTTGTATTTTTGATAATGTAAGAGCAAGAGTTATTGTTTATAAACTAAATATAGTGATATAAGGTTTTTGATATGATAAAATATTTGTTATGTCTGTCATTCGGTTTTAGTTAACTGAAAATAAGGAAAATTAAGTTGTGTGTTTTAGAAAAGGGGCGTTTATTTGAAGAAATTGTTAAAAATAGTACTTATATGTATTTTAGTAGGATTGGGAGTTGTAGGTGGTTTTTTAGGGTATATGACACTTACTAAAGAACAGCCTGCGGATAGTGTAAGTTTGAAGGTGGAAAATAATAAAGAGCGCGTATTAGCGACAGGAAATGAATTTAAAGTTACAACATTTAATATTGGATATGCTGGATTAGATAAGGAGCAAGATTTCTTTATGGATGGGGGAAAGGGATCTGGTTCAAGTAGTAAAGAGCAAACGGAAGTTAACCTAAAGAATATGCTTTCGTTTTTACAAAATGAGAATAGTGATTTTGCGCTACTACAAGAAGTTGATATAAAATCACTTCGATCATTTGATGTGAATGAACATGAATTTTTGAAAAAAGGATTACCTGATTATGTTTCGTCATTTGGCAAGAACTACGATACGAAATGGGTTCCAGTGCCAATAACAAATCCAATGGGATATGCGGAGGCTGGATTAAGTACATTTTCTAAATACACTGTTCAAGAAGCGAAGAGATTCCAGCTTCCTGGAATGGAGCCTTGGCCGAAGCGTTTATTTGATTTAGATCGGGCGATTGTTGAACATACAATCCCTGTTAATAATGGAAAGCATGTTAGACTCGTAAACTTACATTTGTCTGCGTACGATGAAGGCGGGAAAATTAGAAAACAGCAAGTAGAGTTTTTAAAAGAATATATGAACAAGCATTATAAAAATGGTGATTACGTAATAATGGGCGGAGATTGGAATCAATTAGTTTCTGATGTTCAATTAAGTGATCCGAAGTTTGTGAAGGAGCGTCCTGAGTGGTTAGTAGAGTTACCGAAGGACTTTACTGATGGTGGCTTTAAATGGGCTGTAGACCCGTCTGTTATGACAGTGAGAGACGATGTGAAGAAATATGTAGAAGGTGAAAACTTCGTCACGATTATTGATGGCTTTATCGTTTCACCGAATGTTGAGATTGTAAATGTGCAAGGAAAAGATTTAAAGTTTGAAAATAGTGATCATAACCCAGTGAGTGCGGTATTTAAGCTGAAGTAATTAAGTGCAGAAGGTGGGACTATATATGGAATGGTTAAAGAAAACTTGTTTTTCTAACCTTGAGAAAGAATCACAGAAAAATCATTTATTGCTGTTTATTACGATTTGTAGTTTCTTCCTTGGAATCATCGCAATTGGGTATTACGGATATATTTTTACAGAGAGAGCAATCGCGTTTTGGGTTTGTGGCATTTCTGTCGTTGTATTTGGAACACTTCTTACTTTTATAAAAAGCATGGAAACGACGTATAAATATATCATGACATTTATGTTGCTTATGATGTCTTTCATTATGGTACAAGCTTTTAATGAAAGCCCAGCTGTATTTCAAATGGTCTATTTTACACTAGCCGTTTCACTTATTTATTTAAGTGAACGTCTCGTTGTAATTCTAGGCGGAGTGGCAGTTGTAATCACATTTATTCTTTGTAGTTATTGGCCAGAGCAATTTTTTGCTTATACAGCTGCATCTGAAGCTGCAAATTTCGCAAGCTTGTTAGCAATCGTAACAATCGCTATGTGGGGCGTCACGAAAATTGGTTCTAACTTGCTAGCTCGTTTAAGTGATGAGAAGCAAGAAGTAATGAGAAAAGCTCAGGAATTAGAAGAAACGCAAAGACTTATTGAGGAAACGGTTGTAAAACTAGATCGTAATTTCAATTATTTAAGACAAAATATGAATACATCGATGGAGTCAATGAGTGAAATCAATTTCGCTTTTGAAGAGGTAGCAGTTGGTACGCAATCACAATCAGAGATGATGCATCGTTCGGTAGAAGTATTGAATGATATGGAGGGAAATATTGAACAAATCATTTCTCAAGTAAGAAATGCATCGATTCGTATTGATGAAAGCTTAGAAATTTCAAAGGGTAGTGTACATACTTTAAGAAACTTTGAAGCAAATATGAAAAGTTTAAATGATGTTGTTTCACAATCAGGAATTATATTTAGAGATTTAATGATGCAATCGAAACAAATTAATGAGATTGTAGATGTAATAACGAATATTTCAAGTCAGACGAGTTTGCTAGCTTTAAATGCAAATATTGAAGCTGCAAGAGCAGGTGAGCATGGAAAAGGATTTGCGATTGTAGCGAATGAAGTATTAAAGCTTGCCGAAGAATCGAATCGTTCTGCGGGAAGAATTCAAGGGATTTTGAAGGATTTTAGTAATCAAGCAAGTAAGGTAGAAGTGCAAGTAGAGAAATCAGAAAGAGTACAAGAAGAATGTAATGAAATGCTAGTAAGTGTTTTAACAAATGTAACGGATTTAGGGAAATTTATTGATGAAATTAATGATGTAATGAGAGAAATCGTCGGTCATCAAGAAAGTTTCCAAGTTAAAACGACGAATATCGTAAAGGATGTTACACATGCTTCCAATGTAATCCAGCAAACTTCTGCGGCTACAGAAGAAGTGTTAGCAAGTGTGGAAGAAGAAAAACATCGAAATGATACATCTGTGAAGACATTACATACTGTTAGCGAGCAAGTGAAATTGTTAGAAGATATTTTAGAAAAGTAATATCACTTAAAAAGGGCACAACGTTTGTGCCCTTTTTTCATTTAAACGAAGACTTGCTCGGATTTTAATTGCTTTTCTGCTCGTTTTCTGCCAAGCTTAAGAAGATGAAATTCAGCTAATAGCGGAATTAAAATACTTCAAAGAAAGAATTAAATAGGTGACGTATATGATCGAAGTTAAGACTTCTGAACTTAGTGATGGAGAATTTAATAGAGGTGTATTTGCAACTCGTGATATTAAAAAAGGTGAGTTGATACACGCAGCGCCAGTTATCTCTTATCCGAATGAACAGCATGAACACATTGAGAAAACATTACTTGCTGACTACGCATTTGAGTATGGGATTAATCATACGGCAATCCTTTTAGGATACGGCATGTTATTCAATCATTCATATACACCGAATGCGACGTATGATATTGTCTTTGAGAATCATACATTTAACTTCTATGCTTATAAAGATATAAAAGCAGGAGAAGAAATCTTAATCAATTATAATGGTGAAGTGGATAACGATGAACTATTATGGTTTGATAAAGAAAAAGAAGAGAACGAAAAGTAATTTAAAATAAGTAATGAAAAAGATGCCTTTACCTATGTAAAAGCATCTTTTTTTGTTGATGAAAATAAAGTAAAGATTACAAAAAAATACCACTTTATTTTCGTGTGGTATAGTAAGATACTGAAGGGTAGTGTTTTGAAAAAGTAATATATTTTACAAATTGTTGTCTTTCTGATGACATGTCAAGTTTAGTAGCCCATTTGGGTTGCTTTATTATGCAATATATATTTTAATATGAGTGGCACCTCTTATAAATTAAGAGGTTAATAGGTGTCTCGAATTGATTTTGGGTACACTGTATCCACCACTTTAAGTTCGTTCATGTATGTGGGGATATTATGGGCCCGTATAACGGGATAAAAAGAATATAGAAATAGAGGAATCGTAAAATGAATATGCAAGAGGTTTATGAATATTTAAGTACGGTATTGCCTGAAGGTCATGTGAAACAAGATGAAATGTTAAAGAATCATACGCATATTAAAGTTGGTGGAAAAGCAGATGTGTTCGTTGCGCCGACAAATTATGATGAAATTCAAGAAGTTATTAAATATGCGAACAAATATAATATTCCAGTTACGTTTTTAGGAAATGGATCGAATGTTATTATTAAAGATGGTGGAATTCGCGGGATTACAGTAAGTTTAATTCATATTACAGGTGTTACTGTAACAGGAACGACGATTGTAGCACAGTGCGGTGCAGCAATTATTGATGTATCACGTATTGCATTAGAACATAACTTAACAGGGCTTGAGTTTGCTTGTGGTATTCCAGGTTCAGTTGGCGGAGCATTATATATGAATGCAGGTGCATACGGCGGTGAAATTTCGTATGTATTAACAGAAGCTGTCGTAATGACAGGTGATGGAGAGCTACGTACTTTGACGAAAGAAGCATTTGAATTTGGATATCGTAAGAGTGTATTTGCGAACAATCATTACATTATTCTTGAAGCGAGATTTGAACTTGAAGAAGGTGTACATGAAGAAATTAAAGCAAAAATGGATGATTTAACGTTTAAACGTGAGTCAAAACAGCCTCTAGAATATCCTTCATGTGGTAGTGTATTTAAACGCCCACCAAATAACTTTGCTGGTAAATTGATTCAAGACTCAGGGTTACAAGGTAAGCGAATTGGTGGAGTGGAAGTTTCTCTAAAACATGCTGGATTTATGGTGAATGTTGATAACGGAACAGCACAAGATTACATCGATTTAATTCACTTCGTACAAAAAACAGTTGAAGAGAAATTTGGCGTGAAGTTAGAGCGTGAAGTAAGGATTATTGGAGAAGATAAAGAATAACATATACGTATGAAACTGCGAATTATTTTAAAATAATATTTGGGTATTGTTGACAATTTGTTTTCAATTCAATATAATGGCTAATAATTTAACAAATAACATACGTTGAAAGAGCCCAGTAGCAGTTTGTCACTGTTAATGAGAGAGCTAGGGGATGCTGGAACCTAGCACAAACAAATTTGCGAATTACACTCTGGAGTATCTTAGGTAATGCTAAGCGGATTGGCAATCGATATTATTGCTAAGAGTGGTATGAGTAGCTATGCTATTTATACAAACTGGGTGGTAACACGGTGAATCATCGTCCCTATGTCATAGACATAGGGATTTTTTGTTTTTAAAAAATAAAGGGGATGACAAAAGATGAACATTATTGATGAATTAGAATGGCGCGGTGCCATTAATCAACAGACTGACGAAGAAGGTTTACGTAAGCTAGTAGAAGAGAAAAAGATTTCGCTATACTGCGGAGTTGATCCGACTGGTGATAGTATGCATATCGGACATTTGATTCCGTTTATGATGATGAAAAGATTCCAGTTAGCTGGCCATCATCCAGTTATTTTAATTGGCGGAGCAACAGGAACAATTGGTGATCCGAGTGGGCGTCAATCAGAGCGCCAACTTCAAACGTTAGAAGTAGTTCAACATAATGTGGATGCGTTAACAGCGCAAATGAAAAAGCTATTTGATTTTGGCGGAAATAGCGAAGTGAAGATGGTAAATAACTACGACTGGACACATGAAATAAATATTATTGAGTTTTTACGTGATTACGGGAAAAACTTTAGCATTAATAGCATGTTAGCAAAGGACATCGTAGCAAGTCGTTTAGATACAGGAATTTCTTTCACAGAATTTACGTACCAAATCTTACAAGCGATGGACTTCCATCATTTATACACGAAAGAGGATGTTCAACTGCAAATTGGCGGTAGTGACCAATGGGGAAATATTACGAGTGGCTTAGATTTAATTCGTAAGTTAGAAGGGCACGAAGCAAAAGTATTTGGATTGACGATTCCGTTATTATTGAAATCAGATGGTACGAAGTTTGGTAAATCAGCAGGTGGTGCAGTTTGGCTTGATCCTGAAAAAACAACACCATTTGAGTTTTACCAGTTCTGGGTGAATACAGATGATCGTGATGTCGTTAAATACTTGAAATACTTTACATTCTTAACGAAAGAGCGCATCGATGAATTGGCAGTGAAGGTAGAAACAGAGCCTCATAAACGTGAAGCGCAAAAAGTATTAGCGGAAGAAATGACGAAATTCGTTCATGGAGAGGAAGCATTGCTACAAGCTGTGAAAATTACAGCAGCGTTATTTAGCGGAGATATTAAATCGTTAACAGCTGATGAAATTGAGCAAGGCTTTAAAGAAATGCCAACATTCCAGTCTTCAAAAGAGACGAAAAACATCGTAGAATGGCTAGTTGATTTAGGAATTGAACCATCTAGACGACAAGCGCGTGAAGATATTAATAACGGAGCTATTTCTATGAATGGCGAAAAAGTAACGGATGTAGGTACGGATGTTACGGTAGAGAATTCATTTGATGGACGATTTATTATTATTCGTAAAGGGAAGAAGAACTACAGCCTTGTGAAGTTAGGATAATGAAGAAGGTTTAAAAGTTATATCGGCGATTTTTTGAATATATCGACCGTAACTCGAAACATATCGGCGATTTTCAAAATATATCAGCGCAAATCCGAATATATCAGCGATTTCCCCGATATATCGATTTACTGACAAAAAGCGACAATAAGAGCTGTTCCGAACGGGACAGCTTTCATTATAAAAAGTCAGTATATTTAGATAAATTTAAAGGGTATATAATTTTTTTGCCGAATAAATAAGTTAGAGAAAATTACGGATAAAGTGAAACTTTAATCAGTGGGGGTTTTCCTCATCCCCACTGATTATCAGCCCTCACCAATCGGACTTTAATGGGCAGCCCGCCCCCCACCTAACTGCTTTGCTTTCGCTGAATTTTGAGGTGGGGGGTCTTACTGCCCATTAAAGTGGGATAAAAATAGCCCGAACCATGCAGGGCATGATTCGGGCTTATATTCAGATTAGTAAGCTAAGCTGAATAGACCTTTAATGTGTGATAAGTAACGAACGTTACTTGCTTCTTTCATTAATGATGCTGGTAAGCCTTTAAGTGGAGTATTGCTTGCTCCGATTGTAGCAACCGCATCTTTACGTCCTAGACTAGCAAGTGTTCCAGAGTTTACAGGTGCGAACTCTTCGAATGCTTTGCCTTCTAGTGCTGCGTATAAGTTGTATCCAATTAACTCACCCATTTGCCAAGCGATTTGTGCAGTTGGTGGGTATGGACGTCCGTCTGGAGCGAAGACAACAGCGCTGTCTCCAGCAACGAATACGTTTTTGTGAGAAGTAGATTGTAGGTATGCATCAACTGTTGCACGACCACGGTTTACTTCAAGACCTGATTCACCGATTAGTGGGTTACCTTGAACGCCGCCCGTCCAAACGAATGTGTTAGCAACAAGTTTTTGACCGTCTTTTAAGTCGATTTCATTGCCAGCAACGTTTGTTACAGGAAGACCAGTTAAGAATGTAACGCCGCGTGCTTCTAGGCTAGTAGTTGCACGTTCGATTAAGTGGTCTGGTAATACTGGAAGGATTTTTGGACCTGCTTCAACAAGAAGAAGTTTAACTTCTTTTGGATTTACGCCGTGGCTTTTTGCAAGTTTAGGCATAATGTCAGCAAGCTCACCAACTAGCTCAACGCCAGTTAATCCGCCACCACCGATTACGATTGTAGCATCAGCTTCGTTTTTCGTTTTCGCGTATTCACGAATACGATCTTCAACGTGTTTGTAGATTTTGTTTGCATCAGCAGCAGATTTTAATACCATGCTGTTTTCTTCTAGTCCTGGAATACCGAAGTAAGCAGTTTTACTTCCTAAAGCAACTACAAGTGCATCGTAAGATAAAGTAGTGCCGCCAGCTAGTTTAATTTCTTTGCTATCAACTGAGAATGACTCAACTGTTGCGATTTTTAGATCGATGTCTTTACCTTTGAAAAGCTTTGTAAGTGGCATTGCAACTGCTTGCTCAGACACGTTACCAGCTGCAAGGCGGTGTAGTTCAGTGATGATTTGGTGTGTTGGGTATTGGTTAATCACTGTAACTTGTGCTTCTGATTTGCTGTAATATTTACGTACGTTTAAAGCGGCAAGAAGACCGCCATAACCAGCGCCTAAGATGACAATTTGTTTTGACATAGTATGATATCCCCCGTCTTTACTAATTGTTGTTATAAGTTAACTTATTTATTGTTACGTTCTGCACTAATTTGAAGATATGCGTTCACAAAGCGGAACATTTTTTGTGCTTGTGGATCTTTTAGTAATTTTAAAAGACCGAATAGGCCGATAACTTCGTTGCTTTCGTCAGCACGATCTTTCGCTTCGATTGCAGTAGCAGCCATGCTTTTCACTGTATCTTTTACAGGTTCTACAAGCTCTGTGATTGCACCAACAGTGTCGCTTTTTAATACTTCATCAGTAGCAACAGTTTGAGCGAAGTCATAAGACTTAGTTAAAATGTTAACAAGCTCAGTTAGCTTTGGAAGCTGTTCTACTAGTGTTGTTAATGATTCTTGTACCTCAGGTTTTAACAACTGATCAAGTACATCAAGTTGTCCTTGGCTAGCAGAAATTTGTACAGTTTCTTGTTCTGGCTTTGTTTGAGTCATAGTTTCTGGCATCTCCAATTCTCCTTTACGATAGCAATACTCTTATTTTTGATAAGTAAGATAGTAAACGGTTACGAAACTTTATACAAAGTTTCACAAAACACAATAAAATGCCTTTAAATTTATGACAGCAAGTAAGCTGCAAACATAAATCTAAAACCATAACGTCTTACTTATTATTTATGAACTGTCCGATATATGGCTTGTCCGCATAATGGAAAAGCTCCGTTACCGGAAAGTGTATATAATATATATCCTATATTATATACTATATACACCTATGTTAACATAAAAATGATTCCTAATTATTTCATATCGAGCGTATAACGTAGTACTGACAAGGTATGAAAGCGTATAAAATATTTTGTTTCAGTTAGAAATGTACATATATAATAAGAAAAAAAGGAAAAAATGAACAAATTCATGTTCGTTTTTTCCTTTTTCCTATTATTCACCTTCCGCAATTAGCATCGATGTCTTACCTTCTTTTTCAAGATGGCATTCGCCCCAAGAACAAAGAGAATCAAGAATGGATTCTAAAGACCAACCGTAATCAGTAAGAGAATATTCTACTTTTGGCGGGACTTGGTTGTATACTTTTCTTTGAATAACGCCGTCGTCTTCTAATTCACGTAATTGTTGTGTTAACATTTTTTGTGTAATACCAGGCATTGAGCGTTTTAATTCACTCGTTCTCTTTGTACCTTTCGTTAAGTGACAAAGGATAACAACTTTCCATTTGCCGCCGATAACTTCTAAAGTTGCCTCTACAGGAATATTGTATTGCTTCATATGAAACCCTCCCATTGTGAGTAAAATAAGTTAAATCATACAAATGTTACTTTTTAGTACCTATAGCACTTTAAAGTACGTACTTTTTATCATGTTAAATATGTTTCATAATAGCACATGTAAGAGGCAAATGAGTAGTACGGTACTCAAAAGTGACTATGTTACTTTTTGGTGCCTATCGTACTTTAAAGTGCGTTCTTCAAAAAAAGAATGAAACCATTCATAATAGCATTTGTAGAGATTAAATATTTTTTTTAGAAGATAAAAGGGCCTTTTTATCGCACTATTATGATTGGATTTCTTGTAATAAGGAGGAATTCAATTGAGTTCATATACAGTACCATCTTCGGAAGTTCAGACGAATCGAAGAAGTATGTTTGCTTTATTAGCACTAGCAATTAGTGCGTTCGGGATTGGTACGACCGAGTTTATTAGTGTCGGTTTATTACCATCTATTTCAAAAGATTTAAATGTTTCTGTTACAACAGCTGGTTTAACTGTTTCCCTATATGCATTAGGTGCGGCAGTAGGAGCTCCTGTTTTAACAGCGCTAACGGCTAGTATGTCGAGAAAGACATTATTAATGTGGATTATGGTTATTTTCATTATTGGTAATGGGATCGCGGCAGTAGCAACAAGTTTCCCTATATTAATTATCGCAAGGGTTGTATCTGCGTTTGCACATGGTGTGTTTATGTCGATAGGATCTACAATTGCGGCCGCAATCGTCCCAGAGAATAAACGTGCTAGCGCCATTGCGATTATGTTTACTGGATTAACAGTTGCGACTATTACAGGTGTACCAATTGGAACGTTTATCGGTCAACAATTTGGCTGGAGAGCGTCATTTATGGCGATTGTCGTAATTGGAATTATTGCTTTTATCGCAAACAGTATACTCGTCCCATCTAATTTAAAAAATGGTGTACCTGTATCGTTTCGTGATCAATTCAAACTAATTAAAAATGGAAGACTGTTACTTGTTTTCATTATTACTGCACTTGGATACGGCGGTACGTTCGTAACATTTACGTATTTATCACCACTATTACAAGAAGTAACAGGGTTTGAAGCAAGTACCGTTACCATCATTTTATTAGTGTATGGCATTGCAATTGCGATAGGGAATATGGTTGGCGGAAAATTATCGAATCATAATCCGATCCGAGCGCTATTTTACATGTTCTTAATTCAAGCGATTATACTATTTGTTTTAACATTTACAGCGCCATTTAAAGTAGCTGGATTAATCACAATTATTTTCATGGGACTATTCGCATTTATGAATGTTCCGGGGCTACAAGTATATGTAGTTATATTGGCAGAGCGCTTTGTTCCGAGTGCGGTTGATGTTGCTTCAGCAATTAATATTGCCGCATTTAACGGAGGAATCGCTTTAGGTTCTTATATAGGTGGCCTTGTAACGAATTCGTTAGGATTAATCCATACTGCTTGGGTAGGCGGTCTTATGGTAGTAGCCGCTGTGATTTTAACAGCGTGGAGCATGACATTAGAAAAAAGAGATCAAGTAAAATAAAAGGAGAGAAAATAAAATGAAAAACTTACAAAGTAAAGCAGTATTAAATAACGGTGTAGAAATGCCTTGGTTCGGTTTAGGTGTATTTAAAGTAGAAGAAGGACCAGAACTTGTAGAAGCTGTAAAATCAGCGATTAAAGCAGGATACCGCAGCATCGATACAGCTGCAATTTACGGAAATGAAAAAGCTGTAGGTGAAGGAATCCGTGCAGGTATCGAAGCAACTGGTATTTCAAGAGAAGATTTATTCATCACTTCAAAAGTGTGGAACGCAGACCAAGGATATGAAACAACAATCGCTGCATACGAAGAGAGCCTAAAAAAATTAGGACTAGATTATTTAGATTTATATCTTGTTCACTGGCCTTCAGAAGGAAAATATAAAGATACGTGGAGAGCGTTAGAAACACTTTATAAAGAAAAGCGCGTACGTGCAATTGGTGTAAGTAACTTCCAAATCCATCACTTACAAGATGTAATGAAAGATGCAGAAATTAAACCAATGATTAACCAAGTAGAATACCACCCTCGTTTAACACAAAAAGAACTACAAGCTTTCTGTAAAGAACAAGGTATTCAAATGGAAGCATGGTCACCATTAATGCAAGGTCAATTATTAGATAACGAAACATTACAAGAGATTGCTGAGAAACACGGCAAAACAACAGCGCAAGTGATTTTACGTTGGGATCTTCAAAATGGAGTAATTACAATTCCAAAATCAACGAAAGAACACCGTATCATTGCAAATGCTGATGTATTTAACTTTGAATTAACGAAAGAAGATATGGAAAAAATCGATGCGTTAAACCAAAATCACCGCGTTGGTCCAGATCCTGATAACTTCGATTTCTAAGATTAGGGTAAGAAAGAAGAGTGCGTAAAAGCACTCTTTTTTTTGCATAAAAATAGTTTCTAAATAAATACTACTTAGTATCAAGTTTGTTATAAGGGGCTGTAAACATGAATATAAAGCAATCGTTCAAACTTTTAGCTATGTTTTTAAGTGTTTTATTTGTGTTATTCCCGCTTCAAAAAGCATTCGCAGAAGTCATGGACCATACAAAGTATCAAATGGATTGGAGTTACAGTAAGTCTAAGAAGAAACCAATCCGAACAGAGCTTATTAAAACGGCAGATGGCAAAATTGCTTTTTGCTTAAATGTAGATTTAAAATCTCCAAGCGGTCAAGATTTACCGGAAATGGGGAAAGTGGATATTAACGTATACCGTGTATTATTAAATGGATATCCACAAAAGAGCCCGCAAGAATTAGGTGTTTCTGATTGGAGAGAAGCTCATTATGCAACGCAGCTTGCAGTATGGAATGCGTTAAAACAAATCGATATTAATGATTTAGATTTCCGCAATAAAAATGTAGAAAAGGTAACGAAAGATATCGTTGCAAAAGCAAGTGCTAGTGAAGAGTTACAAGAAATTACAATGAGTGTAACTCCTACAGAAGAACAAGAAGCAGTATTGAAAAATGATTTCTTTGAAACAGGCTTATATACAGTAGAAACAAATGCAAAAAGTGGAACGTATAAAGTGCAAGCAACAGGTGCACCAGCGGGAGCGAAATTTGTAAATGAAAAAGGCGAAGCAAAAACGGAATTGAATGTAGGAGAAAAGTTCCGCATTTTAGTTCCGAAACAAACACCAGCTGGTGGATTTAGCTTTAAAGTAATCGGGAAATTAACGAAGCTACAAGGCATTGCGCATAAAGGTACACCAACAATTCAAAATGCAGTTGTATTACTTGAGCGCAGTGAAGAAGAAACAAGTCCGGAGTTATCAGTAAGTTGGAAAAAAGGAAATGGTCATGATAATAATAAACCACATACTCCAAACGAACCGCATAAACCAAATCAATATAAAAGGTAAGATAAAAAAGCATTGGTTAACACCAATGCTTTTTATCTATGAAACATGAAATTATATTAAGATAATTATTAACCAAATAAAACATTGTTTTTATGTTGTGAAAGATATTCAAATATAATAAAATCCGAACGTTAAGATTAACTGATTAAATTCACAAAATTGTAACATTATTCTAATTGAAAAGGCTATCAAACAAAGTAGAAAGCATGTACAATTCAGTTGGAAAAACCACCTATAGATGGTCATATATGAAGAAAATGTAAGATTCTATTGCTATTTTTATTTTTAGATGTATAGATGACAATACTATAATGATATCTTTTGCTATTCTCTTTTTATGTACGAATAGAACTCATCACAAATAGAGAGAAGTGAGGAGGACATATTACATAAAAATTTTACAAAGTAAGAAAGCGAATACATGGAGGGAAATGCGGTAGTAATAGATACAGGTGCGCGAGGTATTCGTCTATTTATTACATGTTTTTATAAAAATAATAGGATTTTTCATTAAATAAATATATAGGATGGTTTTTCTAAATAAAGGAACAGGGGACACAGATTATGTCGAAGAAGAAAAAGAGTAGGGTATTAGTAGCTGGTATTTGTTTAGCTACGTTGTTAACGCCATATGGACTTGAATTACCTAAGGTGTATGCAGAGATGGCAGTTGAAGACAAGGAGAAACAGCAAGAAGAGCGAGTGTACCAATTGCTGCCAAAAGGTGATGTAGAAGGGATGCGTGAGTTGCATCAGCGGGGAATGAGTTTTTCTCCTTATGAACCAACGGGCATTTATGTAAAGCCAGATGAAGAAGTAGTTATTCAAGTAGAAGGGACTCAACAGATTAAAGCTTATATTGGTACATATTCTTATGAAAAGGAAGAACCTAAACAATTCAATTTACATCCTGGTGAGAATAAAATTTCTTCTTCAAATGGGGGACTATTATACTTTTACAATTATCACAACACAGGAGAAGTAGTCGCTAAAGTGAAAAAAGGTGGTACACCAAATCCTTTATTTATTTTAGGAAAGCATACGACAAAAGATTGGAAGCGTATGTTGGCAGAAAACCCTGATCCATATGCAATAGAAATGAAGGGAGAAAATAGTTTATTAACTATGCATCCTGAAACTGTGGCGGAACATTTGAAGCAAGAAGATCCAGCTGCGCTATTAAAGAAGCACGATGAAATAATTAATATAGAACATAAGATATCAGGTTTATCAAAAGATGGTGCGGGTGTTGCGAATCAAGGTAAACATTCCATTCATTTTGTTGAAGACTGGTATACAGACGATTATATGTATGCGACTTATTATCGAACAGCTTATAGTAAAGGCAATTTAGGGTCAGTACTAAATCTAGAAGAGTTAACTAATGATGGATGGGGGCCTTGGCATGAAGTTGGACATCAACATCAACAAGAAACTTGGTTATGGGATGGACTTGGAGAAGTAACCGTTAATATTTATTCTTTGGCAGTTCAAACTACATTCGGGCATAAAACAAGGTTAGAGCAAGAGGGGCGCTATGAAGCTGCATTTGCTTATTTAGGTAAACCGGATGCACAAGAAAAGATGAATGAATTTGAGAAATTAGTTATGTTTTGGCAGTTGCATTTAGCCTATGGGGATCAATTCTATCCGAATTTACATCAAATGTATCGTTTGTTACATGATACGGAACGGCCTAAATCGGATGAAGAGAAAAAGCAGATGTTTATTTATATGACGTCAAAAGTGGCAGGACAAAATTTAATTCCTTTCTTTGATAAATGGGGATTAAGTGCAAATGATGCTACAAGAGAAAAAATTGCAAAATTAAATTTACCAAAATTAGAAAAAGAAATTTGGTTATCTACAGATAGTAATCCAATTCGTGAAAAACAAATTGAGTTATACGAAGCTCCATATGGCGAGCCAAATAATGAAAAAATACAAAATATAGTAATCGGTACTACATATGATGAGGAAAAAGCAAAGGAACTTGTACAGAATTTAGGAGAAGGTGTAAAGACAACAGGTGTGATTATGCAAGATAAGCCTGAAGTTGGAGAAAAAACTGTAAAAGTAGAAATTGTAGATGGAAAAGGAAATAAGAATTTCATTCCAGTTGTAGTGAATGTTGGATATGGGGATAGCCTACTTGTATATGGATTGAACTATACCTGGGGGGGAGACTTGAAGTCAACCGTAACTCTACATCATGGTACGAAAACATTTAGTGCAACAGATACAAAAAATTTAATTCACGATTACTTTAAAGATGAAAAGTATTTTGAGTTCACGCTGTACGATAAAGAAGGAAGAGAGAAGAAAAATGTAGCGGTAAAAGGCTTGGAGAATACAGAAGCTTTTGCCAAGGAATTAAATGGGCTAGCATTTGAATATGGTGATGTGGTGAAAGTATATCATGCAGAGTCTTCACGTTTACATTGGTATCAAAAAGGTTTATATGTGGGAGAAGGGAAAAACAAAGAAATAAAAGAATTATTCTTCAAAATTACTGAAAATGGATTTGAAAGAGTAAAATCATTGCAAGAAGTAACAGCAAAGCCACAAACAGTAGTAGTCGGAACAGAAGTAGAAAAGCTAGAAGCGAAAAACTTTGTTGAAGTGAAAGACGGAGAGGTAATTGGCTTTGTAGAAAAACCAACTACAACGAAAATCGGAAAACAAACAGCAAAAGTAGAAACGAAAGATCGTTTTGGAAATAAGCAAGTAACAGAAGTTCCAGTAGAAGTGGTTTATGGAGATAGTATTGCATATGCAGGATATGGCGATGATATTGCTTCAATCGTAACTTTAAAGCACGAAGAGAAGAGATTCCATGCAACTGATATGGATAGCGAAATTCATAAGTATTTTAATAAAGAGCTATACATGGGGATTACGTTATATGATGGAGAAGGAAAAGAGAAAAAACATGTAACAGCAGAAGGGCAAGAAACTTCAAAGAACTTTGCGAAGCAAGTGAATGGTATGCAGTTCGAGTATGGAGATGTAGTGAAAGTATTCCACGCAGAACCGAATCGCTTGAAATGGTATCAAAATAATAACCTTACTGGTCAAGGTGAGAAAAAAGGGGCAAAAGAACTATTCTTCAAAGTGACAGAAAAAGGCTTTGAGAGAATGGATATGTTGCAAGAAGTAAAGGCGTTGCCACAAAAAGTAGTAATCGGAACAAACAGTGAAACATTAGACGCAAAAAACTTTGTTCAAGTGAAAGACGGAGAAGTAATTGGATTTGTAGAAAAACCAAATACAACAAAAATCGGTGAACAAAAAGTAAAAGTAGAAACGAAAGATCGTTTTGGAAATAAGAAAGTGACAGAAGTACCATTGAAGTGACGTATGGAGATAGTATCGCATATGTGGGATATAACAATGACATTGCTTCAATCGTAACTTTAAAGCATGATGATAAGAAATTCCATGCGACTGATATGGATAGTCAAATCCATAAATATTTTAATAAAGAGCTATACATGGGAATGACGTTATACGATGGAGAAGGAAAAGAGAAAAAACATGTAACAGCAGAAGGGCAAGAAACTTCAAAGGACTTTGCGAAGCAAGTGAATGGTATGCAGTTCGAGTATGGAGATGTAGTGAAAGTATTTCATGCGGAACCAGATCGTTTGAAATGGTATCAAAATAACAATCTTATTGGTCAAGGTGAGAAACAAGGAACGAAAGAACTATTCTTCAAAGTGACAGAAAAAGGTTTTGAGAGAATGGACATGCTACAAGAAGTAACAGCAAAGCCACAAACAGTAGTAGTCGGAACAGAAATTGAAAAGCTAGATGCGAAAAACTTTGTTGAAGTAAAAGGCGGAGAAGTAGTTGGATTTGCGGAGAAACCAAATACAACAAAAATCGGTAAACAAACAGTAAAAGTAGAAACGAAAGATCGTTTCGGAAATAAGCAAATAACAGAAGTGCCAGTAGAAGTGATTTACGGAGATAGCATTATGTTCTTCGGTACATGGCACGACGGAACGAATATTAAATCGATTGTTACATTAAATCATGAAGAAAAGAAATTCAGTACAACAGATTCAGAAGGTCCAATGCATACTTCATTTAAAGATGAAAAGTATATGGCGATGGCTGTATATGATAAAGATGGGCAAGAGAAAAAAGAAGTAACAGTAAAAGCATCTGAAAATACAAAAGAATTTGCAGCGCAATTCAATGGTATGGCTTTTGAATATGGTGATATAGTAAAAATTTATCAAAAAGAATTTGATCGTTTTAAAGTGTATAAAAAGAATGAATTCATTGATGCGAAGTATGGTGTTAACGAAGTGTTCTTTAAAGTGACAGCGCACGGTTTTGAACAAATGGGAGCGCAGCAAGAAGTAAAAGCGTTGCCACAAAAAGTGGTAATCGGAACAAACAGTGAAACATTAGATGCGAAGAAGTTTGTTGAAGTAAAAGGTGGAGAAGTAGTCGGTTTTGTAGGGATGCTAGATACATCGAAGATTAGTAAACAAACAGCGAAAGTAGAAACGAAAGATCGCTTTGGAAATAAGAAAGTGACAGAAGTTCCTGTAGAAGTTACATATGGAGATAGTATAGTATATCAAGGTGTGTCCAATGTAACGCGTTCGATTGTTACATTAAACCATGATGAAAAGAAATTACATGCAACATTTACAAATGATACGATCCATTACCGTTTTGTAAATGAACAGTATATAGGTCTTACAATTTATGATGGAAATGGAAAAGAGAAAAAACATGTAACAGCAGAAGGACAAGAAACTTCAAAGAATTTTGCTGAGCAAGTAAACGGTACGCCATTCCAGTATGGGGATACGATAAAAGTGTATCATGCAGAATCTGATCGTTTAAGTTGGTATAAAACTGGTGAGTTACTTGGAAAAGGAGATGCGAAGAAATTTAAAGAGATTTCCTTCAAGATTACTCCAAATGGTTTAGAACAAGTACAATAATAAAAAGCTCGTAAAACACTATGTTTTACGAGCTTTTTTTATTATTCAGCTTCAGAAACAACTGTGAAGCGTTCGTTTACGTGTTTTGGATTTTCGATTTCATCAAGTGCTGCTACTGCGAAGTCTTCGTAACTTACGTAGCTATCACCTTTTGCGTTCACAAGAAGATTGTCTTTGCCAGCTGTATAAGAACCTGTGCGTTTTCCTAATGCGAATAGTGCAGAAGGGCTGATGAATGTCCAAGTAATATCGTTAGTTTGTTGCAGAATTTCTAAGTTTTTACCTTGGTTTTGAGCTGTTGCAAGGTATTCTTTTGGGAAACCTGGCGTTTCAAATACACGTGTTGTTTTCTCTTCGTCTACAAATAAGCTTCCAGCGCCGCCAACTACAAGTAATTTTGTATTTGGTGCACCTTTCATAGCTTCAATAAGTACGTTTCCTGCATCTACGTGAAGGTGTTCTTCGCCTGCTGGAGCGCCGAATGCATTTACAACTACGTCGAATGCTTGTAAGTCGTTAGATGTAAGAGAGAATACGTCTTTCTCTAAAACCTTTACGTTTTCTTCTGTAATTTTTGCAGCATTTCTTACGATTGCAGTTACTTCATGTCCGCGATCCAATGCTTCTTTTAAAATACGACTTCCTGCTTTACCAGTTGCTCCAATAATTCCGATTTTCATAATAAATCCCTCCAAAGTGTTTTGTTAAAGTGTATATCTGAAAGTGAATGAATGTATTGTAATTAGGTTTGTTACAACCTGTTGTAATCATTATAGTTACAGGTTGGTATTTTTGTCAATGGGTTGTTTAGGAATTTGTTTTTTGTTTTAGTATGTACATTTGCTAAAAAGAGGAGTCATGAAACCTCTAATATTTGGAAATCGAAAATTGTCGAAAAATGTTGATTTTTAAATATTTTTTAAATATAATTCGTTTTATGGAGAAAAGGAGGGGTTAATTGTATGAATATTTTGGAACAATTCGTTTCATCGACGAATACAATTCTTTGGTCGTATATTCTTATTGCAATGTTAATTGGTTTAGGTCTTTATTTTTCTATTAAATTGAAATTCGTACAAATTACTCATTTAGGGGAAATGATTCGATTAATGAGTGATGGATTAACTGGAAAGACGCGTAAAAAAGGTAGTGTATCTTCTTTCCAAGCATTTTGTATGAGTTCAGCAGCCCGTATTGGTATCGGTAACTTAGCTGGGGTAGCTTTAGCGATTTCTATGGGAGGACCTGGAGCAGTATTTTGGATGTGGGTTATTGCGATTATTGGGGCGTCTTCAAGTTTTGTAGAAAGTACGCTTGCCCAAATTTATAAAGTAAAAGACGGCAGTGGCTTCCGTGGTGGTCCTGCTTATTATATGGAAAAAGGTTTAAATAAACGTTGGATGGGAATTTGGTTTTCTATCCTTATTACAGTTAGTTACGGTTTAATTTTCAACTCAGTACAAGCAAATACAGTTACATTAGCGTTTAAAAATGCATTTGGTTTAGAACGTTATATTGTTGGGATTGTATTAGCTGTATTAGTTGCAGTTATTATTTTTGGTGGTGTAAAAAGTATCGCACGTATGTCGGAAATGATTGTTCCGCCAATGGCGCTTATTTATATTGCGGTAGCTATTTTCGTTGTCATTAAAAACTTCTATTTAATACCAGATGTGTTTACAGAAATCTTTAAAGGTGCATTCGGTTTAGATTCAGCTGTAGGTGGTGGTATCGGTGCTGCGATGAAATATGGTATTCAGCGCGGATTATTTGCGAACGAAGCAGGTATGGGTAGTGCGCCGAACGCGGCAGCAACAGCTGATGTAACGCATCCAGCAAAACAAGGTTTTATTCAAACAATTGGCGTATTAGTAGATACATTCTTAGTATGTACATCAACAGCGTTTATCGTACTATGTTCTGGTGCATATAAAGCAACGAATTTAGAAGGTATTGAACTAACACAAAATGCATTAAGTTCACAAATTGGCCCATGGGCAAGTAGCTTCTTAGCGATTATTATTTTCTTATTTGCGTTTAGTTCACTTTTAGGAAACTACTATTATGGTGAAACGAATATTGAATTCATTAAACAAAGTAAAACTTGGTTAACAATTTACCGTATTGCGGTAGTGGGAATGGTATTATTCGGTTCTGTTGCGACGCTTCAAGTTGTATGGAATATGGCAGACTTATTTATGGGTCTAATGGTAATCACAAACTTAATTGCGATTACACTTCTTGGCCGATTTGCGTATGCGGCATTGGCAGACTATGTAAGGCAAAAGAAACAAGGAAAAGATCCAGTCTTCCGTGCAGATTCTATTCCTGGTTTAACGAATACAGAGTGTTGGGATAAGTCAGCGGTAACGGATAAAGAAAAAGCAGTGTAAATGAAAAGGCGAGCATCGAGTTGAATTCGATGCTCGCCTTTTTTTGTTGTAGTAAAGGATGAAAAGGATGAGAGGTAATTGTTAATATAATTTTTGTTTGTTCATTTCTCATATTATTTGTAGGGAACGTACTGTCTTAAAGGTATGGCTGGTCACATAGGATGAGTGATTTAGTATTGGATAAATGCGCGTACTAGTTATAATTTTGCGTAAAAAAACACATGTGTTAAGAAAGTTAACCTACTTATGTTAGAAAACCTAACATAAAGTTCTTGATTACTAAGAGTTTTTAGAATATAATTTTCTTATTGTTAGGAAGAGGGGGCAATGCAATTATGGATTTTTTAGCTAAGGTAATTGGGGATATAAATAATGTCCTTTGGTCATATATCATTATTGCGATGTTAATTGGGTTAGGACTTTACTTTTCATTTCGTGTGAAATTTGTCCAAGTTCGTTACTTCGGTGAAATGATTCGATTGCTTGGGGATGGGGCGAGTTCGAAAACGAGGAAAGCACAAAAAGAGAAGAGTGGTGTATCATCATTCCAGGCTTTTTGTATGAGTACAGCTTCTCGTGTAGGTACTGGTAACTTAGCTGGTGTAGCTATTGCAATTTCAGCAGGTGGTCCAGGCGCAGTATTTTGGATGTGGTTAATCGCGGTAATTGGGGGTGCTTCTGCATTTGTCGAGAGCACATTAGCGCAAATTTATAAAGTGAAAGATGGGAATACGTTCCGTGGTGGCCCAGCGTATTATATGGAAAAGGGTTTAAATAAGCGCTGGCTTGGAGCTATTTTCTCTGTATTAATAACAGTAAGTTTTGGATTAATTTTTAATGCTGTACAATCTAATACTGTAGCGGCTGCTTTTGATGGGGCATTCAAAACAGATAGTAGATTAGTAGGTCTTGTAATGGCTGGTTTACTTGCAGTTATTATTTTTGGCGGAGTAAAGCGAATTGCACGCGCGGTTGAAATGATTGTTCCAGTAATGGCGATTATTTATGTAGCAGTAGCATTATTCGTTGTTGTAACAAACATTACGGCAATTCCGTATGTATTTAAAGAAATTTTCTTACATGCTTTCGGAATTAAAGAAGTAGTAGGCGGGGGATTAGGTGCTGCGATTTTATTAGGGGTAAAACGCGGATTATTCTCAAATGAAGCAGGTATGGGTAGTGCGCCGAACGCAGCTGCGACTGCAAACGTAACGCACCCAGTTAAACAAGGTTTCATTCAAACTTTAGGGGTATTTACAGATACATTATTAATTTGTAGTTGTACAGCATTTATCATTCTTTTATCAGATGTGCATAATGCAGCTGATTTAAATGGTATTCAATTAACGCAACAAGCGTTAAGTCAACATATCGGTCCATGGGCTTCTATATTTGTAGCAGTTGCAATCTTCTTGTTTGCATTTAGTTCATTAGTAGGTAACTACTACTATGGTGAAACGAATATTGAATTCTTAAATGGAAGTAAAGTGCTATTAACAGCTTACCGCATTGCTGTACTTGGTATGGTTATGTTAGGTTCTGTAGCAACAATTCAAATCGTTTGGGATTTAGCAGATTTATTCATGGGTATTATGGCTGTTATTAACTTAGTGGCAATCGTATTCCTTTCTAAGTACGCTTTTGCGGCATTATCAGATTATGTAAAGCAAAAGAAACAAGGAAAAGATCCAGTCTTCTATGCGAATTCAATTCCAGGTCTGAAAAATACAGAGTGCTGGGAAGAGCAAGTAGCAGATAAAGAAAAAGCGGTATAATGGAATGGGCATCAAGTGAAACTTGATGCTCATTTTTTTGTTTTATTCAGCTATTTGCAGATAGTAAAAGACGAACATTAATAGATGTTTTATAATAAAATGTAATTTTTTAAAGAAAATTGCGGATATGAGTTGTGATTTATGTTAGAATGGAAAATGCCTTTAAAACAAGAGGTTTTATGATTTTTCCTATCTGATTGAAGATTTTGGAGGGGAAATGGAAAGTTCGGGTTATTTCTTGTTTTAGTAGTCAGACGTTCAACGTTAATGAAGAGTTAAATGGAGGATTTTATTAATGAAGTTTGTTATGTTTCTTGTAGGATTACTCGTTGTATTTGTACTCGGTTTTCTTATAAGCTCCGATCGAAAGAAGATTAAGTATAAACCAATCGCAATTATGCTTATTATTCAGCTAGCTTTATCTTATTTCTTATTAAATACACAAGTTGGTTATATTTTAGTAAAAGGAATTTCAGATGGATTTGGCGCACTTCTTGGATATGCGGAAGCTGGAATCGTTTTCGTATTTGGTGGTCTTGTTAATAAAGGAGAGGTTTCATTCTTCTTAACAGCGTTATTACCAATCGTATTCTTTGCCGTTTTAATTGGAATTCTGCAACACTTTAAAATTTTACCAATATTTATTCGTGCTATTGGTACGTTGTTAAGTAAAGTAAATGGTCTAGGAAAACTAGAATCATATAACGCAGTAGCAGCTGCCATTGTTGGGCAAGCGGAAGTATTTATTACAGTAAAAGATCAATTAAGTAAAATCCCAAAACACCGTTTATATACATTATGTGCATCTTCCATGTCTACAGTATCGATGTCAATCGTCGGTTCTTACATGAAAATGATCGAACCAAAATATGTAGTAACAGCACTTGTATTAAATTTATTTAGTGGTTTCATTATTATTCATATTATTAACCCGTACGATATTACAGAAGAAGAAGATACACTGAAATTAGAAAATAAGAAAAAACAGTCATTCTTTGAAATGCTAAGCGAATATATTATGCTTGGTTTCACAATCGCGATAACAGTAGCAGCCATGTTACTTGGTTTCGTAGCATTAATTACAGCAATCAATAGCTTGTTTGATTCTATGTTCGGTATTACATTCCAAGCTATTTTAGGATACATTTTCTCACCATTAGCATTCGTAATGGGTATTCCGCAAGCAGAGATGGTAACAGCGGGACAAATTATGGCAACGAAATTAGTATCAAACGAATTTGTTGCGATGCTTGATCTTGGAAAAGTAGCTGGTGATTTATCAGCTCGTACAGTTGGTATTCTTTCTGTATTCCTTGTATCATTTGCGAACTTCTCATCAATCGGAATTATCGCAGGTGCAACGAAAGGTATCGATGAAAATCAATCAAATGTTGTATCATCATTCGGTCTACGCCTTGTGTACGGTGCGACATTAGTAAGTATTTTATCAGCGATTATCGTTGGTGTTATGTTATAAAAAAGATGGTCCTAGCTCATAGCTAGGGCTATTTTTTATGGTAAATTTGCATAGAAAAACCAATTAATTAGGAATATATTAACATATAAAAATCTTTTTAAATTTATATTGCTTTTCAGTTAGATAACGCTTACAATTTGATTTGTAGGTGGTATCAATTTCAGACTTTCAAGTATGGTAGGAGAGAAGAGGCCACCTTTAATAAATTGCAATTTATGTAAACGCTTACTGATTTAGATAACAGTTGAATAGTATTTAGGGGTTTTAAATTTTTTTTAACATCAATGGTCAGACGTCATTCGTTATACGTTATACGACCAATAACTCGTGGGAGAAGTGGAGGATTCACATATGAAAATAGTAATGTTTCTAGTCGGTTTACTTGTAGTATTTGTACTAGGGTTCCTTATCAGTTCAGATCGCAAGAAAATTAAATATAAACCAATTGCACTTATGCTTGTCATTCAATTGGTACTTGCATATTTCTTACTGAATACAAAAGTCGGATTTGTATTAGTAAAAGGGATTGCAGATGGGTTTGGCGCTATTTTAAAATTTGCGGAAGCAGGGGTTAATTTCGTATTTGGTGGTCTAGCAAATGATGGACAAGCACCATTCTTCTTAACGGTATTATTACCAATCATTTTCTTAGCAGTATTAATTGGGATCTTACAACATATTAAAATTTTACCGATTATCATTCGTGCAGTCGGTTTCCTATTAAGTAAAGTGAACGGTTTAGGAAAACTAGAATCATATAATGCAGTAGCAGCTGCGATTGTTGGTCAAGGGGAAGTATTCATTACAGTAAAAGATCAATTAAGCAAATTACCGAAAAATCGTTTATACACACTTTGTGCATCTTCCATGTCTACAGTATCGATGTCAATCGTCGGTTCTTATATGAAAATGATTGATCCAAAATATGTAGTAACGGCACTTGTATTAAACTTATTTAGTGGATTCATTATCGTTCATATTATTAATCCATATGACGTGAAAGAAGAAGACGACATTTTAGAATTACAAGAAGATAAAAAGCAAACATTCTTTGAAATGTTAGGCGAATATATTATGCTTGGTTTCTCTATCGCTGTAACAGTAGCGGCGATGTTAATTGGTTTCGTAGCATTAATTACAGCAATTAATGGTGTGTTCGATTCAATTTTCGGAATCACATTCCAAAGCATTTTAGGATACATTTTCTCACCATTAGCATTCGTAATGGGTATCCCAACATCAGAGATGCTAACAGCAGGACAAATTATGGCAACGAAATTAGTAACGAACGAATTCGTTGCAATGCTTGACCTTGGTAAAGTAGCTGGTGATTTATCAGCTCGTACAGTAGGTATTTTATCTATCTTCCTTGTATCATTTGCGAACTTCTCATCAATCGGAATTATCGCAGGTGCAACGAAGAGTATCGATGGCAAACAAGCAAATGTTGTATCATCATTCGGATTAAAACTTGTATACGGTGCAACGTTAGTAAGTATATTATCAGCGGTTATCGTTGGGGTTATGCTTTAATAAATAGTAAAGAGGTCGTTTATCTCTCGCCTAGAGGGATGAACGGCTTTTTTATTTTGGTATGATAAATAGTGTGGAGAGGGGGAATTAGGGTGAAAGAACAGAATAGTTTAAAGGAATTTGATGAGGTTATAGATAACATTAATCGTTTAACTGGAGAAGATGCTAGAGCGTTTTTGAAATTTATACATGGATATTTGAGCATAGTAGAAGAAGGAGATGGAACTTTTACTCATAGTGACTTTGTTGAAAAGGTTTCTGGGCTCTATAAAAAGGAT
The DNA here is from genome assembly GCF_045277205.1 of Bacillus sp. A01H. Taxonomy (NCBI): domain Bacteria; kingdom Bacillati; phylum Bacillota; class Bacilli; order Caryophanales; family Bacillaceae; genus Bacillus; species Bacillus sp. A01H. The sequence goes on along the minus strand of NZ_CP117702.1, from coordinate 5,123,225 downwards.
GTGGCGAGGGTTATTCAACTTAGAGAAGAAATAAAAAAATCACCTTAATCCATTCATTAAGGTGATTGAAATACTACTCAGCTGGAGGCGTAAATGTACGTTTCTCTAATTCAGCATCTAGCATAAATAATGCGTTTGAATCGCTTGTAATACGTTTTAATTTTTGGATAATGCTATCGAATGAAGCTTCTTCTTCTACTTGCTCATCGACGAACCATTTTAAGAATGTAATTGTTGCGTGTTCACGCTCATCCCAGGCGATATCAGATAGGTTGTAAATACGTTTCGTTACTTCACGCTCGTGCTCAAGTGCTACTTCAAAAGCATTCAGTACAGAGTCATATTCGTTATTTGGATTATCAAATCCAGTAATAATAGCGCGCTCACCGCGGTCATTAATGTAGTTGTAAAGCTTCATTGCGTGGAAACGTTCTTCTTCAGCTTGTACAAGGAAAAAGTTAGCGAATCCATCGTAGCTCTCGGCTGTACAGTAAGCAGCCATTGCCATATAAGCGTGGGCAGAGTAAAATTCAAAGTTCATTTGATCGTTTAGTGCGTCGTGCAATTTTTTTGATAACATAAAATCCCCCTTAGTATTGTGACAAGAATATTATACCATAATTGATAATATTCTCATTTAGATGTCTCGAACCTTTTCGAAAGCTTTGTGACGTGTGCGTCCATAATGTCTTGTAAGTCCAAATCATATTTTTGCGAAAGAATAATAAGATTAGATAGTACATCACCAAGTTCTTCTTTTAGTTCTTGTTTTAGCTCTTCTTCTGTTTTCACGTTTTCATCAGGACGATCCCGACCGATTTCGATTGCGCGAACAACGCGTGAAACTTCCCCAACTTCCTCTGTTAAGAAATTTAACCGAATAAAGGCATTATACTGTGACCAGCTTCGTTTTTCGTAAAATTCCTCAACCCATCTTTCAAATGCGACAATATCCATTTCTTTCTCATCCCCTCAATATGTTGTACAATGTTCATTGTATCATAACAATATATAGTTTTGGGGTGTAAGGATGAGAAAGATTTGTGTGTTTGCAGGTTCCAATTTAGGGGAGAGACCAGAGTTCAAAGAGCAGGCAATTGAATTAGGTAAAATGTTTGTTGAGAATGATTATGAGCTTGTATACGGTGGTTCTTGCGTTGGATTAATGGGAGAAGTAGCAAACGAAGTTCTTCGCTTAGGTGGTCGTGTAACAGGTGTTATGCCGCGCGGTCTATTCCGAGGAGAGATCGTTCATACAGGGTTAACAGAATTAATTGAAGTAGAAACGATGCATGAACGTAAAGCGAAAATGGCAGAGCTTGCGGATGCTTTTATTGCACTACCAGGCGGATATGGAACGTTTGAAGAGCTATTTGAAGCAGTATGTTGGTCACAAATTGGTATACATAATAAGCCAGTTGGTTTATTGAACATAAAAGATTTTTATGGACCAATTCTGCAAATGGTTGAACGTGCAGCAGAAGAGGGATTCATGAATCCATCGAATAAAGAGTTAATCGTTGCCGCTGAGACGGCAGATGCACTCATTCATAAGATACAAAATTACGAGCGTCCTGTTTTAGGAACGAAGTGGAAGCAACTATTATAATACAATTGTATAGAGATTTTTGGAAACACATGTCATTTTATCTTCAAAAGACATGTGTTTTTAATTTGGTTAAATATGTTAATGTTAAGGTGTAATGTTTTGGGAAAAGGAGAAATAGATGGAGGAATTCGTATTTTTAAGGCCGGTTTTTAAATGTATTTTAGCAGCATCTATTCTTGTTATGCTAATTGTTTCAATACAGAAGAAAGAGCTGATTAATGCGTTTTCGCTTTGGTTTATTTCGATACTATGTATCGGTGTTTCCGCGATCACGTTGTTTATGTCTGGGTTTATTGTTGATGAGTATAATTTAGGTGGAGATTCGGTGTCGTTTGATATGTTTATTGGGATAGTTTGTATTAGCGGTTTGAATTTCATTATTTATTATAGGCGGAAATAAAAAGGAGGCATTCCGTATTACTTTGGAATGCCTTTATCATTTTGATTACTTTGTTTTTTATACAAGTACCAGCCACCCCAGCCGCCACCAATTGCTACTACAACGAGGAAAGCGTAGTCTTTCACCTCGATACGTATGTTGAAAATATTAGCTATAAGTAAGACAATCCCAACTGTTATTAATGCAAAAAATGCTCTAATTAAGTAGTCTTTCAACTGAACCACTCCCGCCATTTAAGTAGTAAATGATGAATATGGAAAAGCTTTTTTTGAATCTATGTTACTAAAGGGTGTTACCTATATTTTAGCATAAAAGAGATTGTAATATATTGATGAAAGTGGGGGAGAGGAGCGCTGATATTGTCGTGATTTGTCGGTAAGTCGATATAATTGAAAAATCGCTGATATATTGGATGGAATCGCCGATATAATTGAAAAATCGTTGATATATTGGATAGAATCGCCGATATAATTGGGAAATCGCTGATATAAATTTCATGTACCAACAAAAGCGACCATTCCATAGAAAAAAGCGACTCTGAACGAGCCGCTTCCGCTTTTAGGTGATATCCAGCTCCGGTGACTAGAACAGTCGGTCATTTCGCGCCTTCCTGTGAGGCAAAAAACGCCTCTTCGTCAGGAGCTCCAATGCCCTCCTGTTCTGAGCAAGTCACCTCCGCTTTAAAGTCTATTATTGATTCAAGAACGCACGTAGCATCCAAGCGTGTTTTTCTAGTTCTGTGTAGATGCCTAGTAGTAGGTCAGATGTCATTTCGTCGTCAGAGTTTTGAGCGATTTCCATGCCTTTTTTCAGTTCGACTAGCATCATTTCGTAGTCTTTCATGATTGCTTCGACCATCCCTTCTGCAGTTTCTCCGTATGCTGCTTCTTGAATAGAAGATATTTCTAGGTACTCTTTCATTGTTGCTACTGGTTTACCACCAATTGCTAAAATACGTTCTGCAATTTCATCGATGTGAGTAGCTGATTCTGTGTAAAGTTCTTCGAATTTCTCATGTAATGTGAAGAATTGAGGTCCTTTTACGTACCAATGGAAGTTGTGTAGTTTTGTGAATAAAACACTCCAGTCTGCTACTTGTTTGTTTAATACTTCGATTACTTGTTTGTTCATTATGATCAATCTCCTTTTGAGTTGTTATGTGATATCAATTACTAATTTATAATTATTATAATCTAGGAATTCATATAAATCAACCCTTTTGCTGGAATTAATTTGAACAAATTATGAACTGTGTAAATAAAAATCCCTATTACTGTAGAGTAATAGGGATTTTGTTTGATATATAGCTCTTGTTCTGAACGAGCCGCTTCCGCTTTTAGCTGTTATACAGCTTTTTTATTCTCTTCTACATCCTGTCCATCCCAGCACTCTGTATTTTGTAAGCCAGGGATAGAACTTGCAACGAAAACAGGATCTTTTCCTTGTTTCTTTTGCTTCATATAGTCTACTAATGCTGCGTAGGCGAATTTGCTTAGGAATGAGATGGCAATTAAGTTTGTCAATACCATTAGTCCCATGAATAAATCAGCTAAGCTCCAAACTGTTTGAAGGGCAGCGATCGATCCGAAGAATACCATTCCGACAACTGCAACGCGATAAATCATTAACCAAGTTTTGCTTTCTTTAATAAATGCGATGTTTGTTTCACCATAATAGTAGTTTCCTAGTAAAGAACTGAACGCGAATAGGAAAATAATAATTGCTAAGAAAGTGCTTGCCCATGGTCCGATTTGTGAACTTAATGCATTTTGTGTTAATTCGATACCTTGTAAGTTTGTTCCTTTGTAAAGGCCCGAACATAATACGATAAATGCTGTTGATGTACATACTAAGAACGTGTCTACGAAAACACCTAACGCTTGAACAAGTCCTTGTTTGACAGGGTGAGATACATCTGATGTTGCGGCTGCGTTAGGGGAGCTACCCATACCTGCTTCTGTTGCGAATAGACCGCGCTGAATTCCGAATTTAATTGCTGCTCCAATACCACCAGCGATGGCTTGGTCTAAACCGAATGCGCCATTAAATATTTCCATAAAAATGCTTGGTAACATAGTAAAGTTGTTAATAACAACAAAAATAGCCACACCAATATAAATGATTGCCATTGGAGGAACAATCATTTCCGTAATACGTGAAATGCTCTTAATACCACCGAAAATAATAACTGCAACTAATAAAGCTAATAGAGCTCCTACGATCGTTCGCTCTAGTCCAAAAGCATTTTCAAATGCTATTGTTACTGTGTTTGCTTGTACAGAGTTGAAAATTAATCCGTACGCAACTGTAATAAGAAGTGAGAACCAAACACCCATCCAGCGTTTGTTTAATCCTTTTTCCATATAATATGCTGGGCCACCACGGAATCTGCTTCCATCTTTTACTTTATAAATTTGCGCGAGCGTACATTCTACGAAACTAGTAGCTGCTCCAAGGATAGCGATAAACCACATCCAAAATACTGCGCCAGGTCCGCCCATTGAGATAGCTAATGCTACACCAGCTAAGTTTCCGATACCGATACGTGCAGCTGCACTTAAGCAAAATGCTTGGAACGGGGAGATGCTATCTTTCTTTTTTTCTTTTCGATTAAATCCTTTACTAATTAAACCGACCATCTCACCGAAATGAGTAATTTGGACAAATTTTAATTTAAAAGAGAAATAAAGACCGAAGCCGATTAGCATTGCAATAAGAATATATGACCATAAAATATTATTCGTTACCTCAAGGAATCTGCTAAAGATATCAACCATATAATACACTTCCTTTTTTCCGTAATAAGAAAATTATATGCAAAAAATATACGAGAATCAATTTTTCTAAAAAATCATGTTACTTAAATCTATTTTGTGTTATGATTATGTTACATGATGATATTTTTAGAATTATTTACATTTTAAAAAACTAAATGTAAAGCGAGAAAGAGGGGATGATTTGAAAGAAGAATCTTTATGGAAAGTAAGCCTTGAGAGTTTGAAAATGAGAAGTAATATATGTTTTATCATTACATCTTTTAGTATCTTTTTAGGAGCCACTTATTATTACAATAAAAGATTTCCAAATCACAGGTATCCTGAATGGTTAGAATTTCTAAAATGGATTGGATGAACAAAAGATAGAAAAACAGAAAATTTAAATAAAATTCGAGGAGGAGCTAAAGATGAATATTAGAGAAAGTGAACTTCCGGGTATTGGCTATAAATTTCAAATCGTTACGAAAGGTAATGAAAAGATGGTAATTGTTATTCATGATGACGGACGTAGAGAAATGTATCATTTTGATTCAGACCATGAAGAAAGTATCTCAAGTATTTCATTACGCGACTCAGAGGCAAGACAAATTGCAGCAATATTAGGTGGAATGGTGTATAAACCTAGAGCATTAGAAAATGTTGAAATGGTCTTTGAAGGTTTAGCGATTGAGTGGTTTAAAGTAGAGAATGCAGCGCCAGCAATCGGAAAAACAATCGGCGATCTGGAAATAAGAAAAACATATAGCGTAACGATTATTGCAGTTATGAAAAAGAATATGAAAAAGCTATTTAATCCAGGACCAGACACGGTAATTGAAGAAGGCGATATGCTTGTAGTTTCAGGCGAGAGAGAAGAAATTAAAAAAATTATTAATGAGTTACTTTCGAATAGGGGGACTGACTAGATGGATACGTTAATTTTTGAAGTTGGTACAGCGTTAGTATTAGTTGCAATTGCGGCAGTAATTGCTGGAAAGTTTAAATTCTCAGTCATTCCGTTTCTAATTGTTCTTGGGATGCTAGTGGGACCACATGCGCCGACAATAGGTGTGATCGATTTCAAATTTATTGAAAGTGCAAATGTAATTTCGTTTCTTGGACGGATTGGCGTTCTGTTTCTTCTGTTCTATCTAGGACTAGAGTTTTCAATGAAAAAACTAATTAAATCTGGACGTTCTATTGCGATTGGTGGAACGATCTATATTTTAATTAACTTTTCACTTGGGTTATTATACGGATTTATCATGGGATTCCCTTTACTAGAAATCTTAATTATTGCGGGGATTATTACGATTTCTTCTAGTGCTATCGTTGCAAAGGTGTTAGTGGATTTAAGAAGAACTGGTAATAATGAGACCGAATTAATTTTAGGAATTATCATGTTCGAAGATATATTCCTGGCTGTATATTTATCAGTCGTTTCTGGATTAGTTCTAGGGGATCACGCTTCATTCTTAGGTGCCCTTACTTCAATCGGAATTGCTTTAGGATATATGCTTCTATTCTTTATTGTAGCTAGAAAGGCGACGCCGTTATTAAATAAATTGCTCAATATTAGTTCAGATGAAATTTTCATTATTGTAGTATTTGCTTCATTATTCTTTATTGCAGGATTCTCGGAAACAATTCACGTTGCTGAAGCAATTGGAGCACTTCTTTTAGGGTTAGTTTTCTCTGAGACAGAGCATAGTGACAGAATTGAACATCTCGTTGTTCCATTTAGAGACTTTTTCGGAGCTATTTTCTTCTTCAGTTTCGGATTAAGCATTGATCCGTTCTCACTGGGCGGAGCGATATGGTTAACGTTAGGTGCTGTCCTTCTTACAATCATCGGAAACTTTATAGCAGGGATGATTGCTGGGAGACAAGCTGGATTATCTCATAAAGCATCAACAAATATTGGATTAACAATCGTTTCAAGAGGAGAATTCTCCATCATTATGGCCAATATCGGTATCGCTGGTGGTTTAATGTCAGTCTTGAAGCCATTTTCAGCACTATACGTGCTTATACTATCTATCTTAGGTCCACTTCTGACGAAAGAGTCAAAGAATGTATATAAATTTTTAAATAAAGTCTTTAAGTGGGATACGAAGACTAACTAAATTAAAAAAATAAAAGTAAAAGATATGTATGAAAAAGTGATTACGGAAAAGGAATCTATGTCGATATAGATTCCTTTTTGATTGGCATTTTTTCAAGGATGAAAGAATACGTTTAATATTTACCATATTGTGGCATACATATAGAAAAAGGATGCTTGGAAAGGGGAATAAAGAGAAATGGAACTCCAGTTTCAAAATGTATATCAACAGGTGGAAAATTGGTATGTGTTGGATTCGGAGCTTCCTTGGGATGTCAAAAGGCTTAGAGACGATTTATTTTCACTGATTGAAGTATGTAAAACACCGGTTATTTTTTGTGATACGTGTGATGCGAATCATGTCCTTTTATCACTAGGAGAAGAAGAAGAGGAATTTTTATTCCCGGTAGGTGGTTTTTATCATAAAGAAAAACAATTAATTTTTGTTTGTATGTGGGAAGAGTATGAGCAAGTCCTTAAAACACTACTGCATGAATTTCGTCATGCAATGCAACATAAGAGCGAAGTATTGCATGTTGGAAGTGAATTGTACGAAGATAGATGGATTGAGAAAGATGCGAGAAAATTCGCGGAGAGGAAGTTAGATGAATATAAAAATAGAAAGTTAATGTAAAGCATAGTGGAGAAATGACGCTGTGCTTTCTTTGCTTCTTACTAAAAATAAGTAATTGACTTTTATAAAGTTTAGTTCTAAACTAATGGTATAAAACGAGCGAGGTGATGAAATGAAAACAGAAGATAGACTAGGTTTACTCCTATGGTTTCGTTTATCACGTTTTTATAACAAAAGTATTCGTGAGACGAATCAGCATTTGAAAGAATGGAATGTATCTGCCGCTCAGTTTGATGTACTAGCTCAAGTTGGAGGGCATGATCGTTTAACGCAGCAAGAGCTTGGAAATAAGCTATTTGTTACGAAAGGAAATATTACGCAGCTTTTAAATAAAATGGAGCAGCTTGAGTGGATTCGTCGTGAACAAGAAGGTACTACAAAATATATTTCGTTAACAGAAAAGGGAAGAGCTTTATATGAAGAAATCGTCCCGCCTCAAGAAACATTCCAAGCGGAGCAGTTTCAAAATTTAAATGTAGAAGAACAACATCAATTACTACAATTACTAAAAAAGTTACAGTGAGAAAAATTTTAAAATAAATCTTGAATTCGAGATAATATGAGGTGAACGGTATGTTTAGAAAAGTTGATCATAAAAATATGGGAAGAGCAAATCACGGTTGGTTAAATACACATTTTCATTTTTCCTTTGCCAATTATTATAATCCTAATAACATGAACTTTGGTGCATTACGTGTAATTAATGATGACTTAGTAGCACCGCAAACTGGTTTTGATATGCATCCACACCGCGATATGGAAATCATTTCGTACGTTGTAGACGGTGCTTTAACACATGAAGATAGCATGGGGAACCGCGGAACAATTGAGCGTGGACATGTTCAATATATGAGTGCTGGCACAGGTGTATTTCATAGTGAGCATAATTTAGGAAATGAAACATTACGTTTATTACAAATTTGGATTTTACCAGACCGTGAGGATCATAAGCCAAACTATGGTGAGTTTACATTTGATTGGAGCAAGCGTGAAAATGAATGGTTTCATATGGTATCTCAAGTAGAAGGCGGGGCACCAATTCAAATTCATCAAGATGCGAATTTATATTCTTTATCGTTAGAAGCAGGAAAAGAAATTCATTTTCCAGTGAAAGAAGGCCGTCAATTGTATGTTGTACAAATTGAAGGTAGTAGTGTAATCAATGGTGAGACACTTGTTATGCGTGATGCAGCAGAAGCGATTGAAGAAGATATTCATATTGAAGCGAAAGAGCAATCACACTATTTAGCAATTGAATTGAAAAAGCAATAAAATGTTTATAAAAAAGAGGACGTCCGATAGGATGTCCTCTTTTTTTGAGTAGAATTGTCAGAAAAAACTTTCTCAAATTTTAGGTAAAGGTATCCACTTGAAAACCAAGAACTGTATAAAAGTGTCAAAAATCTTTAGGGAATGGGGAATGTTATAGTGAAAAAGCAAGTCATTTCATCAGCATTAGCGTTAACTGTTATCGCCGGGGGATTTGGAACATTTGGAGCAACGACAACGAAAGCGGAAGAACAAAAAATTCAATATCATCAAGAATTTAAAACGCCTGCATACATAGGTGAAGAATGGAAAGCACCGGAAGGACTAGATAAAAAAGAAACGGTCTTTCAATATTTAGAGAGTAAGAAAGATATGTTCAAATTAGCAGGAAATATTGATAAACACTTTAATGTCGTTGGGGAAGAAAAAGATGCTGAATCCGGTACAACACACGTGAAGCTAGTTGAGAAACATAATAACATTCCTGTGTACGGTTCAGATCAAACAGTTACACTAGATAAAGAGAATAATGTAAAAGCATTCTTCGGACAAGTTATTCCGAATTTAGAGGATAAAAATATTCCTGAGTTTGCAAAGATTAGTGCAGAGCAAGCAGAAACAATTGCAAAGGCAGATATTGAAAAAGAAGTGGGTAAAGTAAAGAATTATGACGGTGTGAAAAAAGATTTATTTGTGTATGAAAAAGATGGAAATTACTATCTTGCATATTTAGTGAAAGCATCGATTTCAAAGCCAGCTCCAGGATATTGGCATTATTTTGTTGATGCAACGAATGGAAATGTGATTGAGAAATATAATGCTGTAGATCACATTACAGGATTTGGTTACGGAGTACTAGGAGCTAGACAATCATTTGAAATTGCTCAAGATGAGAAAACAGGACAATTCAACTTGTTTGATGGTAAACGAGGACAAGGTATCCATACGTTTGATGCAGAAAATATGGATGAAAACTTGTTTAATTTATTCTCACAATGGCTTGGATATACAGGAGAAGAAGTTGAAAGTAAATCTAAGTTCTTCGAAGATAAAGCTGCAGTTGATGCGCATGTAAACGCAGGAAAAGTATATGATTACTACAAAAAGACATTTAATCGTAACTCTTTCGATGATAAAGGCGCGAAGCTTATTTCGACTGTTCACGTTGGAGAAAGCTGGAATAACGCAGCTTGGAATGGTGTACAAATGATGTATGGTGATGGCGATGGTACGACATTTATTCCATTATCTGCTGGACTAGATGTTATCGGTCACGAATTAACGCATGCTGTAACGGAACATACAGCAAATCTTGTTTATAAAAATGAGTCAGGTGCGTTAAATGAATCGTTATCTGATATTATGGGTGTCATGGTTGAGAAGAAGAGCTGGGATTTAGGTGCTGACATTTATACACCTGGAAAACCTGGTGATGCACTTCGTTCTCTGAAAGATCCAGCGTCTATTCCAAATCCATTAAAACCAGGTGAAGGTTACCCAGATCATTATAATAAACGCTACACTGGAACAGCTGATAACGGCGGCGTTCATATTAACAGTAGTATTAACAATAAAGCTGCATACTTAGTATCTGAAGGCGGGGAGCATTACGGCGTGAAAGTAACAGGAGTAGGCCGTGAAGCGACAGAAAAAATTTATTACCGTGCTCTTACGAAATATTTAACTGCAAACTCTGACTTTAAGATGATGCGCCAAGCAGCACTTCAGTCAGCTGAAGATTTATATGGTAAAAACTCTAAAGCTGTACAAGCTGTAACGAAAGCTTATGATGCAGTAGGCGTAAAATAATAAGAGAAAAAGACCTGACTAGGATGTCAGGTCTTTCTGTATTTAGTCGCGAATACCTAATGCGATTTTCGCCATACGTGACATACGTTCTTTAGACCAGGGCGGATTCCATACGACATTTACTTCTATTTCATTGACTTCAGGTACGTTCGTTGATAATACTTTTTTTACGTCTGATACAATTTGCCCAGCCATTGGACAACCGATAGAAGTCATAGTCATCGTAATGACAGCATTATTATTTTCATCTGCTGTAACGTCATAAACTAATCCAAGATTAATAATATCAACACCGAGTTCAGGGTCAATAACAGCTTCTAAGTTTGCATATAACTTTTCTTCAAATGCTTGTTGTGACATGTGTAGCACCCCCTACATATTAATGATATCGATTCTCATTATAACGGATATATACATAAAGTGCAGGAAATGAGCTCAAAAAAATATTCCTCTTGGAAGAGGAATATTTTTGGAATGGCTATTCAGTTTTAAAATGAGATACGAGTTGATCTAATTCTTCAACTGTTTGTTTCATTTGTTTAGCTGTTTGTGTCATCTCATTCATCGTAACGACTTTTTTCTCAGCAGATTGTGCTGTTGCCGCTGTTTCACTAGATACTTCAGTCGAAATAGAAGCGATGTTATTCAGTGAAGCGTTCATTTCTTCAGCACTTGCAGCCATTTCTTCAGCAGTTGCTGAGATGTCTTGCATTTGAGTAGATACTTTATTTACTTGCTCCACAATTGTTGTGAAAGAATTGCCAGCTTCACGAATGACATGAATGCCTTCAGATGCTTCCGAACGGCCTTGTGACATCATAGAGCTCGCAGTTTCAGTGTCTTGTTGAATTTGATGTAGTAATTGGTTAATATCTGTTGCAGCAGTTTTAGATTGTTCAGCAAGTTTTCTAACTTCGTCAGCTACGACAGCGAAGCCTTTTCCTTGTTCGCCAGCACGAGCTGCTTCGATAGATGCATTTAAAGCAAGTAAGTTTGTTTGTTCCGCGATATTAGAAATAGATTGTACAGCTGTATCAATATATTTCGTGTGGGTGATTAGACGTTCGACCACTTCTGACGTAGCATTTACAGCGTCGTGTATCGTTGTCATTTGTGAAACGGATTTTTGAATAACAGTATTTCCATCGTTAGCTTGTTCAGATGTAGCTACAGCAAGTTCAGTTACAGATGTGGCAGATTCAGCAATGCGCTGAACACTTACTGCCATATCGTCCATTGCAGTTGAGCTTTCTTCCATGCTAGCGGCTTGTGATTGAATACTCTCATTTAAGTTGGACATTGTGCTTTGAACTTTTATCGTTGCCTCGCGTGATATATTCGTCTTTTCTAGCATGTTTTCAGAAGCGTTTTGTACTTCTACAGATGTTTTTTGAACACGATTAATGATATGTTGTAGGTTTTCTAACATTTTATTAAATGATGTTGCGATCGTACCAATTTCATCATTACTGTTTACTTGTAGGCGGGCTGTTAAGTCACCTTCTTGAGATGATAATTCTTTTAGTTTACTATCAATTTGTTGAATTGGTTTTACAAGTTTACCTGAGAACCACCATGCAAGAATCATAGCTACAATAATACAAATAACAAGTGATAAGAAAACAACATATTCAATTTGTAGTGAAGATTGATCAATTTTTTTAATAGATTGATCACGTAACTTAGCTTGTTCATTACTGTAATTTGTGAAGTCACCAATTACTTTATAAACAGTACCATTTTCTGCATAAGCTACTTGCAGGGCCTCTTCCCACTTTTGTTCTTTTGCAAGAGGGAAAACTTTTTCTTCAATAAATTTTCTCCAAGCCAATCCTGATTCCATTGTACTTTTCACAGATTGAGAAAGATTAGGATTTGAAAGAAGCTCATCCTTCTTATCTTCAAGAAGTTTACTCATTTCGTTAAATTTGTCAAATTCAACTTGATCATGTTGTAATAAATAACCTCTTAAAGCAGAGAGCTGTACTTGATAAGCATCCCCGCGCTCTTTTAATTGTGTTGCTAGAGGAGAAATTTCTTTTTGTAATGCTTCAGCTTGACGAGATTGATCAATGGCAAAAAATAAAATAAAAGCTAAGGCGATTCCAAATAAAGCGCAAATCGTTCCCATCATGAACATTAGTTTTTTTCGAATGCTAATAAAACTCATATAATAAAATCCTCCTTTGTGAAATCATAGTATTAGAATTAATTAATGTGAAAAATTGAAAGAAAGCTTTACTCCGTCTGGAATAAAGCTTTCTTCTTTCCTTTAGGAATTATAGCAGACGGAATGAGAGATAGAAAGAGATATTTTAAAGTGAAAAAAGAGAGATTGTAAATCTCTCTTTTTTCACCTTAAGCATTTGTTTTAAAATGAGAAACGAGAACTTCAAGTTCTTGTACAGTCGTTTTCATTTCAGATGCTTTTTTAGCAACGACACTCATTTTGGTTACTTGGTCACCAGCTGAAGTTGCTGTTTGTGATGTTTCGGCGGCAACCTCATTTGAAATAGAAGCGATGTTATTTAAAGCTGCGTTCATTTCTTCAGAACTTGCGGCCATTTCTTCAGCAGTTGCAGACACCTCCTGCATTTGTGTAGAAACTTTGTTAATGTGGTTAACAATTTCTGAGAATGAAGATCCAGCAGTACGAATGACTGTAATGCCTTCAGAAGCCTCTGATTGACCTTGCGTCATCATTTCATTTGCTATTTTTGTATCTGCTTGAATTTGATGAAGTAAATGGTTAATATCAGTTGCTGCTAGCTGAGATTGTTCAGCAAGCTTTCGTACTTCATCGGCAACAACAGCGAAGCCTTTTCCATGTTCACCAGCACGAGCCGCTTCAATGGAAGCATTTAAAGCGAGTAAATTCGTTTGTTCCGCGATATTAGAAATAGATTGAAGTGCAGTATCAATATGATTTGTATGTGTAATGAGTCGTTCTACTACTTGTGATGTAGCGTTCACAGCTTCATTAATGGTATGCATTTGTGTAATAGATTTCTCAATGACTTTATTCCCACTATCAGCTTTTTCTGAAGTAGTAACAGCTAGGCTAGCAACAGAAGAGGCGGATTCTGCAATACGTTGAACACTTGTTGCCATATCGTCCATTGCAGTTGAACTTTCTTCGATGCTGGAAACTTGTGAACGAATATTATGCTCAAGAGCATTCATAGTCTCTTCAGTTTTGGCCGTATTTTCCATAGAAGCAGTTGTTTCGATAAACACATTTTCAGATGCTTCTTTTACACTTGTTGATGTTTGTTGCACTTGTTTTATTATACGTTGTAAATTAGTGAGCATTTGATTAAAGGAATTGGCGATATCACCAATTTCATCTTTACTCGTTACATGCAATCTAGCAGTTAAATCACCATCTTGCGAAGCTAATTCTTTTAATTTCTCATCAATTTGTCGTATCGGTTTAACGAGCTTACCAGAGAACCACCATGCTAATAAAATAGACGTTACTGTACATGCAATAAGTGATAAGAAAATAATATATTGAATAAGCGATGAAGAAGACTCCACGTCGGCAATTAATGCGTCACGCTTATCATTTTCTTCATTTGCATATTTCGTAAAACGACTTAAAAGGTCATTTACATAATCGGTTTGAGCTAAAGCGATTTTGGATGCTTCGTCCCATTTTCCTTCGCGAGCGAGAGGGAGGACTTCATTATCTATGACGCTTCGCCATTTTCCTCCCATTAAAATGGCTTCTTTCATTCCTTCCGAAAGTTTTTTATCACTGGTTACTTTTTCTCTCGTATCAGCTAGTTTTTTTCCTTCTCGGTTGAATTTATCCAATCCTTTTTGATCATGTGACAGTAAATATTCTTGTAAACCAGCAACTTGTGCTTGGAACCAATCGCCACGTTCTTTTAAAATGGTTGCTCTTTTGGAAACATCATTTTTTAACGTTTCAATTTCGCTCGCTTGGCTTATAGCGAATGAAAGAATAACAATAAGAGCAATGCTAAATAAAGAAGAAATGCTTAAGAGTGTGAACAGTAGTTTTTTTCGAATACTAACATATTTCATCGTTACCCCTGCCTTTTAAAAACTGTTTATTATAATTTATAAATATTTAGAGCAGAATTAATAAAAACATCATTATGAAGTTATTAATCTGTTCAATAAAAATTATAGCAGATAATGGAATATGGCAGATTGATATGAGTAAATGTTCTTAAAATGTATACATTTGTATATCAAAAAATTCATCAATAAAAATGAGAAATGCTATTGTAATTTGAAATAACATCATGTATACTTCTAATTAGTTGATAACGATTATCAGTATCAACTAAGACATTACTCTTCGTTATGTTGGTCATACCCCTTTTTGACGACGTAAGTCAGAGACGAAATGTTGAAATATCTTGTGTCCTATTCTACAGAATTATGGTAATCTCCAACCTCAACTTATATGCGTGAGCATGCAAAAAGGATCCTATCCGTGAAGGGATCCTTTTTTGCATGCTGTCGCAATTAATGTATAGAGACCCGGTACACGCTCTTCCATTCCTTCCGGTGCAGTAGAAGGGAAGACCCATCTTTGATGAGGCCCGTGTTCTTCAACTAGTTTTTCAATTTTAAAATGTTCTTCTGCAAGTGTTGTAACAATTTCTCCTAGCGTCCAGCGACGGATGGTTGTTTTAGGTAACGATTCTTTCTGCGCTTCTGTAAGAAGGATGCTATAAGCAACATAATCTTCAATCAATTCTTCATCAAAATAATTTCCATTTGCTCGAAATGATGGGTGGTCGACTCCTAATAATTTAGTATAAACAGGGTGATAGTCACGAAGGATTAGCATTCCATCTTCTTTAAGTAAAGTAGCAATTTTTTGAAAGAGCGGTTTTAAATCTAAAAAATAATGGAGTACACCGAGTTCCAGCAATACGATATCAAATGATTCGGAGAGCTGCACATGTAATACATCAGAAACGACATATTCGATAGAGACACCGGCTGCGTCCGCAAGTTCATTTGCATATTTTGCATTACTTGCTGAAATATCAACAACTGTTACGTCAGCTCCTAAAAGAGCGAGAGCAACAGCTTTATTTCCTTTTGACCCGAGTAAATTAATAATACGTTTTCCTTTCGGAGATTGTATGTAAGGTAAATAGTGATCTACCTCACGCATAGGGTCTTCTAAGATTTTTTTCGCATAATCAGCTGGTGCCCCGTGACGATTCGTCCAAGCTTCATAAGCAGCTGCATTCCAGCTTTTTTCATTACGTGTGCTTAGTTGTTTTTGATTCAATTATATCACTCCTTTTGTGAACGTATAGGTATTCGGCAGGGGGATGGGATTTCCTTTTCTTTTTGGATAAAAGTTTGATTTTTCTGTTATTAAGTCGTAAAATACGTGTTATACGTAAAAGCGTTGAAAAGGAAAAGTAGGATGAACACATTCTTTCCAGAGAGCTTCGGTAGCTGAGAAGAAGCAAGAATATTCATTTGAACAATGGCCTTTGAGCTTCGTCCTGAACTTATCAAATGATAATAGTAGGCGACGACGAGAGTTGGTACTCGTTATCAAAACCACAGTATAAGAGCATATAGCTCCGTACTTGTTAAGGCTAATTATGTGAGTAATTGGCGAAATAAGGTGGTACCGCGACTGTTTATACAGCCCCGCCCTTATCTTTTTTTAGATAAGGGCGGGGCTTTTTATATTTTAAAGGAGGAATGTAAGATGAGTATTTTTATTGGAGGCGCTTGGCCGTATGCAAATGGTTCGTTACATCTTGGACATATTGCGAGTTTGTTACCTGGAGATATTTTAGCACGTTATTATCGGGCAAAAGGTGAGAATGTGTTGTATGTTTCGGGAAGTGATTGTAATGGAACACCAATTGCAATTCGGGCAAAACAAGAAGGTGTGACGGCGAAGGAGATTGCTAATAAGTATCATGAAGAGTTCCAGCGATGTTTTCGTAGCCTTGGTTTTACGTATGATTGCTATACACGTACAGATAGTGAGCACCATCATGAAACGGTTCAAAATGTTTTTTTACGTTTATTAGAAGAGGGACATATTTATAAAAAAACAGTGGAACAAGCATATTGCGAAACGTGTACACAATTTTTACCTGATCGTTATGTAGAAGGGATATGTCCGCATTGCCATGAAGCAGCAAGAGGAGATCAATGCGATGCGTGTTCAGCTATTTTAGATCCACTCGATTTGTTAGAAAAGAAATGTAAGTTATGTGGTAGTACACCATCCGTACAGGAAACAGAGCATTTCTATTTTGCATTGCATACATTTCAGGAGCAAATCAAAACGGCTGTAGAAAACGCCAAACAAACAGGAACATGGCGCGACAATGCGATTCAACTAACAGAGAGATATGTAAAGGAAGGATTACTAGATAGGGCTGTATCACGTGATTTACCAATTGGGGTACCAATTCCAGTAGAAGGGTATGAAGATAAGAAAATTTACGTATGGATTGAAGCAGTGACAGGCTATTATTCAGCGAGTAAACATTGGGCTGAAAAAACAGGGGAAGATGATCAAGAGTTTTGGGATAGCGAAGCGAAAACATATTATGTACACGGAAAGGATAATATTCCATTTCATTCCGTCATTTGGCCAGCGGTATTGCTTGGAATAGGAGAAGGGGCAATTCCTCGTCATATCGTTTCAAATGAATATTTAACAGTGGAAAAAAGAAAATTATCTACAAGTAAAAACTGGGCGGTATGGGTGCCTGACATATTAGAACGCTATGATCCAGATTCTATTCGTTACTTTTTAACCGTCAACGCACCAGAAAATCGCGATACTGATTTTTCGTGGCGAGAATTTATTTACAGTCATAATAGTGAATTATTAGGTGCATACGGGAACTTTGTGAACCGGGCATTAAAGTTTATTGAAAAATATTATGGTGGTATCGTGCCGAAAGGAAGTATTGATGTAGAGCTGAAAGATAAAGTAGAAGGATTATATAAACATGTAGGAGAGGCGATTGAGCAAACTAAATTTAAGGTAGCGCTAGAATCAATATTTGATGCAGTACGTTTTGCAAATAAATACTTTGATGAGAGGCAGCCTTGGAAACAAAGGGAGGATGATCCAGTTTCATGCGAAGAAACGATTTATAATTGTGTTTATCTAATCGCTAATTTTGCAAATCTCCTTGAACCGTTTTTACCATTTTCAAGTGAAAGAATTAGAAACACATTATCGATTGTGAACCGAAATTGGGAGCCTCAACATACGTTGCCAAGTAGAATTGATAGCGTGCAACCACTATTTGAACGAATCGATGTAAAACAAATTGAGCGTGAGTTAGAAAAGCTATATGGAGCGGTAAAGTGAGATAGAGAAAAAGACCTTTCAAGTAAATGAAAGGTCTTTTGTTATGCAGTAGGATTCTCTTTCTTATCCTTTAAGAAGAAAAGCATGGCAAGGATTACAAGAATAATAGCTGCAATATCATATGTTATTTTGAATGTGGTATTAAAGTTTAAGTACTCCACCAGAGGGGTTTTGACTGCCCCAGCATATATGCAAATGGGAATGAGGAGCAAATCGTAAAATTTCTTTTCTTTCATATATCTTATTAGGAAGAAGATACACATAATGGCAAAAAAGGCTACGCTTAAAATAGTCATTTATACCTCCAAATAGATTTGAAATTATACCACATTGTAACTTTATTTCCATTTATAAGCAAGTTAATATTTTTAAGCACTATACACGCGATTACGTTTTTTTTCTTTCCTAGCTGTAAGAAGTTGAGGAGTGAAAATCCCAAGTAATATAACGATAATCCCAATCCACTGCATGAACGTTACGACTTCATGTACAAGTGTAATAGAAGCAATAATGGCTGTTGGTAATTCAGCTGCACCTAGTATTGTACCAAGTCCTGTTCCTACTTTCGGTACGCCAATCGAAAAACAAATGACAGGTACGACAACGCCGAATAATCCGAGGAAGAAAGCATATTTCCATAGGCCAGCTTGCAAAGCACCGTCTGTTAAAAAGGTTGGCGGGAAGAATAGGCATACGATAAGCGTAGCGCTTGTTGTCATAAGAAAGCTTTTCGTATAAGGCGGAACTTCTGTAGCAACACGCCCACTGGCGAAAACATAGAATGAAAAAGAGACAGCGGCTAATAGACCAAAGATCATACCTTTCGTGGAAAAGTTTTGTCCGAGACCTTCAAAGACACCGCCTGCAAACAATGTTCCAGCAAATAAAATAATGATAGATATAACTTTCTCACGGCTTGGAAATGTTCGGTTTGCAATTGCTTCAATAACGACACCAATCCATGTGAACTGGAAAAGTAGAACGACAGCGATAGATGCTGGTAGTTCTTCTACAGAAATAGCGTAGAAGATACCGGTCATACTCATCGTTGAGCCAACTGTTAGTAAGGAAAAGAATTGCTTTTTTGTTACTTTATGACGTGAAACGAAAAGAACGAGCAGGAGAAGACCAATCCATCCGAAGACATATTGTCCTCCTAATAGTTGATGTGCTGAAAATCCATTAATGAATCCGAGTTTGAAAATAGTTGAAAGTACGCCGTAGCTACAAGCTCCGAATAAAACGAGTAATGAATACTTAAATTTCTCCATGAAAATCCTCCTTTTACATAATAAAAAACGCCCGCTATCCAAATAAGGATAACGGGCGAACGAAACAGAGTCATATACTCTACAAAATTCCGCCACTCATACGAAGTATGAATTTGGGATATGAAATTGTAGTAGGTTTTTACATTGCTTTTGGGAATACAATAGAACATTTTACACCTTGAGGCGTGTTTTGTATACCATAAGGAAATTGATGTTTATCTAGTATTTGTTTTACAATGTATAACCCAAGACCACTACCTTGTACTAAGCCGTGTTTGTCAGGGTTTGCGCGATAGAATGGCTCAAATAAATGAGCAAGTTTATCCTCATCTATTTGTGAACCTGTATTTAATACTTCTAATGCGTAACCGTTTGGCTTTTCATAAAGCTTTATATATACATGCTGATGGTCAATTGTATAATGAATTGCATTTGAAATAATGTTAAAAATGGCAGTTTGAATAAATTTAGGATCAGCTAAAACTTGTACATCTTGTTTAATGTTAGATTGAACATTTAACTGCTTTACAGATACGAAATAATCTACTTTCTTCATAACATCCTCAATAATATTAGTTAATGAGATAACTTTTAAATCAGGTTTAAATTGAGGGTTTTGTATTTTGGATAATTCCGACATTTTTTCCGTTAATATGTTAATGTCTTGCATCATTTCATAGGAACGTTTTAAATATTTATCTCTATCTTTATAAGCTCCAATTCCGTGAATCATGCCATCTAGTTGTCCCATAACGGCTGCGATTGGTGTTTTTAATTCATGGGAAACCATAGACATAAATTCTTTACGAGATTGTTCTAATTGTTGTTCCTTTTTGAGTTCATTTCTTAAATCTTGATTGCTTGCATGTAAATTCTTCACTATATTTGGTATTTGTGAAGCAGCTACTTGTAAATTAAAATCTGTTTGATCCGTATTTTTGTTGAGTAGCTTTTTATCTGAGAAATCAAGATTCATAATATCTTTTAAAGCATCACTCATATATTGAAAAGGTTTAGCAATTAGTTTTGCATAAATTAAAGATCCGAGCAGAGAGAGTGCAAGCATTGTTGCGCCAATATGTGGAGCTAATTGCTGCAGTACATCTGTTAATTTTGGATTATCTTGTGCATCATTTGCTTTACTTGCTGCATTTTGTTTATGTAAGGCATCATTAGTAGCGACTTGCTTTTCCATTTCTGTAGATGGAGCAGAAGTGCTATTTTCCCCCGAAATATTTTGAGCATGTTCTTTTGCTTTTGCAGTTTGGCTAGGCTGCAAAAGGTGATTGATAGCTGTAGAGAGAGAATTATAATCTATAATAGCAGATTGGAAATTAAACATGTCCCCCTGTGATACAGCTTTATTTTGATTCGTTTTACTTTGATCGTTTTGTTTATCTGAATCCGCTTGTTCTGTAGTATGCGTTCCATTTTCTTTCGCAAAACGTTCTTTATCGTAGTTTGAAGCTAAGAAGTAAATAACTTGATAAAGACAAAGTGATAAAAGAATACAAAATAATAAGGTTTTGATGAAAATATTTTTGGTGATGTTGTCTTTGCTACGATTCGATTTTGTAGCCAATGCCTTTCACCGTTTTAATATAAGGAATTCCTAATTTTTTTCGTAAGTTTTTAATATGTGTATCTATAACTCTTACATCACCATAATGTTCATAGCCCCATACCTTATTCAACAAATCACTTCTTGATAATACTTTTCCTCGATTTTGCAGTAAAGTATAAATAATTTCAAATTCTTTTGTTGTCAATTCAATTTGATTACCATGAACATAAGCGGCGTATGCTGTAGAATTTAACATCAATTCATGGAATTGTAGTATAGTCGCAGCTTCGGCTTCCTTCGTTGCTGCCCTTCTTAATACAGCTTCTACACGTTTAATAAATACGGTGTAATGGAACGGTTTCGTAATATAGTCATCAATACCTAATTCAAATCCTTTAATTTCACTTTCTTCATTATGTAAGCCTGTTAACATAATGATTGGTACATCAGATTGTCCTCGCATAATTTTACAAATACTATAGCCATCTATATCTGGTAACATCACATCAAGGAGGACAAGATCGTATGAATTTTTTTGGAAAAGAAGTATACCTTCTGTTCCAGCACCAACGACATCAACAGTAAAGTTTTGTGCCATTAGAAATTCACGAATTAGTTCTTGTATATCTGGGTTGTCTTCAATCACCAGTATATGCGTCATAGTAACACCTCCTAAATAACGCTTTTAACTGCAATATTCGAATTCATCATTTTTTCGATGACTCAGATTGTTTATACATATAATAAGCCCCCGCCATAAAATAATCATGAAAGTAGCAAGGGGAGTTGTTTAGTGAAACTGAATATTTAAGAATTACAGTAATTCTATTATAGTATGTATTGTAAAATTTATAAAATATTATAACTGTATAATTTTAATATCCATGTTTATCAATGTTTGGATGTTACCTAACACAATCTATTCCTATTATATATGTAAATACAGTTGTTTTGCTACTGTAAATGAAGAAATAAAATAAGCCAAGACATAAAATTCTTGGCTACATGTAAATCGCGCTTTGAGGTTATTTTACAGTGACAGTAGCTTGCTGGGGAATACGCTCAAATAACCAGTGTATATCATTGTTATACATACGAATACAACCTAGTGTTGTCCACTTACCAATTGCCTGATTATTGTTCGTACCATGAATCGCATAAGTTGTTCCGTAAGTTCCTGCCATGTTTAGTCCGAGCCAACGGTCACCAAGCGGATTACGTGGATCGCCGCCTTTAATTTTGCCTGTGTAATAAGGACGATTTTTAATTTTATTTACGATTTGGAAAGTACCTTTAGGTGTAGGAGTAGATGCTTTTCCAGTAGCGACAGTAAAACTTTTTATGAATTTTCCGTTTTGATAATAATCCATTTTATTTAACTGCGTGTTTACAATCAGTTGATCTTTCGTTGTAGCTGCTTCAGTAGTTGTGAATGGAATAGTTAAAACTCCTAATGATAATAGTGCGCTTAATAATAGTTTTTTCATTTTATTCTCCTTTTTACTATTGTAATAGTCTTACATACAATGAATTTGCAATCCTCGTAATACTTTATTTACATTTTCATCTAATGTTTCAAAGAAAGTAGTAATTTTGGCATTGTGTTTGTTGTTTTTATCAATAAGTAATCTTTCATTTAATAAAAGTTCACCATGTAGTCCAAAACTTTGAACTTGAATATTTAATTCATCTTCCGTTTCAGAAATAATTGGTAAGAAGTAGTGAAAAGCTTTCGTTGGAATGATGTAGCTTTTGCCAATCATGCTTTCTTGATTTGAATTAATCCATTTTTTCGTAACAATCTTAATGTTCTTTTTTGAAACGATAAAAGACAGTGTTGTAGACTTTGTTAAACTTACGTCAAATTCATTTGTTTCACATATGTGTAAATTAAAAACGGTTTCATTTTGGTGAGATTCAACATTTGTATTAATAAAATCGTGCATTTTATAAGCTTCCATTTCGTATTCATCCTTTTTTCAATTTCGAAAAGCGATTAATATTTATTCAAATTAATGTTTAGTCATATATTAGTTAAATTTTTAAACAAATTCCGATATAATCTTACAATACGTATATGAAGCTAATATGAAGTTCGTATGAGTTTGTAGTGGTTTTTTATTAAGAACAAAATATAACGATTTTTAAGTGTTAAAAAATGGATAAAAAATGCATGTTAAGGCCCTGGTTTCTCACGTTATATACTTGTTAAGTTGTCTGAAAATGAAAGTAAATAAAGAACGGAAAAGTTTAGTGAGAGCCTTACAAAAATGTAATAAAAATGTAAGCTATTGTGATAGTTATTTCGACAATTTTTTTATACAATATTAGTAAGAAGTTGCACGTGATTGAAAGGAGAGATGACATGGAATGGATTCATGAATTATTTCAGCAATACGGGTACTATGTTGTACTTGTCGGCTTGCTGTTAGAATATATTGCACTTCCGTTTCCGGGAGAGCCAACGTTAGCATATGCGGGATTTTTAGCACATAAGGGTGATTTAAGTTTACCGATTTTAATTATCCTATCCTTCATTGGGACAAGTGTAGGAATGACGATCCAATACTTTTTAGGAAATAAATTAGGAATGCCCTTTGTTCAAAAGTATGGGAAATACGTATTTTTAACACAAAGAAAAATCAACTTAACAAGAATGTGGTTTGATAAGTATGGATACTTCTTGATTTTTATCGGTTTCTTTATTCCTGGTGTACGTCACTTTACAGGATACTTTGCGGGAATTATTAACTTACCATTCCGCCGTTTTGCAATTACAATTTACTCAGGTGCTCTATTTTGGGTATCATTCTTCTTAATCGGTGGTTACTGGCTAGGCGGCAATTTACATGATATTTTTGGAGCGCTAGAAGGTCATATCGGTAAAATTATTTTTGGAGTGATTGCGATTGTAGCAATTACGTTAGGAGTTCGTTTCCGTAAACAGTTAAAACGAGCATTATTACAAAACGCAAGTTAATATGGAATCCATTCTATGTCAGAATTTAGGAAGGCAGTGCAGAAGCACTGCCTTTTTTATTTTAATAAGTTTTTGTTTACCTGTTTAAAAATTTATAGATTATATTGTCAATTATTAACGTCAAAATGACAATTATAATTGACAAAAATAAGGATATTATTTACAATTTTAATTAAATAAATGAAAAAGAGGGAAGATATGAAGCTTCAAAATCGAGTGAGGGAATTGCGAGCAAAGCATCGTTTATCACAAGGGGATTTGGGGAAAGCGATTGGATCATCGCGGCAAACGATTAGTTTAATTGAGCGCGGGGATTATGCACCATCTATCGTATTGTCGTTAAAAATCGCACAAATTTTCAATGTACCGGTGGAGGAAATATTTACGTTAGTGGAGGGGGAAGATGATGGTGAAGGGTAAAGTAAAGGGGAAAATGTTGGCTATACTGAAGCTGTTAGCAGGAGTGATATGTGGCGGGTTCATAGGGTATGTAGTAGGGGATAATGCAACAGAGGGAACTAGTAAAATATCCCCTGTTATTAGCATTGGCATGATGAGTTTATTTGGCGTAATAGCTATATATTATATTTGGAAGCGTACAAGAGTACTCGCACAAACGAAAGATGAAGAAGAAAATGTTAAGGGACGAAGGTTAGGGATAGTGCTTATTTATTTTCGAGTAATGGAAATTATTATTCCATCATGGTTTGTTTGCTCAGTTATTGCGTTTTATAGAACGTATACAAAAGAAGGGAGCTTGCTCTTTGTTAGTGTAAGTATTGTGGTATCTACAGTGTGCTTTATTGCTATAACTTGGTTAGGGTCTGTAATGAGGAAAAGGTATAACGCTTTATATCCAGAACAGAGTGTTACGTATTCTCAGTCAATGGAAATGTGGGCAAAGAATGCAGATGAAGGACAAAAACAAATTGTTCATGAGGCGGGATATAAGGCATATCAATATACAAATATGACACTTGCCTGTGCATGGTTAGTGGCAATTGCTTATGTACTTTTAGATGGGAAAGATTATTTTATGGTCATTATGATTTCGTTCGTTTGGGTTTTACATGTTGGAACATATATGTACGAAATGCATAGAAAAATGATTTATTAAGGGGAGAAAAAGGTGGATATTTTAAGAAGGCCAGCTGGTACTATGACGGCGGCGTTAGTTTTGTCCATTTTATACGGAGTAATCCGAACTGGGAAATTAGAAGTAATTTTGAACCTATGGGCAATAGTTGGAATTTCATTGTTAGTATTAGCCATTCATGAGCTAGGGCATGTAGTATTCGGTGTAATAGGTGGTTTGAATTTTAAATTTATGACAGTAGGACCCATTACTGTTCAAAAAGAGAAGGGGAAAGTACGCATTCGAGAAAATAAATTATGGGCGTACTTTGGAGGCGTTGCAACACTAGTACCGCCTTCTATAGAGACACCGAACCTTTCGAAAAAGTGGGCATGGCTTACTTTAGGTGGACCGATTACGAGTTTATTATTTGGTATTACTTCAGGTTACATATATATGGTGAGTTATTATCAATATCTTTTATATTTTTCCTTTTTCCATTTTGCAATCTTTGCAGTTACAATTGTGCCGATAAAAGGAACGCTTATGAGTGATGGTATGCAATTTCTTATTTTAATTAAAGATGATGAAAGAGCTAGAAATCATTTATATGAGATTCAAATATCGAGTGAGTTATTTAGTTATAAAAGACCGAGAGATTGGGATGAAAGATTGGTAGAACTGAGTGAGGAAAAAATAAAAGAGAATAAAGGGATAAGAGAGATAATGAGTAGACTTATGCTCGTCTTTTTGGCTCGTGCGGATCAAGAGGGAATGGAAAGAGCTGTACCGTATATAAAACAAATTGTTCAACTACCTGTAACGAAAGAAAATAAGTTTTTCGTTAGTAGTTTTCATAGTTGGTACCTTTTATATAAAGCCCTTTATGAGATGGATAGTCTTTCTTTAGAAGAAGCGAGGGAACATGGGAAGGCTATTACAAAAATGGACCTAAACGGATATTATCGCACACAAGGAATTATTAAATATTTAGAGGGCGATATGGAAGCATCTCGTACTTATATGAGGAAAGCTGATAAAGAATTGAAGAGCGCTGAGAAGAGTGGAATGGGATATTTACAATTAGAGAGAGAATAGTTTGAGCAGCTAAAGAAGAGGGTATCTTACGATGGGTGAGGTAACCTCTTTTTTCTATGTCTTCTTATGCCGTTCCATAAAAAGTGTGGGGCGAGTAAAATAAGATAAGAAGAGCAAAGCTTGGAGGAATTCTAGATGGAAATTTTAACGATTATTTTAATCGTCTTGCTCATTTATGTTGTTTTTAAAGTGGCATATGTAGCATTAAAAATACTCGCGATCTTATTAATTATCTTTTTAATCGTAGAGTTCGGCAGTAAATTGCTTGGGGGATAGGGTATGTTGAGCGTCTTGATTGTCGAAGAATGTCGGTAAGTCGATATCCTATGTCGAACCGCCGATATAATGAAAAAATCGCCGATAAAAGTGGAGAAATCGTCGATATATTTGAAAAATCGCTGATATAATCTGGTTGGTACTGGATGGGGTATATGGAAAAGAAGTTGCCGTGAGGGTAACTTCTTTTTATTGTAGTGGCGGGGTATAGAGTATAAATAGATTGCCGAAAATTGTCGGTAAGTCGATATCCTGTGTCGAACCGTCGATATAATGAAAAAATCGCTGATATAAGTGGAGAAATCGTCGATATATTTGAAAAATCGCTGATATATTTCGGCGATTACCAGATGGGGTATATAGGGAAGGAGTTGCTGTAGAGTAGCTTCTTTTTATTATGGTGACGGGGTCTGCAAACCAACATAAAAAAAGCTGGAAGAATCTCTTCCAGCTTACGAGTTACTTTCAATTTGGCGACCGTTTTCTTCTTCGTTGTCTTGTAATAGGTTGAATACATCTGCTAGACAGAAGGCAATGAACCAAGTCCATAGACCGTGGAAGAAAGCTGAGCTTAATTGAAGTGGTAATGTATAGTTAGTCATTGAGTAGGAAATACATCCGCCGACAATTCCGATCATTGTTAATAACATTGTTTTTTGCGCATTTTCTTCTGGATTAAAGAGGAAGAAAATGTATCCACCTAAAATTGAAGCGCTTACAAGTGTTTCGATTCCATTAAAAATGATATTCTCTCCAAGCTGAGTGTTTGTCCAGAAGCAGATTGTTCCGCCGATAATAGCAAACAGGACAGCTATTGTATATCGTATATATTGATTCATATGTTCATCTCCTTATGTAATAAGATGATTTGGAAGTCAAAAAGGTAGGTATAGTATATTGAAGTGAGTTTTAATTGTACGTATCTTTTTATAAAAAGATCATTGAAGAGTAACTAAGATGATCGGTTATTTAAACCGTTACGTGTATGGTGTCTGAAATATACCTGACTGCTCGTTTCTTTTTGTTTGTAAAATATGAGAAACTTCCAAGTCTATATACTCTTTTTTTGTGAGTCTGTTTTCATTATAACACATTTAGAGACATAATAATAGAATTATCTGATTTTGTAATAAGTGTAAAAAATAAAAAACGCAAGGAAATACCATTAACGGTGCGGTTTAGTAGAAGAAGGAGTTTCATTTATTTTGATGAAATATGTAATCAAGGTGAGATCTAAGTAGACTTAAATATGATAAAAAATGTTTTATGGCATGCATGTAATGTAAGGGAGGAGAGTTAACTTGGAGTTCACAACAGAAAGATTAATAATTAGGCCTTTTAAAAGTACTGATTTACAGGATGTATTTGCTATTTATAATAGTGAGGATACATGTAAGTTCCTATTACATAATAAGTGGACTTATGAAGACATGCAGGAAAGATTTAATAAGAAGCTAGCAAACAATGCACTTACTAAAGACTCAATATTAAGTTTGGCGGTTATATACAAAACTAAGGTAGTTGGTGATTTATCCGTATGGTACACAAATATGAGAGACACTGTTGAGATTGGTTATAGTTTTTCAAATGAAGTAGCTGGGAGAGGTTTGGCAACAGAAGCAGTAAGTCGTTTGGTATTTAAATTATTTCATGAATGTAATGTACATCGTATACAAGCTAATCTTGATGCACGTAATACAGCTTCACAAAAATTGTGTGAACGAATAGGTATGAGAAAGGAAGCACATTTCATACAAGATTTCTGGAATAAAGATGAATGGACAGACAGTATTGTATATGGAATGCTATCCTCCGATTTGTAGTAATAAACGTAGTGATTGTATTATGCTAAAAGGTGCGTGAGTGGAATAACAAAGGGCATCACATATAATATGTGATGCCCTTTCATGTATTGACCTTTTTTATATGCGTTTGAAACGGCCGACAATTTCAACTGTTTCAGTAATGTTCATAAATGCTTTGTTATCCACTTGACGGATAATACGTTTCATTTCGCCTAACTCATAGCGAGTCACGACAGTGTAAATCATTTTTTTCTTATGGTTTGTATAGCCGCCGACAGCATCTACCATTGTCACGCCACGTATGCCGTGATGTAGTAGGGCGCTTTTTATTTCCTCGCCTTTTTCTGTAATTGTCATTATCGTTAATTTTATATGTTTCGTATGCACAGCATCGATCACTTTGCTGACTACAAATCGACTAATTAACGTATAAAGTGTAATATCCCATCCGAAAATAAATCCTGCTACAACAAGTAAGATTAAGTTGAATACAAATATGATTGCTCCAATTGAAACATCGCGATATTTCGCTACAATCAATCCAATAACATCAAATCCACCTGTTGAAGAAGCAAATCGGAATATGATTCCTGAGGCTGCTCCGCAGATTACACCGCCGAATACAGAAGATAGTAAAATATCGTCTGAAACTTGGTGTACAGGGATAATGTTCATCGCTAACGATGATACAGCTACAAAGTACGCTGTTAAAAAGGTTGTCTTCTTGCCTAAGTAAAAGTGACTTAAAATAAGAAGAGGAATGTTTAGTAAAAAGATAAGTGCACCGATATTGTAGTGCATTAAATAACCGATAATCATCCCTACTCCAGCGAATCCACCGCTAATCATGTTATGCGGGATAAAGAACATATTCATAGAAATTGCATACAAAATAGAAGCTACGAAAATAACAACCAACTGTATGATAAATTCTAAGTGAAATGTTTTAGCTGCTGGGAAGGATAAAAAGGCGGTGTCGGGAACGTAATCGGCGTCTCCTAGTTGACCCATAGTATGTTTCATCTCCATATTCATTTTTGATTACAAGAAGAGAATAAAGGTTTTTTCAAAAACTGGCAATAGTTTTATTATAATGCAAAAATTTTATAAATTTCTAATAAATCAAGCCTATTCATTGATGTGTGTGAATATACTAAAGAAAGCGAATACAATGTTTCTCAATTATTATTTTCTTGAGAAAATATGCAAAATACTTTTTTTGACGATAAAAGGAAATAGAGAATGTTTGCCGAATGTGCTAAAATGACCTTATTAAGGATGTGAAGCGATGGAATTTTTATTGCAGGATGCAATTCTATATATATCGTTTGTAACGACAGCACTTTGTTTATTAGAAGTTTTCTTCCTTGCTAACGTTTCTCGCTTTGTGCGTCAGCAAGCATCGAGCGGTAGACAAAGAGCATTTGCGTTAGTTGATACATGTGAAGATAGTGCGGGGAATGTACCACTATTTTCTATTTTTTATAAATATGGAATGATTCGTTCTGTACGCAGACAAGAATCAAGTGAAGAGAATGACGAGGTCGGTCCGTATACACCAATGTTTCGCTAAATAATTACGAAACATTGGAGGAATGAACATGTTAAAATCATACCGAGCTGTGCTCGTTAGTTTATCATTATTACTTGTTTTTGTTTTATCTGGTTGCAGTAATGCAGCACCAATTGATGCACATAGTACGGGAATTTGGGATCATTACTTTGTATATCCAATCTCGTTTATGATTCAATTTGTTGCTCATCATATATCGGGAGCTAGCTTTGGGATTGCTATCATTATTATGACGCTCGTTATTCGTTCAGCAATGATTCCATTAGCTGTTTCGCAATATCGTAGCCAAGCGAAAATGAAGAAAATGCAACCTGAATTGCAGAAGTTAAAGCAGAAATACGGTGATGTAAGCAAAGATCTAGAAAAACAAAAACAGTATCAAAAAGAAATGTCAGAATTAATGAAATCAGGCGGTTGGAATCCACTTGCTGGTTGTTGGCCAATCTTTATACAAATGCCGATTTTCTCTGCTTTGTATTATGCGATTAGCCGAACAGAAGAGATTCGCACATCTTCGTTTTTATGGGTGAACTTAGGACATGCAGATCCTTATCATATATTACCGATTATTGCAGCATTAACGACATTTATTCAAATGAAGGTTTTCCAATCGAATATTACACCTGGAGAACAAGTACAGATGCTAAAGATGCAGCAAATTATGATGCCGGCAATGATTTTATTTATGGGATTTGCGGCACCATCAGGTCTTGTGTTGTACTGGATAACAGGTAACTTATTTACAATGACACAAACAATTGTATTAAGAAGAATAATGGAACGTGAAGAATTACAATTACAAAAAGCTTAGAAAAACACCGCTCGGGATGAGCGGTGTTTTTTTTGTTAAGTCGTTAAGGAAATGTTAAGAAACCAACATTACTATAGGCGTTGTATACGAAAGTGTACATGCATTAGAAATATGAAGGAGGAAATTTCCTATGAAGAAGAAAACAGTTGGGTATTTAGCGATTGCAGGTGCTTTATCATTCGGAATCATTGGAGGAGTCGGTATTCCGGCATTCGCGGCAACGAATACTCAAGCAGTGGATCAGTCTGCAAAAACGGCGAAAAAAGATTTAGATGATGCTACAAAACAAAAAGTAAAAACAATTATGGACGATACAAAGAAACAGTTGGAGGAGTTAGGTGTAAAGCTTCCAGAGAAAGAAAAACGTAAAGAAATGTTTGCGGGATTAGATGATCAAACGAAAGAAAAAGCGAAATCAATTTTAGAGCAAGAAAAGTCTGGAAAATTAACAAGAGAACAAGCAAAAGAAGAATTGACAAAACTAGGAGTGAAGTTGCCGGAAAAGGGTAAACACAAAGAAATGTTTGCGGGATTAGATGATCAAACGAAAGAAAAAGCGAAATCAATTTTAGAGCAAGAGAAATCCGGAAAATTAACACGTGAACAAGCGCAAGAAGAATTAACGAAATTAGGCGTGAAAATGCCGGAGAAGGGTAAGCGTAAAGATATGCTTGCTAACTTAGATGAACAGGCGAAAGAAAAAGTGAAGTCAATTTTTGAACAAGAAAAGTCCGGTAAATTAACGCATGAGCAAGCAAAAGAAGAATTAACGAAGTTAGGCGTGAAACTCCCAGAGAAAGAGAAGCATGAAGACATCTTTGCAGGAGTAGATGAGGCAACAAAAACAAAAGCAAAAGCGATTTTAGACAATGAAAAGAAACAATTAGAGGCATTGAATGTTGATTTACCGCACCATAAGTTTTTTATGAAAACAGATGAGAAATAATTGAATGAAGTCGTATCTTTCGTGTGGGCAACCGGAAGGTATGTGCGAGGACCGATTTCTATAAGTAGAAATCGGTCCCGTTTAATGATTTAATAAAATTCTTCTCATTGTTAGTATGTATCCAAAGACGCAGTAGAAGATTGCAAAACCGATAAATACTTCTGTATATTGATATTTACCTAATACATAGAAGGAAACAGCTGGTATAATAGCTACCGCTAAAATGCTATAACCAGGATACTTGTACCGATGCATGATAGCGAATAGAACAGAAAGAAATGTAGCGATGATACAAAAAACAGCAATCATTATTGGTGCACCTCCTATATGAATTATCCCGTTTTTAGGGAATTAGAGAAGTGTCGTAAATTCTGTTATAATATAAGAAGAGAAAAATTTCGTATGTTATATAAAAAATATATTGATTTTTTCTAACAATTCAATATAATGAACAATAACTACAAAATTCGACATCAAGAAGTGATGATGAGGACACGATCAATTTTTTACGATTCTCAGAGAGGGAAGCCTTTGGCTGTGAGCTTCCTAATACGAAAAAATAGATTACCACCTCTGAACTGCAGCAGTGAACGAACATTTAGTAATTGCTTGCCGGCAAAAACCGTTATTTTAGACTTGAGAAATTGGTGAAGTGTGTTACTTTGCGAATTGAAACAAGGGTGGAACCACGAATATAACACTCGTCCCTTTTTTAGGGAGGAGTGTTTTTTTATTTCATTTTTGCATCAAACTAGAATTGGAAGGAGGTAATAACAGTAAATAAGAATCTATAAAAAACTATAAAAATTTACAATTACAGGTTTTATATTTTACAGAATTCAACCTATAATATTTTCAGGTGATGAAAAGGGGGGGAAGGATGAAAACAACACGTACTTGTAAAATCAATTCTATTACAAAAGAACAAATGGAAGATTTAATTACTTTGATCCGTACGTTCGAAAGTGCAAAACGATATAGTTTTAATCGTTTGATTGAGGGCGAAAACGAGAAAGAATTGATAAAAAAACTACAACCTAAATATTTGTTAAATAAACGTTTTTGTGAAGATGCAATTTTACAAGCGCAAACGATCCTTTTCTCTCAAAAAGAACTTCTTCCTGTTTACCTAGAAAACAATCAAAAAAAGTTAGAAAAGACATTACAAAAAATAGATGATTATGAACGCGGCAAAAAAAGACCTAAACAAGTTGCATTAGAAACTTGTCTAATTGGATTAAGAAAACGAAAACAAAAATTAGAACAAAAAATTGAAACGTATGCAAAACATATTAAAAATAAAACATTACCTCCTATTATTTTTGGTGGACGGAAAAATTTCTATGAAAGAATGAAAAACAAGATATCCAATCAAGAATGGAAAGATTTGCGGACAAGACAATTATATTCTCGCGGAGATAAAAGCAAAAAAGGGAATTTGAACATGCGCATTACAGTTGATGATTGTGGGCAAGGATGGTTAGAAATTGCAAATCCATTAGGACGAACAAATGGAAAAACAAAAAGCCCACGAATCAAAGTTCCGATTATGATTCCATATCGTTTTTATCATCAAATTACAAATGTCGTTATGGGAAAGCAAATCGGTGTAAATCCAAAAGGAAAACCGATTATAGAGCATCAAAAATATAGTGTAGAAATCATTCGTAAACAAAATGAATTTTATGTAAATATTACGTTTGATGAAACAGAAATAGGTCGTGTACTAGATTTCAAGGAAACACCACAATCAGATGTAATTGCAGGAATTGATGTAAATCCGGACCGTATTGCAGTTAGTTTATGTACAAAACAAGGTAATTTTAAAGGTTCAAAAATTTTTTATCTACACAATCTGAATGCGTTTTCAACAAACAAACGCGCAACGATAATTGGACAAATCGTACAACAAATTAAAACATGGTTATTGGAAAACAATGTAGGTGGAATTGTTTTAGAAGATTTAAAGTTTCAACAATCTCATGATACTGATAAATACAGTAATCGTAATTTCCATCAATTTACGTATAAAAAGATGTTGAACAGTTTAATTCGTATGTCTCTTCGTAACGGATTTTCTGTTAAAACAGTAAACCCCGCTTATACAAGTGTGATTGGAAAATTAAAATACAGTAAAAATTTCGGTATTAGCGTTCATGAAGCAGCCGCATTCGCGATCGCAAGACGTGGATTAGAATTGCAAGAACAAGTACCAAAAGAGATTATATTATTATTAAAAAACCAAATTACAACAAAACTGCGTATTCTTGTTGCTTCCATGGAAGAAAGTAAAAAGAATACGCAAAAAGTATATAAAAAATGGTTACAAACAATTCAAACGTGGAAAGAATATCACAATTGGAAATTGTGGAGCATTCTACACAAAACTGTTTATATGAACAATCAACAATTCGTATTTAAAATTTAAATGAGAAGGGGGGTACTGGTTTATTTCTTATAACCTCTTGCATACTACTGACTTGGATGAATGGTAGTATGCAAGGACAGATCGTTCCTAACAGGAACCTGCCGTCATTCTTTCACAATAGGTGGATGAAAAGGTCACAACCCTTACGGACAGGAAAAAGGTGAGATTCCTTTTCGGTAGTTGGCATTTGACTTGGTTCGCCAACAATTTATAGATTTTTATAAGAATTTTAAACCAGGATACGAAGCATGCATCATGATGAGAAGAACAAAATTGGTTTAACGGTAGCACTTTCTATCGTAGTAGGAACGATTATTGGGTCTGGTGTGTTTATGAAACCAGGGAGCGTATTAGATTACTCGGGGAGTTCTAATATGGCGATTCTTGCTTGGATAATTGGTGGTCTGTTGACGTTAGCAAGCGGTTTAACAGTAGCTGAAATAGGAGCGCAAATCCCGAAAAATGGTGGGTTGTATACGTATTTAGAGGAGATTTATGGAAGTTTTTGGGGATATTTATCAGGCTGGATGCAAACAATTGTTTATGGGCCAGCTATTATTGGAACATTAGGGCTATACTTTAGTTCTTTAATGATTAATTTTTTCTATTTAGATAAAGTATGGAATTTACCAATCGCAATTGGAACAGTTGTGTTCCTTGGCGTTGTAAATAGTATGGGAACAAAATACGGAGGTATCGTTCAAACGATCACGACAATCGGGAAGATGATTCCAATCGTATTAATTGTTGTGTTAGGTTTTTGGAAAGGGAATAGCGATATCTTTAACGTAGTTGTGCCGATATCAGAAAATCAAAGTATCGGGATGGCAATTTTAGCAACGTTATTTGCTTATGACGGTTGGATTTTACTTGCTTCGATTGGTGGAGAAATGAAGAATCCAACAAAGCTATTACCGAAAGCAATGACAGTTGGGATTTTAATTGTAACAGCTGCTTACGTATTAATTAATTTGGCGTTATTGAATGTATTACCAGCAACGCAAATTGTAGAACTTGGAGAAAATGCAACAGCGACAGCTGCAGGAATGCTACTTGGAGAATATGGTGGGAAAATTATTAGTATCGGTATTATCGTTTCTATTTTCGGTTGTTTAAATGGAAAGATTTTAACGTTCCCACGTATCCCGATGTCGATGGCAGAACGTGGACAACTTCCATTTGCTAAGTTTATTGCGAAGGAAAGTCCAAGATTTAAAACACCAGCAAATGCGATTACTGTTGAAATCATTTTAGGAATTATTTTAATGATTATTAGCGATCCGAATAAGCTATCTGAGATTTCCGTATTCATTATTTATATTTTCTATGTAATGACGTTTATCGGTGTCTTCATTTTAAGAAAACGTAATAAAAATAAAGAGCGTGCATACAGTGTACCGTTATTCCCAATCGTCCCAATCGTTGCGATTTTGGGCTCACTCTTTGTAATCGGTAGTGCGATTATTAACGATCCACTAAGTTGTTTCTTATCAATTGGAATTGTCTTTACGGGACTGCCGGTATATTGGTATTTAAATAAGAAGAATAAAACTGCTGTTTAATAATTAGAAAACAGGCGTATCATACGCCTGTTTTTTATGTGAAAAAATTTGAAAGTATAAAATTAGAATTATGGGGAATTACATTACCCTATTTTATAACCTAGAAACAGGTAATTAAGTATAGTTAATTACCTGTTTTGGGTAGTAACATTTTAAAGTCATAAGCATAAACTTTCTTTCCCCCTTTCACGGTGGCGAGTATAGATTCTATACCTTGTATTTCTTGTTCGGATACTTTTCTTCCGTTTGTTAAGTTGTATCTTTCTATATAGTATTTATTATTGCGCTTTGCATCATAACGTAGAACATATAATGAGTCGTTTTCGAAATAAGTTTGTTCATTATATCTAACGCCATCTTTAACATGGTAATCTATGGTGAATTTATGGCTCATCGTATTATTTTTAGGGTTATATGTATATATATCACCAAGACCGTTTAAAAAATATAATTCGTTGTTATATATATATGCGGAATTATCTAATGAAAATGGGCTGGTTGCAGTTGAGTTTTCTTCTTTATACATAAATATTGTATTTTGTTCTAAAGTGGCTTTATTAGTACGTAACAAGAATGTTTCCCCTTTTAGCGGATCATCCTTATCAATTGTACTCATAACCATGTAGTAATTCTCTGAATCTACTAAAATAGGTGAAAGATTAGCATGGTCCTCTTTTCCATTTATATTAAGCGCTGTAATATTCTCTATATTCATTGTTGCATCATTAAACGTTAATTTTTTTAATTCGTATTTATTAGTAACTAATTCTTGAGTGGCTACTAAAATATTTTCCCCATCTAATCCAGAGCTAATAATGAAATGAGGGATATTGCTTTTATGAATAACTTTTTCATTTCCGAATAAAACATTTGAATTATAGTTCCCGTTCTCTTTGTCCATTCCTGAATTGTAAATAGTAACAAATATCTTTTGGTTTGCTAAATATCCATTAAAATCACCGGTATGTTGGTATTTTATTTTATGAGTAGTAGGATTTTCTCCTAGAAATGTTATAGTATTTTTACTCTCTAATAGAACTTGTTTTTTATCGTCGGATACACCAATACCGCCGAGCTCTAGACCACCCATTTTATATCCGCTAGCAACGCCTTGTTTATTTATAAATATGGCATAACTAATGCCTTTACCATCTAAATCTTGATCGGCAGTGGATGAGAAGTAAAGCACAGCCTTTTTATCATCTAAAAAATTTTTATTTTGTATTTCTTTATCTGATATTAAGTTTGCATTCTTATCTTTTATACATAAATAGTAAGCTAATACTGCAATCGTTATAATAATCGTAAAAAATAGAATTATTTTCCGGTGATTTTTCATTTTCACTTCTGCTCCTCAAATAACCAAAAAGTGAAACAAATAAATTGTTTCACTTTCAGTTTTAAAATTATATATTACGAATTAACGATGTTTTTTGCGCATCTCTAACATCTCGAGGATATACACCTGCTCCACCATCTTTATCTAAATCTAAACCACCATGTAATTTATAAGCAGACCATATCAATTTAGAACAATTCTTCGCGCCATAATGGCTAGTATTGCTATTGTTTGCGAAATTATAAGAATAGTCATCCTTTCCTACACGATCTTTCGCCCACCAAGCTGCGTCGTTTTTATTTTGCCAAGAAGTATTTACAGATTTGACAACTGCATCACCTTTATCAACTAAGCGTTTATTAGTAGCAATTGTGCGCACACCTTTGTCTGGTACAGATTCAACAATCAAGTCTTTACTATAGTACATACCGACATGTCCGTGATTCATATAAGCAGTTGTAGATCCAGTATAATAAAAGTCGCCCATATTAGAATTTCCTACTTTTACATTTCCGCCGCTAGCACCATATTGAACATTAGTAGTATCTTTATTATTTCGTTGAGTAGCTTCTCGTTCTCCTTGTTCATGATTTGCTTTTAATTCTTTATAAATTTGTTCTGCTAAAGCTTCTTTTGTATTGCCCGTATTTTTTGCAACTTCAATAATATCTGAAATTAACTCTTCTGTACTTACGTCTGGCTGCAATTTCTTAATCTCATTTAAATACGGAAGTTCGTTACTTGCTGCGAAAGATGATGTAGGCACAAGCCCAGCTGAAGCTAAAATACTTGCTGTCAAAGTTAGTGCAGTTAATTTTTTCATTTCTTTTCCCCCTAAGTTTTTTGATATTCCAAACTATTGTGTGTTTGTAAAGTATAGTATTTACTCTACAAGAAAATAATAATTTTTCTGTAATTTTAATACAAGTCTAGTAAAGAAAAATCTTATTTGGTACAATTTGTTTGTAAATAATAGGAAATTTAATCAAGTTTATTATAAATTAAATTTATATATAAAAATTTAATAATAAATGTTGTTTTTTATTAATATTTCTTAGTTTGATTACAAATTGGATAGAAGTAGTGATAATTTTTCAGATAAGGATCTTTATTTAAATGTTGGAGATATATCATAAGAGGGGAGTTTCTTATGATAAAAAATTGTACTTGCTTCCGCTTTCTTTTTTTGGTTACTATAATCGTAGTAACCAAAAAAGAAAGCGTGGGGAAAGACTTGAATTTTCGTGTGTATATTTTAGCTATCGCGGCTTTCGTAGTCGGAACGGTTGAGCTAATTATAGGAGGAACGCTCGATTTAGTTGCCAACGATTTAGGTGTATCTATTAGTGCAGCTGGTCAGCTTATCACAATATTTTCAGTAGTATTTGCTTTATCAGGTCCTGTTTTACTAGCTTTAACAGGGAAATTTGAAAGAAAAACATTGTATGTTGGGGCATTATCAATTTTCTTAATCGGAAATATTATTTCAGCATTTAGTGTGAATTACGGGATGTTAATGTTCTCAAGGGTGATTTGTGCGGCGAGTGGTTCGCTT
Source organism: Bacillus sp. A01H (assembly GCF_045277205.1). Classification (NCBI taxonomy): domain Bacteria; kingdom Bacillati; phylum Bacillota; class Bacilli; order Caryophanales; family Bacillaceae; genus Bacillus; species Bacillus sp. A01H. Next base: position 5,085,007 of record NZ_CP117702.1, on the reverse strand, counting down.
ATTATTGCACTGTCAGTAACACTTGCTTCTAGCGTTGTAGAACCGCATTTTCGTGCGCGTGCAATTGGAATCATTTTCATGGGGATTAGTGGGTCACTTGTACTTGGAGTACCGCTTGGCCTTGTACTCGGAAATGCATACGGATGGCGTGCACCATTTGTACTCATTTCGATCTTAACAGTTATAGCAATCGCTTGTATTTCATTATTCTTAACGAAAGTACCACCGACATCGGTATTATCAATAAGAGAGCAGATTGCTACGTTAAAAGATAAAAAAATCGTCAGTGCACAGTTAACGTCATTCTTATTTTTAACGGGTCATTTAACACTATATGCATATTTAACACCATTTTTAAAAGATGTTATGCATGTGGAAGCGAATTGGATTAGTGTATTTTACTTCATCTTCGGAATCGCAGCAGTAATTGGGGGCGGCTTCGGAGGTTGGCTTGCTGATAAATGGGGATCGAAGAAAAGTATTATTTCAATTATTATCGTATTTGCGTGTGCGATCTTCCTATTGCCGATGATGACATTCTCATTCCCGCTGTTCATTATTATGATGGGACTTTGGAGTATGCTGAGCTGGGCTATTTCGCCAGCACAACAAAATTATTTAATTGAAATTGCACCGGAATCAGCTGGTATTCAGCAAAGTTTAAATAACTCTGCCCTTCACTTAGGAATTGCGCTCGGTTCAACAGTAGGCGGAGTTGTTATTGAGAAATCGTCTGTTATATATAATGCTTGGGTAGGAGGCGGCTTTATTATATTAGCGCTGCTTTGTGCGATTTTCTCGATTACGAGAGGACGTTCTACTCAGTTTGCGAAGGAAGAATCTATCGTTTGATAGGTTCTTTTTTATTTGTAAAAAATTGCAGGTTTTAGTAGAAAGGTAGAGAATTTGTATGTAGCGAGGTGATAGAAAATGGCATATGATTTAGTCGGAGTGATACTTAGCCTTATACCAATATTTGTGGTCGCGTTTATTTTTAGATGGGTTCGTTTCATCTATCAAAATTCAGAGAAACAAGTGGAGCAAAATGAGAAGATTATTGAGCTGTTGATGGAGATAAAGGAAAAAGATAAGTAATATGTATTCATTTGAAATTTGTTTCTCGTAAGATTATGAAGGCACTTATAAAGTGCCTTTTTTATTATGTTTGAAAATTGGAAACATGTAATGTTTATTTGTCAATAGCAGCATGACAACAAAACGTTTTAAAATGGCTTATTACTGTGAAACTTTCTCAACAATTCGACAAGATACTACAAAAAAACCACCTATTCTCTTTTTTTCACTATAAGTACAATGAAACAGTAAGATTGCTTCATGTAGAAATTTATATATGGTGGTGGAGAGAATGAAACGAAAGATGGTAGGAAAATGGTTTAGTTTTTTAAGTACTCTTATTATTTTATTAGGAATTGCGATGCCACAAGTAAAGGCAGAAGTAATGAACAGAGAAACATATAAAATGGATTGGAGCTATAGTAATTCGAAACAGCGTGAAATAAAGACAGAAATAATTAAAACGGCTTCGGGTAGTATTGCGTATTGTTTAACGCCTGATTTACGTTCGCCCAATGGGGATGATTTGCCTGAGATGGGGAAAACATCCGATGCTGTATATCGTATTTTATTAAATGGATATCCTCAAAAAAGCCCATCTGAATTAGGTGTAGCGACAACGGAAGAAGCGCATTATGCTACACAATTAGCAGTATGGATTGCAGCAAATGAATTAACGGAAGAAGATTTAGTTGCAAAAAATGAACGTGTACATAATCTTATGAAGCGTTTAGTAGAGGCTTCAAAGAAAGAAACTGGATCACAAAATGTATTCTTTAAAGTTAATCCTGTAGATTCACAAACTGCTACAAAAAAAGGTGATTATTTAGAAACAGGATTTTATGCAGTGCAAACAAATGCGGTTTCTGGCTCTTATACAATTCTTCCTGAAAATGCTCCTAAAGGGCTTCGCATTGTAAATGAAAATGGTGAAGAGAAAAGTATGTTATCAATTAACGAAAAATTCAAAATATTAATACCAAAAAATACGAGTAGTGGTAACTTTAAAATGAAAGTGAAGTCTACTTTAACAAATTTACAAGCAATAGCTTTTAAAGGATCGGAAAAAGTTCAAAATACAACGGTATTGTTACAAAGAAATAGTGAGAAAATCAGTACAGATTTAGTTGTAAATTGGGAATCAGTAGGTTCTTTAAAGATTATGAAATTAGGAGAAAAAAAGGAAGTATTAAAAGGAGCGGTGTATGAAGTTTCTAATGAAAACTTTAAACAAAATGTTACGACTAATGATAAGGGGATTGCGGAGTTAGGTAATCTTCCAATCGGTATATATAGCGTCAAAGAAATTCAAGCGCCAGCTGGATATGTGTTAGACGGAAGTGTTAAAAAAATTGAAGTGAAAACTGGTGAAACTGCTGTATTAGAGCTTAAAAATGAAAATGTAAAAGGTGAATTAGAAATAACGAAAGTAGATATAGCGGATGGGAATACGAAACTGCCGAACGCAGAATTTACAATCTACAACGAACAAGGGAAAGAAGTAGTAAAAGGAAAAACGGATGAAAAAGGTGTAGCGAAATTCAAACTACCATACGGAAAGTACACGTATAAAGAAACAATAGCGCCAAATGGATATGTAATAAATGAAGAGACATTCGCATTTGAAATAAAAGAGAATGGACAAATTATTAAACATATTGTTCAAGATAAGAAAGTAGAAGGTGAGTTAGAAATAACGAAAGTAGATATAGCGGATGGGAATACGAAATTACCAAATGCAGAGTTTACAATCTACAACGAACAAGGGAAAGAAGTAGTAAAAGGAAAAACAGATGAAAAAGGTGTAGCGAAATTCAAACTACCATACGGAAAGTATACGTATAAAGAAACAATAGCACCAAATGGATATGTAATAAATGAAGAGACGTTCGCATTTGAAATAAAAGAGAATGGAGAAATTATTAAACATATCGTTCAAGATAAGAAAGTAGAAGGCGAGTTAGAAATAACGAAAGTAGATATAGCGGATGGGAATACGAAACTGCCGAACGCAGAATTTACAATCTACAACGAACAAGGGAAAGAAGTAGTAAAAGGAAAAACAAATGAGCAAGGTATAGCGAAATTCAAACTACCATACGGAAAGTACACGTATAAAGAAACAATAGCACCAAATGGATATGTAATAAATGAAGAGACATTCGGATTTGAAATAAAAGAGGATGGAGAAATTATTAAACATATTGTGAAAAATAAGAAAGAAGAAAAGGCATCGTTTCCTTCTAAGCCAAATAAGCCAACACCGAATGGAGAAGTGAAACCTTCTGCTGATGTGAAGCCAATGCAACAACCTGGTACTCATAATGAAGTGCGATTACCAGCTACAGGTGGCGTCGGCAATGAATTTACGGTTTTATTTGTTCTAGGACTTGGTTTTATTATTGCAGGAGCTTATGTGTTAAAGATGAAAAATAGAAAAGAAATGTAGAAAAAAACGCCTTGTAATAGAGGCGTTTTTTTAGTATCTCAACTTCATCAACAAACTCTTAATTTCCTCATCTTCCATAAAGAGATCATGGTGTTTCTGGGTAATCTTTGCAAGTGCAACGTCATGGTAGAAAAATTCTGTAAAGAACTTTACGAAAGGTTGTGACATTGTTTTCATTGCTTGCCATGACTCTTGCTCTACACCAGCAAATAAAATTTCGCGGTCGTCAACGATGAGCAGTAAGTATCGCTCTAGCGCGTTAGGCTCTTCCGCTGGGATTAGAAAATGCATATTTTCTAAGTCTGTTTCGACTTTTCCAACTATAAGTGACTCGGTTTTGACGCCTTGTTTTGCTTTTTCTTCTAATAACGGAAGATATTCTAAAAGAGTATCGTTCCAAGCTGAAATACGAATCGATTCTTTTGCACTTTCGATGAGTTCTTTACTTTGAACGCGAATAGAAGATTGCATTTTTAAGCTCCATACACGGTCATCTGTAAATGATTTTTTCGATATAGTTGTCTCTAATTCTTTAATATTGGATTGAAATTCTGTCGTTAATTTTTCAATTGCTAGCTTGAGTGGTAATGCTGTATACATCTTTTTCTTCTCCGAAACAGAATCCATTACCATTCCTTTATCGATTAGACGTGCAAGCACTTCATATATTTTTGCTTTTGGCACGCCAGAATGCTTCACAATCGTTGTAGCATCTAATGGTTCGTTGCTTGATACGACAACTTCGTAAGCTTGGCTTTCATATTGTGAGAAACCGAATTTTTGTAACATAGTTCCCTCCGAACAAATGAGATTATAGTTTAAGGATAATGAACTATTTGTTTTTGCACAAGTGGTAGTCAGTTTTCTAATTGTATTAAGGTGAGAATTAATTTCAATTTTTTAATTTTATCTATTATACTTAATATAATGATTAATAAGTTTTGAATTCAATGCGAAGGGGATGCTTGGGGAAAGATGTTAAGAAGTTTACGTTTAAAAATTGCGGTAGTATTTTCGGTACTTATTTCTATGATGTTCGTAATATTAGGTACAGCTATGTATGAATTACAGAAAGAGAAGGAAGTGCGCTCCTTAGACCAGTATTCTCAAAATACGATGGATCTTGTGACAGAGCAACTGACGACATTTGTTCAAAGAACGGATGAAGATATGGGGTATTATGCGAACAGTGAGATGATTCGTAATATGCTTCAAGACGGAGTTACTCCAGAAGAGGAAGCATTTTTGACGAAAGAGTTTTCGGAGTATAAAAAGAATCATCCAGGCATTTTAGACTTATATATTGGTACGAAAGATAAAAAAACATTAAGTGCCAATCTTGCTGAAGGTGGAAAAGTGCCAGAGGGATATGATCCAACGACAAGACCTTGGTATAAAGACTCAGAAGCTGATGTGAAAACGGTTCACTGGGGACAACCTATGTATGAAATTGCAACAGGTAAGTTAAGCGTGGGAGTTTCTAAAGCAATTACAGCTCAAGATGGATCTGTATTAGGTGTTGTGGCGATGGATGTATCGCTCGGAACAATTCAGAAATTACTTCATAATATTCAATACAATAACGGCGGCGAAATGTTTATTATAAATGATAAAAATATGGCTCTTGTTTACCCGGAAAAGATAGGGAAAGATGTTTCGAAAGAGCCACTTGTGCAGAGTTTAAATAAAGATGTAACAAAATATGCTGTCACTACATTAAAAGGTGAAGAGGTAGTTGCATATAGTCAGTCATTTGATTTGATGAAATGGAAGATAGGAATTTTTTATCCGAAAGAAACAATTGATGGGCTATTACATAGTACGAGAAATACAGTCATTATAATGGCATGTATTAGCTTATTCGTTGGAATCGTAGCTTCATACTTGTTTTCACGAAGATTAGCAAGACCACTGCAATTATTAACGAATCACGTTCAAAAAGTAGCAGAAGGTGATTTAACATTGCAAATGAAAGTGACAAGTAAGGATGAAGTTGGAGAACTGACGAACCATTTTAATCATATGGTTGAACAAATGAATGAAATGGTAAGCAAAATTAAAAATAGTGTATCAACCGTGCAACAATCAACGAATAATCTACATTATTTAACGAATGAAACTGTAGCAGCTAGTAAAGAAGTGTCAGGTGCAATGGATGACGTGAGCGGAGGAGCTTCTACGCTCGCTAATAGTGTAGATGAAGTTTCAGAGCAGCTCGAGAATATGGCGCAGTCAGTGGAACAAATGAATAACTCTGTTGGTGAAATAAAAGGAGTAGCTGGTAAAGCAGAAGAGGCATCTAAGCAAGGATTAAATACGATGCGAAATTTAGTTCGTACGAGAGAACAATCCTCTTCAATTGTCGTTCATACAGAGGAAGCATCTGGAAAGTTAGAGCAAAGAGTTGGATCGATTCAAAATGTTGTAGAGCTTATAAAAGGTATTTCGGATCAAACGAATTTACTTGCTTTAAATGCTTCAATCGAGGCGGCACGTGCGGGTGAACAAGGTAAAGGCTTTGCTGTTGTTGCGGAAGAGGTTCGAAAATTAGCGGAACAATCAAAAGAAGCGACAGTAGAAATTGCGACGATGATTGGTGATGTACAAGTAGAGGTAAGACGAGTTGTAGAAGTTGTAAGTAAATTAAAAGATATTGCGGATATACAAAATAATGTTACGACAGAAGCAGAGGCGGAGTTCCGCACAATTATGTCAGTTGTTAATACCATCAGTACTTCAGTGGAACAAATTGTAGAAGAGGTACATAACATTGGTCATGAACAAGGAGAAATTACAGCGGTCATGCATACAATTGCTGGTACGAGTCAAGAAAGCGCAGCTGTTTCGGAAGAAGTAAATGCTGCAACTGAATCACAAGTGAATCATCTAGAAAAGGTAGCTCATACGATGGAAAGCTTGACGGAGCATATGAGAGACTTGGAAAGATTGGTTGAGCAATTTAAAATAGAGGAATAACAAATTAGTAAAATGATGCGTATTTCGGTAAAATAGATAATGGATATATAAGAAGCAATTATAGGAGGAAGACTACTATGGCAATTGTTGACGTATCGATTATTCCAGTAGGAACAGGTAATCCAAGTGTTAGTGAATATGTAGCAGAAGTACAAAAGGTGCTAGAGAAAAATGCAGATCGCGTGAAGTATCAATTAACACCAATGAATACAATTATTGAAGGAGATCTTCCTGTCATTCTAGAAGTTATTCAACAAATGCATGAAGTTCCATATACGAAAGGTGCACAGCGCGTTGCAACAACAATTCGTATCGATGATCGTCGTGATAAAGTAAGCACAATGGAGAAGAAATTAAACTCTGTTCGATCAAAATTATAAAGAAAAGCAGCGATTTTCGCTGCTTTTTTCATATAGGAGGTAATAAGATGAGCGAAAAGTTTAACGAACAGTTTGACGGGTTGTTAGAGAAATACACGGAACTATTACTTGGAGAGAGCAATGAAGAGAGAAAAGAACAGGTACAGAAGTGGGCACTGTATTCTTACATAGCGAAGACGATGCCAGCTTTAGTGAAGCACTGGAATGAGACGTATCCCGATGCGAAAGAAGAGATGGTGCAGTTAATTACACATATTAAAAGGCTGAATGAAGAGAAGAGAAATGAAGGATAAAAAGAATAAAATGCACAACCTTTCTCAATACAATATTGAGAAAGGTTGTGCATTTTTTGATCGATTCCTCATTATAAAATTAAATGCATTCTTCAATTTTTTAATCAGCTATTTCGTATGTTCTTGGAAGAATGCTGATTTGAATTCATGCTCTATCTTTTTTCTTCTTTTTCTATTTCGGATACAGATTTTTCAGGATCTTTTATAAGTTTTCCCAGTTCTCCAGAACGTGTAAGCTGTTCCTCAAAATCTTTTGTAGTACTGACGCTAGCTATAAACCATAATTTGTCATCTTGGTTTATATATCCATTTATATGTGGAATGCCCATAGGGGTTATTTCCCTTTTTGTAAATGTAATAGATTTCACATCCTTTACATTATAACGAATGTACTTTTCCACTCGTGCTTCTTGTTTCTTCCAAAACAGCTCTTCTTGTTTTTTCTTCTCTACATATTTCATCGCAATATATCCTCCTGCTATAATACAAATAATGGTTAATGTAATTACCAATTTCTTTTTCATTTGGAATCTCCTTGCATTAAAATATAATTAAAATATATCATGAAACGATTGGTGAAAGATGACTGAATTTCAAAAAAATCCTATTGCGACAGATCAAGATTATTTTGAATTAGCAGATCAAGTTTATGGTGACGTTTTGCAAAAGGGTACTGAAATAAAAGGTAGTGGAGGGAAAAGATGGGTAGTGATTGAATCCGTCGATACCAATCAAACCGAAGCAAAAAATGGCCTGCAAGCTATTGCTGTTGTACCTGCCAAGGATTATGAACCAGATAAAACGCAATATGATAATATTATTTATTCTTTTCGTGGAACGGAATTTGGAAAGTTTGATGGCGATTTATCTACGGATACTTTCCAAATCACAATGGGAATGAAAGATAACTGGGGAGCTGTTGGCGGAGATATTTAAAAACTCCCGACTTCTTTTGATAGTTCGTTAGAATTTGTAGACAGGGTTAACAAAACCTATAAACCAATCTCTGTTCACACGACTGGACATAGCAAAGGAGCTGCAGAAGCTGATTTTGTTGCTGCTGAACGAAACTTTTATGCGACAACGTATGCTGCCCCTAATATTTACCGCTTGTTAAGTGATGAAGCAAAAAAACGTGTAGATGAAGGTGTAATGGATCATAAGGCTGTTGATTATACACATGAAAAAGATGCTGTAGGGAATTTTGAACAATTTGGTGCAAATCCGATTGGTAAACAATATATCGTAAAAAGTAATGGAACTTCTCATGGTGTGTTAGGTCTTTTACTTATGGCAGAACATCCTATGGATACGTTTCAAGGGATGTTCCATTCCGATGGAAGCCCGATGTTAGTATCCGAACCTCATGGCGTTATTCGTCAAGCGAAAAATACAGAAATTCATCTGAAAGTTGAGGATATTCAAGCAATTACAACGGATTTAAAACGTGAAATAGATCATATTAACGAACAAATTGTAGAAGCCAGTTCAAAGGTTATACAAGTATTACAGCAATCACCAGCTAGTGTAGATGGAAATTTAATTCCTACAATTACGTATGCTGTAAATCAATTTCAAAGAAACTATATGGAATCTCTACGTTCCACATCAGATTTTATTTATCAAAAGGCAAATGAATTTGAACGAGTGGATAATGAAAGGTAAATAGGGGGAAGTAATATGAAAAACTATGATGTTATTCAACATTCTTTAGATGTACAAGGGGCAACTAATCAATTAGCTAGGTGTTTATCAGATTTAGAAAATCATAAAGTTAAACTATACTCTATCAAAACATTATTAGCTCATAATTGGAAAGGGAATACAGCAAATGAAATTGAAAGAAGATTAAATGAAACTGAAGACAAATTAATGTATGTACTTAATCAATTTCAAAATATAGAAGGGGATTTAGCAAGGTATAGAAGAAGTGTAGACAGTTTTGCCAATCAGTTTATGATGATGGGGCCAAAATACTAACCAATATCCTCTATATGCAAAATATAAAATGAATCTTAATCTACATAGAAGTTTGGTTTTAATGTAAAGGGTATATTTAATTGTAAGAGCTAGTCATTAAACTATTTTTAAGGAGATATTCAAAGTCACGATGATTGATGAATGTGAAGTGTATATGTTTTTCACATTAATATCCTCATATAATTTACATGGAATATAAAGGATTTTATAAGCATGTCGAATATTTTCGGCATGCTTATTTTGTGCCTATTAAACTCTATTTTTCTAAATGTCGAAAAATATTTCAGGCATATTTATAAGCGAGAATATAGGGTTTTAAATGTTTTTATAGTATTTTATAAATTATCTAAATAATTATTTGTATCCAATAATTTTAAACAATGATATAATTTTGAAGAGGGGTAAAAAACAGATAAATTAAGTCATAGGGGTGAATTACATGGAACAATTAATGCGAAATTCGTTTCTTTTCTTATCTAAAAATAAAGCGCTAACAAAACTGGCTAAAAAGTACGGTTTACGCTTTGGTGCAGGTCGCTTTGTCGCAGGGGAGACAATTGAATTAGCGACAGCAGCTATTAAACAATTAAACAAGCAAGGACTTTGTGTAACAATCGATTATTTAGGGGAGTTCGTTGATAATGAAGCGGAAGCAAATGAAATGGCTAACCAATCGATTGAAGCAATCCGTGCTATTGGAAGAGAAGGTTTGGATTCGCAACTTTCTTTAAAGATGACTTCTATGGGATTAGATATCTCTGATGAAATTGTAATGAACAATATGCGCCGCATTTTAGAAGCTGCAAAAGAAAATGGTGTATTCGTTACAATTGATATGGAAGATTATACACGTTGCGGAAAGACAATCGATATCTTTAAACAATTAAAATCTGAGTACGATAATATCGGTACTGTTATTCAAGCTTACCTATATCGTACAGAAAAAGATATTGAGGATTTAAATGCTTATAATCCTAATTTACGTCTTGTAAAAGGGGCTTATAAAGAACCTGAAGAAGTGGCATTCCCAGACAAGAAAGATGTAGATGAAAATTATAAAAAGATTATTAAAATGCACTTATTAAATGGAAATTATACTGCAATTGCTTCACATGACGAAGCGATTATTGAATATACGAAAAAACTTGCCGAAGAACACAACATTCCAAGGGATCAATTTGAATTCCAGATGTTATATGGTATTCGCAATGAGCGTCAACTTGAGCTAGTAAAAGAAGGTTACAAAATGCGTGTTTACGTACCTTATGGAAACGACTGGTATGGCTACTTCATGCGTCGTCTAGCAGAGCGTCCAGCAAACGTTGCGTTCGTATTAAAAGGTATGGTTAAAAAATAACCAAGGAGAAAATACTCCTTGGTTATTTTAATTGCTGAAATGCGTAATGTGCCATTTTCTTCGTATCAGGATACAGTTGCTTGCGAGTAGAAGATAATACAACATTAATGACGCGTTTACCGTCTTTCTCATCCACTGTTACGACTGTATATTTTCCGAGTGCTGATAGACCGCTTTTACTTCCAATTGCATATGGATCGTCATATAGTTCTTCTCGTCCATAGTTTGCAATCTTTGGAGAGCGTTCTGAAGTATGTAGAGTTGTACGCGTTGAATTCATATATTCTAAAACAACTGGGTACTTTAATGCTTCTTTCGTAATTATAGCAATGTCATATGGTGATACTTTGTTTCCTAGTGCATCAGCACCACTTGCGTTTTTGAAAGTCGCATGCTTTGTACCAAGTTCCTTCGCTCTAGCATTCATCATTTTTACAAATTCATTTTTTGATCCTGCGATATGTTCTGCGATGGATTCAGCTATTGGATCTGCACTAATGATAAGCATCAGTTTTAATGCCTCATCACGTTTTAACTTTTCCCCAGCACGAAGTTTAATTTTCTTACTTTGACTTTCTGTTTTAATTGCGTTTTCTGTAACTGTAATTTCCTCATCCTCTTTTACATTCTCTAGTAAAAGAAGCGTTGTCATCATTTTGGCTATACTAGCCGGATAAGAGCGTTCGTCTTCTCGTTTGCCATACAAAATTTCACCTGTGTCTGCATCGATTGTAATCCCGTATTGCCCAGTGATGCTAGGTTGATCGGCTCTTACAGCTTGTTGTCTTTGTGCGTAAGAGAAGAAAATCATCCCTGTAAATAGTGTGGCAATCATTACAATCATAACTATTGTTCGTTTCATTATAATTCCCTCATTTGTTACAAATAAATTGGGCAGAAAAAGCAGCCATTACCCATTATGCCACGTTCTCTGCCCAAAAATATAGCGTTATTTTTCGCCCATATTATGCTTCTTATATTGTTGGTTATTACCTTGACGTCCTTTTTCCACGCCTCGATCAGTTGGTCCAGCGTTTCCTGTCACACTTGCTGCGCTAATTCCAGCCTTTGAAGGGTTCTTCTTAAGTTTTGCCATATATATTCCTCCAGTTTCGTCAGATTATAAAAAGGGAAAGTGTATTTTAGTGAAGAAAATACATATATAGCATGGGCAAATAAAAGAAAAATATTTATTTCAGAAAATTTTATCAATAAATATATTGCGAAAATTTAAACAGTATCATATATTTATTAGTAGAGGCTCACTCATTGATTGCGACTTATGTCGAAAAATTGAATGAGCATTCATTCAAGAATAGGGGGAGAATTGGATGTTCCAAATTAAAAAGGCTGCTGTTCTAGGTTCAGGCGTAATGGGTTCAGGAATTGCGGCACACTTAGCTAATATTGGTATTCCGACATTATTGCTTGATATTGTACCACCTGCGCTTACGCAAGAAGAAGAAGCGAAGGGACTTACATTAGAACATAAAAGTGTGAGAAATCGTTTTAGTAATACGGCACTACAAAAACTATTAAAGCAAAAACCAGCTCCTCTGACAGTGAAAGGAAATTTAGCACTGATTGAAGCAGGTAACTTAGAAGATGACCTTGAGCGTCTAGCTGATGTAGATTGGATTATTGAAGTAGTAGTTGAAAACTTAGATATTAAAAAGAAACTATTTGAAAAAGTAGATGCTGTTCGTAAACCGGGTTCTATCGTAAGCTCGAATACGTCAGGCATTTCAGTTGAAAAAATGGCAGAAGGTCGTTCAGACGACTTCCAGAAACACTTCTTAGGCACACACTTTTTTAACCCACCACGATATTTAAAACTTCTAGAGGTAATACCGACGAAAGAAACTGATCCACAAGTATTAAGCTTCATGAAACTATTTGGCGAAGACGTTCTTGGAAAAGGCGTTGTTATCGCGAAAGACACACCAAACTTTATTGGAAACCGCATCGGTACGTACGGTTTATTAGTAACTCTTCAAGAGATGGTAAAACGCGGCTATAGCATTGGGGAAGTTGATTCTGTAACAGGCCCACTTATTGGTCGTCCGAAGAGCGCAACGTTCCGTACATTAGATGTTGTCGGTTTAGATACATTTGTACACGTTGCAAATAACGTATATGAAAACGTACAAGAAGAAGAGCGCGATGTATTTAAAGTACCAGCTTTCATGCATGACATGCTTGATAAAAAATGGCTTGGAAGCAAAACAGGTCAAGGCTTCTTCTTAAAACAAGGAAAAGAAATTCTAGAATTAAATCCAGAAACAATGGAGTACGAAGCTCGCAAAAAATTAAAAGCTGCATCGATCGAGTTAAGTAAACAAGAAAAAGGTTTATCGAATAAATTGAAAGCGCTTGTATACGCGAAAGACCGCGCAGGAGAGTTGTTATGGAACATCATTACACCAACTCTTTTATACTCTGCAAAACTTCATAAAGAAATTGCTGACGATATCGTTGCAATTGACCAAGCGATGAAGTGGGGCTTCGGCTGGGAGCAAGGACCGTTTGAAGTTTGGGATGCAATCGGCGTTGAAAAGTCCGTTCAAAAGATGGAAGAAAACGGCGTAGTTGTTCCGGCTTGGGTGAAAGAAATGTTAGAGAAAGGTTTCACTACTTTCTACAAACATGATAACGGAGATAGCTACTATTACGATAATGGCGAATATAAGTTAATCGAGCGTAATAAAAAGGCCATTTCTCTTAAACAATTAAAAGCGAAAAATGGCGTATTAAAGAAAAATAGCGGAGCGAGCTTAATCGATTTAGGCGACGGCATCCTTTGCTTAGAATTCCATTCGAAGAGCAATGCAATCGGCATGGATATTACGCAAATGATTAACTACGCTGTTGATGAAGTAGAAAAGAATTATAAAGGTCTTGTTATCGGTAACCAATCGAAGAACTTCTGCGTTGGTGCGAACTTAGCAATGATCTTAATGGAAGCACAAGACGACAACTACTTTGAAATTGAGTTAGTTGTGAAAAACTTCCAAGATGCAATGATGAAAATGAAATACTCTTCTAAGCCAGTTGTAGCAGCGCCATATGGTATGACGCTTGGCGGAGGTACAGAAGTTTGCTTACCAGCAGCGAGCATTCAAGCTTCTAGTGAAACGTATATGGGCTTAGTAGAAGTTGGTGTTGGCTTAATCCCTGGCGGAGGCGGTAATAAAGAGCTATACATTAAACACTTAAATAAAATGGCAAATGGCGTAGAGTTCGATCTACAAAAAGTTGCAAATAAAGTGTTCGAAACAGTCGCAATGGCGAAAGTTTCAACTTCAGGACAAGAAGCGGTTTCTCATAACTTCTTAGGTGATAAAGACGGTATTAGTGTGAATGGTGATCACTTACTATACGATGCGAAACAGAAAGCACTTGCTTTATATGAAGCTGGTTATAAAGCACCGATTCGTAAAAAGATACCGGTTGTTGGTGAAACAGGATATGCAACTCTTGCACTTGGTGCAGAAGCAATGCATTTATCTGGTTACATTTCAGAGTACGACCTTCATATTGCGAAGAAACTTGCATATGTCATCGCAGGCGGAAAAGTGCCGTACGGAACAGAAGTTGATGAGCAGTATTTATTAGATGTAGAACGTGAAGCATTTATTAGCTTAGTAAGTGAGATGAAATCACAAGCAAGAATGCAGCACATGCTTGTAAAAGGAAAGCCATTACGTAACTAATAACGAGGGGAGATATCGTTCATGAGAGAAGCTGTCATTGTTGCGGGAGCAAGAACACCAATTGGAAAAGCAAAGAGGGGTTCATTAAAAACAGTTCGTCCTGACGATTTAGGGGCGTTAGTAGTAAAGGAAACGTTAAAGCGTGCGAATTATGAAGGGCCAATCGATGATTTAATTTTCGGTTGTGCGATGCCAGAAGCAGAGCAAGGTTTAAATATGGCTCGTAATATCGGCGGATTAGCAGGACTTTCTTACGATGTTCCAGCTATTACAATTAACCGTTACTGTTCTTCAGGTTTACAAAGTATCGCTTACGGAGCAGAGCGCATTATGCTTGGTCACTCGGAAGCGGTATTATCAGGCGGAGCGGAATCAATGAGTTTAGTTCCCATGATGGGGCACGTTGTTCGTCCGAATAGTCGCCTTGTAGAAGCAGCTCCAGAATATTATATGGGTATGGGACATACAGCAGAGCAAGTTGCTGTGAAATATGGAATTTCTCGTGAAGAGCAAGATGCATTTGCAGTAAGAAGTCATCAACGCGCTGCGAAAGCATTAGCTGCAGGAAACTTTGCTGATGAAACAGTACCTGTAGATGTAACGTTACGTACTGTTGGAGCAAATAACAAACTGCAAGAAGAAACAATCACTTTCACGCAAGACGAAGGTGTAAGAGCTGAAACGACGCTAGATATTTTAGGTAAATTACGTCCAGCATTTAACGTTCGCGGTTCTGTAACAGCTGGTAATTCTTCACAAATGAGTGACGGTGCAGCATCTGTACTATTGATGGATCGTGAAAAAGCAGTGAGCGATGGCATGAAGCCACTTGCGAAATTCCGTTCATTTGCAGTAGCGGGTGTACCACCAGAAGTAATGGGAATCGGCCCAATCGCAGCAATTCCGAAAGCATTAAAATTAGCTGGCTTAGAGCTATCTGATATCGGCCTATTTGAACTAAATGAAGCATTCGCTTCACAATCGATCCAAGTTATTCGTGAACTTGGTTTAGATGAAGAAAAAGTAAACGTAAACGGCGGTGCAATCGCACTTGGACATCCACTTGGCTGTACAGGAGCAAAACTAACACTATCTCTTATTCACGAAATGAAACGCCGCAACGAACAATTCGGTATCGTAACAATGTGTATCGGCGGCGGAATGGGAGCAGCGGGAGTATTTGAATTACTATAAAAAAAGTGGAAGCGGCTCGTTCAGAATGTGAGGGGGATGGAGCTTCAGACGTAGAGGCGCTCTTTGCCTCGCTCACAACGAGACGTCACCAATGCAAAGAATGGAAGCAACAAAGGTTTATAAAAAATAAACGGGAGAGCCAGCTTCTTTCAAAATGAGAGAAGCGGCTTATGAAAATATGAAGGAGGAAATTTTCATGGAAAAAACAGTAGGAAGTGCGGTTAAAGGCGGTAGCTTTTTAGTAGATGAGATTACGATTGATCAAGTGTTTACGCCAGAAGATTTTTCATCTGAGCATAAAATGATTGCAAAAACGACAGAGGACTTTATCGTAAATGAAGTTCTTCCAGAGCTTGAATATTTAGAGCAACATGAGTTTGATCGTTCTGTTCGTCTTTTAAAAGAAGCTGGGGAACTTGGTTTATTAGGCGCTGACGTACCAGAAGAGTACGGCGGAATTGGTCTTGATAAAGTAAGCTCAGCGTTAATCGCAGAGAAATTCTCTCGCGCTGGTGGTTTTGCAATTACTCACGGTGCTCACGTAGGTATCGGATCTTTACCAATCGTGTTATTCGGTAACGAAGAGCAAAAGAAAAAGTATTTACCATTACTTGCAACTGGTGAAAAATTAGCTGCATACGCATTAACAGAGCCAGGTTCAGGATCTGACGCATTAGGTGCAAAAACAACGGCACGTTTAAATGCAGAAGGTACACATTACGTATTAAATGGTGAAAAACAGTGGATTACAAACTCTGCATTCGCTGACGTATTTATCGTATACGCAAAAATTGATGGAGAGCACTTCTCAGCATTTATCGTAGAGAAAGACTACGCTGGTGTATCTACAAGCCCAGAAGAAAAGAAAATGGGTATTAAATGTTCGTCAACTCGTACGTTAATTTTAGAAGATGCGTTAGTACCGAAAGAAAACTTACTTGGTGAAATCGGTAAAGGTCATATTATCGCATTCAACATTTTAAATATTGGTCGTTATAAATTAGGTGTTGGTACAGTTGGGTCTGCGAAACGTGCAGTAGAAATTTCAGCACAATATGCAAACCAACGTCAACAGTTCAAGCAACCAATCGCTCGTTTCCCATTAATTCAAGAGAAACTTGCGAATATGGCAGCAAAAACATATGCAGCTGAAAGCTCTGTATATCGTACAGTAGGCTTATTCGAAAGCCGAATGAGCACATTATCTGAAGAAGAAGTAAAAGACGGTAAAGCAGTAGCAGCTTCTATCGCTGAATATGCAATCGAGTGCTCTTTAAACAAAGTATTCGGTTCTGAAGTACTAGACTATACAGTAGATGAAGGTGTTCAAATTCACGGTGGTTACGGATTTATGGCAGAGTACGAGATTGAAAGAATGTACCGTGATTCTCGTATTAACCGTATTTTCGAAGGAACGAATGAAATTAACCGCCTAATCGTACCAGGTACGTTCTTACGTAAAGCGATGAAAGGTGAATTACCACTTCTTCAAAAAGCACAAAAATTACAAGAAGAGTTAATGATGATGATGCCAGAAGAAGTAGGCGATGAGCCATTAGCACTTCAAAAATATTTAGTAAATAACGCGAAGAAAATCGGCTTAATGGTAGCTGGATTAGCTGCTCAAAAATACGGTAAAGCATTAGATAAAGAGCAAGAAATTCTTGTGAATATCGCTGACATCGTAAGCAACTTATACGCAATGGAATCAGCTGTTCTTCGTACAGAAAAAGCAATTAAAACAACTGGTCTTGAAAAGAATAAACAAAAAGTGTTATACACTGAAGTATTCTGCCAAGAAGCATTCAACGAAATTGAAGCACATGCGAAAGAAACACTTATCGCAGTTGAAAACGGCGACATGCTGCGCATGATGTTATCATCATTACGTAAATTAACTCGCCACACACCACTTAACGTAATTCCGAAGAAACGTGAAATCGCTGCGAAAATTTTAGAAGATGAGCGTTATACAGTTTAATACCTTTAAAGAACAGTAGTCGTTTATACGGCTACTGTTCTTTTTTCTGAAAAAATGAAATTTTTAGTGACATAAAACTAATACCATTAGTATAATAAAACTAATAGTGTTAGTTTTCGTGAAGAGGGAGATGGGAATATGAGAATGATGCATGAAAAAACGGTATATCAATTGTCATTTTTGCCAAGAGTGTTTCCTGTGAATTGTTACTTTGTGGAGGAAGAAGATGGTTTAACTTTAATTGATGCTGCTTTACCATATAGCGCAAAAGGGATCTTGCAGGCGGCTGAGAAAATAGGGAAACCAATTACTAAGATTGTATTAACACATGCGCATGATGATCACATCGGTGCATTAGACGCATTAAAGGAAGTAATTCCTCATGTTCCAGTCTATATTTCTAAGCGGGACGCAAAGCTGTTAGAAGGAGATACGACGTTACAAAAGGATGAACCAAATACGCCAATAAAAGGCGGTGTACCTAAAAAGATAAAAACGGTACCTGATATTTTATTAGAAGATGGTGACCGAGTTGGATCGCTGCTTGCTATTGTGACACCGGGACATACACCGGGCTCCATGTCGTTTCTTGATATAAGAAATAAAGCTCTTATTGTTGGGGATGCATTTCAAACAAGAGGAGGTACGGCTGTTTCGGGACAAATGAAATTTTGGTTTCCGTTTCCTGCGATGGCAACGTGGAGTAAAGAAATATCATTACAAAGTGCAGAGAAGTTAAGAGAATATGAGCCTTCCTTACTTGCGGCAGGACATGGGAAAATGATAAAGGATCCAGGTGCTATTATAGAGCTTGCTATTAAGGAAGCGAAGCGAAATATAGAAAGTAGAAAAGAGGGGTAATTTATGTCACCGAGAATCGGACTTACATTACCGAAAATTGTAGAAACAGCAGCAGAAATAGCAGATGCAAATGGAATACAAGAAGTAACGTTAGCTTCATTAGCGCAAAGGTTAGGGATACGTTCTCCCTCACTATATAATCATGTAAAAGGGTTACAAGATGTACGGAAACATCTTGGTATTTACGGAATCAAACAGCTGTATAACAAACTGGAAGAAGCGGCCGAGGGTAAACGGATGGATGAAGCAATTCATGCTTTAGGAGAAGCGTATGTAGCATTCGTACGCAAACATCCTGGACTATATGAAGCAACCTTTTTACGAGATGAAGAAGTAAGAAAAGCAGGCGACGGAATTGTAAAGCTTTGTCTTCAAGTTTTACAACAGTATGGCTTAGAAGGGGAGAATGCACTTCATGCGACACGTGGATTTAGAAGCATTTGTCACGGATTTGCGTCGATTGAACAGCAGGGTGGATTTGGTTTGCCGTTAGATCTGGATACGAGTTTACATGTATTGTTGGAAACGTTTATTAACGGATTACGTGGAATGAGAGAGTGAATAAGAAGCGAGGCAACCAAAAACCTTAGAAGTGATTTTTTAGTTATCTTTTTAATCGGGAATCTATATTCGTTAACAGGCGAACAGTATAAATTAGCAAATGCATTTTTATTAGCAGGAGTACTTTGTTCTTATGCTTTAACTATCGTAGTTTTGAAAAGAAGATATTAGATGAGAAAGAGCCTCTAGTGGTTTAGAGGCTCTTTTTTGTTAAATGATATTATTTTGCAGGTTTGAAAAATGTGTATATGGCTAAGAAAAAGCAAACGAAACTGAATACGATAGGATCTTGATATGGACTAGGCTTAGAGCCCTTCTGGATTTCTGTAAGGAAGTCATGTGTTTTCATGTTTTATTGCTCCTTTATATAAGAATACGTTTAATGAAACTAATACTTACTAATAGAGTTGCACTAATAAATACTAAGAAAAATGTAGTATTACGGTTTTTATAGTTGTTAAGCGCAATGAATAAAAAACAAATGAGAAATAACATATGTAAAGGAATAGAAGTGAGTAATGGCTTTAAAGTTAATATATCAATCAACAATTTTATATACAGAATTGCATAAACCATTAAGAAGATAATTTTAAAATATTTTTGCATAAGCACACCTACCTACTATGATTTGTTTTGAGATACTATCGTTAGTGTAAGGTGACCTTTTGAAAATTTGTATTTTTCTGTAATTATAACATTTTTCTGTATTTATAAATAGATGTGAAATGTAAGAAGGCTTTTTCATGAATACGATTTAAAAAGAACAGAATACTAAAGAAGAATGAAAGAAGAAAGGTAGGAGTATCCTATGCAAAACTTAACAGAGCTTGAAGTAGAAAACTTACGTCATTTAATTGGTGGACACGCAACAATTATTAACAAGTTGGAGCAGTATGCACAGACGTGTACGGATCCACAACTGAAACAAATGCTACAAAAAGATGCGCAAGATGCACGAAATACGAAACAACAATTAATGACTTTCTTAGGATAGGAGGAAGCGAAAGATGAATGAAAAAGATATGGTAAATGATTATTTAGCAGGATTAAATGCAAGTTTAACAAGTTATGCAAATTATATTGCTCAGTCTGATAATGAACAGTTACACCAAACGTTAATCCAAATTCGTAATCAAGATGAAATGCGCCAACGTAATATGTATGAGTATGCAAAGCAAAAGAGTTATTACAAACCGGCAGCACCTGCAAATCCGATGATTGTACAGCAATTAAAAAGCCAATTAAGTGCGGAATAACAGGAAAAAGAAAACGAGCGAATCTATTCGCTCGTTTTCTTTTTGTATATGTCAATAAATACATAATAAATATTTTTCCAGTTGTAACAAATATGACGAAAATGGAATATAACAATTCACAAAAAGGACAAAAACTTTGCTCAATATTTCACAAAGTATCCATGGTTTCTATCGTGGGAACCTCTATAATTAGGAGTGTAAGGAACAAAAGAAATAGATTATATGATCAATTAGGAGAGATTGCTATGAAAAGACATACAAGAAAAATTGCAATTATCGGTACTGGATTAGTTGGATCAAGTTGTGCATATTCCATTGTCAATCAAGGCATTTGCGAAGAGCTATTATTAATTGATATAAATCATGAACGTGCAGTTGGGGAAGCAATGGATTTATCACACTGCATTAACTTTACAAATACAAGAACAAAAGTATATGCAGGAAGCTATGAAGACTGCAAAGATATGGACATCGTTATTATTACAGCAGGACCAGCACCAAAGCCAGGACAAAGTCGCTTAGATACTTTAGGAGCAAGCGCAAAGATTATGGAAAGTGTTGTTGGCGGCGTAATGGAAAGTGGATTTGATGGTATTTTCTTACTTGCATCAAACCCAGTTGATATTATTACATATCAAGTGTGGAAATTATCTGGATTACCTAGAAATCATGTGATCGGTACTGGTACATCACTAGATTCTTCTCGCTTACGAACAATTTTATCTGAAATGTTACATGTAGATCCTCGTAGTATTCATGGGTATTCATTAGGAGAACATGGTGATTCTCAAATGGTTGCTTGGTCACACGTAACTGTTGGTGGAAAACCAATTCTGCAAATATTAGAAGAACAAAAAGAACGATTTGGTGAAATAGATTTAGATGAAATCGTTGAGAAGACTGCGAAAGCCGGATGGGAAATTTATAAACGAAAAGGTACTACTTATTACGGAATCGGAAATTCTCTAGCATATATTGCAAACTCAATCTTTAACGATGATCACCGTGTCATTGCTGTATCAGCTATTTTAGATGGTGAGTATGGTGAATATGATATTTGTACAGGAGTGCCAGCTATTATTACTAGAGATGGTATAAGAGAAATTGTAGAACTAAATTTAACGGAGGATGAAGAATCTCGATTCGCAAAATCAAACGACATTTTACGTGATTATATTAAAACAATTGGCTACTAACTTATAGGAGAAGGTGAAACAAATGAAGGAATATATAATGTCTCGTGTATTTAAAGCATCAGCTGGAATCGCACAAGGTATTTTCGTATCCCTTGGAATTGGTTTACTAATCGAAAATATAGGAAGAATTGTTGATATTCCGTTGCTTATTACAATCGGAGTTGTTGCAAAATCACTTATGGCACCAGCCATTGGTGCCGGAATTGCTTTTATGCTCGGTGCAAACGGTCTTGTAATCTTCTCAGCTATGGTAGCTGGAGCGATTGGTGCCGGATCCATTTCAATTACTGAAGCAGGTCTAATTATTAAAACAGGTGAGCCAATCGGTGCATTATTAACAGCGACTTTAGCTGTATATATTGGTAAACGTTTAAGTGGAAAAACTGCGTTAGATATGATGCTCGTTCCATTTGCGGAAATATTAGGTTCTGGTTTAGTCGGTATTTGGTTATCTCATAATATTACTCCTGTTTTAAATGCAGTTGGAGCATTCATTAAAGATAGTTCAGCTGGTAGCCCGTTTATCGCTTCTATCGTCATTGCAGTCGTTTGGGGACTATTACTTATCTCTCCAGCTTCATCAGCTGCGTTAGCGATCGCACTTAGCTTAGATGGTGTTGCAGGTGGTGCTGCTCTTGCAGGCTGCGTTGCTCAGTTTATCGGATTCTCTGTCATCTCAGCGAAAGAAAATAATTTAGGTGGCATATTAGCTCAAGCACTTTGTACTCCGAAAGTACAGTTGCCAAATATCACTAAAAATCCAATGATTCTCGTCCCAACTGTCGTCGCCAGTGCGATAGTTGGTCCAGTATCCGCATTAATTTTCCAACTGGAAGCAGGAAAAGAAATTGCAGGTCTTGGATTAAGTTCTCTTATCGCACCAATTAATTTAATTTCCAGCGAAGGATGGGAAGTTGTCCCAGCGATGGTAATCACTTATATCGTCATTCCAGTAGCTGTTTCTTATATACTTTACATTGCTCTTAAAAAAGCAGGTCGTATTCACTCTGGTGATATGACTGTACCGCAATCTTAACTTGAAAATCTCCTTTTATATAGAGAAAAGCAGACTGAGAAGCCACAGTCTGCTTTTTACATTTTATGATTTTGTTTTACTGGAACACGTACGGTTTCTTTTGCTAATAAAAGCTGAACGCCGAAGTAGAGTATGCTTGCAAGCGTCATTCCAGAAATGGCGTCTACAAATGCGTGTTGCTTCGTAAATAGCGTTGATAAAATAATAAGCGTACCGAAGAAGGTAAGAATGTAATATTCAAAAGCATGTTGTTCTCTACGTCTAAAGGCAGCTAACATAATGATAAAGGTAGTAAGAACGTGAATGCTAGGGAAACAGTTCACCGGTTGATCGATACTATAAATATAGCGGACTAGTTCGGAAAATACGTCTGTTCCAACGACGGTTGGACGTGGTACAGTTGTTTGCCAAAAATAATAAATAGAAAAACAAGCAAGTTTTCCAAGAATGATACTACTTAAAGTGACATAATATTGTTTTCGATCTGCAAAGCAGTAATAAATAAGTGCGCCGTATAAGTAAGGAAACCAAATTAAATAAGGAATAATAAATGCTTTCACAAATGGAATCCAATCATCTACTACAGTTGTGACATCTACTGCGTGTACAGTCGATTTATTTAATACATCGTAAAGGGGACTTACGAGTACGAGTAGAAGTATATAACTTAACGGAAGAAAAGATGAAAGTTTAAATTTCTTCATGATAATCTCCTATGTTTAGTAATGTAAGTAAATTCAATTGATTATAATATAGAAACGCAATTTGGGCTATCGATTTTACTTACATTTTCTTGAATGAACCTTACGTTTTTGTCACTTGACTGAAAAGAAGGGGAGGGTGCTAAATGAAGCGTTTATCGTATTTCTTAGTTTTTATATTCATATGCCTAGTCGGTGCTGGGTGTGCAAAGGATAAAGAAGGAGAGAAATTAGAATATAACGGAAGAGCACTCGTAATTGGAGTTGTTGGAGAAAAACCGAAAGATACGTTTAGGAATGTAAAGTTTGAGGAAATAAAGTTAGAGGAACTGGAAAAGAAATCTAAGGAAGTAGATGGTTTTCTAATAATGAAAGATCACTTTCAAGAAGCCTCAACAGAGCAATATAAAAATGTATTTTCATCACTAAAGAAACCAGTATTTTTTATCGGTTTACAAGATAAATCATATTCGATTTTTATTACAAAAGGGATAGAGTATAACAGTGCCCGAAAAGATGTAAATGCGATGTATACGCAAGGGTTTGCAAATATCGGAAGTGGTGAAGGACAACAATGGGCAGTTGGTTTATCTAATGGCGGAAATACAGAAGAAAGTATTCATAATATGTATATCGTCGTATTTCAAACAATTGCAGATTATTTGAATAGATGAGGAAGAAGCCTGTAAACAAGGTTTCTCCTTTATTTTGCATTCAGGAATTGGTTATATAATGGTTCAAATGATTCCATTTTTATGAGGTTACTAGTAGGGCTTTTTTATTAACAGTAATTCCTCAATATACACGAAATATGCAAATATGCATATTGTATTTATTTGGAATTTTTGTATGTTAAAATTAAATATAGAGATTTTTATATGTAATGAACTAAAATTAGAAATATCCAATGAATTTTGAGAGGTGTTACATGTTTAAAAATAAGAAATTAATTCGATTCGGTCTAACATTACTTGTATGTTTATTTGTAATTGATTTTACAATCAGTTATTTTCAAACATATCTTGAATCAGCGGCAGGTATTAAATGGGCAGTATCAGAAACTTGGAGAACTATTTTGTTAGATGCCCCTGAAAGTATATTGGTTATTTTAGGCGCAATTGCTTTATATGATTTCACAAAAGAAACATCGCCAAAAGACGCATCTATTTAAATGCGTCTTTTTTATTTCATGCAATTAGCAATTTTGTGGATGGTAGTCTTGCTATCAATGATAGAGCATTATGCCATACAATGAAGATAATATTAGAAATTTATGGGGATGATTACGTTGAGGGAATTTTTAATTAGTTATGCTGCAAGCCTGCTTACTTTTACTATTATATGGTTCTTAATACCGTATATTTCGGATCCTAGTTATTCTAACGAGAATGGTTTACCTAACATAGTTGGATTTATTGTAATTCTCATCATATTTGGTAGTGTATTAGATCTTGTAGCTTGCCTAATTGGAGAAGTGTTATACAGGAACATAAAACAATGTAGGAAGTTTCGAGTTGGAATTCCTGTATTTATTGGACTATCTCTTATCTATATATTTATACTCTCTCTTTTTACTATTACTAGTGCATATGCTTCTAGTTTAGTTGCACCTATTATTATGGGTTCCTTAGCTTTTTATGTAGTACGTAGAAAAATATAATTAACCTCAGCTAACGATAATGATGTAAATAAGCTAGTGGCGATTCCGCAAAGAGTTTAAATAAACTACGAAAAAGTAGAAAAGTATACATTTCTGCTTTAATAAAGGATACGTTTACCTTTAGATTGATGATAAAAAAGAAGTGCTCCTGTTTCTAAGCAAGGGCACTTCTTTTTATATTTCAGTCAGTAATTTGAATTTCATATTCTCAGGAGCAGTTACTTTTGCTTTATTGATGATAGGCTTAATAACTTTTTTATGGGCTCACTACTACGGTCAAAATCGTTAGTTCCTTTCATCTGTACGCCTTTGTCATGTAAAGTGTTTCCGGGTTTTGTGACTATAGGCTGAACTGGTTAAATAAACGTTTGTTTAAGATGTATGTTCGGCAGGAAGAAAACGATGCAGCTCAAGGGTTAATAAAGAAAAAAGGAAATTAATCAAACGTTTGTTTAAGATGTATGTTCGGTAGGAAGAAAGCGATACAGCTCAAGGGTTAACAAAGAAAAAAGGGGAGTTAATCAAACGTTTGTTTAAGATATATGTTCGGAGAGTGATAAGAGAAGAATCTAAAAAAATTTATATATTTATTTTTCCTTAACAAATGGCGGAAAAATAAGAAAAATTTGCAGGATTATTAAAAATTATCACGAAATAAGTAAAAGTTTAGCGAATAATCGTTTGAAATAATAAAACGTTTTCTATATGATAAAGGTAAAGGTTAGTAAAAAAGTAGGTGAATTTATGACAGTAACATTTTATTCATATCCAAAGTGTGGCACATGTCAAAAAGCAAAGAAATGGTTTGAGGCAAACGATGTAGCATATGAGATGATTCATATTGTTGAAAATCCACCATCAAAAGAAGATTTACGTAATTTACATGAAAAAAGTGAATTACCATTAAAAAAATTCTTTAATACAAGTGGAATGCGTTACCGTGAACTTGGTCTGAAAGATAAGTTAAAAGATGCAAGTGAAGACGAAATGTACGAGCTTTTAGCATCTGATGGCATGTTGATTAAACGTCCAATTGTAACAGATGGAACGAAGGTAACACTTGGTTTTAACGAAGAGCAGTTTGAAAGTGTGTGGAAAAAGTACCAATAAGGTATTTTTACATAATTAATACATTCACTGGAGGTACAGTCATGAGCATTCCAAATAATTTACGTTACTCTGAAGAACACGAATGGGTAAAAACTGAAGGTAATGAAGTTGTTATCGGTATTACTCACTTTGCACAAAGTGAGCTAGGCGATATCGTATTCGTTGAACTTCCAGAAGTAGGTGCAACAATCGAAGCTGACGAGCCATTCGGAAGCGTAGAATCTGTTAAAACAGTTTCTGAATTATACGCACCTGTAAGCGGTAAAGTTGTAGCAGTAAACGAAGAATTAAGTGACCAACCAGAACTTGTTAACGAATCTCCATACGAGGGTGCATGGATGGTTAAAGTTGAACTTTCTGATGCAAGCCAAGTTGAGAAGTTATTAACTGCTGAAAAATATGCAGAAATGACAAACCAAGACTAATTATAGTCGACTGAAGGACAGCCTTTGTGCTGTCCTTTTTTATTTTGTGTTACATAATGCATTTAAAAACGAGCGCAAATGAATAAGCTATTATGGGAATGAATGTTTTTCGATAAGGTTTCATGGGGCTTTGTAATCTGAACGAGCCGCTTGCGCTTTTCATTGTCTAGCTCCACCTCCTAGCCCTTCATGTCTAAGAACCTTCCGCACGAGAAGACAAAAAGCGTCTTCTGTGTGAAAGAACCTTAGCCAACAGGGCTAAACAGTCGGTTCCGCTTTTCACTATGATCCA
Organism: Bacillus sp. A01H; assembly: GCF_045277205.1. NCBI lineage: Bacteria > Bacillati > Bacillota > Bacilli > Caryophanales > Bacillaceae > Bacillus > Bacillus sp. A01H. The sequence goes on along the minus strand of NZ_CP117702.1, from coordinate 5,058,512 downwards.
GCTTCAGCGGCTAGATTGTTCGGTGGCTTCGCTTCTTCCTGCAAGGCAAAAAGCGCCTTTACGTCAGAAGCTCCATCCCCCTCACAATCTGAACGAGCCGCTTGCGCTTTTCTTTTGCAAAAATAAACAGGAAACAACATGAAAATAACGAATATACTATATACTAAGTTAAAGGTTGTATAGTATATGGTGATCGGGTGATGACATATGATTTATGTAGAAAAAGTCATTATTGTAGAAGGTACATCAGATAGAAGAAAGATTGAATCTATTATTCGGGAACCGGTGGAAATTGTTTGTACAAATGGTACAATTGGTTTGTCGAAAATGGATGAGCTCGTTGATCAGTTTTTTGATAAGGAAGTGTATGTGCTAGTGGATGCTGATGATGCTGGAGAAAAGTTAAGGAAACAGTTTCGAAAAGAATTTCCGCAAGCAGAGCATATTTATATTGATCGCTCGTACCGGGAAGTGGCAACAGCGCCATCTTCACACTTAGCAAATGTATTATGGGGAGCTGACATTGACGTTTATACAGAATATTTACGGTAAGGAATGATAGAAGTGATTGATTGGACAGGAGCCGAAGCTACAGCCCTAATAGAGAACGAAGAAAAAACAGTGTTATATGTATATACTCCAATGTGTGGAACATGCCAATTAGCAAAAAAGATGTTAACAGTCGTTGAGATGACAATTGAAGATTTGAAAATTGGGATGTTAGATTTAAATTATGCTCCGCATTTCGCGAAAGAGTATGGAATTGAAAGTGTACCGTGTTTACTTGTTTTTGAAAATGGGACACTCATGAAGAAGATATATGCATTTCATTCGGTTGAATATTTATATACGGAATTAAAGTAGGCGGCAAAGTTTTTGCCGCCTCGACATATTTCTTGGGAAATATGTCGAGATGCAGGGTGGTTACAGTATTTGTCGAGCGAAAGTAACAGGATTGCTCTTGAGTGAGAGGGAATGGTATGTGTAATAGAAAGTGATATGAAGGATGTGATTTAGAGTGAAATTATATTCTTTGCTTCAATCATTTGTAAATTACGCTAATGGTCAATATCATTTAGAGCCGCTTTTAAGACAAGGAGAAAAAACTGTTAATTTCCGCTTTGGAGATGAAAGTTGTTCGTTACAAATTTCAAGAGATTATATAGAACTGTTGAAAGAAGAAAGAGGAACGGAGCAAATCGTTTGTGTAGATGAAGAAGATGTAAAACAATTGGTGAATGGCAATGTACGATTGCAAACGTTAATGAACGATGGACGTATACAATATTCGGGAACGTATCGAACGATGTTATTAATTGAATCGATGTTTCATATATGTAAACCGATGTCAGTGGGCGCTTAAAATTCTGAAGTTTCGTTTTTTACAAAAATTTCTGTTGACATGGTGTGTGGATATTGATACAATTCAATTCATAAAATATAGACAATTTCATAAATTACAAATCAGACGAAAATGTAATCTGATTTCTCTTATCAAGAGAGGTGGAGGGACTGTGCCCTGTGAAGCCCGGCAACCGTCAACTTATGTTGAAATGGTGCCAATTCCTGCAAAGCAAATGCTTTGAGAGATGAGAGAGAGGGATAATGTTGTTATATACGCATATAAACCTTTCTGCTTCTCTAAAGCGGAAAGGTTTTTTTGTTGTTTGAATGTGGAGGACATTCAAATAATAAAAGTAATGAGAACGGTAGACTACACGCATCAAAAATAAAAAATTGCGGAGTCGACCTAAACAAAAAAGGGGTGATACACCATGATTCTATTAGAGAATGTAAAGAAAATATATAAAGCAAAAAGCGGTGATGTCACTGCTGTAGATAATGCCAATTTAAAAATAGAGAAAGGTGAAATATTTGGTGTTATCGGATATAGTGGCGCTGGAAAAAGTTCTTTAATTCGATTATTCAATCAGTTGGAGAAACCAACTTCAGGTCAAATTACAATTGCCAATCGCGTCATTTCAGCGATTACAGGAAGCGAACTTCGTAAGGCAAGACAAGAGATCGGAATGATTTTTCAACACTTCAACTTACTTTGGTCACGAACTGTACGTGAAAATATTGAGTTCCCACTTGAAATTGCAGGTGTTGATAAGGCGAAGAGAAGAAAACGCGTTGATGAGCTAATTCATCTTGTTGGATTAGAAGGAAGAGGAGACGCGTACCCATCTCAGCTGAGCGGAGGACAAAAGCAACGCGTTGGGATTGCAAGAGCGTTAGCTAACAATCCGCAAGTACTTTTATGTGATGAAGCAACGTCAGCTCTTGATCCAGAAACGACAGATCAAATTTTAGATCTATTATTAGATATTAATAAACGTCTCGGTTTAACGATTGTACTCATTACACACGAGATGCACGTAATTCGAAAGATTTGTAATCGCGTTGCGGTAATGGAGAAAGGAAAGATTGTAGAAACAGGTCCAGTACTTGATGTGTTCCGTAATCCGCAGCAAGACATTACGAAACGATTTGTACAGCAGTTAACGGATTCTGAAGATACAAATGAAACGATTGAAAGTTTAATTGAAAAATATCCAGATGGAAAAGTAATTCGTTTGCAGTTTATCGGTGAAGCGGTAGAAAGACCAGTACTTCAAAGGTTAATGCAGCGCAGTGATATAGAAGTTAGCATTTTGCAAGGAAATATTGCACAAACGAATAACGGCTCTTACGGTAGTTTAGTTGTTCATTTAAATGGTGAGGAAACAGCGATTCAGCAAGCAATAGAGGGAATACATCAAGATCAAGTAGAGCTGGAGGTGATTGCACATGGATAAATTACTCACAAATGTTGATTGGAATCAAATGTTAGAAGCAACGGGTGAAACGTTATATATGACGGCAATCGCAGCTCTTGCCACATTTGTTTTAGGACTCATTTTAGGATTGTTACTCTTTATGACAGCGAAAGATAATTTATGGGAAAACAAAGCGGTTAACACGGCGATTGGAGCGTTCGTAAACATTTTCCGCTCGATACCGTTCATTATTTTAATCATTTTATTAATCCCATTCACAAAGATTCTGCTTGGAACAATTCTTGGAGCGAGTGCAGCACTTCCAGCTTTAATTATTGGAGCGGCACCGTTTTACGCGAGAATGGTTGAAATCGCCCTTCGTGAAATTGATAAAGGTGTAATTGAAGCTTCAAAAGCGATGGGAGCAAAAACAAGCACAATTATTTTGAAGGTGTTAATTCCAGAATCGTTACCAGCATTAGTATCTGGTATTACGGTTACGACAATTGCTTTAGTAGGCTATACAGCAATGGCGGGAGTTGTTGGTGCTGGTGGCCTTGGAACACTTGCTTATTTAGAAGGATTCCAACGAGGAAATAACGACGTAACAATTGTTGCGACAATTTGTGTATTACTAGTTGTATTTTTCATTCAATGGATTGGTGATCGTGTAACGACTCGAATAGATAAACGATAATAAAAAACGGGAGGATGTTTCAAATGAAAAAATTATTACTGACAGCACTTATTTCAACTTCAATTTTTGGGTTAGCTGCTTGTGGCGGGAAAGATAACGATGAAAAGAAACTAGTTGTTGGTGCTTCTAACGTACCGCACGCTGAAATTTTAGAAAAGGCAAAACCGTTACTTGAGAAAAAAGGAATTGAATTAGAAGTGAAAAAATTCCAAGACTACGTATTACCAAATAAATCGTTAGCGGATAAGGATTTAGATGCAAACTACTTCCAGCACATTCCGTATTTAGAAAAAGAAATGAAAGATAAAAAATATGATTTTGAAGTAGCAGGAAAAATTCATTTAGAACCGATTGGTGTATATTCTCAAAAATATAAGAGCTTAAAAGAACTTCCAGACGGAGCGACAATTATTATGAGTAATTCAGTTGCTGATCATGGACGTGGTTTAGCAATTTTACAAAAAGAAGGCATTTTAAAAATTAAAGATGGGGTGGATCCAGTTAAAGCAACTCCAAAAGATATTGCGGATAACCCGAAAAACTTGAAATTCAAAACAGATATTGAGCCTGGTTTATTACCACAGGTGTATAACAATAAAGAAGGCGACGCGGTTTTAATTAACTCGAACTATGCAATTGATGCGAAGTTAAACCCAGAAAAAGATGCAATTGCAATTGAAAGTAATGATTCACCATACGCAAACGTAGTAGCTGTTCGTAAAGGCGATAAAGATAAGAAAGAGATTAAAGCTCTTGTAGAAGTATTACATTCTAAAGAAATCGAAGACTTCATTAATAAAGAATATAAAGGGGCAGTTGTTCCTGTAAAAGAATAATTGCTGTAAAAGGGCTGGTGTATGCCAGCCTTTTTTATAACTACATAATTATACGGGAGAAGGGGACATCATATGAAAAAGATTCTATTGTCAGTTGTTACAGCGTTGTCTGTATTTACATTAGCTGCTTGCGGAGGGAAAGAGGAGAATAAGCTTGTTGTGGGAGCTTCTAACGTACCGCACGCTGTTATTTTAGAAAAGGCACAGCCGATATTAGAGAAAAAGGGAATTAAATTAGAAATTAAAAAATTCCAAGATTATGTGTTGCCAAATAAAGCGTTAGCGGATAAGGAAATTGATGCGAACTACTTCCAACACATTCCTTATTTAGATAAAGAAATCCAAGAAAAAGGATATAAAATTGTAAACGCGGGAAAAATTCATTTAGAGCCAATGGGTATTTATTCAAAGAAATATAAAAGCTTAAAAGACTTACCAGATGGCGGGACAGTGATTATGAGTAATAACGTAGCGGAGCGTGGCCGTATGCTAGCACTGTTACAAAAAGGCGGCGTTATTAAACTAAAAGACGGAGTAGATGTTGTGAAAGCAACAGTAAAAGATGTTGTAGAAAATCCGAAAAACTTAAAGTTTAAAACAGATGTAGAGCCTGGGCTTTCACCAAAGTTATATGAAAATAATGAAGGTGATGCATTATTTATTAATTCAAACTATGCAATTGACGCAAAATTAAATCCAACAAAGGATGCGATTGCGATTGAAGGATCAGACTCTCCGTATGCAAATATTATTGCAGTTCGTAAAGGTGACGAGAAGAAAAAAGAAATTAAAGAGCTAGTAGAAGTACTGCATTCAAAAGAAATTCAAGATTTTATTAATAAAGAATATAAAGGTGCTGTACTTCCGGTAAGTGAATAAATATAAGGAAAGGACTGGAAAATTACCAGTCCTTTTTTCTTTATATAAATAAGAAGAAAGGTGTATCATAGAAAGATGTGAAGGAAATACTTATATACATTTGTGAAAAAATTGTTACTTTTTTTCGTCGTTTGCGATATCATTTTATTTGATATAAAATTAGAATGAGAATAAAATGAGAATATGAACGTTTTAGGAATTTTTAAAATGTATATATAGGATTAATGGAGGTATTGAGATGGCTGGTTCTACATTAACGGTTAAAGACTTACACGTATCAATTGATGGCAAAGAAATTTTAAAAGGTGTAAACCTTGAAGTAAAAGGTGGAGAAATCCACGCAATTATGGGACCTAACGGAACAGGTAAATCAACTTTATCTTCTGCAATTATGGGTCACCCAAAATATGAAGTAACAGAAGGTAGCATCATCATCGACGGTGAAGATGTATTAGAAATGGAAGTAGATGAGCGCGCACAAGCAGGTCTATTCCTAGCAATGCAATATCCAAGTGAAATTAGCGGAGTAACAAACGCTGACTTCTTACGTTCTGCAATTAACGCACGTCGTGAAGAAGGCGATGAAATTTCTCTTATGAAATTTATCCGTAAATTAGATAAAAACATGGAATTCCTAGAAATGGATCCAGAAATGGCACAACGTTACTTAAACGAAGGTTTCTCTGGCGGTGAGAAAAAACGTAACGAAATTCTTCAATTAATGATGATTGAGCCAAAAATCGCAATCTTAGACGAAATTGACTCAGGTCTTGATATCGATGCATTAAAAGTTGTATCTAAAGGTATTAACGAAATGCGCGGCGAAGACTTCGGTTGCCTAATGATTACGCATTACCAACGTTTATTAAACTACATCACTCCAGACTTCGTTCACGTTATGATGAACGGTCGTATCGTTAAATCTGGTGGACCTGAGCTTGCACAACGTCTAGAAGCTGAAGGTTACGACTGGATTAAAAAAGAATTAGGTATTGAAGACGAAACAACAGAGCAAGAAGCGTAAGAGAGGAGCATAAACATGACAATCGGTACATTACCTTTCGATCAAGAAACAATCCGTCAACGCGCAAGCGAAGTAAACGAAGCAGCTTGGTTGACTGAGTTCCGCTTACAAGCTCTTGCACAAGCAACTGAACTTCCAATGCCAACTCCTGATAAAACGAAAATTGACAAATGGGACTTTATCGGAAAAGGCGACGCTGCTAAGCAAGAGCCTGTAAGTTCTTTAACAGAGCTTCCAGAAGCAGTGAAAAACTTAATCGATGAAAATAACAGTGTATTAGTGCAACGTACTGGTACAACTGCATTCGTTTCTTTAGCAGACGAAGCAAAAGAAAAAGGTGTTATTTTCACAGACATCGTAACAGCTGCAACTGAGCATGCTGAACTAGTACAAAAGTACTTAATGAAAGACGGCGTGAAGGTAGACGAGCATCGTCTAACTGCACTTCATGCTGCATTAATCAACGGTGGTGCATTCGTATATGTTCCGAAAAACGTTGTTCTTGAAACTCCACTTCAAGCTGTATTCTTAGTAGACGGCGAAGAAGCTAACGTATATAACCACGTATTATTCGTAGCTGATGCGAACAGTACTGCAACTTATGTAGAAAACTACGTTGCAAATGAAAATGCTAAAGGTATTGCAAATATCGTAGCAGAAGTAATCGTGGAACAAGGCGCACAAGTGAAATTCGGTGCGGTTGATCTATTAGCAAAAGACGTAACAACTTACGTTAACCGCCGCGGTATTGTTGGACGCGACGGCCGCGTTGATTGGGCTCTAGGCCTTATGAACGACGGAAACACAATTTCAGAGAACGTTACAAACTTAATGGGCGACGGTTCATATGCTGATACGAAAACAGTAACAATTGGCCGTGGTAACCAAACACAAAACTTTACAACTAAAGTTGTTCACTTCGGTAAACACTCTGAAGGTTGGATTTTAAAACACGGTGTACAAAAAGATAGTGCAACATCTATCTTTAACGGAATTGGTAAGATTGAACACGGTGCATCTAAATCAAATGCACAACAATCTTCTCGCGTTCTTATGTTAGATGAGAAAGCACGCGGTGATGCAAACCCAATTCTTTTAATTGACGAAGATGATGTTATGGCAGGTCACGCAGCTTCAGTAGGTCGCGTAGATCCAACTCAACTATACTACTTAATGAGCCGTGGTATTCCAAAACGCGAAGCAGAACGTTTAGTCATCCATGGATTCTTAGCACCTGTAGTTAATGAGCTTCCAATTGAAGGAGTAAAGGCACAGCTTGTTGAGGTAATTGAAAGGAAAGTTCGCTAATGAATATTCATGAAATACGCAAACAGTTTCCAATTCTTGATCAAAAAGTGAACGGCAAACAACTTGTTTATTTCGATAGTGCAGCAACTTCTCAAAAACCAATTCAAGTCATTGAAACGTTAGAACGTTACTATAAAGAATATAACTCTAATGTGCATCGCGGTGTTCATACGCTCGGTACGAAAGCTACCGACGCGTATGAAGGTGCACGCGAGAAAGTTCGCAAGTTTATTAATGCGAAATCAATGGAAGAGATTATTTTCACGCGCGGAACAACAACTGCATTAAATACAGTAGCGGCTAGCTATGGTCTTGAAAATGTAAAAGAAGGCGATGAAATCGTTATTTCTTACATGGAGCACCATAGTAACATCATTCCGTGGCAGCAAGTTGCGAAGAAAACTGGTGCAACTTTAAAATATCTTCCGCTTCAACCAGATGGGACAATTTCAATAGAAGATGCTCGTCAAACAATTACACCGAATACAAAAATCGTTTCTATCATGTATGTTTCTAACGTACTTGGAACGATTAACCCTGTAAAAGAAATCGGAGCAATTGCACATGAAAATGGCGCAATTATGGTCGTTGACGGTGCACAAAGTACACCTCATATGAAAGTGGATGTACAAGATTTAAACTGTGATTTCTACGCATTATCTGCTCATAAGATGTGCGGCCCTACAGGTATCGGCGTATTATATGGTAAGAAAGAATTGCTAAACAATATGGAGCCAATTGAATTTGGCGGTGAAATGATTGATTTCGTAGATTTACAAGAATCTACTTGGAAAGAGCTTCCGTGGAAGTTCGAAGCAGGTACGCCGATTATCGGTAATGCAATCGGACTTGGTGCGGCAATTGATTTCCTAGAAGAAATCGGTCTTGATAATATTGAAAAGCATGAGCATGAATTAGCGCAATACGCTTTAGAAAGACTATCAGAAGTAGATGGCGTTACAATTTATGGTCCAAAGCATCGCGCTGGTCTTGTTACATTTAATATTGAAGACGTACATCCTCATGATGTAGCGACAGTATTAGATGTAGAAGGTATTGCGGTTCGCGCAGGACATCACTGTGCACAACCGCTTATGAAGTGGCTGAAAGCTTCTTCAACAGCACGTGCAAGCTTCTATTTATATAATACAAAAGAAGAAATTGATACATTTGTTGAATCGCTAATCAAGACAAAGGAGTATTTCACAAATGTCATTTAATAATTTAGATACGTTATATCGTCAAGTTATTATGGATCATTACAAAAATCCTCGTAACCATGGCGTGTTAGAAGATAGTGTTACAGTTAACTTGAACAATCCAACTTGCGGCGACCGTATTCAACTTACGATGAAAGTAGAAGAAGGTATTGTGCAAGAAGCGAAGTTTGAAGGAGAAGGATGTTCTATCTCAATGTCTTCAGCTTCAATGATGACACAAGCAGTAAAAGGTAAGAAAATTGAAGAGGCACTTCAGCTTTCTAAAATTTTCTCTGACATGATGCTAGGAAAAGAGTACGATGACAGCATCGATTTAGGAGATATTGAAGCATTACAAGGCGTATGCAAGTTCCCTGCACGTATTAAATGTGCAACATTAGCGTGGAAAGCGTTAGAAAAGGGCTTAAACGAAGATAAGTAATGTTAAAGGTTCCTAAAAACGAGGTTATCTAAGGAGGGACACACCAACATGGCGAAGCAACTGCCAGATATCGGCGATTATAAATATGGTTTCAAAGACAAAGACGTTTCGATTTTCCGTGCTGGACGCGGTTTAACAAAAGAGATCGTTGAAGAGATTTCACGTATGAAAGAAGAACCACAGTGGATGTTAGACTTCCGTTTAAAATCACTGGATAAGTTCTATGAAATGCCAATGCCACAATGGGGCGGCGACTTAAACGACTTAGATTTCGATGAAATTACGTACTACGTAAAACCATCTGAGAAATCTGAGAAGTCTTGGGATGAAGTACCTGATGAAATTAAAGCTACATTTGATAAATTAGGTATTCCAGAAGCTGAGCAAAAGTATTTAGCTGGTGTATCTGCACAGTACGAATCTGAAGTTGTATACCACAACATGAAAGAAGACCTAGAAGCTCTAGGAATCGTCTTCAAAGATACAGATAGCGCATTAAAAGAGAACGAAGATATTTTCCGTGAGCATTTCGGAAAAGTAATCCCACCGACAGACAACAAATTCGCAGCATTAAACTCTGCAGTTTGGTCTGGTGGATCATTCATCTACGTTCCAAAAGGTGTTAAAGTTGATACACCACTTCAAGCGTATTTCCGTATTAACTCTGAAAATATGGGACAATTCGAGCGTACGCTTATCATCGTAGACGAAGGCGCACACGTACACTACGTAGAAGGTTGTACAGCACCTGTTTACACGACTAACTCACTTCACAGTGCGGTAGTAGAAATCATCATTAAGAAAGATGCATATTGCCGTTATACAACAATCCAAAACTGGGCGAACAACGTATACAACCTAGTTACAAAACGTGCGGTTTGTGAAGAAAACGCAACGATGGAATGGATTGACGGTAACATCGGATCTAAATTAACGATGAAATACCCAGCAGTTATCTTAAAAGGCGAAGGCGCTCGTGGTTTAACATTATCTATCGCGATTGCTGGTAAAGGCCAACACCAAGATGCTGGTGCGAAAATGATTCACTTAGCACCAAACACGTCTTCAACAATCGTTTCTAAATCGATTGCGAAGCATGGTGGTAAAGTAACTTACCGTGGTATCGTACACTTCGGACCAAAAGCGAAAAACTCTCGCTCTAACATCGAGTGTGACACGTTAATCATGGATAACCAATCTACATCTGATACAATTCCTTACAACGAAATCAAAAACGATTACGTTTCACTTGAGCACGAAGCGAAAGTATCAAAAGTATCAGAAGAACAATTATTCTACCTAATGAGCCGCGGTATTTCTGAGCAAGAAGCTACAGAAATGATCGTAATGGGCTTCATCGAGCCATTCACTCGCGAACTTCCAATGGAATACGCAGTTGAAATGAACCGTCTAATCAAGTTTGAGATGGAAGGTTCTATTGGATAATATATAAAGGAAGCGCCCTGCTGTGCAGGGCGCTTTTTTTTATTGTGTGAGTTGGGCTTGGGGTGGGGTTAGCCGAGATACCCAGGTGGGTTTCTGACTAAATATATCAGCGATTTTTCAAATATATCGATCACAACTCGGAATATATCGGCGATTATTTCAATATATCGACGATTCGACAAGGAATATCGACTTATCAACAAATTACGACAAAAGAAATTCTTCATATACCCTGCAACATTTTATATGAAAGGGGACCGACTGGAAGTAAGGCAAAGATACTGACAAATCCACTGGTGAATCCAATTGAAAAAAGACCTGCGAATCTCCTGTTGAACTTTCTGACAAATCCCCGCTCTACCAACAAATCCCCAGACTGGAAAAAGTAAAGTTTCTCATATAAAAAGGACAATCTTTTGCTTTTTCTCACAATGCGAGTACAATGTAAAATAGCAAGAAAAGACGAAAAGTATTTACAGGATTATTGCGTGCGCATAGCGTAAATGGCAGTAAGGAACTGAGAGGAGGTTTTTTCTCTGAATATAAATAAAGAAACAATCATCCACCTTTATCATACAAACGATATACATAGTCATTTTGAAAATTGGCCGCAAATTTCTCGCTTTGTACAAGGAGAGAAAAAGCGAAGACAGGAAGCGGGAGAGACTGTTTTAACTGTAGATATCGGCGATCATGTGGATCGTTTTCATAGTATTTCGGAAGCGACGAATGGGCTTGGCAATACGAAGCTTTTAAATGAGGCGTTATATGATTATGTAACGATCGGAAATAATGAAGGAATTACGTTAGCGAAGGAGCATTTGAATCGTCTATATGATGATGCTGGATTTGAGGTGCTTGTCGCAAATTTATTTGAAAAAGAAGGGGTACGTCCAGAGTGGGCAAAGCCTTATAAATTACATACAACGACAGATGGGATTACGATTGCTTTTATCGGATTAACGGTTGCGTATCCAGAGTTTTATCAAATGTTAGATTGGCATATTGAAGATCCAATTGAGCATTTAGAGTCTATTTTAGAAGAAGTGAGAGATGAGGCTCATATAACGGTTGTCCTTTCTCACCTTGGAAAAAGTATGGATGAGCATATGGCGGAGCATTATGATATAGATGTTATTTTAGGGGCACATACGCATCATTTATTTGAGCGTGGTGTTCTTATGAATCATACGTTACTTTGTTGTTGTGAAAAGTGGGGACGTTACGTTGGGCACGTTCAGCTTACTGTGGATAAAGAGACGAAGAAGCTGTTGAAAAAGGATGGTAGAGCAATTAAGACTGAACGTTTAGGTGCTTATAACAAACCATTATCCACAATTGAAGCGCTGCAGGAAGAAAGTAAACATATTATGGAAGAACCTGTTGTTCATTTAAAGGAATCATTACCGGTTGATTGGTTTCATGAGACAGCATTTTCGCACATGTTAGCAAATGCGTTGAAAAACTGGTGCGATGCAGAGATTGGCATGGTGAACGCTGGTGTACTTCTTGAAGGATTAGAAGAAGGCGTTGTGACGCGCGGAGATATTCACAGAATTTGTCCACATCCAATTAATCCATGCCTATTAAAAGTGCCGGGGAAAACGTTAAGAGAAGTGATCTTGAAAGCACGTCGGCCGAATATGGAGAACCTTGAGGTAAAAGGGTTTGGATTTCGGGGGAAAGTAATGGGGAAAATGATTTACGCTGGTGTAGAAGTCATTCCAGATACGATTCCTGGGAATAAAATTTTACTCGAAGATGTATTAATTAACGGGGAATCGCTGGAATTAGAACGTATATATACGGTAGGAACGATTGATATGTTTACATTTGGCTACTTATACCCAGAGCTATCCACACTTTCTGACAAACAATATTATATGCCAGAACTACTTAGAGATGTGTTAGCAGACATGTTAATAACTTATACATCTTCTGTCAAACTATAGGCTAGTTAACTTGTAACACTCATTTTTCTCTTGTCATACAGATAAGAAAGAGAGGAGTGTGAACTATGGTTAATGTAGAGCCGATTATAATCGATAATTATACGTTTATTGCGGTTAGCGTCAAACTTCCAAAGACAAATTTGCTAGCTGTAATGAGCGATAAAGGATATATTATGTGCGGTGCATTAGATGTAGGTCTTTTAAATGAGAAGTTAGGGGATCGTGGTATTATTGCTGGTCGCGCGGTTGGTGTAAGAACGATTGAACAACTTCTTGAAGCACCGCTAGAATCAGTAACGATTGAAGCCGAAGCGTTAGGTATTACGGCTGGCACAATCGGAAAAGAAGCATTATTAAAAATGAGATAAGCATATATCGTCCCTCCTTCTTGCATAGAAATGATATAAGAAGGAGGGTTTTTTATGAGTATATTTCGTTCGAAAAATTCGCGGTTTCGAAGGGGGCCTATTTCCTTTCGGCACATACTGCTTATGTCGTTTATTCTTTTTGTCATATTACTCGTGCAAGGATTATGGATTGTGAATAGTAGCATTCAGCCGACATTAATGAAATATGGAGAAGTAGAGACACATAAAATGGCGACAGCGGTTATGACGAAGGCGGTAAAAGATAGAATTGATGAGGGATTCGATGTCGATTCATTAATGAAAGTACAAAATGATAAAAATGGGAAAGTATCCACAATTAATTTAAATACGAAGCAAGTAAATGAAATCGTAACGTCAACGACCACATACATAGAAAAGTATTTACAGCAAGTAGAACAAGGGAATTTGAAGGGACTAGGTATTTCTGAAAAAAATGGGGCAACGATGGCAGTTCCGTTTGGTCGTGTAACAAATAATGCGCTTCTTGGAAATATCGGACCCGATATTCCAATTGATTTCACGACGATTGGTCATGTAAATACGGATATTAAACAAAAAATTGAGCCGCACGGAATCAATACGACAGCGATTCAAATTATTATGGAGATGGAAGTTACGTTGCAAGTCATTATTCCATTTCATACGAAAGAAATAAAAGTGAAACAAAATGTTCCAATTGCGACGCGCATTGTTCAAGGGGAAGTGCCTACTTATTACGGAAGCGGAAGTGTTGTTGTACCTGATAAAAAGAAAACGGATAGTTAGCCATAAATAAAAAATAACCGTAGCAATGTGCTACGGTTATCGTTTTGTATTTGCGCGTTCTTTTCGCTCCCAAAGACTTAAGTGCATGTAGGGGTCGAAAGCCCATTCTGTATAACCATTGTCTTTATACATGCCGAAATGTAGGTGAGGCGGGAATTTTCCAGCTGTGCCGGGAGGACCGTAACCGGTGCTACCAACAAATCCGATTACTTTTCCGGGTTCGACAATTTGTCCAAGCTGTATCTCTTTTGAGAACCCGCCTAAGTGAGCGTAATAATGATAATTGTTATGAAGGTCACGAATACCGATGCGCCATCCGCCAAGGCGGTTCCAGCCTTTTGTTTCAATAATGCCATAGCAAGTGGATCTTACTGGTACGCCATAGCCTGCGAATATATCGGTTCCTTCATGAACCCTTCTTCCCCCAAAACTTCTTCCAGCGCCAAAAGTACTACGGTAGCTATGGTCACTGCGAATCGGAAGAGGGAACGCATTTCCTTCTAAATTAATACGTCCGTAATGTTTATAAATTTGGGCGTATTCGGTAATTAAATCAACTGTTTTTGCACGTCTATAATATTCCCAGAGCATGATTTTAATACGTTCTTCTGACGTTCCTTGTTTCTTTAAAATCGTTGCTGCTGTATGCAAAAGATCACGGTCGTTATTTGCATTTGCAAATCCATCTTTGTCACCATCTAAACCTAACCCGCCAAATAGAGCAATTGTGTGGGGGAGAGTGTCGTTACCATTAACAGGTCCAGCCCATATTTCTGGTTTGAAATAAAGGGAAATGATGGCATCTGGTTTTTTCGGAATATCTTTTCTTACGCTCCGTATATTTCTTTCGTATTGATCCATTGCAGCTAAGTAATACCACGGAATGCCTGAAGATTGCTCGGTTTCTTTATATAGTGCCATGCGCTTTTCGTATATGCTTTGCTGATTATCTTCACCGTAAGCGATGTTTTGGTGGAGAAGAAAGCAAATCGAAAGCAAAAGAGAAATTTTTCGAAGCATGAAATAGACTCCTTTCACATCATCACTCTTTTTAGTGTGGGATATACGGAGTATTTCATTATAGGGAACGATTGGAAAAAATCTTAGAATCTTCATTTGAGCAAATCGCTTTCATACGTTAGAATAGATATGTTACATTGAAAGAAGCGAACACGGTAAACTATTTCATATTGTGCGGAGTTGATAACCATGACAAAACAAACAGAATATAAGCGCAAGCCCGAATGGTTGAAAATTAAGTTAAACACGAATGAAAACTATACAGGCTTAAAGAAAATGATGCGTTCTAAAAATCTTCATACAGTTTGTGAGGAAGCAAAATGTCCGAATATTCATGAATGCTGGGCTGTAAGAAAAACAGCAACATTTATGATTTTAGGTGCGGTTTGTACACGTGCTTGTCGTTTTTGTGCGGTTAAAACAGGATTACCAACTGAGCTTGATTTACAAGAGCCAGAACGCGTAGCAGATTCTGTAGTACAAATGGGCTTAAAGCACGTTGTTATAACAGCGGTTGCACGTGATGATTTAAAAGATGGTGGAGCAGCTGTTTTTGCTGAAACAGTACGCGCTGTACGTCGTAAAAATCCATTTACGTCAATCGAAGTATTACCATCTGATATGGGTGGAGTAGAAGAAAACTTAAAAATGTTAATGGATGCAAAACCAGATATTTTAAACCATAACATTGAAACAGTACGTCGATTATCTGACCGAGTTCGCGCTAGAGCAAAATATGATCGTTCATTAGAGTTTTTACGTCGAGCAAAAGAAATGCAGCCTGATATTCCAACTAAATCGAGCATTATGGTGGGCTTAGGGGAAACGAGAGAAGATTTAATTGAAGCAATGGATGACTTACGTGCAAACAATGTGGATATTTTAACTCTTGGACAATACCTACAACCATCTAAGAAGCATTTACCAGTTCTTAAATATTACCCACCAGCGGAATTTGCAGAGCTAAAAGAAATTGCACTTAGCAAAGGCTTTAGCCACTGTGAAGCTGGCCCACTTGTGCGTTCTTCTTACCATGCGGACGAGCAAGTTCGTTCTGCAAAAGAAAACACAGCAGAAGCAAAATAATGAAAAAAGGGAGCTAATGATTAGCTCTCTTTTTGTTTGTACTCCAAAACAGTATTTGGGCATGTTAATAAAATCTTTTTTAATTCTTCTGTGGATAATTCAATTGTAAATTCAGGTACACCAGGTGTAATTAAAATTTTATCGTACGTATAAATAGCGTTATCCACAATAATTGTTACATCGTGTGCATACCCGAAAGGAGCTACACATCCTGGCGTACAACCAGTTTTGTCTCGCAGTTCATCAGCGGAACAGAGAGATAAGCGTTCTCCTGTTAGTTCTTTCATCTCTCCGCGGTTAAGCCTTGTGCCCTCTAACGTGAAAAATACGTAATAATCTCCAGCCTTTGATTTTAAAAATAAGCTTTTACTTGGAGTACCTTGTAAGCCAAGCCTCTCGCGTACAATCCGATCTGTCTCATAATCGAGTACCGGTTCGTGTTCGAATTTTTCATAAGAAACATTTGTTTTATGTAGTAAAGCAAGTACATCTTCGTACATATGGAGTGATACCCCTTTCTATTATTGGTACAGTTTCTTCTCGTGGCGTCAACTGAATGTGTTGGAAAGAGATATTACTTGGACGGTGCTTTCCATAATCGTTTTAGGCTACATTGTTCATCAATTGTAATTTCATACATATCAGGATTCGTTAAAGTTCTCCATTCATGAAAGCCGATCGTATGATCAAAGTGCTTTAAAATGAGAGTAAGTAAGTTTCCATGTGTAACGAGTAATATTGTAGTATGGTTTAATTTTAAAACGTCTTCGATAAGTGATATAGCACGGTCCGTTGCTTGTTTTGTTGACTCTCCGCCTGAAAAGGCAATATCTATATTTGTAAAAGTAGATTCTAGTTTTTGCATCCAATCGTCCATTGAAACGTCGCTTAATATGCGTTCAGCTAATCGTTCATCTTCTTGGATAGACAAATTAGCTTGGAGTGCATAGGGCCGAATAGAATCGATAGCTCGCACAAATGGGCTTGAAATAATATGGTCTATTTGTAGTTGGTTTTCTAAAAGGAATGTAGCAAGGGTGTTTGCTTGTTTTTTTCCATCGGTCGTTAATTCGGCATCACGTTCTTGGCCAGTTGCTGAACAATGTCGTATTACAATGATTTTCTTCATAATTCATCCCCATCTTTCAAGTTGACGCTATATACTTCGACAAATGTGGAAAATATTCCTTTTTATTGGAAAGGACATAATGATCTGATCATGTGGAAAAGTAATGTGGATAATAGAAAATCGAGGTGCAATGATGAAAAAAATGCTATGTATTGTATTTGTGATTTGTTTTCTCTCACAACTGTCCACAACATATGCACAATCCAATCAAAAGTTAGATTATCCAAGTAATCGAAATAAGCCATTTGTGAGCGAAGATGTGTTTTACGAACAGTTAGATAAGAAAATGTATAAAGAATACAATAATGCAGCGTATAGTGTTCGAAAAAAGATTTTATTTAAAGAAGTACCCGACGAAGAATATTCCTTTTTACAAAAAACAGCCGCGGGTTGTCGGGGTGAAGTAGTGCTTCAAGATTCTTTTATTCACCCTGATCGCCAAGTTTATTTTTTCGCTTCCTTTTCTCAAAATGAAGTAGAAGAGTTACACAAGTACATCGTTATAGATGCAGAAACAAAGAAGGAGCTACAAAGCGGTAAAAGTTATCATCGCTATGATAATCTTTATAAAAAATAACCCACCAACAGGCGGGTTATTTTTACTTTGGCACACTCATTAATTTCTCTTTCATTTTACGAATAAGAATGATAGCGCCAATTGTAAAGAGAAGGGTGATTCCTTCTGCAACAAAGATGTTAATTGTTTTCGTTTGGTAAAGTGCCGCGAAGAAGTCTACAAGTGCGTGGAATAGTATAGCGTACACAAGGAAGATATACTTCTTCTGTTTTACTGCGTATAAAACAAGCATTGTAAAGGCGATTTGCAGCACGAGTGCCATAATTCTTTCTAAGCTGCCAAGGAAGTATAAGTAGGCAGGTTGCTGAATTAACATGTCTTGTAGGCGGCTTAGTTCTGGCATTTTTTCGACCATCTGGGCGAAGCTACCGTTGTTAATTGAATTCGCAAATATAAGTGCTTGGAATGCAGAGAATCCGCCAACTAAAATGGATTCAATTCCGCCGTGACCGATTCCGTAAGCGAAGCCATCTTTATATTCTTGATATTTTTTTAGTAGGAAGAAGAAGGCAACGAAGCGTCCTAATTCTTCAAATATACCAGCAGTTAGTCCGCCATAAAGTGCGAAAACAAATGGATTTTCTAAAATTGGAGCGATTGCTGGATTACCGCGCATAAATAGGTGGAATGGTGTTTCGAGAATTTGGGTAAATCCGATAAAGATAAGAACACCAACGCCGACTACTTTCCAATTTATATTATATTTTTTACGGAAATAAACGAGTACAATAATTGGGACCAGAATCGAGACAATGAGTTGAAAGATGATGCTGGCAATTACAGTATTTGAAACCATATTTTCACCGCTTTCTAATATATGTACATATCTATTATGCATGAAATATTTTATAAAGAAAATGAATTTACTTATTGACTCTAACGTTGCGTCATACTTTATCGTATGTATTAAGGGGGAGATACACATGGCAATGAAGGTAAAAGAAGTAGCTAATTTAGTTGGAATTAGTGTGCGCACACTGCATCATTACGATGAAATTGGGTTGTTAACCCCAGATGAGACGACAGAGTCTGGATATCGTCTGTATTCCAATGAAAATTTAGAGACGCTGCAGCAAATTTTATTTTTTAAAGAACTAGGCTTCCCTTTGAAAAAAATTAAAGAAATTATCATGAGTCCATCATTTGACCGGGAAGAAGCATTGCAGCTTCATAAGAAAATGCTTCTTGAAAAGCGGGCTAGGTTAGATAAAGTGATTGCGACGATTGATAAAACAATTCAGCATACAAAAGGAGAGATTGAAATGACGAATAAAGAGAAATTTGAAGGCTTCGATTTCAGCCATAATCCGTACGAAGAAGAAGCGCGTGAAAGATGGGGAGACAGAGCTGTAGATAAAGCGAATGAATATGCGAAAGGTATGTCTAAAGAAAACCAAGAAGAGTTTAATACGATTTACAGAAACTTAGCGGCGCTTAGACACGGAGAACCAGATTCTAAAGAGGCACAAGAAGCAATTGGAGTATGGTACGATTACTTGCAAAACTTCGGTGAATATTCATTAGATGCTTTTAAAGGACTCGGTCAAATGTACGTCGCTGATGAGCGCTTTACGAAAAATATCGATAAGTTTGGCGAAGGTTTAGCGCAGTTTATGTGTGATGCGATGGAGGTTTACGCAAATCGTAAGAAATAGTAAAAAATAAAGAAGATGGAGTTTTTCTCCACCTTCTTTATTTTTTTATCATATCATTCAAAGTCTGATCCCCTGTATTGTTCAAATGAGGATTTTTACTCATTTCACGTTTTAACATATCGAGGCTTTGCGTATATTCTGTATCATTTAATGCGCCAGATTGAAGCCCTTGAATTTGAGAAATCAACTTTTGGTCTGTTGATACATATGCTTTATAATAGCGAGGGACGATGGACAAAGCAGCTCTATATACTTGATCCGCTACGAGTTTCGGATCCGTTGTGTTTGCACGGTATACAACAAATACTTCATCGTCTGTAACGAGCGTAGCAGCGTTTGTAACGTCAGGAAGTTTGACTGTCATGCTTGTAATCATTTCAGCAACTTTCTCACGGTTAATGGCTCCTACTTGTTTATTAGATACTTCATGCTTTTGTTTAGATGAATAGCCGACTCTCGTTAATCGTGTATTTGTATTTTCCGTATGATACATGTCGTTTTTGTTGGAAACAAGAACACGACTTCCTTCTTCACGTTCCATTTCGGCTTTATTCGTTGGTTGGCAGCCTGCAAATAAGGAAAGAGTGAGGAGAGAAAGTATAATTTGTTTTTTCACGATGTATCACCTCCTTCTCCATAGCATGCACTAATTTTCAATTTTTTGTATTTGAAATTGTTGGTTGGTATGCTTTGTGATACGATAAAAAGAAGAATGCTTAGAGAGGAAGTTAATGATGGAGCAAAAGCAGGAGATTCATGCTACGGTGAGCATTAATAATGTGCAGTACGAAGTAATTAAAAACTTTCGTGACGGTTTTAGTGAAGAAGCATTTAAAGAGCGCTATGCAGAAATTTTAAATAAATATGATTACATCGTTGGGGACTGGGGTTATGAGCAACTTAGATTGCGCGGATTCTTTGATGATAGTAACCAGCGTGCGACATATGATACGAAAATTAGTACGTTATCGGAGTATTTATACGAGTACTGTAACTTTGGTTGTGCACACTTCGTATTACGAAAAGTGAAGAAATAAAAAAATCCTCTTACAATTGTAAGAGGATTTTTTGTATATTCTCATTTATAAACAAATCGAGATACGATCGCCTTCAGAAAGTATTGTATTTGGTTTCATTTGTTGTCCGTTCAATTGAATATCCCCGTTTTTAATTTTATCCACAATGCGTGTACGGCTCCAGTCGGAAATATATGTGGATAAAGCTTTATCCATCCGGTGGGAACCGAAAACGAGGTCTAATACAATTGTGATTTCGGCTATGCCACTTTCTTTATGCTGTGTAATGGAAATGGTAGTAGTTGTTTCCGTTTGATCTTGCTGAGGCATATCGACTGTTTCCACATGATCAGTAAATGATTTATAAATACGAAGTTTTTGATTCCACGTATGATCTTTCGGGCATTTATAAATAGCAAAACGATATATATTTTTTCCGTTGGCGTTATGCCTACGAATATTTGTGTCGGTAAATAGGGTAGTGCGTCTGCAATTTTTACAATATTTTTCAATTGTACCTTGTTCATTTTCATATAAGCTCCAAGAAAGTTGTACTTTCTGCATTTTCCTTCACCTCTTATAGTAGTGGTAAAGGAACGTAATACAGCTATTTGGATGTCTTGTAGTATGAAGACATGAGGAAAAGACAAAAATAAAAGGAGGTTCCCTTAGGAACCTCCGTAAACATCATACTACAGATGCAATACGTTCCTTTGTAATGGGAATGGGCAGACTACTCCCTTGAAAAAGCACGGTGCTTTTTTGAGAGTAATGCTATCCAATTGCTGGTCCATTACAAAGTAAATGTTGGCATACGTAGATAACGTCCTTTCTATCCAAATAGATTTATTTTTCATTATAACACGGATAATTGAAAATTCAAAATAATTAAAGTGAAAAAACACCAGCTAAAAAGCTGGTTCCTAAGATAAATTATATAAGTTCAAATAAAAATGAGCGTAGTTCTTCTGCAATTTCTTCAGTCATAGAAAATGCATGCTCTAAGTAGCCTGGTTCGTTTAAATCGTCGGCGCCGATGATTGCAAATTTATTACGCTGCATATCAAGGACAATTGTTTTACCGTAATGACGATCGGAGTATAGTAGCGCTAAATCATGACGCTCATTTTCTCCCATAAAGCTAACGAAACGAGTTTTTGTAGCGACAGTGTCGTCGTACAGAAAGAAACGTTCTTCCATACACATGGCTCCTTTTATTAAATATCTAAGTTTAAGTGTGGCTTATGATCTAAATGGTGATGCGTTTTAATGAATCGTACCGTTCTTGTTTTGTAACGCATTACGATAGAGTATGTTTCAGCTAAATCTCCGCCTAGGAATTTCACGCCGTCTAATAACTCACCAGCAGATACACCAGTTGCTGAGAAGATTGCATCATCACCAGACACTAAGTCTTCTAGCATTAGAAGTTGACGAGGGTCTTCTAATCCCATTTCACGACAACGAGCTTCTTCTTCTTCGTTCATTGGAACTAAGCGAGCTTGCATTTCACCTTCAAGGCATTTTAATGCTGCTGCAGAAATAACGCCTTCTGGAGCTCCGCCAATACCTACGAATAAGTCGATACCAGTTCCAGGTAGTGCTGTTGCGATTGACGCACCAACATCACCGTCACCAAATAATTTTACGCGTGCACCTTTTGCACGAACACGATCGATAATATCTTGATGACGTTCACGTTCTTGAACGATAACTGTTAGATCGCGAATCTTTTTATTGTTAGCTTCCGCTACAATTTCAATTGTTTTTTCAATTGGATCATCTAAGCTAATTTTACCAGCTGCTTTTGGACCAACCGCGATTTTTTCCATGTACATATCAGGAGCATGAAGAAGGTTTCCTTTATCTGCGATTGCGATAACTGCCATTGCATTTGCAAGACCTTTTGCAACGATGTTTGTACCTTCTAATGGGTCAACGGCGATATCTACTTCTGGACCGTTACCTGTTCCTAGTTCTTCACCAATATATAACATCGGTGCTTCATCAAGTTCTCCTTCACCAATTACAACTGTACCTGCCATGTTTACTGAATCGAACATATCACGCATTGCTGTAGTTGCTGCATCATCTGCTTCATTTTTCTTTCCGCGGCCCATCCACTGTGCGGATGCTAATGCTGCTGCTTCTGTTACACGGACAATTTCTAGTGCGAGTTCACGTTCCAAGATTCCATTCCTCCAATTTCAAAAATCATACAAATATAACTATAACAAATTACGGGGAAAAGGTGAATTCGAAAAATTGTCGATTTTTTCAGAAGAAAGCGTTACAATTAAAATGTAAATGCTTTAATTTCCAGGTAGGTGACATTCATGTATTTTGTAGACAGAAAGAAAATAGAACAAATGCTAGTATGTTTAGAACGAGCAACAAGTACATTTCAAGAGAAAAAGATATATGAAACCGAGTTTGAATTTTACGCATTAGAACGCATAGCGCATCTAATGATTGATTCTGTATTAGATGTAGGTAATGCGATGATTGATGGATTTATTATGCGCGATCCAGGAAGTTATGAAGATATTATCGATATTTTAATGGACGAGCGAGTGATAAGTGCAGAAGAAGGACAAGGAATGAAAGAAGTGATTCTTCTTCGAAAAATGCTTACGCAAGATTATATTCAAATGAATCATGATGAATTATATAAGACGATTCAAAAACATATTGCGGTGGTAGGGAAATACCCAGCAAATATTCGCAATTATTTAGAAAAGGAATTAGGACCTGTATCTGCATTTGTACCAGAATAATTATGCTTATAAGATCCCCAGAGAATGCCTTTTGGGGGTCTTATATTGTATGTGAGGGAGAAGGGTGAAGCATGGGGGAAGCACGTACGACGAAAGATGAAATTGTGCAGTTGTTGAAAGTAAAGGGAGAGCACACCGTAGCGGAACTAGCTGAAGTTTTAGAGATTACAGAAATGGCGATTCGAAGACATTTAAGTAATCTTGAGAAAGATGGTTTCATCTATTCCAAGATGGTAAGGCAACATGTCGGAAGACCAACTTATTTGTATGGATTAAGCGAAAAGGGAGAAGATACATTCCCGAAAGAGTATAAGCAATTTGCGATTGATATGCTAGAAGATTTAGCGCGAATGGGCGATGAAAAAATACTTCGTTACGTTTTAAAAGAGAGAACGAAGCGAATGGAAGAACAGTTACAAAAGCGCGTGAGTAATCAAAAGAATTTAGCATATAAAGTGCAAGAGATAGCAGCTATGCAAGAGAAAAATGGTTATATGGTTCAAATTAAGAGAGACGGAGAGAACTCTTTCGTAATTGAAAAACAAAACTGTCCGTTAAAGGAAATCGCTGAGAGATTCCCGCAAGTGTGTGAAGATGAAAAAGAGATGTATAATCGTTTATTTGCGAACGCAGATGTAAAAACGCTAGCAAACATGTGCGAGGGCGATTGTAGTTGTTCTTACCAAATAAAAGAGAAAAAATGAACGTTATGGGGCGCTTTAAGGTAAAGCGTTTTTTTCTTTGTAAAAAGCGGGTAATATAAGAGTGGTATGATAAGGTGAGAACGTTAGCATAGAAGGAGAGACAGAATCGATGTATAAAGGTTACTTAATTGACTTAGACGGTACAATGTATCGCGGAGAAGAACAAATTGAAGAAGCGAGCGACTTCGTAAAAGCATTAGGAGAGCGCGGCATTCCATATTTATTCGTTACGAATAACTCAACTCGTAAACCAGAACAAGTGGCAGAAAAACTTGTTCGTTTCGATATTCCAGCGAAAGCAGAGCAAGTATTCACAACGAGTATGGCAACAGCAAACTTCATTTACGAACGTAAACAAGACGCAACTGTATATATGATTGGTGAAGAAGGCTTACATGATGCGCTTGTGGAAAAAGGATTTGAACTTGTGGATGAAAATCCTGATTTCGTTGTTGTCGGTTTAGATCGTGACATCACATATGAAAAGTTAGCAAAAGCTTGTCTTGCTGTGCGTAACGGCGCAACGTTTATTTCTACAAATGGAGACATTGCCATTCCGACTGAGCGCGGATTATTACCAGGTAACGGTTCATTAACATCAGTTGTAGCAGTATCAACAGGTGTGGATCCAATCTTTATCGGAAAACCAGAATCAATCATTATGGAACAAGCTTTAAAAGTGCTTGGCATAGAAAAGAATGAAGCCTTAATGGTTGGGGATAACTACGATACAGACATTTTAGCAGGAATAAATGCTGGCATGCATACGCTTCTTGTCCACACTGGAGTAACAACTGTGGAGAAGTTAACAGAATACGAAGTTCAACCGACGCAAGTTGTGCATAACTTGACGGAGTGGATTGAGAAGATGTAATGAAGAAAGCTGTTCCAAACTTTGGAGCAGCTTTTTTTCTAATATTCAGTTGTGAATAGTGTCGTTTTTTGTCTGTAAGTCGATATAATTAGAAAATCGCCGATATAATTTAAGTTGCGCTGATATAATTAGAAAATCGCCGATATAATCTGAGTTGCGCTGATATATTAAAAAAATCGCTGATATAATTTTATTTAAAATGCACGATTCACAACATCTTTAACCTCTTCAAGATATTGTTTACGCACACTATCATCTACAGAAGGAACACTTGTATAGAATGTATGCTCAATTGTTTCAATACCTGTAAATTCAAAAATACCAACATCAGCTGTTTTTTTCATTGCGTCAAACATACCGCCTGCTGTGTATGCCTCTTTCGTATTTCCCATTGTAGATAATAATAATCCTTTTTTACCGCTTAATAACTTCTCGATGCCATTTTCACCGTAAGCATAAGCGAAGCCGTGGCTAAATACACGGTCAACGTATCCTTTTAAAATAGCAGGAAGTCCCGCCCACCAAACTGGATAAATAAATGTAATGCTATCAGCCCAAGAGATATGCTCTTGCTCTTCTTTAATATCTGCTGGTGTGTTTCCTTGAGAAAATGAGATGAAATCGGAAGCGCCTAATACTGGATTGAAGTTTAATTCATATAGATCGCGAACGCGTACTTCATGACCTTTTTCTTCTAATTCACTTTTTACCGTTTCTAAAATCGCATGGTTGAAGCTTTCTGTATTTGGGTGTGCATAAACGATTACATGTTTCATTGTTCTTCCTCCTATTTGTGGATATGTGAATAGTTTTTATGTATTCATGTAACTATTGTGGTTACTTTTCTTGTAAGAGTCAATTTTTTTGCTGTGATAAACAAATGTTAGTATGTGACAAAAAAATACAAAATAGTAGGGATTTTGCATTTCTGAATAGAATATATAGATTGGTAAATAGAGAGAGAAGGGGATATGGGGATGAATATTATTGAAATTGAAAGGTTAGAAAAATCATTTGATATTGGGGATAGTAAAGTCAAAATATTAAAAGGCATTAATCTTCAAATTCAAAAAGGAGATTTCGTTTGTATTATGGGAGCAAGTGGTTCGGGTAAAACGACCTTACTTCAGTTGTTAGGTGGATTAGATATTCCATCGGTAGGTAGTATTCGAGTTGACGGTACAGAGATTTCAACATTAAAAGAAAAAGAGCTCGCTTTATTTAGACGGCATAAAATCGGTTTTATTTTTCAGCAGTTTAATTTGATTCCGGTGTTTAGTGCAGAGGAGAATGTGGGGTTGCCGTTACTGTTAGATAATGTATCGCAAAAGAAGGCAACGGTGACAGCAACTCGTTTATTAGAGCTTGTTGGGTTAAAAGGAAAAGAAAAGCATTTACCAGCACAGTTATCAGGTGGGCAACAGCAAAGGGTTGCGATAGCAAGAGCTTTTGCAAATGAACCGGCAATTATATTAGCGGATGAGCCAACAGGGGCATTAGATTCGGAAAATAGCAAAAATATCATTGCGGCACTTCGCAATGCGTGTGATGAGTTAGGGCAAACAGCTGTAATTGTAACGCACGACCCGTTCGTAGCGGCTCATGCTGATAAAGTTGTTTTCTTATTAGATGGTGAAGTGATTCATGAACACGCTGAAAGTAAAGGATGGAAATTTCGAAATATCCCGCAACAAGTTACTCATATTCAAGAGATTATGAATCGCCACTTTAAAGTAGGAGGTAAAGGTGATGCGATGGGTAATTAAATATGCGGTAAAATCGATGAAACAAAATTGGCTACGAAATATGTTGATTGCTCTCGGTGCAGCTTTAGGTGTTATGTTAGCGACGATGTTATTGCTAGGAAATCAATCAGTAGAGAAGAGTGTGAAGGAACAAGTAGTAAGCCGATATGGAGATTATAATTTACAATTTGGCTATATAAAAAACGATATGTATTTAAATAATGAAAGTTTAAAAGGAATAGATGGCTTAGAAAATGCTGAAAAAATATCAAAAGTACTTATACCGTATCCTTTTCCAAATTATAAAGAGCTATCAGGAAAGCCGTCCTATTGGGGTGTTGAGCAAGATTCTCCAGAAATGCATTCTTATAAAATATTAGAAGGTCGATATCCGAAAGAAGGGGCCGAAGTAGCGCTGACAAAAGGGTATACAGAACGTGAAAATATACGGATAGGAGATACGATTCAGTTGCCATTTCCGCAGCATGGAGAAAAGAATGTGAAAGTCGTCGGCATTTTAAATCCGCCGTTAATGGCAGCAATGGGACATAGTGCTTATTTTCCAATCGATTGGCTTCAAAAAGAATTAAATCTACCAAATCAGTTCAATCTCGTTCAAGTGAAAACAGCCGATGTAAATGTGAAAAGGACGATTGCTCTTGAGGTAAATAAGAAGATAGAAAATATAAAGGTGGATCAACGTACTTATGTCGATAAGGCATTTGAACGACTAAATGTAATGAAGCCTTTAATTTTTAGTTTAGGTGGTATTGCCTTATTTGTAGTAGCCCTTTTAATAATGGGAAGTTTCTTCTTATCTGTCAGAAGTCGATTTAAGCAATGGGCATTATTACGTGCACTTGGTAGTAATCCAAATCAAATTATATTAGTCGTTTTATTAGAGGCTTTATGTATTGGGGCAATCGGATCACTAGCAGGAGTTATTCTTGGAGCAGGTACGCAAACAATTGCAGCATCATTCATTAACAAATGGGTGAATATTGAGGAAGCAGGGAAAGCATCATTCTCGATTTTAAGTGAGATTTTACTCATTACTTTTTTACTAGGGATTGTTATGTCTATCCTAGGGGCTATTATACCAGCTTTTATGGTTAGAAAGATTCCACCAGTTCAAGCACTCCGCCCAGGTCTTCCTAGTAATGAGAGAAAAGAAAAAAGATGGAGTGCTTTTAGCCTTAGCATTTTAATCATTGGTACTGTTATTGGACTAGCAGGTAGCGTATTAGAGGAGTATATCGGTTTTAATCCAAGTGCGATAGGAGCGCTTTTATTTGCGGTCGGTTTGTTATTTGCGATTCCGTTATTTATTCGCGTGATAGCACCAGTGATTGCAAAACCGATTCAAATGATATTACGAATTGAAACGACGATTAGTAGCCGGAATGTCATTCGTTATCGAAATAAGGCAGCTGTGTCGGTTGCTATACTAGCATTTGGTTTTATGTTAGCACTTGTTGGAACGATGTATGTAAACTCTATGTATGAAGGTATGAAAAAAGGATTACAAAAACATTTACCAGCGGACTTAGTAGTAAGAATTCCAGTAGAGTCGCAAGGAATAGAAACATTACCGTTTAGTTGGATGGAGAAGGTTAAAAAAATTGATGGTGTAGAGGCGAGTGTTGGGAATGCTACTGACTTTACAGCAAAGCTTGTGAATTATGACTTTAAAAAAGCGAATCAAGAATGGTATGAATTTAGGAAAAAAAACAATTTGAACTCTGATTCAATGGAAGTTGTAGGTAATGATATTGTAGCGTATCAGAAAGTAACAAAGGCGAAAGTGATTTCAGGGCAAAGTTTAAGTAAGCCGTTACAAGATGGTGAGGGAGTCATTACGAAGGAAGTGGCTAAAAATTTAGGGCTTCAGTTGCAAGATACGTTTGAAGTACAAGGAAAGGGAAAAGAAAAACAAACGATTAAAGTCGTTTCGATTATTGAGCAAGGATTAAGGTTAAGAGGGTTAGATGTTTTTGTAAATGAACAATGGGCTCGCGATAAGTTTCACGTACAAGGATATGAAGCGATTCAAATTATGACAAATTCTAATCAGTCATTTGAAGCAATTAAGAAGCAAGTAAAAGAAATTACAAAGAATAAAGAGAATATAGAAGTTATAAATAGTCATGATTTATTGAAAGAACAAGAGCAGTTATTATCACAAATGATGATGTTAATTCGCTTGTTAGTTGTAATTGTTTTCATTATTTCTGGTATAGGATTAATGAATGCGATAGTCGCAAGTTTACATGAAAGACGTGCTGAAATTAGTATGATTCGTGCGGTAGGAGCTATCCCAAAGCAAATGAGAAGGATCGTTTTATTAGAGGGAACTTTACTTGGAGCGATAGCTGGTTGCATTGGCATTTTTGGTGGGATTTTGTTTAGTTATATCGTGTTATCAAGCTTAGAGTTAACGGTTATTATTATTCCGTATAATCAAGTTGTCATACTGGCTTTAGCTAGCGTGATGCTTGGAGCGGGGGCAGCATTGATTGCATCATTACAATTAAGAAAGTTCAAATTAAGTGATACTTTAAAAGAGTTATCAGCATAAAAGACTGTTACACACCACTCATACAAAGAACAAAGAAAACAAATAAAATAATGATAATACCAATGCCGAAGTTAAATACGAGAGTACTATCCATATATGTAACCTCCTAATTTGAAAGTAAAAAGCACTCTAGCCAAGAGTGCTTTTTTATTTTGAGTCTACTGCATAACTTTTAGAAAAGAATTCATGCATGTAAAGAGTTACATTATTTTATGTGCTTATGCTTTGAAATGAGTAAGTCCTTGTAAGGTATAGAAAAAAAGACACTCTTTCGAGTGTCTTTCAAGATGACAAAATGTGCCAATTGCTTGAGTTTGATAAGGCGCTAATATCCGTTTTAACGCCTTTTCTTTGATCAAGAAGTGTAGCAACAGCGATTCAAATGAATTGTACCATTTGTTCCGTGGGCGTGCGTATGCAATTGTGCATATTTCAATTAGAGGGAAATGAGGCACGAAAAATGAATGAGTATATAGAGAATATTTGATAAGGGGAGAGAAGGATGGATATACATAAGTTAACGGTAGAAGAAGCAAATGAGATAAATACGTGGACGTATGAAGAACCTTATCATTTGTATAGTTTTTCAGGCGAAGAAGAAGTAATAGAAGAATTATTAGATGGGACGTATTATGGCTGCTGTGACGATAATGGGGAGTTTATCGGCTATTTTTGTTTTGGAGAAAATGCACAAGTGCCAGGGGGACGAGATGCCCATTTATATGGTGGAGAAGATGTAATTGATATCGGACTTGGCATGAAGCCGGCGTTAACAGGGAAAGGGCTGGGAAAAATGTTTTTTCAAGTTGGCATAGCATTTGCTGTTAAAGAATTTAGGCCGAAAACGTTTCGACTTAGTGTAGCAACATTTAATACAAGAGCGATTACGCTATATAAAAACATAGGTTTTCAGCAAGGGCCCATTTTTTTGAGCCGCGGAAGAGAATTTATGCTCATGGAATATGAAAGACCGTCAGTATGACACTGACGGTCTTTCATATTTTATTATTCCGAATGCTCAGCTCTGTGCGCTAAACGGCTTGAAGCAGCGGCAGCGATTCCGCCAACGATATCATCAAGGAATGTATGCACCTTTCCAGTTGATTTATCATTTAAGTATTCTAAAATACCAGGTTTTAATTTATCGATATATCCAAAGTTTGTGAAACCGATAGAGCCGTACACATTAACGATAGAAAGTGCGATCACTTCATCAATTCCGTATAAGCCTTCATCACGTTTTACGATATCTTGTAACGGCTCACTTAACATGCCTTTTTCAGCGAGAACATCGAGTTCGATACCTGTAATCAGTGCGTTTTGTACTTCACGTTTTGATAATACACGCTCAACGTTATAACGGCATTCTGACATCTCTAAATTTGGATGATATTTTTTTTGAAGAAAATGAACAAGTTCAGCAATATCATCAATTGTTACACCGCGTTCTTGTAATAGTTGCAATGCTCTTTCTTGTAGTTGATTTGATTCTTTCATGTTTATCACCTTTTTTTCTTTTTAGTATTTGTATACGTTTCGTTGCTTTATCATGTGCATAGGAATGAAAGGCGAGCACAAGCTCATATATATAAAGAAAAACCATAGGTGGCGACTGCGATGATTCATCATATTTATGAGCATTATCATATGCATGTTAAAGAATTAATCCCCCTTGGCCCCTATAAAAGCTTTTGGATTCGCAACAAAATTTATGTACTTGTTCCAATTGGAGAAATGGAGGAAGAAGTACTTGTAGAGATGAAAAAGCTCAGTGATTATATGAACCAGCAAGGGGATATAACTGTAGCGACTTTCGTTCCGACTATACACGGCTACTATGTAAGTGAGATAGAAGAACAAAATTACTGCTTATTAAAAGGTATGCGCGCGTTAGAACGACATGCTATGTCATTAGGAAGTGAGCTTTCTATATTCCATAAACGAGGTGCATTCTTTCCAGAAGAAATTGAGCAACTAAGCCGCATTGGTGAATGGAAAGCATTATGGGAAAAAAGGCTCGATCAATTAGAAAAGTTTTGGCAATCACAAGTGATGAACCACCCTACAGACGTATTCGATCAATTGTTTATTGAATCCTTCCCGTATTACTTAGGAGTTGCGGAAAATGCCATTCAATATGTTGTTGATACAGAAATGGATGACACACCGCAACTAACGGATGCAGCAACCATTTGCCAAGAACGATTCACACCTTTATTATGGCATCAAACGAAGCGTCTCAAACTTCCTTTTGACTGGGTGTATGATCACCCGACTCGAGATATAGCAGAATTAATCCGCTATATGATGATTGAAAAAAAGAAAGACTGGGAGCAAACAATCATTCAATTTGTTACAGATTATGAACGGAATTATTCGCTATCCTCATTTGGATGGCGCCTATTATTTGCAAGACTGCTGTTCCCACTTCACTATTTTGAAACAGTCGAACGGTACTACCAAACAGGAAACGAAGAACAAAAAAGCATATATAGAGATCGCTTAGAAGCCATTCTACACGATGTGAACCGCTCTGAGCAATTTATGAAGCATTTTTATGGCTCACTCCGTTTACCAGTTGATAAGCTTGGGATTAGAAAATTAGATTGGCTGTCTTAAAAATATAAAAAAGAGACCGATTGAGGTCTCTTTTTTATATACCACAATTGTATGTAATACATTATGCCCCTACCTGTTGATCTGCACATATATTTAAAATGAATTGATGTTGTTCGATTTTTTCATTTACTTTACTCAATAATTCTTGCTGGATTTCTTTAAATAAAAATTGATAGCTCGCATTCCATGTCGGTATAACGGATGAAAGGTCTAATAAATACTCTTTTTTCTTTTCTAGTTCTTGCATTGTTAAAAACGTGTTCCCCATTTTTGGCATGTGTCGTCCCCCTATGTTTTTTACTTTATATGTGTGAACGATTCACTATATAGTATCAATTATCGCATTTTTTGAGAAGGATTTCCAATTTTGTTTTATGATGTTAACGGATAAATGTGATTTGTATAAAAAAAGGAGACCAAATTTGGTCTCCTTTTAGCAAGTGGCTTTGAACGAGCCGCTAGATAATATCTAGCTCTAGCGGCTAAAATGTTCGGTGGCTAGAACAGTCGGCCATTTCGCGCCTTCCTGTGAGGCAAAAAGCGCCTCTTCGTCAGGAGCTCCAATGACCTCCTGTTCTGAACGAGCCGCTTCCGCTTTTAGATTAAAATACTTGTTCTACTTCGATAACGCCTGGTACTTCTTCAAGTAATGCACGTTCGATACCAGCTTTTAGTGTGATTGTAGAACTTGGGCAGCTTCCGCATGCACCCATAAGGCGTAATTTTACGATACCTTCTTCAATGTCTACTAATTCAACGTCTCCGCCATCGCGAAGTAAGAATGGACGTAATTTATCTAATACTTCTAGTACTTGTTCTTGCATATGTGGGTTTTCCATTTTTATCGACTCCTTTCATCAGTTTTATTATAATCAAGATAGAGGGGAAAATCTATTTTTTCTGTTCTTGTTTTATTGCCGAAATTTTTTATCATGTTTACAACGTGTTTTTTCAGTATAGGGGTATGGAATAAGTTTGTAAAATGATGTGCTTATGTGCTAAGGCATCTGAATATACTGTTAGAACAAGAAGTGGGGGAGAAGAAATGGTTAATGTGCAAGTGTATGGGACGAAAGTAATTTGTGCGAGCTGCGTTGGAATGCCATCTTCAACAGAAACGTTTGAGTGGTTACAAGCGGCGATTGGTCGTAAATATGAAGGACAAGAAAATAAATTTAATTTCGAGTATATTGATTTTCAAGAAGAACAAGAAGATGAAGATAAAAAAGCATTCGCGGAGCGCGTAGTAGAGGAAGATTTATTTTATCCGGTCGTTCTTGTAAATGGAGAAATTGTTGGAGAAGGAAATCCTCGTTTGAAGGATGTTTACGAAGAAATCGAGAAATATTTATAAAGCAGGAAGCCTTTGCGAATTTGCAAAGGCTTTTTTTATTGGAGGGATAGATGTGGAGAATGTAGTAAAGCATGCGTTACCGAAAGAAGTAGAGCAGTTGATGGAGCAGTACATAGTAGGACTGAAAGAAATTTTTTTAGATGAAAAAATAGTCGGGGTGTATATTTACGGATCCATCGCACTCGGTGCATTTCATGCAGAAACGAGCGATGTTGATTTTGTCACGGTAATAAGTGATCCCGTGAATGAAGCTGAAAAACAGCAACTTGTAGAGCTTCATAAGAAACTTAGTGGTAGTACGTTAGGGAAAAGAATGGATGGTATGTATATTCCGCTTGCTGATTTAGGAAAATACAATGATGAAATGAATGAGTACGTGTATTGTGCAGATGGTAAGGCGAATATAGGACATTGGGATATTAATGCAGTCACATGGTGGACATTGAAAAATCAAGGTATTACAGTGAACGGGAAAGAAGCAGAAGACCTTTCGTTCCAAATAAGGTGGGATGATGTAGTCAATACGATGAAATACAACGTAGAACAGTACTGGAGTGGGAAGGCGAAGCAGCCATATTTATTCTTTATAGAAGAATGGGTAGAATCAGCGGTCGTTACGATGGGGCGCATTTTATATACACTAAATTATAAAACAATCGTTTCAAAAGATAGAGGATTGCAATACTTATTAGAACATTCAGCGGAAGAGTGGGAGCTTTTATTAAAAGAAGTAGCGAGAATACGGCAAAATCCAAAAGAAAAGCGAATGCTCTCAAGGTGGAGAAGGGCAGATATGACGAAGAGGTACTTACTGCATTTGATTGAAACATGTAGAGAGAAATGGTAGGGAAGAAAATGGACAATACAGTTGAGTGTATTGTCTTTTTTTATGTTTAATTTGGTATATAATGGTTTAAAAGGTTTAATTATACTGGAGGGGATATAGTGGACACGGAATTAGTTACATATGAAGAAAAGAATGTACAAATGAGTATGCTAGAAGTAATCGGTATGATCGTAATTATTTTTGGGACCATGTATGGAATTGGTTATTTGAACTTTTTATATGGCTCCTCATTATATCCGTGGTATGTAAATCATCTCATTTCACCCTTCACGTTTTGTATGATTATTGTAATGTATGCACCGGCAAGAAATTACTGTGTGCATTTACTAAAATCAATACAATTCAATAACTCAAAACATTATGTAACAATAATAATGACAATGATCGTACTGCTTATATATCTTGCAGTATTAAATTTAGTTTTACCACATGGGCTTCGTGTGGGGGAATCTAATATAGTAATAGAGCCTACTAAAAATGAAATCATTTTATATGTAGTTGTACTCACGATTTTTGCGCCGATTTGGGAAGAGCTTGTATTCCGAGGTATGTTTTTTATGAAATTATCTCAGCGCTTCTCTACACTTAGTAGTGCCGTTATAAGTGCTTTCATATTTACTTTAGGGCATCCCCTTACAGTAGGGAGTATTTTATATATTTTTGGTATAGGCATAAGTTTAGCCTACACCTATAAGAAAACAAACAATTTACTCGTTCCAATTGGAATTCATGTATTAAACAATTCATTTTATTTATTAGTAAATTTTCAACTGTAAAAAAGACGCCTTTTTGAAAGGGCGTCTTTCGTATTATGTAGTAGGTGGGAAAGGCTTTACAAGTATTATGTAGAGGAAAGATAATAGAAAAAATATGTGTGTGGAGGAAGACGATGAGTAAATATAAATTACATATAGATAGAGAACAGTTATGGAAAGGGTGCGTTTTAAATTCGATTGCTCATGCTATTAATGTAGCGCATGCTCCGGACTTTTTACATGAAAGTTCATGGGATGGATGTAACTATAGTATGCAAGATAGTCAAGGCGGAAGAGGGACAATTACGTTTCATCCGGATTATACGATCGTATGTCTTCAAGATGTGAATAGTGAGAGAATGGATGAGTGGATTGATGTGGCAAATTATTTTGAAGGAGCACCTTCGGAAGTGATAGATATTGCGAAAGAAGAAGCTCTTCAATACGTATTAGAAGAAGTAGAAGGTGAAACAGTTCCTTTTATTACAACTGCATTTTGGATTGAGGATAGCGGTGCGTATTCAATTGATTCATTTGAAGAGATGGAAGAGCACGGCGGATTCTTATTAGAAACGCCATTACTTGATAAGGAATCAGCGATGGAAAGATTGGAAGAAGAGTATGAGCTAACAGAGGAACAAATAGAGCTTTTACAAATCGTGTATGAGAGAAAAATCCAAAGTAAAAATGAGGAAATTATATTGTCTAAAGATGAGGTAGCAATGATTGGAACGGATGATAGTGAAGGGTTAGAAGTTAGTAAAGTATCTTTTAAAGAGATGAATATTACTTGGGAGTTGTAGGAGAAGGATATAAAAGTGTGATAAAGCACTAGCAGAAAGCACAATGTGAAGTTACATTGCGTTTTCTACTAGTTTTTTCATATACATGTCAACTTCGTGAAAGAATACGGGCTCTTTTTCCTCGGTATTCAGATGTACAGCACATTGCAAATATTGCTGTAAGTAGTGATTAGCTTGCTCGTACTGTTTTAAATTGTAGAAAGAGAAACAAGTAAGAAGCAAAAACGCTTTTTCCTGTAATATTGGAACGACGGCTAGTACTGGAGTAACGGAATGTATATTTATTTTTACTAAATTCTCATAAGATGCCCACACTTGAAACCAGTCGAAAATAGTAGAAAGATAATTCGGAATGTCGATAGTTTCATGTGAAACATTATGCAATAACTGGTTCTGTTTCATATGTATAGGCTCTATTCTCGTTCGCAGAATGCAATCGAATATTGAGATGTTTTCTTTAATTAGTAATTGGTCCGTGATAAGCTGCGGGAGACCGATAGGATGAACTCCTATATGTATATAGAAGTCATCTCCAAATTGACTTTTTTGTATGTTAATGAGTTTATAAAATCCGTTTTCAGCTTTGCAAAATGTATGTCTTTTTTTCTTAAATCCAAGCAGTTTTAAAGCAGCATGTAAATTTGCAATGGAATTTTGTACCGCTTTAGAATAAGGTTTACTCTTCGTTATATTCATATGTAGTTAAGTTTTGTAAGAAACTTTCAAAGTTAGGTGCTAATTCAATTATTTGCTCAACTTCATTATCAATAAATATAACTGGAGGATTTTCAGCTACATTTCGATAGTCTAATGCAATCCATGTATGTCCGTCCCCAGATAAAAGTACGAGATTCTCAGGCATTTCCCATTCTTGAATTAAATAATGACTCTCTAAAATACTAGATTCATTTTCATCAAAAGAAATGCCATATAAGCCAGAAACATTAACGTGATCGTCTGCCCAAGAATTCGGCTCTGAAGTAGGGTGAGCATCAAGGCGCAGTGTTCCTCCATTTTGTTCTTTTAGAAGGTTTATGTATGATTCCGGAAGCTTTACGTTCAGTACTTCTTCTGCTTTTTTGATTAGTTCGTCGTTAATGGGTGCTAGTTTTAAATAATCATCTTCTGTCCAAATTGTAGTCTTCATATTGGGTCACCTCAAATAATAGTTTTAAGAATCTTATGTCATATATTATAGTTAGTTTGAATAACGAGCAATAGAGGGAGGAAATAATGAAAAAGTTTCAAATCGAACTAAATAAACTGCCGACAGAAAATGCCGGAGAAATAGTAATTAGTATAGATGATAGAATTGTGTTGCAAGAAAAAACAGACATAATCGACCCGATTTGTCAGTTGTTTGACGCATGGGGTGAATGTTTTAAAGATGATGGTGCTGTGATTTTTTTAGATAGATATGAAAAAAAGGTAGAGTTTAAGAAGAAGGATGGGAACTTTCTCATTATTAATCAGAGAGGAAAAAAGTTAGCTAGTGTTGATAGCGAGCAATTTTTACGAGTAATCTTTTCGTTTCTTAAAAAGGAGATAGAGCAGATTTACATAAGTGGAGTTGATTCTTTCCGAATAAAAGATGCGTATCATAGAATTTTAGAAATTGAGCCATTTCTTTCTGAACTTGTAAATAGAAATAACGCAATTATGTACCGAACATATCATTCTACAAGTGGTAAGTATGAATTAAACTGGAATTATTTAAAGGGGGTAGAGGTTGAACCGATATTTACTCCGGTACTATCTCATAATGAGAAGAGTATCTTTTATGTGGAGGAAAACAGCCACGAAATTCGTAAACTCGATAGTGAAACGAAAGAAGAGGTTTGGAAGTGTCATCTTCCACTAGTAGAAGATTGTAATTGCATAACTGTGAATGATGTCACAATTATTTGGCATGCGAATAGATTTGGAGAAAATATTGCGAAATTGTACGCTATTTCATCAAGTTCTGGGGAGTTTCTATGGAATTTAGAAATAGAAGGGCATATTATACAAGTTGTAAAAACTACGAAGGAAGAATTACCACGTTTATTAGTTATGACACAGGAAGGCTACAATGTTTTATTAGAGCTTGAAAGTGGAGTGAAAGTATGGGAAAAGAATGTCCGAGTTGGAGGAGAGAAGTTGCAATGCCATTTTGGCTCAGATTACTATGTGTTAGCAGGGAATCCTTTGGATGAAGATGCGGAAGTTGATGCATATAGTAACGTTGCAATTGCCATTCAATTATTAGATGCTTCTACACGATGGAAACAAATGATGGAAGATTGTAATCCAAATGAACCAGTTACTTTAACTAATGAACATTTTATATGTGTAGCAATAGATTCATTACAAAAGTGGGAATATGGAAAAGAAGGTTGTAACTTAATTTTTGAAAAAGCCTTTGATGAGGTACAGTACTCTTACATTGCATCACAGGGATCAAAAATATTATTAACAAGAACTGAGTATGATTATGAAGAGGTAAGTAAACAAATACAATGTTATGACCATAAGAGCGCTCAAAAGTTATATGAAGTAAATATGCCTTTTGAAATTGAATTGCCTCCATTTCTTATCGGAGAGATGATGGTATTGTCCTTAGGAGAAGGAAGAATTTGTGGTATTCATATTCAAACAGGTAAAGTGATTTGGAACAATACGACTCTACATGATATTACAGAGGTTCTGTTATATAAAGATCGAGAAATTTATATTGCAACTTCAAATTTAGAATTGATAATACTTGATGCTGCATGTGGCGAGGTAAAAGATATAATTAAACTGCCTAAAAATGTTGTAGCAATAGATTTTATTGTATCAATTGAGGAAGTTAATAATGCATTATTCATTAGTTGCGTAAGTGGAAATATGTTTGAAATAGTAGAAAGCTAATTTGTGAGTTCTCTTAAATCGAGATGTTTGTTTTAAAATAGTAGTATATATTCACTAAAAAAGATGTATAAAATGATTTTGATGCATCCTTTTTAGTGAATATATAAAATAATTAACTTAGTGTATTAAACGTATCATTCATAAGTATTCTAATATATTTAAAAGTAAAATGGAATAATAAACGGTAAATTGTAGGAATATATTCGATTTCTGTTCATTTTTATGAAATATATGTACTTTTTGTTAGATTCCTTCTTTTTCTTTCTATAAAATACATGTATGTAGAAAGAAGAAAAGGATGATGTACGTGAAGGACACTGTTTTACAAGAAACAATTTCTCCGCAACAGTTACATACAGTCGTTCAAAAGAATACGGCGTATTATGACTTTAAGTGGGGCAAAGTAGAAAATCCAGCGCAAGGAAATACGTGGAATTGGGTAGCCTTTTTCTTCCCACCTTTTTGGTTAGCTTATCGTAAAATGTATAAGTTGTTTATTATACTTACGTTATTGGCGGTACCTAGTATCGTTGTAACTCCTTTTATAGATATTCCAGATGGGATTTATTTAACATCTAGTTTAGTTCTTCAGTTAGGAACGATGATATTTACTGGATGGCAAGGAAACCGTTTATATTATAAGCATGCTGTTCGTGTATTACATAAGGGAGAAGATATGCCAGATCATGAGAAGGCGTATTACTTACAATCAAAGGGTGGCGCTAGTTTTGCTGGTATGGTTGGTTTACAGGTTATAGTGATGATAGTATTTGGTGGAGCTATGTTTGGATTTTCCCTTTTACCAACTGAGCCGAATATTAAAAATGTCGTTCGTTCAAGTAGTGAAGGTGTGACTTTAGAGATTATGACGGATAATCCAACTTGGAAGTTTGTGAAGAAAGAACAAGATTATGATGTAGTAGAATTTACTGGTTATGATTATACAGAGAAGAAAAACGTGAAAATTAAATTTGCTGTTTATTTTAGTGAAGACTATTTTGAATGGCACGAAGTATATGAGAATAATAAGAAGTTAAGTGAAGATGAGCTAGAAGAGTATCAATTTCACATTGAGGAAAATGGTTGGGTATTCTAGTTAGAACTCATTCATTTTGAAAAGGAGAATCTTGTGAAGGTTCTTCTTTTTTACTTGGAAACACCATACGAATTGAAATTTTGTAAAATACAATAAAAAATGAGAATTTGAGGTAGGGTTGTCAATAACGTGAGACTATGGCACTATATAGAAATGCTATACAAATTTTATTTATCGAGATGTAAACATCAATTTTGATTTTTACGTATAAATAATGAACGGAGGAAATGAATTTATGGCTACTTTACCAAATTGTCCAAAATGTAATTCAGAATATACGTATGAGGATGGCGTTCTTTTCGTATGTCCAGAATGTGCTCATGAGTGGGGCCAAGAAGCAGAAGCTGAAAATAATGATGGTGCAAAAGTTGTAAAAGATGCGAACGGAAACGTTCTTCAAGACGGCGATGCTGTTACTGTCATTAAAGATTTAAAAGTAAAAGGAACTTCTTCAGTTGTGAAGATCGGTACGAAAGTAAAGAGTATCCGTCTAGTTGATGGCGATCACGATATTGATTGCAAAATCGACGGTTTCGGAGCTATGAAGTTAAAATCACAATTCGTTAAGAAGGCGTAAGTAAATAAAAAGAGGAGGCGTATAGGCCTCCTCTTTTTATTATGTCATTTTTTGTCGGTAAGTCGATATTCCTTGTCGAATCGTCGATATATTTCAAAAATCGTTGATATATTTTGAGTTATGATACATATATTCGAAAAATCGTCGATATAATTTCACTCACCGAGAAAGGTGCATCATTTACCGAGCAAAAAGCTAGATTACCGTCCGCCATAGTCAATCTCCTTCAACTGACACCTCTTATTAAAGAAAGTTTTATATCCAAGCTGCAAGAAGATAATAACCGCAAAAGCGGTACTTCCTGAAATACCGAGTATAATTGCGATTTGATATTGAATAGCTGTAAATGGTGATACACCAGATAAGATTTGACCAGTCATCATGCCCGGTAAGCTTATAATCCCCATTCCGACCATAGAATTGATCGTTGGTAAAATAGCGGAGTCAAAAGCGTCGCGTATGAGCGGAGCAGCGGCTTCTTTCGGTGTGGCGCCGAGCATAAGTGCCCCCTCGATTTGACCTCTTTGCGATTTCATATTGTTTAAGAACGTATTTGCACCGAGAGAAACACCTGTCATTGCATTCCCAACTAACATTCCGGTA
Source organism: Bacillus sp. A01H (assembly GCF_045277205.1). NCBI lineage: Bacteria > Bacillati > Bacillota > Bacilli > Caryophanales > Bacillaceae > Bacillus > Bacillus sp. A01H. The sequence continues at coordinate 5,018,106 of NZ_CP117702.1, read as the reverse complement.
ATCGGAACGATATATTGCGGGGCGTACCACGGATCATGTCCGATAATAACAAAGATAAATAGTAGAAGTGGCCCAATTGATCCGGCTACCATGGAAAGGGCGGCTACTCGTTTTAATTCTTTAGACATTGGGATATTCACTCGTTTATAAATATTAAAAATTGCAAAGGTAGTAATAGAAGTAATAAGAGCAATTGTATAAAATGGATTACTATTTTCAAATACGTATGTAAGGACATATGCAACGAGTACGAGCTGAATCGTCATACGGAACGTTGCGAGCGCGATTTGTTTTTCGCGAGGTATTCCTTTTAACTTCACAAGCCCAATTAAAATAAGAATGAAAATATATGCAGCGGCAAGTTGCCAAATTTGGAGTTCAATCACGCCCTTCAACTGAGAGCACTTCCTTTCTAGTTGCACCGTTTGCTTTACTAATCTCAATAATATCGTCTGCAATTTCTTCTGGAAGCTGTTGTGAGTGTGTGATGAAGATGACTGTTTTTTTCTTTTCTTTTGCTAGCATAGTGAATTGCTTCATAACGCGTCGTTCTGTATCGCTATCTAACGCCGAAGTTGGTTCATCTAATAAATAAACAGGTGGATCCATAAGTACGATACGTGCAAAAGCAAGTCGTTGTTTTTCGCCACCTGATAATGAATCAGCGTTGTCTTCTAAATTTTTTTCCAAGCTAACAGTCGTTAATGCACTTCGCAAGGCAGCATCATTTGGAAATGGCTTTTCAGAAAGACGAAGTCCCATTAATAGATTGTCTTTAATGGTTCCATCGAAAATAGGTGGCGTTTGCCCAAGCATGACTACGTCACGTCGTAATTGAATAGGGGGATAATCAGAAATTAGCTTTCCGTTATATTCAATTGTTCCAGATGTTGGAGATTGTAGATCATTTAACATACGGAGCAATGTGCTTTTTCCGCTCCCACTCTCGCCGATAATACATGTGATTTTTTCTTTTTGAATCTGTAAATAAGGAATGTGCAGTATATCTTTATATGTAACGTCTTTTAATATAAACATAGATGGCTCCTTTCTGATTCTAGTTCTATCGTATCAAAAAAGAGAAGGTAACGGTTATAAAGAGCAACGTTTTTTCTTCGTCTTGATTTCTATTAATAAGTTAAGTAAACGATCTAATTCTTGGCTGAAAGAAATTACTTTATGATGAGTGAATCCGTACTTTTCAACGAGATAGATCAATTCTTTCTTCTTCGCTTCTATTCGATCATTTAGTTTCGTTACGTTCATAAGTGAAATGAAATGCCTCCTGTAAAAGTATTTACAACACAAAAAATAAGACCGAATGAATTCGGCCTTAAAGGAAATAAAACAACTTATCAATAGCATACACTGTTTATTGGTAGTTTTTAATATAAAAATGAAAAATAAATCATGATTCATATTGAGAAAGATGTGTCTGATAATTATATTTTAACGAATAAGAGGCTGCCTAATTAGGAGACAGCCTGTAAAGTATTAACCGTTATGATATTTGTACATCCAGAGGATACCGGATTTTAGTAACCTTGGTACACGTCCCATTAATGGTTGGTTTGCTAGCAAACCAAAGCCGTGCTTCTTACCAAGAGAGCCGAGAACACCTTTTAATTTAATGACAGGTAGTTCGTCAGGAAGTGGTTCATTATTCCAACGTTTTAATAATATTTGGACAATTTGTTCCCCTTGACCTTCAGCAAGTTGTGCAGATGGTGCGTGTGGAAGTGCTGCACAATCTCCTACAACATATACGTGCTCGTTATTTGGAATATTGTGATATTTTGTTAAAACAACCCGTCCGCTACCATCTTGTTCAACTGGAAGGTTTCGAACAACTTCATTTGCTTGAATACCAGCTGTCCAGACAATTGCATCACATTCAAGTGGTTCATCGTGGTTGTACACAATATTTGGCTCTACTTTTGTAATGTTAGAGTTTCGTATAATAGTAACTTTATGTTTTACGAACCATTCTTCTACATATCTACTTAATTTCTCTGGATATGGGAATAGAATTCTATCTTTTCGATCAAATAAGTAGATTTTTAAATCAGAACGACTTTCGCGAAGTTCACTTGCAACTTCAACGCCACTTAATCCAGCACCAACGACTGCTACTGTTGCATTTGGTTCTAGACTATTTAATTGTTCATATGTCTTACGTGTTTGTTCAATCGATTGTAGGCTATGTGTATATTCCTTCGCCCCAGGAACGTTATGATATTTATCCTCACAGCCAAGTCCAATAATTAAATCATCATATTGAATTGCTTCGCCGCCATCGAGATGAACAGCTTTTTCTTTGAGATCAATATTTGTTACTGTGCCGTATTGAATATTGAGGCGTGGGTGTTCAGGAAACGGTATACGAATATGCGTTTCTGAAATAGTACCCGCAACTAATGCATAATATTCAGTTTTGAAGCAATGATATGGTACTTTGTCGATTAATGTCACTTGTACATCATCCGGAAGTTGGTTGCTTGGAAGTAGCCGTTGCAGAATTCTCATTCCACCGTAGCCGCCACCTAATATTACGAGGTGTTTCATGATGGATTACCCCTTTTCTGTTGAAATATCCCCTAATCATAAAATTTTATATTAATAAAATATTTTGACTTTACTCAATCAAATTATATCGAATTTGTGAACAAATAACAATGCATGAATGAATACTCTGTTGTACAATAAGAAGAAAAGTAGAGTAAACGATCTGCATTATTTAGTTACCATTTCATCGTAAATAGCATGTTATATAGAAGGAATCATCTATTTTGAAGTGAAATAATGAAGTAACTAAATAGTTTAGAAGGTGTAATGAAAACAACAAGAAACAGCTTAGTTTTTTTCTTATAGATGAAGTCAGAAAGTAATTTGTTTTGTAGTACAGGGGGGGAGAATTTTGATTAAACCATTAATTGAATTTTGTGTAGGTAACCTTGCGAGTGGTTCACAAGCCGCTTTAGAGAAATTAGAAAAAGATCCGAATTTAGATGTAATGGAGTATGGTTGTTTAGGATATTGTGGTATTTGTTTTGAAGGACCGTTTGCACTTGTAAATGGTGAAGTGGTACAAGGGGCTACAGTAGAAGAACTTGTTAATAATGTATATGAGTATTTGGATGAAAATCCAATGTTTTAAGGTGTTGCAATCGGCAGCACCTTTTTCTTTTTCTATTAGATAAAATTTTATTTCGCAGGGGAGGATAATATTGTATATAAATAAAAAAGGCCCTTTTTAGAAGGGCTTTTTTCTTACACAATTTGCGCAAGAATGGCTCATCGCCAAATGTTGTCAAATATGAGAAACGGGGGACATTCATATTGTGTTCTAAAAGCGTGCATTTTATACTTGAAATAACAAATTATTTTTGGAGTGAATACAAATGAGCCAATTTTCTTTTACAAAAATGCATGGTCTTGGCAATAGTTATATATATGTAAATATGTTTGAAGAACAAATTCCTGAAGAAGATTTAGCTCTTGTGGCGGAAAAGGTTTCAAATATTAATACTGGTATTGGAGCAGATGGAATGATTTTAATTTGTCCGTCTGACGTAGCGCCGGTGAAAATGCGCATGTTTAATAATGATGGATCAGAAGGAAAGAGCTGTGGTAACGGTCTACGCTGCGTAGCGAAATATGCGTATGAGCATAAACTAGTAGAAGATACAGTTTTCACAATTGAAACGTTAGCTGGCATTGTAACGGCTGAAGTAACGGTAGAAGAAGGGAAAGTTACGTTAGCGAAAATTGATATGGGAGCACCGCGTTTAACGCGTGCAGAAATACCGATGCTTGGCGAAGGTGAAACACCATTTATTCGTGAAAACTTCTTATACAATAACCATCGTTATGCATTTACAGCTGTTTCAATGGGAAATCCGCATGCAGTTATTTTTGTGGATGATGTAGAACAAGCACCTCTTACAACACTTGGACCAGTTCTTGAGACACATGAAATGTTCCCAGAACGAGTAAATGTTGAATTCATTGAGATTTTGAATGAGGAAGAGATGAACTTCCGCGTTTGGGAACGTGGATCTGGTGTAACACAAGCTTGCGGAACAGGGGCGTGCGCTGCAGTTGTAGCCTCTATTTTAAATGGAAAAATGGAACGTGGTAAGGAAATTACAGTTCATTTAGCTGGTGGCGATTTAATGATTGCATGGGCAGAAGAAGGCAACGTGTTAATGAAAGGACCAGCAGAAGTAATTTGCCACGGAGTGTATGAGTACAAGATAGAAGCGTAAAGATGTATAATAGAACGAGAACAGAAAGGATGGTGTATTTCATGATTGAAGTAACAGAACAAGCAGCTTTTCAAATTAAAGATATGTTAAAAGATGCTGAAGATGGAGAGAAGTACGTGCGCCTTGCTGTACACGGCGGCGGATGTAGTGGTCTTTCTTACGGCTTAGGATTTGAAGTAGAACCAAAAGAAGACGACACAGTTCTTGAGTTTTTCGGTGTCGAATTTGTTATCGATAAAGAAAGTGCTCCGATTGTTAAAGGAGTAAAAATTGATTATAAACAATCTATGCTTGGCGGCGGATTCACAATTGATAATCCAAACGCAATCGCATCATGCGGATGTGGATCATCTTTCCGTACAGCGACGAATGCTGGTAAGCCAGAAGAGTGCTAAGTTTTTAGTTGAAATAGAGAAAGACCTTTTTAGCGATGGAGTGCAATCGTTAAGGAGGTCTTTTCTTTTACAGTAAAAAATCAAAAAGCCGCCTTCTAAATTTAGAAACGAGCCTTAAGATATTTGTATAACAAATTTTAAAATCTTAAACTAATTTATCTTTGCATAGATGCAAGTATCAGTTAGTTGTTTGCCGTCAGCTGAAACATCTTCATTACGTAATACCCCTTCAAGTTCAAAGCCTAGTTTTTCAGGAATCGCACGACTTTTCGTGTTATTAGATTCACATCGTATTTCAATCCTTCTAAATTTGAATAACTGAAATCCAAGGTTTGTTAACGCACGTACTGTTTCTGTTATGTATCCACTGCCACTAAATTGCGTGTTAACCCAGTATCCAATTTCACATTTAGAAACATTCCAATTAATTCGGTGAAGGCTAGCTGTTCCAATAAAATTATTCGTCTTCTTATGGTAGATAAGGTAGCGAAAGCTTTCTCTGTTCAAAAAATTTATATGGGCATTTCTCAGAAGAATTTCCGTTTCTTCAACAGTAGGAATGGACTGGAATAAAGACAACCATTGCTTTAATTCATGAATTGAATCTTTAATAGCTTTATGTACTACATTCCCTTCACCTGCTTGAAGTGGCGCTCGAAGAATGAGTCTATCTGTTTCTATTTGTAACGGAACATCTAATAAAATAGGATTCATATTATTTCTCCCCTCAAAACCTTTAAATTAGGACAGAATGAAACTTATGTAAAAAAACTTTCGTTCAAAAGTTAGAGAACAATAAATATATATTCACTTCATCATTTAGAAATCCTTTTTCATCTATTGACTTCTAATTTCTTTATCAGTTATTTGAGCTTTAAGTTTTCTTTTTTCCAGTTATAATTGAAGGGTAGAAAGAGGGGATATATGCTGGAAAATATTTTTGAATTTATATTGAAGTACGTTATAGGTCCTATTTTTAGATGTATAAGATACCTTGTGATAGATATTATAATAGAATGCATAATAGAAGGTGTAATAAACGGTATAAGGAAATTACGTGATAAGTGGCGAAAGTGGCGTGAAAGACGTTATTGGCGGTAATAGGTACATAAAAAATTGGCAGTAAAGAGATAGAGGATAAAAAGCCTTAAGGGAGATGATTCATTCATTTCCCTTAAGGCTTTTTATAATGAAGTAGTAGCAACTCATCTAAATTTAGAATCTGTACTCATGCCAATTGGTGACGGCATGACGGTTTCTAAAGTGAAGCAATAATTATTATCTTACAAAAGTGTAATGTTCATGTCATGTTTTTGAATTTCTTCTTTAAGCTTTGGGCTTTAAGATAACAATATAAGAAAAAACATATGAGGTGAAGGAAATGAAAAGATATATTGCACTGTTTAGTATTTTAGTTGTATTCGCAAGCCTTTTAGTTGGTTGTGATATTAACCGTATGGGGAAAGATCAGTACTATGTTCAAATCACAGCTGATGGAATTGAAAAAAATGAGAAGTCTGATAGCGGAGAGCCATACAAATATTTTGAGTATAAATTAAAAGGATTCGATAAAGACGGTAAAGAGAAAGAATTAGAATTCACAGCTCAAAAAAACTTACGTAAAGATGCATTCCTACGCGTATACCACTCAGATAAAAAAGGTGTTTCGGCTTGGGAAGAAGTTAAGAAAGATGAGCTTCCTGCGAAAGTGAAAGAAAAATTAGGTGCAAAATAAGAAAGAAAAAAGGAATTGACGAACAGGGTCTTTTCTAAAGTTATAATATCAACGGTTTATAGTTAATCGGTAACGGTTTGGTAACAATTATAGCAAATCTTTTTCCATAAACGCAACTACTTCTGCTTGCTTCGAAGGATACAAATGGCTATAAGTATTTAAAGTTGTTGCTACATCAGAATGCCCTAATCGCTGGGCTACAACCAGCGGGCTAACACCTTTATTTATTAGATAAGAAGCATGAGAATGTCTAAACTCATGCATTACAATCTCTTTAACCATAGCAATCTTTAGATAGTTGTTGAATTTTTTATGTAATGAAGTTGTGGCGAGACTATCATAGAATTCACCAAAAACAACATAATCATTTTTAACTGGTGCTGTTAGTGCAGCATCTTTTTTTATACCTCTTAATAAATTCATTACAAAGTTAGGTAACATAATAATTCGATTAGAAGCTTTAGTTTTTGGTTCTGTAACTTGACGATTGTATTTAGTTTTGTGAATGTTAATGGTCTTTTCTTCGAAATTTATATCTTCCCAAGTTAAAGCTAGTAGTTCGCCTTTTCTTGCTCCACTATAATAAAGAGTTGAAAAGAATGCTTTATACATGGGCTCATCTACCACACTGATAAACTGTTTAAATTCTTCGAATTCCCAAAAGTTAATTCTTTTCTTTGATTCTTTTTGAAAATTCCCAGCAATTCTTGCTGGGTTGGTTGTTAAACCATGAAATTTTATTCCAAAATTAAATATTGCTGAGAGTGTAGTGTGGAATTTTTTTAAATATTCCGCAGAGTATTCATTGATCATTTTGTTTTGATAGTCCATTACATGTCTAGGTGTGATACAGTCAATTTTCATTTTTCCAAATTCTTTCATTAAATGATTGTAGATGGCATTTTTTATGGTATTTATTGAAGATTGTTTCCTCCTTTGCGTATACCAATTAAAATAACTATCTGCAACGTGCTCAAAAGTTAGATTGGAGTTTGATTCTTTTTCAACTAACATTTTAGCTTCTGCTTCACGTGCTTCTTTTTTTGTTTTAAACCCACGACGTTTTACTTGCTTGGTTGTCCCATCAAACTGACGGACTCTTACTACGAAGAAATATGTACCTCGTTTGTCATCCTTATAGATCACCATAGGGGTTCCTCCTTTATATAAAGAGTGATAATTCAATTTATTGAATAGATTATAGCTTGTTTGTTACCAAAAGAAAAGATGTCCCAATGAGAACATCTTAATAATGGATTTAAGTTTGAAGAAATAACAATTGGTAAACGGCTAATTTTATGTTATGCCATTTGTTAATAAAAGGAGTCAGTCCAATAAAAAGAATCCGCTACAATATGCAACGGATTCTAGTCTTAGAAGTTTGAAGCAACTAAGACGTTTTGTGATGGAAATTCGATTATAACATATGACGTTTAAAAACCAAATGGACCTTATAGGATTTGAACCTATGACCGGACGGTTATGAGCCGTCTGCTCTGACCAACTGAGCTAAAGGTCCTTGTATGGATAGTATATCAGCGTGTATAAAAAAAGAAAAGGCACAATCAATATGAAAGGGCCGTTTCTTTCAGCTTAATATTTCTTTAAATAAATAGAGGTGTACCTCTTTTATTGGGATGTAAACACACCCTATAAAACAGAATCATCTTTAAATCCAGATTGTTAGCACACACAATAAAAAAGAAGCGAGGTAAATATTTAGATAAACGCTATGTCACTAGTGCAATTGACATATTACGCTCTTAATAATAAGAGAATCTGCTTTATAGAATGTATCCACATTTTTTATTGTACTACTTTTATTATGTACATGGTGTATTTTTTTGTGATTATGCAAAATTGCATTATTGCAGTTTCTATAAAACACAAAAAAAGACATCCAAATAAGGATGTCTACGAAATTAAACCATCTTACTTTTAATAACAGAAGAGTAAGGGAACTCAATTATTATTAAACCATCATATTGATTAAAACAGAAAGGATACTTTTATATTATCATATAGTGCTATCCGTTAATGTTGATAAAAAATAGAAGGGGATTTTTGGGGAATAGACAGAAATCAATGATTGGATGGGTTTTAATTTTTCATAATGGCTGGTTTTTCACCCTTAAAATTAAAATATAATAGCAAAACAATAGGAGAATGGGAAATAATTGTCACTTTAAAGAAACAATTGTTGAAAAAATCAAAAAAGATAATTATTTTAAGAGAAATTGTGTTATATTGGGTGCGTATATCCAATTATGGAAGATGATTAGCAGTTTTAAAAAGTTTATTAGATTAATAAAATAAGATAATTGAACATAAATAAAGACCCATAGAAGCGTGTTCAAGAGGGACTCTCACACCTCCTCTCGAACCGTTCCCTAACTCAGCCTTAGGAAACACTTGCCTCGTATGAGTCCATCTTAGTATATCACATTTACGCAATGTTCCTTATTGAAAAAATTGTTAGGATGGAAAATTTATGTTCGGAGAAGGGGGAAGTAAGTTTGTGAAGGAGTTAAAAGAAAAGACGAGAAAAAATTCTAAAAAACATCTACAAAAAGAATTTAAGCACAATTTGATGAAAGAACTAATGAAGAAGATAAAGCAAGATATGGATGATAAAGGATTTAAGGTTCGTCCATTGGCAAAGAAAGTCGGTGTGGATCGTTCTGTTATTACTGACGGAATTGTAACTGGTAAAACAGCTGAAATGAAATTAGACGCATTTATGAAAATTATGGATGTTGTCTATGAAAATTTAGAAGAACGGCAAGAAGTGATACGGAAATTTATTAAACTTTCTCAAAATGATCTTAATGTTCGTAAATCTTTGGTTTATTGTCAAGGTACTGGTGAGTATGATGTAATAGCAGATTTGGTGAAAATCCATCAAGGAGATCGTTTATTAAATAAATATATTCGAGTGTATGAGTTATTCAATAAACGTAATCAAAACATAAAAAAAGGACAACCATTAATTGAAGAGATGGATGAACAGTTATTCTCAAGTGATGCAGAACTCCAAGTAGTAATCAATATATTATACGCTTTGTCTATGCATGACACCTTCAATATAAGAGCGATGAATCCGTATATGGATAAGGTGGAAAAAAATCTAATTGAGGTTCATGATAACTTTATAAACAATTGGTTAACAATGTTTTTCGATGAAAGGATGGCATATGTTAATTTGTTTGATGATAATTTAGAATTATGTCGTCAAAAATGTGAAAAGTTACTAAAAGAGGCTAACAATGTCCCACTAATTTATACGACTAGTATGTGTTGCATTGGCGAAAGTTATATGTTTGATGACAAATTCCTTGCTGAGAAGTGGATTTCGGATAGTATCGCCTACCTAGATAAACATGGAGTATCTCGCGAAAGCAGAAAGTATAAAGCTTTTAATACTACGCTAAATTACTTATATATCGAATTTGGTTTTAATTTAGACAAAATTAATTTCGATTACATTGATACTTCAGAATTAGGTTACTATATAGGATTGTATGAAGATAAGGAAAAAGGGTTAGAAATGATATATAATTTAGTTAAAGAACGTGGTAGTTCACCGTTTACTGATTACTACATTGCTAGGGTAAATGAAGATTTAGAGGGCTTGGAAAAGGCTCTTATACGCTTTGAGCGGGTTGCAAACTACCATTATGCTAAAGCGGTACGACGTACAATTCAATTGTTAAAAAATAAGCAGGGAGAGGTCGAGAGAGTATGAGAAAAGTTGGTATACTATTGTTAAGTGTTGTTGGTGCGTTCGCACTAGTATTAAACACAGGGGTATTGGAGAAAGACCAAGCTGTTAGTAAGCAAACAAATAACGAATATGTACAATATATGAGCTCAGAACCCGGAGGATCTTGAGTTTAATAGGAATAAATGGGAGACGTTGCCAAATGGCGACGTCTTTCGTGCTTTCTAGGCTTGGTTGATTATATGTGCATGTACAAAAAAACAACCGTAAATTTTTACCAATATAAAAAGGAGGGGTTTTGATGCTAAAAACAGTAGGAGTAGATGTTAAAGAAAAAATAAGTGAGTTAGTTGAACTTGCATATAAAGGAGATCAAGATGCAATTGAAAAAATAATCAAAATAAAAAAAGAACTTGGTGGAAGTTAATCTGCCAAGTTCTTTTTTTATAGATCATTGATCATATTTATAATTTTGCTTCGTTTATCAGCAGGAAGCTGATTAATACGTTTCATGATATCTTCAACATCATCTGTTATTTTTTTTGATGTTTCTTCATCAAAAGTTTTATGCTTTGAAAGCCCCATAATATAATCAGCGGAAACGTTGGTAACACGAGCTATATTTTCTACCGTTTCCCTACTAGGTTCACGTTTATTTGATTCATATAGCGAAATCATTGTGTAGTTTACACCGACAGCATCTGCAAGTTCATTTTGTTTCATTTTTAAAGATTTACGAACCTCTTTAATACGACTACCAATAGTTTCAGACATTATTAAACCTCCTTTTAACTTTACGTTTATTTCTCTCTTTGTTATATATAATGTACAATAAAACTTTGCTTAAAGACAAGTTTTTTTTATTTTTTTAGAAAAAATACTTTGCAACAAGCAAATTTAATTGTACAATGTGTTTAACAAAAGAAAGATAAAGAGAAAAAGACAAACAAAAACTTTGCTATAAGCAAATTTGTTTTCTGTCAATAACTTTGCTTATAGCAAAGTATAGGGAGGTATATAGTGTGGATAATGAAAAAGACTTATCTGCTCGAGAAGCAAAAAAGGCTTACATGCGAGCCTGGAGAGCGGCTAATAAAGAAAAGGTTAAAGCAACTCAGGAACGATATTGGAAAAAAGTGGCGCAGAAAATGAATATGGAAGAAAGCGAAATTAAGAATGATTACAATCGCAATTGGTATCAGAAAAATAAAGCTAAAAGAAACGATTACATGCGAGATTATTACCAAAAGAAAAAACAAAATTCTTAAGGTAACTGAAAGGAGGCGATAACAAAATGATAGAGGAAAGCACGTTTTCGTTGATGATAGTCGCACTTGTGATTTGTATAGTTCCTTTAGCAGTTTGTTTTTTGGACAAGCCAATTGAAAAGTTTATAAAGGATGATGAGCGAGATGTATAAAAACCTATTTATTCTTCGAAGAGAACATCGTATGACACAAGAGGATGCTGGGAAGTTGGTAAATATATGCCAGCAAACATATTACTTAAAAGAAAAAGGGAAACGTGATTTTACTCTTACAGAAGCAAAATTACTCGCAAAACATTTTAAAACAACAGTAGACGAACTATTTGCGAAGTGATTAGAGGGGGATTTTAATGAAAAACGGTAAAAAGTTAACCAAGCGTGAAAAGGTGCACCTTAAATCATACAAATTGAATCCTGAGAGTTGGTTAATTTTTAAAAAGGTAGATGGGGAATTACATTTAGTTCATCGTCATACGAACTCAATACGAGTCATTCCAAGTGCGTAGGATGGACAAGCATTATTAAAAATGAGGAGGATTTTATATGGACCAATTAACACCAGTAAATGAACAAGCAACATTATCAAGTTTGGAAGTAGCAAAGATGGTAGGGAAGCGGCATGATAATTTAATGGCAGATATCAAAACGCATATAGGTTATCTAAGTGAAGATGACGCCCTGAAAAGTCAGGTGGTTGAATATTTTAGGCAAAGAACGTATTTAGATAAGAAAAATGAGGCGCGCCCATGTTATAACATCACGAAAAAAGGCTGCGAATTAATTGCTCATAAAATGACAGGTAAGAAAGGGACATTGTTTTCTGCTTCTTACATAGAACGATTTCATCAAATGGAACAACATATAAAAAAGCAAAATGAAATCCCTACTGACCCATTCAAACAAATCGAACTAATTGCAGCAGGAACAACCAACTTAAACAATCGAGTTAGCAAGTTAGAACATGTTATTGAAGAACAATTAACTATTGATTTTGGACAACAACGAGTAATAGAGAAGGCAAAAGGTAGACGTATCTATTTCCTATGGGAACAAGGCCATATTGATAAAGAGGTTCATGGCACTACACGTAAGTTGTTTGGTTTGTTAGGTAAGAATTTAAAAGATGCATTTGATGTGAATAGCTATCGAGATATTTTAAAGAAAGATTTTGATGAGGCTTTAAAATTTATTGAGGGCTGGAGACCGATGATCTAATTATCTAAAAGGAGGACCATCACGTGGAGATGATAACAAACAAAGAAGTGTTTAGAAGTATTGAAAAGAAAGCAAAACAACTTAGGTTAGTTCCTGATCAATTACAGGTGGAGCAATTAAAAAATGTTTTTCTTTTTAAAGAATATAAGGGTGAGTACATCTGCGTTTATTCGTGTGATAATCAAATGCATTTTGTTTCTGAAACATTTGGAAAAGGTAAAATGACCCATCAAGTCGAGTTTTTTAAAGTTTTTGGTGAAGAGTGGAATGAATATCCCTATAAAATGATTGTTTTTAATGCAATTGCTTGGTACAAGCGATGGCTAAAGTCGAATTTTAAAGATATGGACGAATTGTATGACCGAAAGAGAAGTTTACAAAAACAGCATGAATGGTTAATGGAGATTATGGAAATACAACGTGCCAGTGAAAAACTACTTTTCATTAATGAGGTTAACAATGTTTTATATAGAGTGAAGGAGCAAACTTTAAGTATAGGTAAGCAGGTTATAGATATTATTCATGTTTGGGATTTTAGTGTCGATGAGGTGTGTGCTCTTCTTGGAGGGAATGCAATAGAAGGTCAACGGCTATATAAAGAATATCGAGAAGATAAAGAACAGCAAAAAACTTTTAAAACATTTATGGAATATGCCTTGCATAGAGGACTGGAATATAGACATCTAAAAGGGCGAATGAGAGGTATATATGATTGCCCATCTTATGAAATGCCTTTCTATTGGGCGGTAAATAACGTGATTTTGGATTTTATAGACAATTCACCAAAAGCGAAAGAAAAGATAAACGATTTCCTTAAAAATGATTTGGGATTAACTATGTATAGAACAGTTGAAGATTTAGAAGGCAATATTTTAGGAGTTATAGAGGATGATGAAAGCAATTAAAAAAGTAACTTGCGCCAACAAGTTACCCTACTGAAATACCCATGAAAAAATACTTAGAAAAATTATAACATACATGTCCAGTTTATGAAAAGAGGGGCATGATTATGCCCCTTAAATATAAGAGGTGCCTATATGAGTAAATTAATCATCAACGAAGAACCATTATTAGTTCTTCCATCGTTAGCAAAGAGTATCGGGTTAAATGAAGCGGTCTTTTTACAACAAATACATTACTGGTTAAATCGTTCTAATCATTTTTATGATGAAAGACGTTGGATATATAACAGTGCTGTTGAATGGTCTAAACAATTTCCGTTTTGGAGTGAAAAGACAATTAGACGTATTTTAAAAAATTTAGAAGAAACCAAGATTTTATTGACTGGTAATTACAACAAGATGAAATTCGATAAAACTAAATGGTACACCATTGATTATGATAAATTACGTTCGCTCGAAACGGTAAACGATGTGGACAATTTGACTAGACGAAGTGGTAAAAGTGACCATGTGCTACCGGACAATTTGACCAGACCAATACCAGAGAATACACAGAGACTATCTACAGAGATTACAGAATATATAGTCGAGATAGTAAACTATCTCAACACTACATGTAATAAAAGTTATCGTACCTCAACTAAAAAAACTCAAACATTAATAAAAGCGAGATTAGCTGAAGGCTATACAGTTGAACAGTTCAAGAAAGTAATTGACATAAAGAAATCTCATTGGTTTGGAGATGCAAAATGGGATGAATATTTAAGACCTGAAACACTATTTGGAACAAAGTTTGAAAGCTACTTAAATAGCAAACCAAAAACAAAGCAACATTCGGAAATGTCTGCTGAGGAACGGTTGGAACATTTCCAAAAAGAAGCAGAGGAACAAGATGATTTGCCATTCTAGGGGTGTGCTAAATGGGGAGAGAAGAACTTTTTCAAAGAGTGTTCAGTAGTGATCGAGATGTGAGAAACTCAGTCAGTGTAGAGGAATTAATGAAGGCTATGTCACTTGAAGAGGGTGCATGGTGCAAAACTTGTAAAATATTCGTTCCGATGATGCAGTTGCCTATCTACTTATTAAAGCATTTAAAAGGCGCCAAAGTACCAGGGGTTAATTCCACGGGGAAAGTGCAACCAGTATGCCCTAAATGCTTTAGGAAACCATCTGCGGATCAAGATGAAATTAGATATCAGGATGTTGTAGAGACAGCACAAAAGAGAATGCAGCAAGGGGAACAAAATCGATATTTAATGCCAACGCCAGAAAGATATATCGCTGCTACACTTGAGAACTTTGAAATGAGAGCGGGCGTCGAGAAGGCAGTTAAAGGTGCAAGGTACTTTATTGAAAATATCTCAAAAAAGCAAGAAAAAGGGCTGTTTTTACAAGGTGGATTCGGATCTGGAAAAACAAGACTTTGTTATTCGATTAAACACACTTTAGAGAGTATGGGTCCTAAAGTGATTGTATATAACGTGACACAACTGTTAGATAGGATACGCTCTACATTTAGCAGTGATAAGGAAAGTAAAGCGGAAATTATGGCATTACTCATGAAGTGCGATGTATTAGTACTAGATGATTTAGGAGCAGAAAAGCCTTCAGAGTTTGCAGCAGAGTTTTTATATACGATTGTTGATTATCGATACAGTACGTGGAGACGAATGATTATTACAAGTAACTGTAGTGATGAGGAACTACAGGAACGTCTGGGCCATTTACAAGGTGGACGTATTTTAGATCGGTTAAGAGAAGGGTGTTATAAAATTCCAATTACGGCAGGGAGTGCGAGGTAATGGCAAATAATAAGAGTGGAGAAATACTTGATGGCATTAAAGAATTGCTGTGGAAATTAATAATTAAAGCGAAAACTGATGAAAGAGTACGTGATTTTTTGGATGATTTTAAAAAAGTGTTAGAAGACAATAAACATTCAGCTAAAGAGGAACTTTCGGTAGCCTTTGCAAGGTTACAAGAAAAACACTTTCCTAACTTTGAAGAAGGAGAATCCAAAAAATGACTAAAGAAAGAGACCAAGTAAAAGCTGGAGCTACCGTTCGAGAAATGTCAGATGCTGAATTTATGAAGAAGTATGAAAGGCTTGTGCATCATTGCGTTTGGAAACGGTATGCGAAAAAAATGAAGAGTATAGAACATGATACGGGTTTAGATATAGAGGACTTAACTCAATTTGGGATGATAGGTCTTATTAAAGCAAGGGATAATTTTGATCTTGAGTATGGCTGTAAATTTTCAACGTATGCTGTTCCTAAAATCATAGGTGAGATTGGCCGAGCCATTCGAGATTATCAAAAGGTGAAAGTGCAACGAAGTGTATACAGTATAAAGGGGAAAATTCTGAGACAAAACCTAGAAGATGAAATTCCAGAAGAAATAGCAAGTATCCTAAATGAAGATGTATCCGTAGTAAGCAACGCATTACATTATCAACCAGGTACACAGTCCTTGAATAAAGTTGTACACCAGTCTAACGGGAATGAAGAATTAACCTTGGAAAGCATGCTAGAGGATAAAAAAGCAGAAAACGTTGAGGATGTATCGATTAATAGAATGGTGATACAGGCATTTAAATCTCAATTATCACATAAAGAACACATCGTATTAGATATGAGCCTACAGAACAGGACACAACAAAACATTGCAAATGAAATAGGGTGTAGTCAAGTTCAAGTTAGTCGTATTCTGACAAAAATAAATAAAAGTGCTGTTCAGTTCGGTAAAGAGGGGGAGCTTCATGATTGAATCATAAAAAATAGAATATTCATTTACGTCAAGGTGAGAGTGGGAAAGAAAACTAAACCAAAGTGTTATTTTAATCGGAATGGCAGGTAATTGACCAAATCACCTGCCATGTGCCTAAACAGTCCGGAGGGGTAAAACTCCGTTTTGAAAGAGTGTAGCTGACTCGTAGATAGTATGTGTAATGTGGAAAAGATTATTCGTAAAGGGAAATGGAGATGGACGATATTAAGTTTCGAGCATGGGACAAAGTAATGGAGAAAATGTATGAAGTCGGATTTATAGACTTCGCTAAAGAAAGAGTGCAATTAGCACATAACGTTGATGGTATTTGTTATGCGGCGTACATCTCTCCTTTAAAAGATGTTGAGCAACTTCAATACACGGGAATTAAGGATGTAAAAGGTAAAGAAATTTACGAAGGGGACATTGTCTATCAAGAATTTCATGATCGTATGGAAGAAACAGATGGATTCACAGGAGCAGTTAAGCAGATGGAAGGCGCTTGGGGGATTTGTAACGGAGTGGATCATGCTGAATTGCTGTGGAGTGAATTAAACCTAAATCATGTAAAAGGTAATATCTATGAGAATTTAGAGCTATTAGAAATCTGGACAAAATAGTTATTTTGTGATGAATAAATAAAAGAACCCGCTGGTTATAAACGAGTTCTTCGTAACAGGTGCACCAGGAACACCAGGAAGCTGGTCCAGAGCAATCTAGGTATTCACTTGGATGATATTACTATATGTAAAATGGGGAAAACAGTTAATGAAATTTAAATAAAATTCTTATTTGCGCGACACGTTTCCTTATAAGTGTGTAAACACGAAATAGGAGAGTTATCAAATTGATAACAACAACTGATTGACTGAAAGTAGGAATGAAAGCCGTCAGGTTGAGCTGAAACTACTTATCTGATACTCCTACATGCAAGGCGTGATAGTAGTCACAAATTGTATGAAGCTAGGTGAAGTCGGCTGAACAAAACCTAAGTGAGAAATCATATGGTGATGGATAGGTCGGGATGCTACAAAATATCTACGGTGAGAATGTCCAAACGGACTGACGAACTTGCGAATGTACGGGTCTAAAGGATTGATACATTAGAAATGTGTATGTCGTCAACGACGACGTTATCTACCGAAAAGTAAGATTAAATAATATGAAATTCGGAACTTCCAACGATGAGGATGTAAAGATAACAGGCTTACAGCAAGCACCTAAGGATATATGTATAGCTAGGTCAATCGGAACGTGGTAAGCGAGAAACTGTCATCAACGCCTACTAGCAGACAGGTGCATATAAGGTTCTAACGAACCGAAATTACTTTATTCTCGTGAAGGTGGGGACATAGTACCGACGAAGCATGTAACGAATGTGGAGGGATAGTCCCTAGTCTTGTTCTTTGAAAACTAAATCAATTAGATGTAACTCACAGGATCGAGTAAGATGATGTGACTTTTCGTAAGAAAAGGGAATGAATACGTTGGTGAGTACAACATTGTTTGTAATCTGGTTGCTTTAGACTAAAAGGATAAGATGGGGCGCTGTATGCGATGAAAGTCGCACGTACAGTGCTAAGCGGGGGAAAAGATGGAGATAGCTTCAAAGTCTTACCTATCGCAACGAATAGAAAGGGAGGACGAAATGAAAACATTCAATGTTACCTTTACTCAAATGAAGATGTATGAAGCAGTTGTTGAAGCGGAAACAATGGAAAAAGCAGTTGAAAAAGTTCGTAATTACCATGTACAAGAGGAAGATTTACTTGAGAAGGATATAACGATTAATGACTTGCGTGAGGTGCTAGTCAAAGAACAACAGTTCGAATGAATGGGATGCTAAAATCACGTAAGAAAAGGCTTGTTTTTAATTGAGAATACAATAAGTCTAGGAAGTGCTAAAACCGCTCATTCAGGCTGTAAATAGCGTTTAATAAGATTTGATTAAAACAATAGAGAGAAGGAAGTGTTGATGTGGCTAACTTAAAGAAAAAGAAGATAAAAAAAGCCATTGACCGTCGCGCAAGAGCAATGGATAAGGAGAGAGTTACAAATGCATGGAGAAATATTTTTGTGCAAGCTGGCATCTTAAAATAAGTGAGGTGGCACACATAATGTTAGAGTGGCTAAAGGATTATCAAAAATTAGAAGATGAAATCATTTATTTGGAAAATGACTTATATAGAAGTAAACGAGAATTAAAACGCTGGGCTGGTGGTGATTTGTGGGAAGTACGTTTAACAGCTGAATCAGAAGGAGCGAAACTAGAAGATCGTATTGCTACTCGTGAACATGAATTAGCTTTAAAAATGAATGACATGTTTGATTTCAAAAAGGTAATTAGTACATTCCATGGTTTGGAACACAAGATCATGTATGGTAAGTATGTGGAGGGCAAAACATTGGAAAAGCTTGCTGAAGAGTTACATTATAGTCCGCGCTATATCTATAATAAACACGCGCAAATAAAGCGTATGATTGAATATGCTCAGAAGTTAAGTTAACAAAATGTTAAGTTCACTTCAGTTCATGTTAACTATTGCAAAAAGAGTTTATAGTAATAACATAAAGAATTGATGAAAGGGCAACTGGTGCACGGTTGCTCTTTTTTATTTAGGAAACCAAAACCATGTAAGAATGATAAAAACAAAGAGAATAAGTAGTATTTTTAAGAATTTCATAACAGCCTCCTTTTAAACTATATAAGAAATGGAATCATTTACAGGAATCATTGTAGACAGTAATGAATAGTTATAAACGTAGAATATAAGGGGAGGAACTATAATTCATGTTAAATGAAGAATTATTAGAAGCACTAATGAAATATCGAAGGTTTAACGGGAAAAATCCTGATATCCTACAAGTAAATCCAAAACATTTCAGAAATCTACTGGAAGAATTAAATTATCCAGAGTGGCTTATTAAAAAGAAAGAAGCAGAAACAGGAACGAAAAAAAGCTTATTAGGAATAGCAGTTGAGCTAACAGATACAGTAGAAAAATTTAAACTATAAAAAGCATCCAAAACGGGTGCTTTTCTTATGCAAAAAATTACATAGGTGGTGTAGAGATGAGTCTTATATTTCATAATGGAGATTTAAATAAGTTGGCAAGAGATACTTCACATGACAGTATCATTTTAAAAGTTGGTGAACAAGAGATTGTAACTTTGAAAAGTAATGGAGATATCTATGTCAAAGGTAGGCTTATTGAAAACGATAAAGAGGTTGTAGATGGTATGAGAGAGTTCTTGAGGTTATCTAGGTAAAGAAAAGCGCAAACGTGTCGCATTTGAAAAGGATGGTGTTAAGTAAATGAATTCAGAAGAGATATATGTAAAACAAATGAATGCATGGATTAAGGAACAAGAAGCAAGAAGAGAACAGATTGTAGTAACAATTAAAACTAGCTCAGAGATTGTGGAACAAAACAAGATACAGTTGCAATGGTTAGATAAAGGATTGGGTCTTGCTAAAGAAGAGTTCGAGACTTGGAAGAAAGAAAATAATTATAAGGAGTGTGAATCTAATTGATTACTGAAACAAGAAAAACAATATCAGGTACAGAGTATTGGGATAATGAAAAGAAGAAGAGTCTATTTGTTCCTACAGATGAAGAACCAGAATTTGAAGTAACTGTTAATCCTGAGAGTATGATTGCTGATAAAGGATTTTCAACAGGAGGGTATTTGACTAAAGATACGTTGGCAATTGGTGAAGCAGGTACAGACCTTATCTTGAGTAATAAGACAATAAAAGAGTTACGTGAGTATGCTGATGAGCTAGGCATTGAGATTCCAGCTGATGTTAAAAAGAAAGAAGATATCATTGACTTACTATCATGAAATACTGTGACTTCAATGGCTGCCATAACAAGATAAGCAAAGGACGTTACTGTGAAGAGCATAAGCGTAACAAGCCAAGGAAGAAGAAAGATAAGAAGAACATCTACCATCATGATAACAAACCATTTTATCGTACTGATGCATGGAAGTATGTCAGGTCAAAGGTATATGAAAGAGAGAAGGGATGTTGTCAACGATGTGGACAGTTTGTCTTTGGTAGACGTGCTCATGTTCATCACGTAATACCAATCAAAGAAGACCCAACTCTTAAATTAGAAGAAAATAACTTAAGGTTACTTTGTCCAGTTTGTCATACAATCGAAGAAAATGAAGATAAACCGAAAAAAGTTTTTCCGAGTTATTTCGGAAGCCCCCCTATCAAAAATTAAAATTTGTCCTCTGGGGAGGATAGGTAGCGTAGGGGGCATATCAATAGTTGCGCCATTTTCAAAAAATGAAGGGGGGTGTGAAAATGGCTCGAATGTCAAAGAAGAAAAAGATGGAAATGCTGGATGTTGCAAGAGATGAAGAACGAAATAGAATCATAAAATTATTGACTGAAGATGACAATTTCACACCTTCATTAGAACCATTAATCGAAAATTATTTAGATGCTTTTATCATTTATAAAACTATGTTTGATGAATGGAAAGCTGATGGATTTGCAGCCACAAAAATGCATAAGAACAAGGCTGGGGCAACAAATGAAATGAAACATCCACTTGCTCAACAAGTTGAAACTTGGAACGATAAAAAAAACAAAATGCTAGATGCTCTTGGAATGACGAATAAGGGGAAAAGTGTACAAAAGACACCTAAAAATGCAGGGAATATTCAATCTAATGAGCCTAAAGACGAATTAGCAGCTCATCGGAATAAATGGCGGAAAACCCAATGATTATTACATCAGGCGTTAACTATGCTGATAAGTATGCGAATAACGTCATGCGTAATAAAAAGAAGTACCCGAAGTCGATCATTCTTGCTGTAGAACGTTATAAGAAGTGGAAAAAGCGTAAAGATATTTGGTTTGATGTAGATCGAGCGAATGAAATGTTAGATTTCGTTCAATCGTTCATCCGTCATGTTAAAGGACCACTTGCAGGTCAATTGATGGAATTAGAGCTTTGGGAAATGTTTGTTTTTGCGAATATGTATGGTTGGTATCATAAAAACGAAAAAGGAAAAACAGTCCGTGTTATTCGTGAATCATATGTTCAAGTGCCAAAGAAGAACGGAAAAACTATTATCGCAGCAGGTGCATTGCTCTATGCTATGTATGGAGAACTTGAACTTGGAGCGGATTGTTATTGTGCGGCATCAGATTATGAACAAGCGCAAAATGCAGCTGAACCAATTGCACAAGCGATAGAGAACTCCGAACCTCTGGCACGGCATACACAAATTTATAAAGGTGTGAATGGAACAGTTAGTGGTGCTATGTACCGATATAGCATCAATGGAATTGCATATCAAAATAAATTCAAAGTATTAACGAAAAACACGAAGGGTCTTGAAGGAAAGAACCCTTATTTTGTGTTAAATGACGAGCTCCATGCACAGGAAAATATGGACATGTATGATAACTTGAAGTCAGCGCAGATTTCTCGTGAACAACCGATAATGCTTAATATTTCAACAGCTGGTAAGGGTGCTTCATCTGTCGGTATGCGTGTTTATAAGTATGCGAAATTTGTTTTGGAAAATGACGATGACGATTCTTTGTTTGTTGCAATCTGGGAGCCAAATAAAAATTATGATTGGGAAGATCGTAAAGTTTGGGAAATGGTTAACCCGAATATTGGTGTTTCCGTTACAATGGAAACACTTGAAATTGAGTTCAAAAAGGCGAAACAGTCTGCACATTCAAAAGCTGAGTTCCTTTCCAAACACTTAAATGTTTTCGTAAATGGTGCTGATAATTATTTTGAGCATGATCAAGTACAACATGTTCTTGTGGAAGATTTGGGTGATCTTACAGGTGAAATTTGTTATTTAGGATTGGACTTATCGAAAACAACAGATTTAACATGCGTAAGTTTAAATTTCCCTTCACATGATGAGGAAGGAAGGTCAATTATAAAAGTAAAACAGATGTATTTCCTTCCTAATGAGAATATTGATTTTAAAGAAAAAGAGGATAATGTTCCATATACAGATATGGTTGAACGTGGTTTTGCTACGTTTTGTGATGGGAAGATGATTGACCAAGATCAAGTTATGGAATATATCGTGGAATGCATGAATTTATACGATGTGCAACAAATAAACTATGATCCAGCGATGTCTCAAAAGTTAATAGAGAAGCTTGAAAATCTCGGTTTAGAATGTATTGCAGTAAATCAGTATCCGAACGTTATGAATGCAATGCTCGATGATTCAGAGATACTAATTTATGAAAAGCGTTTAATTACCGACAATCCTTTGTTTGTTTATTGCGCTCTTAACGTTGTAGTTGTGACAAATATCAATGGAATGAAAGCACCGAGCAAGCGACAGTCCAAAAAGAAGATTGATGGATTTGTTGCT
Source organism: Bacillus sp. A01H (assembly GCF_045277205.1). Classification (NCBI taxonomy): domain Bacteria; kingdom Bacillati; phylum Bacillota; class Bacilli; order Caryophanales; family Bacillaceae; genus Bacillus; species Bacillus sp. A01H. The sequence goes on along the minus strand of NZ_CP117702.1, from coordinate 4,995,459 downwards.
TTTTTAGTTGCTCACAAAGAAACGATGATGGTTATGGATAGCATAACAGAGGAAGGTATGGATGAATTGATTGGTGATATTTATCGATAGAGAGGCGGTGAAAAATTGGGTTTAAGGGATAGGTTTTCAAATTACTTATTTAAAAAGGCTGAAAAGCGTGGTTATCTTGATGATGTTTTAGGGAAGAGTATTCGTTATGGTGGTGTGTATGTTACAGATTCAAACATCTTACAATCTAGCGATGTTTCCGAGTTGTTACAAGACATCAGTAATCAAATGGTATTGGCTGATATTGTTGTGGAAGATGAATTTGGGAATGAAACTAAAGATGATATTGCACTTCGTATTTTAAAGAATCCGAATGATTATCTTACACAATCTGAATTCATTAAATTAATGACGAATACTTATTTACTCGAGGGAGAAACGTTCCCTGTATTAAATGGTGCTCAAATACATTTAGCTTCAAATGTATTTACAGAGTTAGATGATAATTTAGTAGAGCATTTTAATATTGGTGGTCACGAAATTCCTCCGTTTATGATTCGTCATGTGAAAAATATTGGCGCAGATCATTTAAGAGGAAAAGGCCTTCTTGATTTGGGAAGAGATACACTTGAGGGCGTTATGTCAGCTGAGAAAACTTTAACTGACAAATATAAAAAGGGTGGACTATTAGCATTCTTGTTAAATTTAGATGCCCATATCAATCCACAGAATGGTGCGCAGTCAAAATTAATCAATGCAATTTTAGATCAACTGGAATCAATCGATGAAGCAAGGTCTGTAAAAATGATTCCTCTTGGAAAAGGGTATTCAATAGACACACTTAAAAGCCCGTTAGACGACGAAAAGACCCTAGCATACCTAAATGTATATAAAAAAGATTTAGGTAAGTATTTAGGCATAAATGTGGATACATACACAGAGCTAATCAAAGAAGATATTGAGAAAGCAATGATGTATATCCATAACAAGGCAGTTAGACCAATAATGAAAAATTTTGAAGACCATTTGAGTCTTCTTTTTTATGGTCAAAATTCGGGGAAACGAATTAAGTTTAAGATAAATATTCTTGATTTTGTTACTTATAGCAACAAGACAAATATCGGTTACAACCTTGTGCGTACAGCTATTACTTCACCTGATAATGTTGCCGATATGCTTGGATTCCCTAAACAAAATACAAAGGAATCACAATCTATTTATATTTCAAATGATATAACCGAAATCGGTAAGAAAGAAGCGGCCGATGGTTCAGTGGAAGGAGGTGACTAAACGTGAAGGGAGATACAATTCATGTTAGTTGTGGAGACATGGATATTAGAATTCATAAGAAAAGTCCTACAATGTTCGATGTGGTAGTTGGAAATTGTAGGACTGGAAATGGCATTTTGATGTGTTCAGTAGAACAAGAGAAGCCTCCCTATTTGTTTTATAAAATTGTTAATCTACGGGTTTATTCAAAAGAGAAATTAGCCATTGGTTCTCCGAATATATTGCTTCAATTGTTATGCTGTAGTCTTGACAACCAGAAAAAGAATAACTTTTGAAACGGATTAAATACTTTGTTTTAGAAATCTGTGAAATGGATTGAAATTTGGCGCGATTTTCAATGTCAATTTCGTCAATAAACGCTAACGTTTTGTGAGCAAACTCAAAATTTTCTTTAAAATCTTTTTCTGTTTGGATAGATAAAATCATTGGGATCACCTCCTTACTCATCAAATGATAGCAGAAAAACTATTTCTAGGAATGAAAGGATGTGAAAATGATGAAAATTGAGGTCCGAGGGAATCAAGTCATACTTGATGGTTACGTAAATGTTGTGGACAGGGAAAGTCGAATGTTGCCTTCACCAAGGGGATATTTCAAAGAGAAAATTGTTCCTAAGACATTTGAAAAAGCGTTAAAGAAAGCAAAGAATGTGGACTTGCTTTTTAATCACAACAAAAATAGAAAGCTTGGTTCTATTGAAAATGGCAATCTGGAATTGTACGAAGACAATATTGGTTTAAGAGCCATCGCTACAGTTACAGATGAACAAATAATTGAGAAAGCAAGGAATAAAGAATTGCGTGGTTGGTCATTTGGCTTTGTTTCTGAAAAAGATTCCTGGGAAGAAGGCGAATCTGGTGTTCAAAAACGATCTATTGAAGAATTAGAACTCTTAGAAGTTTCTATTTTAGATATGACACCAGCCTATGTTGCTACTTCCATTGAAACCAGGGGCGAAAATACAGCCATGATTGAAATGAGAAGTGAAGAAGCAGCTGTAAAAACAGTTGTGGAAGATGATACAGAAGAAAGAAATAATCTTATTAAACAAATAAAAAAAGTTTTGGAGGAAAATTAACATGAATTTAAAAGAAATCTTAAACGCATCTTTAACAAGAACGAAATCTCGATTAGCAGAATTACAAGGGAAAGTAGAAAAAAATGAAGTTCGTTCAGAAGAATTAGCAGTAATTAAAGCTGAAGTAGAAGAATTAACAAAGGAAGTACAAACTATCACTGATGAGTTAGCAAAATTAGAAGCGGAAGAAAAAGGAGAAGATCCGGACAAAAAGAAAGATGAAGATCCAGATAAAAAAGAAGACCCAGCAGCAAAAGAAAATCCGAATGAAAAAACGGAACTGTCAGAAGAACAACGTTCAGCTATTTCAGCATCTATCGCAGCAGCTCTTTCCACTAAAGGTCATAAATCTACTAAAAACAAAGAAAAGGAAACTCGTTCAGCTTTTGCAAACTACATTGTAGGTAACATTGATGAAACAGAAGCTCGTGCATTAGGTTTAGTTACTGGTAATGGTTCTGTTACGATTCCAGATTTCTTAAGTAAAGAAATTATTACGTATGCTCAAGAAGAAAACTTCTTACGTCGATTAGGAACAGGAGTAAAAACAAAAGAAAATATTAAGTATCCAGTTTTAGTTAAAAAGGCAGAAGCACAAGGTCATAAAAATGAGCGAACAAATAATGAAATTCCAGAAACGGATATCGAGTTCGATGAAATTGAATTATCACCAACGGAATTTGATGCACTGGCTACAGTGACGAAAAAATTATTAGCACGTACAGGTTTACCGATTGAACAAATTGTTATGGATGAGCTGAAAAAGGCTTATGTTCGTAAAGAAACTCAATATATGGTTAATGGCGATGAAGCTAATAACATCAATGATGGTGCATTGGCAAAGAAAGCCGTTGAATTTAAAACGGATGAAAAAAATCTCTATGATGCATTAGTAAAAATGAAAAATACACCGGTTAAAGAAATTCGTAAAAAAGCAAGATGGGTGTTAAATACAGCAGCACTAACAAAAATTGAAACAATGAAAACGGATGATGGTTTCCCATTACTTCGTCCATTTAATCAAGCAGAGGGCGGCATTGGTTATACATTATTAGGCTTCCCTGTTGAGGAAGAAGATGCAATTGATATCCCTGATTCACCAGATACACCAGTATTCTATTTCGGTGATTTCTCTAAGTTTTATATTCAAGATGTTATTGGATCACTAGAAGTACAAAAGTTAGTTGAGTTATTCTCACGTACAAACCGTGTAGGCTTCCGTATCTGGAACTTACTAGATGCTCAATTAATTCATTCTCCATTTGAAGTTCCAGTTTATAAGTATGTTTTAAAAGCTTCTACTGGGGCTTAATATGGATGATTTAATTGAGAAATTAAAATCTCATATTCATTGGGAAGAGGGTATGGATGATTCTATGCTCTCTTTTTATATTAAGCAAGGTCAACGATATGTAAAAAAAGCATGTGGAAGAGAAGTGGAATACCTGGTCATTATGTGTGCAGGTATTTTTTATGAATATCGTGTAGCTGAAAAAGAATTAGAACAAGCTTTGGATGCTTTGACACCATTCTTTGTCCAGGAGGTTTATGATGCCGAAGAGGAAGACGAATAAACTTAAATGGATGGGTGATTTACTCAAATTAGGAGAGACGATTGATCCAGTAACAGACCGTGTTGTGATGGGGTATCCATTAGAACGGAAAATTCGATATAACAACATTGGAGTTACGGCCACTGATAAATACACAACAAAAGATATGAATGAAATTGTAAAGAAAATTGAAGTTCGTATTGATCGTGACATTGAAAACAATCAAAAGAATTATCGTGTAAAAGTTGGTGGTCGTATTTATAGCATTGAGCGCATTTATGTAAAAGAAGAAGACCGATTGATGGAGGTGTCACTATCGTATGCAAATTAATTTTGAACAGTTGCGAAGCCTTATGAAGAAATCTGGTATTCCAGTTTCTCGTGATAGTGCTCCTACAGGGATAGATTACCCTTATATTGTGTATGAATTTGTGAATGAGCAACATAAGAGGGCTTCTAATAAGGTCCTAAAAGATATGCCACTTTATCAAATTGCAGTTATCACAAATGGAACTGAAAAAGATTATGAGCCATTAAAGGCTGTTTTTAATGAAGTAGGCGTGTCTTATTCTCAGTTTGATGGAATGGGTTATGACGAGAATGACGACACTATCACGCAGTTTATCACGTATGTGAGGTGTATCCAGTAATGGCTTCAAATAACAATGGCTTTGCTGAAGCTTTAGAAGATATTAATACGCTATTACGGGTGAATAAAAAAGTAAGTTTGGATGTGTTAGATGAAGCAGCCAAGTATTTTGCTAGTAAATTAAAACCAAAAATCAAAGCATCCAATAAAAACAAGCGGACACATTTAAGGGATAGCCTAAAGGTTGTTGTGAAAGGTGATCGTGTATCTGTGGAGTTTAAAGATGAAGCTTGGTATTGGTACTTAGTTGAACATGGCCATAAAAAAGCAAAAGGTAAGGGGCGTGTGAAAGGAAAACACTTTGTTCAGAATACCTTCGATGCAGAAGGGGATAAAATTGCTGATATTATGGCACAAAAAATAATTGATAGAATGTGAGGATGATATACATGACAATTGAAAATAAAGAAATTCAATATTCCGTAGGGATCGAAGATTTATATCTTTGCTTGATGAAGGGAAATGAAACTTCTAGTGCACTACCAACTTATGAGGATATCGTTTATAGACAAACGAATATTTCTGATCTAACGATTTCCACTACTTCTACTAATTTTACAAAGTGGGCATCTAACAAAAAAATTATTAACATTGTCAAAAATACAGCGTTTGGATTAGCTTTTAATCTTGCTGGTCTAAATCGTGAAGTAAAAGATAAAATCTTTGCTAAAACACGAAAAAAAGGCGTGTCTTTTGAAACAGCGAAGGCGAAGGCTTATCCAAAGTTCGCAGTAGGGGTTGTATTCCCTTTAAATGATGGAACAAAAATATTACGTTGGTATCCAAAATGTACGGTTGCTCCAGTAGAAGAATCTTGGAAAACGCAAGGTGATGAAATGACTGTGGATGACATTGCTTACACAATTACAGCAGATCCATTGTTATTTAATGATGTAACACAAGCTGAATTAGATACTGGTGATCCAGAGGCAAAAGGAATTAAAGCTGAAGATTTCTTAAAACAAGTCATTTGTGATGAATCTCAATTAACACAACTTGGTGGAACATCGACGCCAGGGAAATAAGGAGTGATAGTATGGCACGTTTAAGTGATTTAGTTAACGTTAATATAACTAGAAATAGCATTAAGATACAGGGTGTTTCAATCCCTGTTGTTTTTACTTTTGAATCTTTTCCTTATGTGGAAGAGGCGTATGGAACACCCTATCATGAATTTGAAAAAGAAATGAATGATATGTTAGGAAAAGGTCAATTTAGCCTGGGGGAAAATGAAGCGAAATTGATGCGTGCATTAATTTATGCGATGGTACGTAGCGGCGGTACAGAATGTACATTAGCTGAATTGAAAGGTGCCATTCCTATGAATGATTTACCTGATATCTTCATCGTTGTATACGAAATTTTTAGTGGCCAAACTTTCCAAACTTCTGATATGGAGAAGCTGAAGCAAGAAAAAAAGTAAAAAACATACTGACTAAAAACGAGGAATCTCAGTCCGAATTGGACTGGGATTTTTATTTTTATGTTGGTAATACGTTGCTTGGTTTAAGTATGAATGACTTCTGGAAAATAACACCTGCACATTTTTTAAAACAATTCATTATGCATCTCAGATACAACAATCCGGATGCATTACATGAGCAGAAACCAAAACAAATCTACACGCTAGATCAAACACCATTCTTATAAGAAATGAGGTGAGAAAATGCCAGGGAATAGTAAAGAAAGAAACGTCGTTCTTAATTTTAAAATGGATGGACAAGTCCAGTATGCGAATACATTGAAACAAATCAATATGGTTATGAATAATGCAGCGAAAGAATATAAAAATCATATTGCAGCAATGGGCCAAGATGCGACGATGACTGATAAACTTCTTGCTGAAAAGAAGAAGCTTGAAATTCAAATGGAAGCAGCCAAGAAACGTACAGCTATGTTGCGTTCTGAATATCAAGCCATGTCCAAGGACACAAGTACAACCGCTGAACAACTCAATAAGATGTACGGTAAATTGCTAGATGCAGAACGTGCTGAGACTTCTCTTGATAACGCAATGAAAAGAGTGAATGAAGGTCTTTCCGAGCAAGCAATTGAGGCTAGGGAAGCACGTGGAACTTTACTGGATTTACAAGAGAATTCTAAGAAACTTGAAGCTGAACAGAAACGTTTGACAAGCTCATTCAAACTTCAAAATGCTGAATTAGGTCAAAATGCTAGTGAAGCGGATAAGTTGGAATTAGCGCAGAAACAACTACGTCAGCAAATGGAAATGACTGATAGGGTCGTCCACAACTTAGAACAACAATTAAGTGCCGCAAAGCGTGTGTATGGTGAGAATTCTACTGAAGTGCAGCAACTTGAGGCTAAATTAAACCAAGCAAAAACGACATTAAAGCAATTCGAAAATTCTTTACAGGGTGTTGGGCGAAGTGGTTCACAAGCTGCGGATGGTATGGCGGAAATCAATAAGAAACTTGATATGAACAATTTAATGGAAGCAGCTGAAGTCCTACAAGGAATATCCGAAAAGTTAATTGAAATGGGAAAGTCAATTGTAAATACAGCAATAGAGTTTGATGGATCGCAGAGGAAAATTCAGGCGTCATTAGGATTGACTGGTAAAGGTGCCGAAAATCTTCAAAAGATTGCTGTTGATACTTGGAAAAAAGGTTTTGGTGAAAATCTTGAAGAGGTAGATAATGCGCTTATAAAGGTCTATCAAAATATGCGCGATGTTCCACATGAAGAATTACAAGGTGCATCGGAAAACGTTTTAACATTAGCTAAAGTTTACGATGTTGATTTAAACGAAGCGACTCGTGGTGCAGGGCAGTTGATGAGTCAATTTGGTTTATCTACACAAGAAACATTTGATTTACTTGCTGCTGGTGCTCAAGAAGGTCTAAATTATTCAGATGAGTTATTTGATAACCTCTCTGAATATGCGCCTTTATTTAAACAAGGTGGCTTTAGTGCTCAAGAAATGTTTACGATTTTAGCAAATGGAACAAAAAGCGGTTCGTATAACTTAGACTATATCAATGACCTGGTGAAGGAATTTGGTATCCGTGTACAAGATGGTTCGAAAGGTGTATCAGAAGGGTTTGGTGATTTATCTGAAGAGACACAAAAAGTATGGAAAGCATTCAATGAAGGTAAGGGAACCGCAGCCGATGTATTCAATGCTGTGTTAGGCGATCTTCAAAAGATGGATGACAAAGTAAAGGCAAACCAGATTGGTGTTGCTTTATTTGGCGTGAAATGGGAAGACATGGGTGCTGAAGCTGTACTTAGTCTAAATAATGTACATGGTGGTCTTGGTGATGTAACTGGACGTATGGATGAAATGAAGAAACTTCAGGAAGAATCTTTGGGACAGCAATTTCAAAAAGCATTAAGAGAAACGCAGGCTGCGTTAGAGCCACTTGGAAAGAAATTTGCAGAATTAGCTAAAGATATTTTACCTCCAATTGTTGATGGAGTTAAAGCTGTAATGGATTGGTTTAGTAAGTTGTCTGAAGCTGATCAAACACTTTTAATCGTGATGGGTGCATTAAGTACAGCGTTTATTATTCTAACTCCAATTGTAGCAGCTCTCGCTGTTTCATTTGGTGCGTTGAATTTGGCGTTTTTACCTGTGATAGCTACCATTGCAGCAGTTTCCTTGGTGATAACTGGTATTATCATGTTAATAAAAAACTGGGGTGCCATAACTGACTGGCTTTCTGAAAAATGGTCTCAATTTAAAGAGTGGTTTGGCGAATTGTGGGCAGGTATAGTTCAGGCATGTAGTGATGGTTGGTCTGCCACAGTTGATTACTTTTCTGGAGCCTGGTCAGATTTTTTAAATATGGTAAATGAGTTCTTTGAACCTATAGGTCAATTTTTCACTGATCTATGGACAGGTATTTCTGATACAGCATCGGAAATTTGGACAGGAATTACTGATTATTTTTCAGAATCGTGGTCTTCATTCATTGAATTAGCAGATAGTATATTGTCTCCTTTAGGTGGATTTTTCAGTGGATTGTGGACGGGTATTGTTGAAACGGCAACTTCTATTTGGGATCAATTAAAGACAGCTTGGCAAGAAACTTGGAATACCATTGTTACGGTTTTAGATCCAATTATTTCTTTGATTTCTACAGTTCTTGAGGCTGGATGGTTATTAATACAAGCTGGAGCACAAATTGCTTGGACAGCCATATCTCAATATGTTATTCAACCAATTCAAGAAGCGTATGATTGGGTAAGTAAACAAATTGGTGAATTGGTTGCTTGGTTAGGTACACAATGGGAAATTGCAAAAGCTGTGGCGCAAGTTGCGTGGGGATTATTTAAGCAATATATCGTTCAGCCAGTCCAAGAAGCTTGGAGTACAACAAAAGAAAAATTCAGTGATTTGATTTCTTGGTTAAGTTCACAGTGGGAAACAGCGAAATCTTATACACTTTCAGCGTGGAATCTAATAAAACAATATGTCATTCAGCCTGTTCAGGAATTGTGGAATGCAACGAAAGAGAAATTGAATGATTTAGCGAATTGGATACTAGGTAATTGGGCTAAAATTCAATCTTACACACTTACGGCATGGAATTTAGTTTATAAATATATCATTGATCCTGTTATTTCAGCTTATAATTCTGCAAAAGAGAAATTCAATGATATGTACAACACAGCACGGGAAAAATTTGATTCAGTAAAAAATGCAGCTCAAGAAAAGTTTGATGCAGCAAAGAGGTTTATCATTGACCCGATAAAAGATGCAGTGGATAAAGTGAAGGGATTCATTGATAAAATCAAAGGATTTTTCAGTGATTTGAAATTAAAGATTCCGAAACCGGAAATGCCTAAAATGCCGCATTTTAGTTTAGAAACTAGCACGAAAAACATTTTAGGGAAAGACATTACGTATCCATCTGGCATTGGTGTACAATGGCGTGCAAAAGGCGGTATTTTTACTAGACCTACAATTTTCGGTATGAGTAATGGTCAGTTACAAGGTGCAGGAGAAGCTGGAAATGAAGCGGTTTTACCGTTGAATAAAAAAACATTAGGCGCGATTGGTGAAGGGATTGCAGCAACGATGTCTAATGAACCAACTGTAATTAATATTTATAATCCTTCAGTGAGGGATGATCGTGATATCGACCGCATGGTCGGAAAAATAGATGATGCACTGGCTCAAAAAGGACGTAATTCAAAAATAGGAATAGGGAGGACGACTTAATTGTTGGATATAGGAATCGATAATGAATTAGCAAGCAGTTACGGATTAGGTTTAGTAGGTCGTCCAGTGATTCCAACCGCAAAACAAAAGGTAGAACATATAGAAATACCAGGACGACATGGTTCACTTACAAAGAAAGGGGCATATGAAAATGTCCCTTTTAAGGTGAAATTTAATATGTTGGAAAGGGAAAATATTAAACCTTTCATAAGACGTGCAAAACCTTGGTTATTACAAGGGAAAACACTTTTTTTCACAGATGACGATGTACATCGGAAGATTAAGCATGTTGAAATGGGAGACATCACAACTGAAATTGAGGAGCATGGTGAATTTGAGGTGGATTTCACACTAGATCCCTTTGAATATACAGAGGATGTAAATCTAAAGCTCACCAAACCTGATGTAATTTATAATCCAGGTACAATTGAATCTGATCCTAAGTTTTGGATTGTGGGAAACGGTACTTTCCGTATAACAATCAATGACGTCTCTTTTCAAATAAAAGATGTGAATGGTTCTGTTGTCATAGATTCAGAAGTACTTGAAGCATATACCGATACCATATCAATGAATAATAAAATGGTTGGGCAGTTCCCTATATTGGGCGTGGGAGAAAATAAAATAGAGTGGTCAGGATCAATTCAATTTATGGAAATTCGACCTAGGTGGAGATATAAATGATTACTTTATATAAACCAAATGAGACTGATTTTACACACAATGGTATAGGGGCTTTAGATAAAAATATTTATAACGCAACTGTTGAGGAAGAACTCAATGGTTTATTTTTATTTTCATTTAGTTACCCATTGTTTGCACCGCATGGTCTGGAAATAGAGGGAATGAGTATCATTAAAGTTCCAACTCCGGATGGTGAACAACTATTTCGAGTGGCAGCGCCTAAAGTCAGTATGGGTGAGATTACAGCACAATGTTATCACATTTTTTATGACTTAACTGAAAATCTAATTGAAGACATTTTCGCTGAAGCAACAAATGGTAATGGAGCAATGAATCGTATGTCAGCAGGATGCCAATATAAGCATCCTTTTCAGTTTTATTCGGATGTACCAAAGATAGCCAGTGCACGTATTGTCCGTAAAAATCCTGTGGAAGCATTATTGGATTCTAGTCAAGACAATTCATTTGTTAATCGTTGGGGTGGCGAATTAAAACGAGATAATTTTGACGTGAAGATGCTACAAAATCGTGGTATGGATCGCGGGGTAGTTATTCGTCATAAGAAAGATTTATTAGGATATGAAGGTAATGTGGATTGGAAACGTCCCATAACTAGAATCATGCCACAAGGTTTTGATGGGTTATTTCTTCCTGAAAAGTATGTGGATAGCCCACTTATAAATAAGTATCCTCATCCTAAAATCAAAGTGGTTGAATTTAAACATATTAAGGCAGCTATTGGTGAAAATGCTGACGATGAAGATGCAGTTCCGTTAGAAGAAGCATATAGGTTATTACGCCAGGCAGCCAAGGATATGTTTGCTATTCAAAAGGTTGATCAGCCTAAAGCAAATTATAACGTTAAGTTTCAGGAGTTATCACAAACAGAAGAGTATAAGGATTATAAGCATTTACAAAGTGTTTATATGGCAGATACGGTTACGGTTGAGCATCAAGAAGATGGTGTTGATATAAAGGCGAAGGTAATTGCTTATAAATATGATCCAATAAAAAAAGAATATCTGGATATAACCATTGGTAACTTCAAAGAATCCTTTACGGACGTTTCCGGTAGGGTTGACCTGGTACAAGAAGAGTTATCCAATATGCCCGGCTCTATTTTAGATGCGGCAAAAGCAAATGCTACAAGCCTTATTAATTCAGGATTCGGAGGACATGTCCGCGTTTATCCAGATCGTATTTTAATTATGGATACGAAAGATGAAAAGAGTGCTAAAAAGGTTTGGCAATGGAACTTGAATGGATTAGGGTATTCTTCCACAGGTGTGAATGGACCATATGGAACTGCTATTACAAGTGATGGAAGAATTGTTGCTGATTTTATTACTGCAGGTACGTTAAGTGGGAATCTGGTGCAAGGCGGAGAAATAACAGGTTCAACTTTGAAAACATCTAATTCGGCTAATTTTGTAAATATATCTAAACAATTTATTCGTCTCTATGAATCCTTGAAAGTAAGAGCCTTTATTGGGTATTACAAAAATAGTAGAGGTGAAATACAGCCCACTTTTATTCTAGGTGGTGACTCAGATCAAACAGGTGCAAACGGCGCCATCATGTTGTATCAATTCTCAGATGTAAGTGTTAAGTCTGGTGGAATTGGAATCACAAAGGGACTCGATGGTAATGGGTACTTGAATGCAGCTTCTTTATACTTTTCACAAACAGGGAATGCAATGCTCGATGCTGATAAAATGATTGTCCTAGATGCCCAAAGTGAGATGAGGTTTAAGGTTAAAGATCAATTCCGCTTTTATCGTAATGACAATTGGATTGCAAGTATCGGGGTTGCATCTGGAGGGGATACAGATATCATGCTCCCAAATGCAATAATACGCAATTCGAATTGGGACAATGGGTATATCCAAGTGAAAACCGCTCTTGGGACATATTATCAAGGAGTAATTGCTTCAGACTTCAAAGTTTCTTCAAAAGAAACATATAAAACCAATATCCGTCCTATTACATCCAGCTTACTTGAAAAGGTAATGGAATGGGAAATTAAACAGTACAATTTGAAAACAGATATTCCAAAACTTTATGAGATGCGTATGAATCGTAAAGAAGGAGAGCCGACAATTACTACAGAGGCAATTCCTACACATTATGGTTTAGTTATTCCAAAAGAATCAGAGGAAAATGGTGTGGGGTTATATGGGATGCTTTCACAATTGACAAGCGCATTTCAAGAGCATGTAATCAAAACAGAGGTTAAATTTGAAGAATTAGAGCCGATAAAGTCTAAAGGGAATATAAAACATAGGAACAAAGTAAAGCGCCAAAGAAGACCGCCTAGACGCGTGAAAAGGAATAGTTAGAGAGAGGTGTAGTCATGCGAAACGAGGAAATTATTATAGACTTAGCAGATCCTGTGTTCACAAAAACAATTCGTTCTCGGCAGAATGACAAGAATGGATTGAGGCTCACTGTGTACGTAAGAGAAAAAGGGCAGAATGTGGATTTAACAGGATATGCGGTTAAATATGAAGCGACAAATCATACAGGAGTATTCATTCGAGATGATGCTCAAATAGTTGATTCAAAAAATGGTGTGTTTTCCTATACGTTTACATCTCAAGCTGTTTCCACATCGGATGATTGGACAGCTTATTTTGTGATGGAAAAAAGTACAGAACGAATGAGTACACCAGATATTCGTATTACATTAAGACGTGATGTGAAAGAAGGAAATATTAAAATTGAAAATTATATTTCTGATTTTGATAATCTCAAGAAACAGATAGATGCTTTGCAGCAAGCGGTTGATAAAATGGACGTCGTAAAGCGTTCAGGCGGGATGATGACAGGTTATCTAACGATGAGACCGACAATCGGTTCCAATATCGGAGTTGGATTCAATAGTGAGGATAAGGTATTAGATATCGGTCTTGTAGGAGTCTCGGATGGTCAATTATATTTAAAAGACTGGAAAAATAATAAAGTATTGTTTGAAAAATCGCCTACTGGGGCATTCAATGTTTTTGCTGATAATCTTCTAAAAAAAGCTGGCGACATCATAAATGGATTACTGGAATTTAAGAGCGATAATTCAATTGTATTAGGTAGTCGCTCTTATAAGACAGTAATTCACAAAGGGGCGCAGGGAGAACTGATTTTTGCTCCTTCTACAAAAGAACAAGGTGATTCTTGGGATTGGTCCAAACGAGTAGAATTTCGAACTGATGGCACAATCAGACAAGCGTATGATACAGGATGGATTAACCTTCCTACAACTGGTGTAGAGAATGTTCCTGATAGAATTTTGAAGTATAAAAGAAGTGGAGAACACGTTAATGTAATTGGTTCTATTCGAAATGCGCAAAACGCAACAGTATTTGCTACACTTCCAGTTGGATGTAGACCCGTTCAAGACATTGCGGTTCCAGCTATTATGATAACTGGAGGAGTGAATACAAACTTTTGTGAAGTTACAGTAAAAAAAGATGGTGGGATTTTCGTGAATGGTGTTCAAAGTGGAAGTACTTTTCATATTGCAATGAGCTTTTTAATTTAAATATTACAGATTAAGCGTGCATAAGCAGGCTTTTTTATTTTGTATAAAATAGGGCTTTTGTATAAAAATTTTTATGCATTCACTCAAAAAAGGTTTGTCTCATAGTATATAGAGATTGTTTTATTAAGATTTCAAAAGGGATGTGAATGCATGGAAGACGTATATGTAAAAATCGACAGCCTAAAAGCAGAGCAAAAAGAAATCATGCGAGATATTCGTAATTTAGAAACTCGTACAACGATAAACGAAAAAGATATTTCTACCATCAATCAGCAATTAGAAAAAATCAGTCTAAATACCACATGGATTTTACGAATTGTTATCAGTGCAATAGTCATGGCAGTTTTAGGTTTGATATTCAAAGGTGGGATTTAGATTGTTCATATATAAGTATTTGTGAAAGAGGGACAAGTGTCTCTCTTTTTTTATCTTGAAGAAGGAGGAAAGAATGTGGATCGTATCGATGTATTAGTAAAAGTTTTTATTGCCACTTTCGGTGGGTTTTGTGGTTACTTCTTGGGAGGATGGGATGCAACATTGAAAATCTTAGTAACGATGGCAGTTATTGATTATTTAACTGGCATGATTGCAGCAGGATATAACGGAGAATTAAAAAGTAAAGTTGGTTTCAAAGGCATCGCCAAAAAGGTGGTGCTTTTTCTTTTAGTTGGGGCAGCAGCACAATTAGATGCAGCACTGGGAAGTAACAGCGCAATTCGTGAAGCGACTATTTTCTTCTTCATGGGCAATGAGTTACTTTCACTTTTAGAAAACGCTGGTCGTATGGGAATCCCCTTACCTTCAGCATTAACAAATGCAGTTGAAATTTTAGGTGGCAAACAAAAACAAGGAGAGAAAAAAGGAGATGTTCAATAATGGAAATTAGAAAAAAATTAGTTGACCCAAGTAAATATGGTACAAAATGTCCTTATACGATGAATCCAGAATTTATCACAGTTCACAATACGTATAATGATGCACCAGCTGAGAATGAAATTGCCTATATGATACGAAATAATAATGAAGTGTCATTCCATATTGCGGTAGACGATAAAGAAGCGGTGCAAGGTTTACCTTTAGAACGGAATGCATGGGCTTGTGGAGATGGGAATGGTTCAGGCAACAGAAAGTCGATTAGCGTGGAGATCTGTTATTCTTTAAGCGGTGGGGATAGGTATTATAAAGCAGAAAATAATGCAGCTATTGTTGTAGCGCAGCTCATGAAACAATACAACATTCCGATAAGTAAAGTTCGCACACACCAATCGTGGAGTGGAAAGTATTGCCCGCATCGTATGTTAGCAGAAGGACGTTGGAATTCTTTTATAGAAAGGGTGCAAAACGCATATATCGGTGGTGGGAATACAGGTTCTACAAAACCATCTAACAATGGTATAGGTGTTGTTACAATTACTGCGGATGTCTTACGTGTTCGTACAGGACCAGGAACGAATTATGGTATTGTAAAGAATGTGTACCGAGGGGAACGCTATCAATCTTGGGGCATTCAATATGGCTGGTACAACGTTGGTGGAAATCAATGGGTTTCTGGGGAGTATGTGAGGTTTGAGGGTTAGGATAACACCATTTTTGAGATTGTTCATACTCTGAGACTACGAATAAGGCCTATGTATATGTGAAATGAACGGAAAAAGAGCATTCCTCTGGCGAGTGAGGGACGCTCTTTTTTAACATTATAAAGATATATCTCTCATTTGGTTTGTCGATAGTAATCATATGTAACGAAAGGAATAAATATGAACAATAAAAATCAGAGTACTCTTGTGGAGTGCTCTGATTACATAGGATGCTATATAAAAAGGGAACGTGTTAATTGCATTGTATGTAGCAACATGCTGAAATATGAGAAAAAGCAATCCAGGGTGGTGAGGCCGGAATGCTTTTTCTGTATATAGAAAGGCATCATGCCAGGAGCAATTTAATATATGCTTCTAAAGTACGTAATGTTCCATCAAAATAAAAAGGCACCTTCCCCAGCTGAAGGTGCCTCATGTGGTGATTCTCTAGATGTATAAATAGTATATCCAATATTAGTGAAGGATAGAACTTATTATTGACCGATAAATGTATATGTTAAATATATTTTTACAAAAGAATAGTTTTATAAATCAGAAATTCTTCTAACTTGTTTTTCTTTCTTCATAAAATTCCTCTTATATTGTTTAAAGTCTTGTTTATCGACTCTGAACTTCTCTCCAGTAGCAACGTTTTTAATTAAATATGTTGTACGCTTAAATTCTCTAATGTAATAAATCACTAATCCAACTAAAAGGGATATACACATTGTTGCTGGGATAGCTAAAATACAAAGAACGATAATGAGCGCAGAAATTTTATCTGATTCATAAACTCTTTTTAACACTATGCGTTTTCCAGAAGCAGCTTGCGCTTGGTGTAATTGTTGCATGCGTTGTAGCGATGCGACGGTATCATAACTCACGTGTTCAACCTCCTATTTTAAGTTGTATTGAATTAATACATATTCATAGTATTTTATTTTGATGTAACTACACTGTTATTGTACATTTTGTCTACCTGTTCTTTATTATATCCATATGACAGTGTCAATCTGTCATCTACAAACAAACAAGTGCCTACATTAAAGCCTCGACACCCAGCCATAAATTTAGAAAGTTTAGGAATAAAACCAATTGCTTCAATATCCATTAAAATAAAACGTACTGGAATCGCTCTTTTATTTTGCTGTGCACCTTTTAACATATGGCTCATAAATGAAAAAATTCGATTTCCTATATCGGGCATAAAGTCTTCTTGTTGTTGATCATGATCTGTATACGTGAAATAAACAATTATTTTACGCTTTAATAGTTGCAGTAAATCTTGTTTAGAATTTGAATGTAGTTCTGTATAAGGAAGTAATAAGATTTCATAACCCTGATCATATTTTAGAGCAGATGTTTTTTGATACATAATGCCTTTGTAATCTAATACAAAAAGTGATTCCGCTTCAAAACCTATGATAAATTGCTCTACTTCAATTAATCCATTTTTAGGATCATAATATTTTTCAATAATTCGATTTAATGTTTTGAATGATGGTTGTTTTGACATTGTAATTACTCCTGGTTATATTTTTTCTCTTGGTGTTTTTCAGTGGCTAATTTTTCAGATGTTTTCCTGCTCACCTTAACTTTTAATCCGTATTTTCTTTCGTAAAGTTCTTCAAAAACTTCCTCTATTTTTCGTTCACCGTATACTTCTTTTACAATCCTCAAGTTGGTTTTGGGTCTAGGCATATATTATATTATCTCCCCTCTTCAATCCAAATTTCTTCCACAGTCAGATCCAAAGCTTTTGCAATACGAAGCGCAACTCTTAACGTAGGTTCACTTTTTCCTCTTGCTATCATGCTTAATGTTTGGTCTGTAATACCCACCAGTTTCGCAAGATCAGACTGTTTTAGCATTCGTTCGGCCAAGATTATCTTTAATTTACACTTCATAAAATCCCTCCTTTTTCAATGTTCTATTTCAATTTTTAAAAACCTCTAATATTTTTATTTGTGGACAAACAAGTTTTAAAGTTCTACATCATATACCTATATTACTTCCACTCAGAAGCCCACGAAGACTTCTACTTGGAATTCTAAATGGCATCGTAGATATTAAGAGAGGAGAGGGTTGCATGCGTTCTCAGTATAGTTATCTCAATGTAACGCCGTATTTATATTCATCAAAAGAATTACGTCACATGTATAACGAATCAAGATCCAGAAAAGAGACGGAATCTATTCTTACTCACATGAGGAACCATGAAGTATTTGATAATAAAGAATACAAAGGGTATTTCAACTTATCACAAGTTATTGAAGAAGATTTATATGGAGAAGAGGAAGATATATTGAATTGGCAAGATTTAATGGAGCGGTATCAAATTGTAGCTACCAAATTAGGGATTAAATTTCGTGAGAAAGAGGAACTGGTTGAGGAGGAATGGCTATGACACTTGCAGGAGAAGCAGTCATTATTTGGACGGCAACAGGTTTGTCTGTAATTGCGATGAGTGTAGCTGAAAAAATGGGGAAGAGTGTTCCACATTGGCTTCCACGTATAACCTTGTATACGACGCTTACGGGCTCGTTCTTATATCTTCTACGTTATGTTCTCGTTATGTTTCTATGAAGGAATATGATGTGGAAGAGAGGGACAGTAGAATTCATAAGCGAAAATGCTTGTTCTGTCTTCTTCCAACAAAGTGCAATGATATCCTTATAGGATATCTAAAGGAGAAATGTTTATGCTGGAATTACTATTGGTCCCGACGACAGCTTTAACTATTGCATTCGTAAGTGATCGGTTTAAAAGTAAAATAGATGATAAAAAGAAGATACAAGTATTTTTTGAAGTGTCAGGAATTGCAATTAAAAAAGATGATAGGATTCATTATCCAACATTTAAGAAGCGAACTCATGATGATCGAAGTACAACATATGTGTATGAGTTGCCTGTTGGTATGCCGAGTAAAATTATTCAAAAAGTTGAAGATGTTGTAAGTGAAGGGTTAAATAAACCTGTTCGAATTCAGTACGACAATTATAAATTGAACATACGTGTATTCGATCAAGAAATACCGAAGAAATGGGAATGGTCAACAAATTTAATTCAAGCTGGAAAATGGCTTGTGCCAATCGGGCAAAGTTTAGAACAATTGGTTTATCATGATTTTGATAAAACACCACATATGACATTAGGTGGTTTAACTCGTATGGGAAAGACTGTATTCCTAAAGAATGTGATGACATCTCTTATTACTGCACAAGCAAACAATACGCACTTGTTTATTATTGATTTAAAAGGAGGATTAGAGTTCGGACCATACCAAAACATAAAGCAGGTTGATTCTATTGCAGAAAAGCCACTGGAAGCTTTTCAGGTATTAAGCGCGATTCTAAAAAAGATGGAAGAAAAAATGCTTTTTATGAAAGAACACCATTATACCAATGTGGTAGAAACAAATATAAGAGAACGCTACTTTATTATCGTAGATGAAGGGGCAGAACTTTGTCCTGATAAAAGTATGAATAGGGAACAACAAAAGTTATTAGGAGCTTGTCAACAGATGCTTTCTCACATAGCGCGAATTGGTGGAGCATTAGGATTTCGATTGATTTTTTGCACACAATATCCTACTGGCGATACTTTACCACGTCAAGTGAAACAAAACAGTGATGCAAAATTAGGCTTTCGGTTACCAACTCAAACAGCTTCTCAAGTTGTCATCGATGAAACTGGTCTTGAATCGATTGAAAGTATACCAGGGCGTGCGCTTTTTAAAACTGATCGATTAACAGAGATTCAAGTCCCTTATATCTCAAATGAACAGATGTGGGGCGTATTAAAACAATACGAGGTGAAAAAGGATGCATATGCAGACACATATCAAAATGAATCGTCAGATGATGATTTTGACCTCGATTAGAAAGCTAAAATTTGCGACAAGAAGACACTTAATGGCAATTCACGATATGGGAGGAATTCGAAATGCAAATCGAATTTTAAAAGATTTAAGTCCATATGTGAATAGTACCGTTTATAAAAAAGAGCATGTATATTACCTCAATAAACAAGGACGTGCGCTATTCGATGATGTAGAAAAGGTTGTGCCCACCATTCGATTAGCACACAGCCTCATGAGAAACGAAGCGTGGCTGAATCTATTTTGTCCTGAGGATTGGCAGATAGAAGCCCCTATACGTTATAAAGTAGATGACAAGAAGCGAACCATTATTCCGGATGTAAAGTACCGTGATAGTGACGGGATTCTCAATGCAGTCGAAATAGATCGTACACAAATGATGAATGTGAACAGTGAAAAAATGAATAAGTATGGTGAATTCACGGTGTATTATAAAAACAAATATAACGGGAAAGTCCCTATCCTTCATTTCTTTACACTCACACCATTTAGGCAAAAGACGCTAGAACAATTTGCTGTGCAGCAAGGTGTATATGCAAAGGTATATGTGATACCTGAAGTGTAAAAGAGAGCATCACATACCAAATTCAGGGTCAAAATAATATTTGTTCATCAAATTGTTTACGATACCGTTGAAATACGCAAACTTACCCTTTTTCATTTTGACTCCATCTTTTACCTTCATCGCAAATTCTTTCATAGCTTGTACACCAATTTGTAGTTCTTGTTCTTTGTCAAACGCCGTTTGTCCTGTTGTATGATTTATTACACAATTGCATTGTTTTACGACCTTCCAAAATTCTTGAATTGTTTTAGCTTTTGAATAAAATGCTGAAGTTAGGGAAACGAAACGTTTCGGAACCCAATGGGCTACAAATTCAGCACATTTAATGTTTTCTTTAGGTACAGCATTATTGTCATTACCATTACGTTTATTTATATCTTTACTCTTTTGTTTTAAGATTTTAGTATTTGTTTTAACGGTAGGACACTTCTTAGTCGTTTCAGTAGGGCGCTTGTGGGACACTTCATTTACAATTGGTTGGATAATAATTGCATTAGAAGTTTGGCGCATATCTTTTTTTCGCTTCATGGCTATTTGCTTAATTATTCTTAAAGTCACAAGTTTCGTCATTAAACGTTGTACAGTTTTATATGATACGCTCATTATCTCAGCTATTCTATTTTTACATAGGAAACTAACACCTACGTATTTGCAGCTATGACGCTTTAAAATTTCAAGTAATGCAATTAATTTAGATTGTACATCTGCACGTTTAATAGACGTTTTAATTACATCTCTGTATACTCTAATCGTTTGATTTAATTCCTGTACATTTGAAAATGTTGATAAATTATGATAGGACTCTGGTTGAGCTAATACATCAATACACTTTTTCATAACGGTTTGTCTCCTTTTTGGAAACAAAAAAGCAACGTCACCGATTTATTGGTAAACGTTGCTTAATACCCCTTGTATGAGGTAAAATAACTCATGAGAGTATAGCAAGTGTTTACCTGGTCAGCTCAGGTGGACGGTATATACGGTGGTCCAACACCATATATACACGCTGTGCTCTTTTGTTTTTATGGTCACATTTTGGTAACGAATGAATAAAATTTAAAATTTATTCATGATTTTTAACGTTACACAAACCGTTGATATATAAGGGTTTATTACTATTTTTAAAACGAACGTAAATAACCTTTATTGACGAACAGGGTCAATTCCTTTTTATATTTTCAAAATCATCTTCTGAAATGACTGTAAATCCATGTCTTTTGAATAAAGCAGTTGTTACCCCGTAACCAGTTTGTTTATTCCCGTTAAATTCTCCTGTATAAATTGTGGAACTACCACAAGAGGGACTGCGTTCTTTTAAAATAATATATTCTGGGCGCAAATCTTTCATTTGTTCTAATGCTTTATAAGCACCATTTACAAAAGCTTCCGTGACATCTTCACCGTCTTTTGTCATCACTTTCGCTTTTCCATCCAAAACGTCATCGCCATTCCCGCCAATAATTTCAGCTGAGGGACGAGGCGTTGGCAATCCTCCTAATACTTCGGGGCAAATGAGGAGTGTCTCTTCTTGTTGCAGCAAATCCCCTATTTTTGAAACGAGATTGTCATTTCCATCATACCGACAAGCGATACCACCTAAACAAGCGCTAATTACGATCATATTTTCATCTCCATTAAAAAAATATTAAATAGCACGCCAAATCCCCTTCCTCCCTCTTACTTATAAATGAGGTGATAAAAATGGGAAGCTTATATAACTTAATGAAACCATATAGTGAATTTCGAAGTAAAGAAGAGTTTAATACATATCAAAAACAAATTTTGAAATGCTACCGATTTCAATTGAATAAAACAGATGCTACCATCATTCATTTTTTAGGGAAGTATGCAGTAAATGAGAAACAAAAAACAGTGGGGGTTGCTTGTCCGTTAATGGAGACGATTGCGACGAATGTTGGAAAAAGTATTCGTACAGTACGCCGCTCCATTGCAAAGTTAGAGGAATTAGGAATTATAAAGCGTGTTGCAACGAAAGAAAGACATAAACGCGGCGGGTATAGTGCGAACTTATATGTATTTCTTATATCTGCAATTGACCGCATGGATGACCGTATGAAATTGTCCGCATGTGAAAGTGAGAATGATGCAGCTGGCTGTAGTGGAATGGGGCAAAAATATGAGGGGGAAACAATTCTTTCTAAAAACATTCCACAAATAAAAGAGAATAGAAAAGGAACGTACGAGCTTGATGAGACGTATTGCCGTCATGATATACCGAAGCCTTTTATATATGCACTTCTGCCGATGACGAGTAATCCGAAGAAGATTAATATATTTTGGAGTAAGGTGGAGCTTGCTTATAAAAAGAGCGGATTATTAGAGCAAGGTGTTTTACTGGAGCAAATATTAGCTGATGAAGAAGTGTATGGAAATTTCATTTGGCGCGTAAAAAGTGTTGTGAGAGCGTATAAATACGGAGAAATCCGTAAAAATGTTAAGGCTCTTTTATATAGTACAGTGCGAGATTTATTTTTAGAGATTGGATTAGAATGGGGGGCAGCTGTGAGAAGAAGTAAGGGGATACCGTTATTTGATCCGTTTAAAAAGGAGCCATGCGTAAATGCATGACTCCAAGTAGTTAATCAAACTTTCTTACAACTGGAACACGAATCGCTACAAATAGTACGAAGACGATAACGGCGATTGCACCACTTTTCATAACGGTTACGATTGGAATTCCTATTGCAAGCGCGATTGATGTGAATGCATAAGAGAGCGGGATAAAGCCCATTGATGATAGCATAAGCAAACTCATTACGCGTCCCATCATTTCTTCTTTTACTGTCGATTGAATCATCGCCATAAGCGGAACGATAGCCATTGCGATTGTAATACCGTAAAACATGCCAGCTAATAATGCTTGCCATAGTACAGTGCTAAAGTTGATGGATAAGAAGAAGACACCAGACAGTAGCATCATGATAATGCAAAATAGACCGCGTCTACGATTAATATTTTTTAAACCGACAATGACTGCGCCTATTGCCATTCCGCCTCCTACAGATGCTTCTAAGTAACTGAATTGAAGCGAGTCACCGTGTAGAACATTTTTAATGAAAAGCGGGAAACCGACTTGCATCGGACCGATTAAAAATAAGTTTAGAAAGGCGCTACAAATAAGGAAAGTTGAAAGAAACGGTGATTCCTTTACATATAAAATTCCTTCTTTAATAGAAGTGAACATGCTTTTGTCTGTATTTTGCTGCTCTGGCATCGTAAATTGTATTTTTTGAACGAGTATGGCTGCGACAATGAGTAATAAAATTGTAATCGAGAAAATCGTTTCATAGTTCGTAAATTTAATAAGAATGCCGCCAAGTACAGGGCCTAAGATGACCGATGCTTGGTTCGTCATTTGTGTAAGTGAGTTTGCTTGTGTTAAACGGCTTTTTTCGACAAGTTCAGGCAAGATAGATCCATCAGCCGACCAGAAAAAAGCATCAGCAAGTCCAAAGAATAAAGCGAATAAAGCAAATGTATATAGTGTTACATCACCTACGATAAACCATGTAAGGATAGTTGCGACGAGAATAGCACGAACAATATTAGAATAAAACATAATGTTTTTTTTCGGGAATTTATCAGCTACAGCGCCGCCGATAATCATAAAAATAAGCCTTGGAACACTAAGAGCTACGAAAACCACACCGAGTGATGCCTCAAGGTTTAATGTTTTTGCTATGTACCACGTTTGTGAAAAAGTAAAAAAGGCTAAAGCGAAACTTGAAAAAAGAGTAGCTGCCCAAAGAAAAAGGAAATTCGTATTTTTTAATAACGGTTTTCCGCTTCCTTCTAAAGCAGATTTATTTTGTTGTAGTTCCTCCATATTGCTTCCTTTCTATGCGACAAATTTAAACTAAAAAACTTGTTAACAATCACTTTATCCCGCGTTAACGGGCAGTAAAACTCCCACCTCAAAATTTGGCTCGAGCAAAGAAGTTAGGTGGGAGACTAACTGCCCGTAAACGTCCGATTGGTGAGTATAGTTTCACTTTATACAGTTTCTAATATTTCTATACTGCACTTTCTCATTGTAGACAATTATGTTGGATTTGCACAGTGGCTATTTAACGACAAAAAAGAAGATACCATTTGGTATCTTCTTTTTTGTCGTTTAGGCTAATGCAATATAAATATCTAATTGTACGTTAGTTGGATCTAACGCTCTTTCATCATAAAGCTCAAAGTCTGTTGTAAAAGCACGTTTGTTTTCCTTTGACCATTTCCAAATATATTCCCAAGCCTCGCAAACGACTTCAGCAATTGGTCCCTTTCTCGTTGTAAATACCGCATACGTAGCGGCAGGTATTGTTAAAGTTGTCATATTTGCAGGAACGTCTTCTAATGAAGAAACAGGCATGCCAATTGTGTATTTATATGTACCCGTTTCATCTGATTCGTAATTTGAATAGAAAGCGAATGTTTCTTTCGTTTGTTGATTTGGAATGTGATGCATCATTTGTTCTTGAAAGTATTGGTTCCAAAGCCCTGGAATTTTTCCTTCAGTAGATGCCTCTATTTTATTTGTCGTCGTAACCGAAACACCGATTGCTTGGAAAGCTTCTTTTTTTACGATAGTAGGTTCTTTCATTTTTAAATATCCCCCTTATTGAATAGAACGTTTGTTCTTATTTATTGTAACATATTTTGGAAGGGGACGATAGCGTAATAAAAAAAGAACTCCTTCGCATAAAGGGAGTTCTTTTCATTTCTATATTAAAACATACTTGAGCTGTGCATCGGTTGAAGTTTTGCGTTTGGATCGAAGTAAGCTTTCGCATTGTTTACGGCAGTTGGTGCTTCACCGAAGCCGCAAGCAATGAGTTTTACTTTTCCTTCATATGTACAAATGTCACCAGCAGCGTAAATACCAGGAATATTTGTTTCCATTTTCGAGTTCACGAGAATGCTGTTTTTTTGTATATCTAAGCCCCAGTTTTTAATTGGGCCAAGAGAAGAAACGAAGCCGTAGTTTACGATTACATCATCAACATCGATGATAATTTTTTCTTCCGTTTTTACATGCTGAAGAACGACTTGTTCAATTTTGTCATCACCAATGAGTTCTACTGGAACGTATGGTGTGCTTACTTCTGCACGAGAGTTCATT
This sequence comes from Bacillus sp. A01H, assembly GCF_045277205.1. NCBI lineage: Bacteria > Bacillati > Bacillota > Bacilli > Caryophanales > Bacillaceae > Bacillus > Bacillus sp. A01H. The sequence goes on along the minus strand of NZ_CP117702.1, from coordinate 4,970,338 downwards.
AAGCTTTCTACGCTATGTTCATGCGCACGGAATTTATCACGACGATGAACAATTGTAACTTTGTCAGCGATCGGCTCTAACATCATTGTCCAGTCAACAGCTGAATCGCCGCCGCCAAATACTACGACGCGCTTACCAGCAAATTTATTCATATCATCAACGAAATAATGTAAGTTTTTCTTTTCATACTTTGCTGTTCCTTCTAATTCTAAGCGGCGTGGTTGGAAAGCACCATTGCCAGCAGTAATAATTACTGATTTAGAATAGTGAGTTTGCTTATTCGTAACAAGTTTAAATATACCGTCAGCTTGTTTCTCAAGCGTATCAACAGCTTCTTCTAAACAAACGGTTGGATCAAATTTCTTCATTTGCTCTTTTAAGTTATCAACTAATTCTTGTGCGCGCACTTTCGGGAATCCGGCTACATCATAAATGTATTTTTCAGGATAGAGCGCGGATAATTGTCCTCCAAGCTGAGGTAAGCTTTCAATAATTTTTACACTTGCTTGTCTCATACCACCATAAAATGCTGTGAATAGTCCTGTTGGCCCACCACCAATAATTGTTATGTCGTAAACTTTTTGATTTTCTGCCACTTTCATTCCCCCTATAGATGGAATTTTGATATTGATTTCATATATTGTTCATATGTACACGAAAATCCTGCAAATGATGATACTTTCAAATAAATGATAGCATATTTGAGTGCATAATACTTCTGAAAACGACTGAATTGTGTGTAAGTTTTCGCATAGATGTTTTTTACATTGTATAAAATATACAGAAAGGAAAATACATGAAAAAAAGGCTGAAAAACCCTTGAAAACGCTATGTTATTTTAAAATATTGATAATTCTCCAGACGCTTGAATTCTGGAATAAAACCGACTAATATAGGGAAGTATTATGTTAAATTTCTATGACAAAATTCGTACGATTTTTTGACTGTGTTTTGTTATGATATAGAATGTGATAAATTCCACATTCTTGACAAATAGAGTTTTTAGTACTTGGTATTATTTTTCATTACTATTATATAAAGAAAAGGGTTGTGATTTGGTGAAGACTCCAAAAATCGTAGTTTTAGGTGCAGGTTATGGCGGGATGATTACGACTGTTCGTCTGCAAAAAGCATTATCTGTAAATGAAGCTGAAATTACGTTAGTAAACAACAACAGCTATCACTACCAAGCGACTTGGTTACACGAGAGCGCAGCTGGTACATTACAAGATGAAAAAATCTGTCTAGATATTCAAGACGTTATTGATACAAATAAAGTGAACTTTGTACAAGATACAGTAGTAGAAATTAAAGCAGCTGAAAAACGCATTATCTTAAAAGACGGCGAGTTAGAATATGACTACTTAGTAATCGGTCTTGGTTTCGAATCAGAAACATTCGGAATTACAGGATTAAAAGAGCATGCATTCTCAATCGCTAACATTAATGCAACTCGTCAAATTCGTGAGCATATGGAAGCTAGCTTCGCTAAATATGCAGATGAAAAGCGCGATGAGTTAGTAACAATCGTTGTTGGTGGTGCTGGATTTACTGGTATCGAGTACGTAGGTGAGCTTGCAAACCGTGTTCCTGAACTTTGCAAACAGTACAATGTACCACGTGAAAAAGCACGTATTATCTGTGTAGAAGCTGCTCCAACAGCACTTCCAGGTTTCGATCCAGCATTAGTAGAATACGCTGTGAAACAACTTGAGAAAAAAGGTGTAGAATTCCGCATCGGTACAGCAATTAAAGAAGCAACTGAAGAAGGTATTATCGTTGCGAACGGTGATGATACTGAATTAATTAAGTCTGAAACAGTAGTTTGGGCTGCAGGTGTTCGTGGTAACGGTATTGTGGAAGAGTCTGGCTTTGAAGCAATGCGCGGACGTGTAAAAGTTGATGAGTACATGCACGCTCCAGGATACGAAGATGTATTCATGGTTGGTGACGCAGCGTTAATCATTAACGAAGAAATTAACCGTCCATACCCACCAACAGCACAAATCGCAATTCAACAAGGTTACAACATTGCGCACAACTTAACTGTGTTAGTTCGTGGTAAAGGCGAAATGAAGAAATTCGTATTCGATAATAAAGGATCTGTATGTTCTTTAGGTCATGACGATGCAATGGGCGTTGTTATGGGCAAAAAGTTAACAGGTTGGAAAGCTTCCTTCATGAAGAAAGTGATCGATAACCGTTACCTATTCTTATTAGGTGGACCTTTATTAGTTCTTAAAAAAGGTAAATTAAAGTTCTTTTAATATATAGTAGAAAAAGCAGAAACGGCTAAGAGCTGTTTCTGCTTTTTTCATTTAAAAAATATAGTATAATATATAAAAAAGAAAGAATATTCTGTCCGTTCTAATAGAGGAGGGTATGACATCATGGAGAAGCGAGGAAAAGTATGGTTAGCTGTCAGTGGCCTAGTAGCTACAAAAGATGGCAGGTGGTTATTCGTTAAGAAGAAATACAGTGGGTTAAAGGGGAAATGGTCTTTACCGGCTGGTTTTGTAAATGAAGGTGAGACCGTTGATGAAGCTGTGAAACGTGAAGTGTTAGAAGAGACAGGTATTGTCGCTCATGTAAAGGGGATCATTGGTGTTAGATCGGGCGTAATTCGCAATGAGATTAGTGATAATATGATTATTTTCCTTTTGGAGCCTGAAGGGGGAAGAGATTATTGTACAGGAGAAGGAATTGTCTGAAGTAGCGTTTCTACATCCAGATACGATTGCGGACGATCCAAATACGTCTGTACTTATTACATATTTGTTAGAAAGACAATCAGAATTACATCTTGAAATGGACAAAACATTAAATCCAGGAGAGCAGTTTGGTTATACAGCCTATCACGTATTTACGGCACATACGAAGGAGAGGGAGAAAGAGTGAGTATACCGGTATTACTTATTTCAATGATGTTATTTTTCATTTTGTTTTTTGGAATTGGATTTTTACTCAACATGATATTGCGAGCGACATGGGTAATGGTTATTGTATATCCGATTGTTTGTATGCTTATTATTAATAAGGCGAGTATGTGGGATTATTTTTCAAAGCCAAAAGAAACATTCTCTTCATTTGGGACAAGTGTATCGCATTTAGGACAAGCAGATGTGTTTATTTTATCTACTGGATTGATTGGTGCTGCTTTAGCGGGAATCGTTATTAAGAAACTTCGGAAAAGCGGATATCAAATGTTTTAATCTCCAATGCAATTGGAGATTATTTTTTTGCATATTCTTTCATCGTATAGGGAATGATTAACGATGAAGGAGTGTGGCATATAAAAATGTTAAAACGATATTGTATTCGCATTATGATGACTTGTTTACTTGCAATTGCATTATGCGTAACATGGAATGCTTTCACAGGAGTTTCTTTATTAGAGATTGTAAAGAAATATGAGGGAACGAGTGCAAAAGAAGTACATGCAGCAGAAGTTAAAAGAAATGTTGCTCCGAGTAAAGAAGTGATAAATGCTTTAGAGCAGGCAAACGACTGGTCTAAATATCGTTCAATTGAAATGACTGCAACAGGTTATACGTCGGGAATTGAGTCAACTGGTAAGAGGCCGGGACATCCGGAGTATGGTATTACATATTCAGGTGTTAAGGCGAAACGGGATTTATATTCCACAATTGCAGCGGACTTACGCGTATTCCCAATTGGAACAATCTTATTCGTACCAGGTTATGGGTATGGTGTAGTAGCTGATAAGGGCGGTGCAATAAAAGGAAACCGTCTTGATTTGTACTATGATACAGTGAAAGATGTTTATAGCCAATGGGGTAAGAAAAAAGTAAATGTATATGTAGTTAAGATAGGAAATGGTAAGTTTTCAGAAGAAGAGTTAACGATGTTAAACCAGGATGAGACGATGCAAGTGTTTCGTGGTCAATATTTAAAACAAAGATAGTCTAGTGGTAAGTACGCTAGACTTTTTTTATTTTATATAGGGTATAACAGAAGTTAGAATTGTCGCATTTTATCGAAAATAAAGTTATAATAAAGATAGAGTAGAGAAATTTAGGGGGTCTGAACATGTTCCAAGTACAAAAAGAATTAGCAAGCCATGAAGCGGTGATTGTTGCCTTATTTGAAGAAGAGGAAACGAGTAGCTTTGTACAAGAACTGGACAAAGCGTTTGAAGGACAATTACAAGTTTTATTAGAAGAGAAAGAACTTTCTACGAAGAAGAAAGCTATTTCAAAAGTACATAGTTTAGGAAAAACAGAAGTGAAACGTTATTATTTCGTTGGTTTAGGCAAGAAAGAATCTTATACGACAGAAACATTACGTTCGGCTCTTGGTAAGACGTTTAAAACACTGCAAGCAGCAAAAGTACAAGATGCAGCAATCTTACTTGATTCTTTCGTAACAGAGAAATTAGACGCGATTGATGTCGCTCATATTGCGGCAGAAGTACAAGGCCTTGGTACATATGAGTTACAAACGTATAAATCAGATAAAAAGGATCGTGTAGAGTTAGAGAAGTTTACGGCTATTACAGCGGAAGATGCACAGGAAATTGAAGCGGCATTAACAGTTGGCTACGTACATGGACGTGCAACAAATTCAGCTCGTACACTTGTAAATATGCCGCCAAACGTATTAACAGCGACGAAGCTTGCTGAGTATGCTGTTGAGTTAGCTGAGAAGTATGATATGGATTATAAAGTTCTTGAGAAAGAAGAGATGGAAGAGCTTGGTATGGGTGCGTTACTTGCAGTAAACCAAGGTAGTGTAGAGCCACCAAAAATGATCGCTCTTATTTATAAAGGAAAAGAAGAGTGGACAGATGTTATTGGATTCGTTGGAAAAGGAATCACATACGATACAGGCGGTTATTCTTTAAAACCACGTGAAGGTATGGTCGGTATGAAAGGTGATATGGGCGGTGCAGCTGCTGTATTAGGTGCGATGGAAATTATCGGTGAACTTCGCCCAGAGCAAAATGTGATCGCTGTTATTCCATCAACAGATAACGTTGTAAGTGGTACCGCATTTAAGCCAGACGATGTAATCACATCTATGAGCGGAAAAACAATTGAAGTATTAAATACAGATGCAGAAGGTCGCTTAGCATTAGCTGACGGTATTACGTATGCGAAAAAATTAGGTGCAAACTATTTAATTGATGTTGCGACATTAACAGGTGGTGTAATTGTTGCACTTGGAAATCATACGACAGGTGCAATGACAAACAATGAAGAGTTGTTTGAGCAAGTGCTAGAAGCATCTATGGAAACAGATGAATCAATTTGGCAATTACCGATTTTTGATCGTGATAAAGAACGCGTGAGAAACAGTAAGTTTGCTGATTTAAATAACTCACCAGGCCGCGAAGGACATGCGGTTATGGCTGGTACATTCCTGGGTGAATTTGCTGAAGATACACCTTGGGTACACTTAGACATCGCTGGAACATCTGAATCATCAGGAGCGCATGATTTAGGTCCAGCTGGAGCAACAGGTGCAATGGTACGTACACTTGCAACGCTTGTTGAACGTTTCGGCGAAGAATAAGATCGTAAGAGAGGGCTGTTCCTACATTTTGGAACAGCCTTTTTTATTGATATATGGTGTTACGGCCGATGTAATTTTACTTTATAGAGAAATTGTATATAAAGTCCCGTTTAAAGCAAAGGAAGTGCGGCCCGTTTCTTCAGAGACAACTAAAATAAGGGCATCGCTTTTTTCTGATAAGCCAATTGCAGCTCTGTGACGTGTTCCTAGTTCAGGATCAACTTCTGTGCTTTTCGTGAGCGGAAGAATATTGGCAGCTGAGACAATATGATTATTTTTAACGAGAACGGCTCCATCATGAAGAGGGTTACCTGGATAAAATATTGATTCGAGTAATGGTGCGGTTAAATGAGCGTTTAATGTCGTTCCAGTTTGAATGAAAGCTTCAAGCGTCTCGTTTCGTTCCACAACGATAAGAGCGCCATGTTTTCGGGCGCTTAAATGTTGGATAGCTGTCGTAATAAAAGATGAACTTTCCGTATAAGGTGATAAATATGCTTGAATATAGTATGTAGCTGCCAATGTTTGTACATTTGCTAACATATGATGAATATCTTCCATTTTGCATAAAATACATTCGTCTTCTTTATCGATTGCGCTCCTCATAATCGATAGTTCTTTTTCAGCAATTTCAATCATTTGCTTTGTTTGTATTTTGAGCTCTTCTGACAAGCCCCATTCGCGCATAATCCTCATTCCCTTTAGTGGAGTATTTAACAATAGTGTATACAAATATTCCTAGTAAAATCCTGCTAGATTTTATAAAATATTGAGATACAGCATGTTTTTTTCATATAATAAAGGTATGACGAGCGAGAGGAGAGAGAAGAATGAATTGGAAACAAGAATTTAGTCGCTGGCTTTCTTACGCACAATTAGATGCAGAATTAAAAGAACAGCTAGAAAATATGAAGCAAGATGAGAAGAAAATCGAGGATAGCTTTTATAAAAATCTAGAGTTTGGCACAGGTGGTATGCGTGGTGAACTTGGTGCTGGTACGAACCGTTTAAACGTATATACAGTTCGTAAAGCGACAAAAGGATTAGCAAGCTTTATCGAAAAGTTAGGTGAGGAAGCGAAAAAACGCGGTGTTGTTGTAGCCTATGATTCTCGTCATAAATCACCTGAGTTCGCAATGGAAGTTGCTGCTACACTAGGTGCACACGGCATTACAACATATGTGTTTGAAAGCTTACGTCCAACGCCAGTGCTTTCTTTCGCAGTTCGTCATTTACATACAGTGAGTGGAATCGTTCTTACTGCAAGTCATAATCCGCCTGAATATAATGGTTATAAAGTATACGGTGAAGATGGTGGACAGTTGCCTCCGAAAGAAGCTGATGAATTAATTAGCTACGTAAACGCAGTAGAAGACGAGTTAACAGTTGAGGTTGCTAATGTGGAGCGATTAAAAGCTGACGGTTTATTACATATTATTGGACAAGAAGTCGATGATGCATATGCTGCAGAATTGAACAATGTCATTATTAATAAAGAAATGGTGGAAAAGGCCGGCAAAGATTTAAAAATCGTCTTCACACCACTACACGGAACATCAAATATTTCTGTACGCCGTGGTTTAAAAGAAGTTGGATTTACAGATGTAACAGTTGTAAAAGAGCAAGAGTTACCAGATCCGAACTTCTCTACAGTAAAATCACCGAACCCAGAAGAGCATGCAGCATTTGAATATGCAATTCGTGACGGTGAGAAGGTAGGAGCGGATGTATTAATCGCAACAGATCCTGACGCAGATCGCCTTGGTGTAGCAGTTCGTAATCACGATGGTGAGTTCCAAGTATTAACTGGTAACCAAACAGGTGCATTAATGCTTGATTACTTATTATCTCAAAAGAAAGAAAACGGAACGCTACCAGAGAACGGTGTCGTATTAAAAACAATCGTAACGTCTGAAATCGGTCGTACAATCGCGAAAACATACGGTTTAGATACAGTTGATACGTTAACTGGATTTAAATTTATCGGTGAGAAAATTAGACAGTATGAAGAAAGCGGACAATATGAATTCCAATTCGGTTATGAGGAAAGCTATGGTTATTTAATCCGCCCATTCTGCCGTGATAAAGATGCAGTACAATCTGTCCTATTCGCATGTGAAGTAGCTGCATACTACAAATCTCAAGGGAAAACGTTATATGACGGTCTATTAGAAGTATTTGAGAAGTACGGCTTCTTCCGTGAAGACCTTGTGTCGTTAACGTTAAAAGGAAAAGATGGAGCGGAAAAAATCCAAGAGATGATGGCAACATTCCGTGAAAATCCTCCGAAAGAAGTAGCGGGCTTAACGGTTGTAGCAGTTGAAGACTATAAAGCAAGCATTATTACATCTTTACAAGATGGACATAAAGAAGAGATTCACTTACCGAAATCAAATGTGTTAAAATATCAATTAGAGGATGGTTCATGGTTCTGCCTACGTCCATCTGGAACTGAACCGAAGATTAAGTTCTACTTTGGTGTAAAAGATAGTTCTTTACAAAATAGTGAACAAAAGTTACTTACTATTAAAGAAGACATTATGAATCGTTTATAATACAAAGTAATTTTAAGTAGTAAGGAACAAAAGGGAGCGAAATCTCCCTTTTGTTTTATGTAGGAAATGATTGCTATTGATTCCGACAGGAGAGAGGGTATTTTGTGATGAAAAAAGTAAGAAAAGCGATAATCCCAGCAGCTGGATTAGGAACACGTTTTTTACCAGCAACGAAAGCAATGCCGAAAGAAATGTTACCGATAGTAGATAAACCAACGATCCAATACATTGTAGAAGAAGCAGTGAAATCGGGTATCGAAGATATTATTATCGTTACTGGTAAAACAAAGCGTTCTATCGAAGATCATTTTGATAACGCATTTGAACTAGAACAAAACTTATTGGAGAAGAAAAAATATGAGTTGCTTGAAAAAGTACAAGCTTCTTCAAAAATGGTAGATATTCATTACATCCGTCAAAAAGAACCGAAAGGGCTAGGACATGCTGTTTGGTGTGCACGTAAATTCATTGGCGATGAGCCGTTTGCAGTGCTACTAGGTGATGATATTGTCCAAGCTGAGAAACCATGTTTACGTCAATTAATGGATGAGTATGAAAAAACACTTTCTTCTGTTATTGGTGTACAAACTGTTCCAGAGTCGGAAACACATCGCTATGGAATTATTGATCCATTAGAACAAGAAGGTCGTCGTTACCAAGTTCGCAATTTCGTTGAGAAGCCAGCGCAAGGTACAGCACCTTCAAACTTAGCGATTATGGGACGTTACATTTTAACGCCTGAAATCTTTATGTTCTTAGAACAGCAACATGTTGGTGCTGGTGGCGAAATTCAGTTAACAGATGCTATCCAAAGTTTAAACGAAATTCAACGTGTATTCGCTTACGACTTCGAAGGAAAGCGCTATGACGTAGGTGAAAAGTTAGGATTTGTTCAAACGACAATCGAAATGGCACTGCAACACCCAGAATTACGTGATGACATGGTCGTAATGATGAAGAAAATTTTAGAAGAACAAACGAATCAAGAGTCTTAATATAAAAAAGGAGTTGTTCCAGTAGGAACAACTCCTTTTTCTTATGAAATCGTCGAATGAGAATGCTGATAAGCAGAACGACGCACAGCATAGTATATGCGAGGTGCGATAATAGCACCGATAATTGTAAATGCAATATCTTTTACTGCAAACCACATCATAATCATCCAAGCAGCTTTATAGCTCATATTACCGCCCATAAAGAGATTGACTGCCCCGTACATGTAAGTAGTACCGATAATATAAGTTAAAATGATTCCTGTGAAAGAGGCAGTTGCAAATGTACGAAATGTTGGTTTTTCCTTTTGTTCTACGAGTTTTCCTGATACGTAAGCAACGATAATAAATGCGATAATAAAGCCACCAGTAGGATCTAAAAGTGCTCCAAATCCAGCTTTGAAGTTAGCGAAGATTGGTGCACCTGCTACTCCAACTAGCATGTAAACAGTCATTGATAATGCACCAAGTCTACTTCCAAGAAGAAGCCCTGCTAAAATTGCGAAAAATGGTTGCATAGATAATGGGATGCCCGCTACTTGCAGGAATGGTGCCCAAGATACAATATTTGCACCAATGGCCATAAGAGCGACGAACATGGCGGCTAATGCTAAATCTAAAACATGAAATCTCCTCATAATGTTAACCTCCTGTTGTTTTTAAGTTAACATTATCGTAGCGAAACTATTTACTTGTTGTCAATTAAAATATTTTGATAAGAAGGCTTCAAATACTCTCTTAGCAACGTATATGGAATACGAAATTGTGGAATGCCGCTTGAATAAGGTGCAATTTCATATAAAGGGAAATAAATGACGAGATTGTTCGGTTCTAAAAAGAAGTGAAACTTTTTCGTGCTCATGACTTTTTCAGTTGCATCAGGAAAATAAATACTTTCATTTTGTTTAATTTGTCTTACGATCTCAGCACGAATTACGTCTTTATATTTATCTTCTTGTTGAAATAAATCGTCTAAGTGTAGTAACTTTTTTTCTTTTAAATCAAATGTGTTAGCCTTCCACGTATAAAGACCGTGTGCTCCGCCTGTATATTGATAGTAATTCAAATATAGGCTGAGCAAAGGTGATTTATTTAAGGAGACTTTATAATCAACATTCGCCACGTACGGATGAAATGGTGTACTAGATCCTTCTGTTTCTTTATAATATTTTTTTGCGTCTTTTTCTAATTTTGTTTTAAATTTTTCAGTAGATTTTTTGTAATAGAAATTTAGCTTATTTTGAAACTTAGAATCGGAAAAGTTATGAAACGAAGGCCTATTGATTTGATATTCTATATAAGGTTTCTTACCTTTTTGCGTGACAGTCTGAACATCGATTGTCAGGTTGGATGCTTTGGCTGCTAGTGCACAATTTGGTACAATAGTCAGCAAGGAGAACATAAGCGATAGTATAAAAAATTTCTGTTTCATTTAGGTGAAACCTCCTTATATAAGTGTTATACGTAGTTTGAAAGTAAATAGGTAAAATTATACATTTAATTAAAGTGAGAGAAGGGGGAAACGATATGGCAAAAACTTTAATGGATTCGCTTGGAATTGAGTTGTTAGAGATGACAGAAGATAAGGTAGTTGCTACGATGCCTGTTGATGAACGTACACATCAGCCGTTTGGTTTTTTACACGGTGGTGCGTCTCTTGCGTTAGCGGAAACAGTAGCAAGCGTCGGTTCATACAATTTAATTGATCAAGAGAAATGTATTTGCTTCGGTCTAGAAATTAATGCAAACCATATTCGCTCAAAGAAAGATGGAATTGTAACAGCGATCGGAACACCGATACATAGAGGAAACTCAACGATGGTTTGGGATGTACGTATCATTGATGAGAATGACGATTTATTATGTATTTCAAGATGTACAGTAGCAATTAAAGAAAAACGTGAAAAGTAAAAAAAGAGGCTGCTCTAATGAGCAGCCTCTTTTTCTTATAATTAGAACTGGATTTTCTTCTCTAAGAAACCTTTTAGTTCGTTAATTGGCATACGCACTTGTTCCATTGTGTCACGGTCACGTACTGTAACAGCTTTGTCTTCAACTGAGTCGAAGTCATAAGTGATACAGAATGGTGTACCGATTTCGTCTTGACGACGGTAACGTTTACCGATAGAACCAGTTTCGTCAAAGTCTACCATGAAGTCTTTAGCTAGTTCTGCAAATACTTCAGTAGCACCTTCAGATAGCTTTTTAGATAATGGTAAGATCGCTGCTTTGTATGGTGCTAAAGCAGGGTGGAAACGAAGAACTGTACGAGAATCGTTTTCTAATTGCTCTTCTTCATATGCATCACATAAGAACGCTAATGTTACGCGGTCAGCACCTAAAGATGGCTCGATGCAGTACGGTACGTAACGCTCATTCGTTTGTGGATCAATATAGTTAAAGTCTTCGTTAGAGTGTTCCATGTGACGTTTTAAATCGAAGTCTGTACGAGATGCAACGCCCCATAGTTCGCCCCAACCGAATGGGAATTTGAATTCAATGTCAGTTGTTGCGTTACTGTAGTGAGATAATTCCTCTTCACCGTGGTCACGAAGACGCATGCTTTCTTCAGTCATACCAAGTGAAAGTAACCAGTTCTTACAAGTTTCACGCCAGAATGCGAACCACTCTAAATCTTCACCAGGCTTACAGAAGAATTCAAGTTCCATTTGTTCGAATTCACGTGTACGGAATGTGAAGTTACCAGGCGTGATTTCGTTACGGAAGCTCTTACCGATTTGGCCAATACCAAATGGAAGTTTTTTACGCATAGAGCGTTGTACGTTTTTGAAGTTTACGAAAATACCTTGTGCTGTTTCAGGACGAAGGAAGATTTCGTTTGTGCTAGACTCTGTAACACCTTGGAATGTTTTGAACATTAAGTTGAACTGACGGATTTCAGTGAATTCTTCACTACCGCAATCAGGACATTTTACTTCATGTTCTTTCATTAAGTCAGCCATTTGGTCGAAAGTAAGACCATCAACAACCATTTCGATGCCTTTTGCATCTAATGCATCTTCAATTAATTTGTCAGCACGATGACGCGCTTTACATTTTTTACAGTCGATCATTGGATCGTTGAAGTTACCAACGTGACCAGAAGCGATCCAAGTTTTTGGGTTCATTAAAATAGCTGCGTCTAAACCAACGTTGTATGGAGATTCTTGAATGAATTTTTTCCACCAAGCTTTTTTAACGTTATTTTTTAATTCGATTCCAAGTGGACCGTAATCCCAAGTGTTTGCAAGACCACCGTAAATTTCAGAACCAGGGAAAACGAAACCGCGATGTTTCGCTAAGTTTACTACTTGTTCCATTGAATACATAATAAAATCCTCCTTTTGAAAGTTAACGTATTGGCGATGACGTGCTCAGGTAACTTGTGAAACGAGCAGTATATGCTTTGAAAAACATAAAAAAACGCTCATCCCAAGGCTTAATTGCCTAGGGACGAGCGTTTGCCCGCGGTTCCACCCTAGTTGATACACAAAAGGTGCATCCACTTTATCACGTATTGCTCGAGACTGCCGTTTCCTTGCGGCTTCAGGCTTTCACTATCCCTGAATCGCTTTTTGTGCAAGTACTTATAAGTCCGTCATCGCTACTTATATTAATAATAATGAACATATTCTAACACGTTCTTTTTTAAATCTCAATAGAGGAACGCGTCTATCTATGATAGAGTCTCGCCTATTTTTTCGTTATTTATTCCGTAATTTTGTTTAATGTGCTTAATTGCTTCACGCCTGCTGAGCGGGGCAAGCTCGTTATTTTGCACGTATTCCCAAACGACATCGGGATTTGTTTTTGCATATTCGCGAAGGACCCATCCAATCGCTTTTTGAATGAAAAATTCTTTCGAAGAATGTAGTTGTCCAATAACCCAAAAAAGAAGTTCTTCATCCATCTTTTGTTTATATTTTAGCTGGAATAAAATAGCGGCTCGTTGTAACCATATGTTATCTGATGCAATCCATTTTGGAATATAGGCAGAAATCAATTCTGGATGTTGTAAAAAAATATTACCTAAAAATGTAGGGACGATGCTATCGACAGTGTCCCACCAAGATTTTGTTACAATAAGTTCTTCTAAGAAGGGAATATGCGTTTCGTTTATATGCTTTTTATATTTTTGCATTATATCGAGTGCGGCTGCCTGAAATTCTCGTTCTGGTAAATCCCAAAGCTCACGTACGATAATTTGGAAGTCTTTTGGATCTGGGAGAGTATGTATTTGGATGACGTCTTTTAATAATTGTCTTCTTTCAGGTGTTTGAATACCGAGAAATGGGAAGTGATTTTTCATATAACGTGCCATCGGTTCTGCTTTTTCCGGATTTTTGTGAGCTATGAAATGCTCTTGTAATGTTTTTACAAATGGATGCATCGGTTGTTCTCCTCTCTTATTATGTTACTCCTATTATTATACAAAGAGTTTGGTTGAATTTTAAAACATAACTTGCAATGCAATGAAATATGTTGAGAGTAGAGAGGAGAGGATAAGATGGAAGATCAAGGCTTACTAGCAGGTTTCTTTGCTCTTAGTTTTGCGTTTATTCTTGTTATATTGATTTGGGCAGTTATTGCGTATTTGTTAACGGCTTTTGCACTGTATACGATGGCGAAAAATGACGGTGCAACGGATGGAGTTCTAGCATTTATTCCTTTTTTAAATAGTAAAATATGGGGTGATTTAGCGAAAGATAAATTACCCGATTTCTTGAAAGAAGAAGCAGGATGGAAAGTATTCGGCATATATGTCGCATGTTTCATTTTTAATTTCGTACCAATTTTATATTTAATAGCAACAGCTGTATCCATTGTGTTGTCTATTTATCTTATCTACGCTATTTTAGACAGATATGGAACGAACTCTATATTATTTACAATTATTCATGTCATCACATTTTCAGTGTTCTTGCCGATTCACTTGTTCATTATCAGAAATGAGCCGGTGAGGTATAACGAGTAAGTTTAATTTAAATATGTGTAATGAAAAAAGCGCCCTGGTTATCAGAGCGCTTTTTGTGCTACATAAGGTAGCGTACATAAATATAAATATGAGAAATGATTAATGAAACGATCATAATTGGGAAACCGACTTTTAAGAAGTCCATGTAGCTAAATTTATGTCCTTCGCGGCTTGCGATACCTGCGACAATTACGTTAGCAGAAGCGCCGATTAATGTTCCGTTTCCGCCCAGACAAGCACCTAATGCTAATGCCCACCATAATACGTCGATTTGTGCGTCAGCAGGTGATAAACCTAATCCGACAGCCATATCGTTAATAAGAGGAATCATTGTTGCAACGAATGGAATGTTATCAATTGTTGCAGAGGCGATACCAGATACCCATAAAATAAGGATAGATGCGTAAGAAATATCTCCGCCTGTTATGCCAATTACTTTTTGAGCTAACATTTTAATAAGACCGATGTCGATAAGTCCTCCAACGAGTACGAATAGTCCTGCGAAGAAGAAGATTGTTACCCATTCTACACTTGCGAATACTTCTTCAATTTCATGTTCTTTCACACCGATTAACATAAGTACAGTAGCACCAGTTAAAGCGATGATAGCTGCATCAACGTGGAAAATGGAATGAGTCATGAAACCTACAATTGTAAGTCCAAGTACTGTTAAAGATTTTTTCATTAATACTGGATCTTTAATGTATTGCTTTTCATCTAAACTCATTAATTTTTTAACTTGTACAGGATCAGCGATTAATTGTTTGCGGTACATGAAGTAAAGTATTGTCGCTGTCACACCAATGATAATAATTACGATTGGCGCTAAGTTTAGTAAGAAAGCATTGAAATCTAAATGCTTATTGGCAGAACCAATCATAATGTTAGGTGGATCACCAATTAATGTTGCTGTTCCCCCAATGTTTGAAAAAATAATTTCAGAAAGTAAATAAGGGACAGGATTTACTTGCAGTATGCGCGTAATAGATAAAGTAACTGGAACAACAAGAAGTACAGTTGTAACGTTATCTAAAAACGCGGAACCAAGCGCAGTAAGTAAGGAAAGGGAAATTAAAATTTTAATTGGATTTCCTTGCGCTCCTTTTGCCGCTTTAATGGCAACGTATTGGAAGACACCCGATTTACTCGTAATGTTCACCAAAATCATCATACCGATGAGTAGTGTAATCGTCCCCCATTCAATATGTTTCGTAAAGGCGTTGTGTAAATCAACGACCCCCATAATTACCATGAGTGCTGCGCCAAGAAGTGCGATGACAGCGCGATTAATTTTTTCAGAAATAATAATGGCATATGTAATTAAAAAGACTGCGATAGCAAAATAATACTGCCAGTTTGCGAGCTCTTGCGTTGTTTCGTGCAAAACTCTCATCTCCTTTCATTCACTTTTCTTAGTGTGTCAAAAATTAACTAGATGAAACACACATAACGTCATTATAAAGTAGAAAAATGTCGGATGTAAATGAAAGGGTTTATTTTGTTATATTTTCTGCAAAGGTTACTTTTTCTTATTTTTAAAAATATTTGCGGGCATTTGACATATATATAAGATACATCCAATCTGAATATTTAAAATGGAATTAGCATTCGAGCTTGTTCGTGTAGGAGTGTCAAATAGAAAGGAATGACAAAGATGATAAGGAAGGGATCGTATGAATGAACAACAATTTTTATTTTTGGATTTTGAGTTTACGATGCCCCAGCACAGAAAAAAACCAAAAGGATTTTTCCCGGAGATTATTGAGGTAGGACTCGTTTCGGTTGTTGGCTGTAAGGTAGAAGATACGTATTCAGCTCATGTTAGGCCGAAGACTTTTCCTTCTTTAACGGATCGATGTAAGAAGTTTTTAGGGATTAAACAAGAAGTCGTAGATAAAGGAATTTCGTTTCCAGAACTCGTTGAAAAACTTGCAGAATATGAAAAGAGATGTAAACCGACCATTGTTACGTGGGGAAATATGGATATGAAAGTGTTGAAGCATAATTGTGAAAAAGCGGGAGTAGATTTTCCTTTCCAAGGACAGTGTCGTGATTTATCACTTGAGTATAAGAAGTTTTTTGGTGAGAGAAATCAAACAGGATTGTGGAAAGCGATTGAAGCGTATGGAAAAGTAGGGACGGGTAAGCATCATTGTGCGCTAGATGATGCGATGACGACGTATAATATTTTTAAATTAGTAGAAAAAGATAAAGAGTATTTAGTGAAACCAGCACCTCCAACATTAGGGGAACTCGTTGATTTTTCAAAAGTGTTAAAGAAAGTGAGTACACAGTAACGACCAAATTGCACAGTATGTAATTTGGTCGTTTTGTTTTTTTAAAGTTTGTAGTCCTTTTTTAACTGTTCTAATGTTTCTAGACTACGAACCGCAAAAGGTGAATCATCTTCAGAAAATGAATTCATTTGAGTTTCTAATGCTAATTTGAGTGAATCTGTGTAATCTGGAATTTCTCCTTCATATTTCTTCACCATTTGCTCTGGAATGTTCGTCTGTTCACGAAAAGCTAAAGCACGTCTTTCGTGGAAAAATGGTACGTCAGCTTGTTTTACGTTATGTAAGTCACCTTGCACCGGATGTTTTAAAACAGCTAATACTTTTACGACGTAACTGCCAGGGCGGCTATTTGTAACCTCGCCAATGTATTTTCCCGTTTTATAAATACCAGTAACGATTTCGCCAATTTCAAATGTTTCTCTCATATTTTTCACCTCAAGTTTATAGTAAGGAAAGTAGGAGAAGGAGTCAAAGAAATCATTCGCTTTCGGAACGCCCCTTGAGAATATGGATAGGTTCAACTATAATTTAAATGTATATAACAGAAAATTCTGATGTTTTTCGAATCCTATAATTAAGGAGTGTTCGTTATGATGCCTTTATACTTTCCGGAAGATAAAACAGAATATATTATTCCAGGGATTGTTTGTGTTCTATTTATTATCGGTGCGATTGCTACATGGCGTATGTTCGTTCGTGTATCAAAACGAGAAGCAGATCGATTACAGAAAGTTGAAGAAAAGCTGTTAGCTGAAAAGAAACAGTAACTCATTTTTGTATGTTTCCCTCTATGCTCGGACAATCTAAGGGCAGAATGTATTTTGGAGGGAATAAAATGAAAAAACGGCTTTTTTTCAGTTGTTGTTTACTATTTCTGATGGCAGGTTGTGACCAAGGAAAGCCGAAAGAAATTGACGTGAAATTACATAATGCTTCAGGTGATGAAGTGGGGACTGCAAAAGTAACTCAGCAAACAAGCGGAGTGAAAATTACGATTAAAGGGGAAGGTTTCGCACCTGGCCCGCACGGACTACATGTACACGAAATTGGAGAGTGTAAAGCACCTCGTTTTGAATCAGCTGGAAATCATTTTAATCCAGATGATAAAAAGCATGGACTACTCAATCCGAAGGGTGCAGAAAACGGTGATTTACCGAACGTAATTGCAGATGGTTCTGGAAAGATTAAAGCAGAAATTGATGCGCCGCATATAACGCTTAAAGAAGGAAAAACGACGATTCATAGAAAAGATGGAGCGTCTATTATTATTACAGAAAACGCTGATGATGGCATGACACAACCGACAGGTAAATCAGGTGATCGAATTGCTTGTGGTGTTATTGTAAAAAAAGCGTCGGATATGAAGAAAAAGTAAAAGCTACCGTGCGCGGTAGCTTTTTTGTGTAGTGTAAGTGAAAATATATCAGCGATTATTGGAATATATCGACTGTAACTTAAAATATATCGGCGATTATTGGAATATATCGACGATTTTTAAAATATATCGACTTACCGACAAAAGTTGACAAAGGAGGCTGTCCCAAACAGTCTCCTTTCTTATTATGAAAACGTATGGCGCAGCCTATTTAAAATTTCTTCTAAAACAGACCTTGGACAGCCGATGTTAATTCGAATATGTTCTTCGCCGCCTAATCCGTATTTCTCACCAGGCTCAACAATAATTTTTCCTTTTTCTTCGAGCAATTTAGTGCGCTCATTTTGAGAAAGCTGTAGGCGAGAGCAATCAATCCATAATAAAAAGCTACCTTCTGGCTTCGTTACGGAAAGAGTAGGTATGTGATCTTTCATATATTTACAAGCAAATTGAGCATTATCTTCTATATATAATCGAATTTCATTTAGCCAATCATTACATTCTGTATAGGCACTTACCATCGCTGTATAGGCAAATGTATTTAATCCGTGGAAGCCTTGTCTATATTGGATAGATGTAAAGGCTTGACGGAGTTTTTCATTTGGAATGATAATAATCGATGCTTGTAATCCAGCGATATTAAATGTTTTACTTGGAGCCATACAAGTTATCGTGCGCGCTGCTAGTTCTTCAGATAAAGAAGCGAACGGTGTATGTGTATGATTTGCATAAATAATATCGGAATGAATTTCGTCTGCGACAACGATTACATTATATTTGGTACATAAAGATCCAAGCTTTGTTAATTCCTCTTTCGTCCAAACACGGCCTATCGGGTTGTGAGGACTGCAAAGAAGCATAAGTTTGACACCTTGTTGAAATTGCTTTTCTAAATGCTCGAAGTCTATCGCATATGTATCATTTTGTTTCTGTAATGGACTTACGCATAATTGTCTATTGTTTGTTGTGACCATTTCGAAAAATGGGGGATAAATAGGTGGTTGTACGAGAACGGATTCGTTTTCCTTTGTGAAGGCCTGTATGCTCGTACTAAGAGCTGGAACGATTCCGGCGCTAAAGACAATCCACTCTTTTTGAATATCCCAGTTGTACTGTTTTTTTGTCCAGTTACAAATAATATCGCCAATATTTTCGGGAGGAAGTGTATAGCCGAAAATAGGATGCTCGATACGTTTCTTTAAAGCAGCTTGAATTGGTTGTGGTACTTCAAAATCCATATCAGCAATCCACGCGTGGATAAGTTCTTCGTTTTTATATGTATCTCATTTTGTACTATGAGTTCCACGGCGATTGACTGCTTTATGAAATAGTTGCATAAGTTTGCCCCCTTCTTCTGTAAAACCGTTAAGTTATGAAAGTTCTCTCTCTTCTTATAGAATAGCTGATGTGATAGGATAAAGAAAAGTATTAAAAAGTGAAAAGGCGGGAAGCGAATGGGTACATATGAAAAGATGATAGAGGTTGTGAAGAATTGGGATCCGTTTCAAATGGGACCGGAGTTTTATGAAACAGAAGCGAGCGATGTTGTGAACGTCGCAAGTGTGTTTGATGATTCAAAATACATCGCAAAGAAGATTCAACATATATACTTTATGTCTTTTGAGGAAGTACCTGCGCTTGAAAAATGTGAGAAGTTAGCTGTGGAATTACTTATAATAAAAGAAGGCGGAAGTTGTTCATTGTAGGCTGTCGGAATTTCCGACAGCCTTTTTATATTACTGCGCAGAAAAAGCCATAATTTCTTCATAAACATGTTCCGGTTTTTCTTCAGGTAGTAAATGTCCTGTGTTTTCGTAAGAAATAAATTTCGAATTCGGTAAATCTTTGTGCAGACGATGACCTACATGTACAGGGACGACCCGATCTTTTTCACCCCAAATGAGTAGCGTAGGTGTTTCGATTTTTTGTAATTCAGTTGAAGGTAAGTCACCTTCACGATCTCGTATCATACGAGTTAAAGCGGGGAATATACGGTTGTCATAAAAAGGAGCAGAGTAACCTGCCTTCATTTCATCGTCAATTAATGAATGATCATGAACGACATTCATTAAGTTATGAACGATGCCGCGCCGTATAATCCAGTTCTTTACGTATAAATGAAAGAACGGTAAATAAGAAGAGTACAGTAAAGGTAAAGTTGCGCGTGCTAAATAGCTAGAGCTACATAGTAAAATTGTCTTTGAAATTAATTCAGGACGTATACGGTTTACGTAAAGTGAAATTTGGCCGCCCATAGAATGTCCAACTAACACAATGTTTGAGAGAGATAAGTGTTCAATTAAATCGATTATAATCGTTGCTAAATTATGATAAGAATACTTAAATAGATGAGACTTATCACTCTTCCCGAACGGTGGTAAATCAAGAGCAATGACTGTTCCTTCTTTCGATAATAAAGGAATAAGACGGCGGTAGCTGAATGAGGAAGATAAAAAGCCGTGAACGAGTACGAAAGTAGGACGTTCTGTTTTATTTTCATGTTCATACAATTCGTAATGAACAGTAGTGCCGCGAGTGGAAAAAGTGAAATAAGGACAAGTAGATTCGTGATTCATTTTTTGTCACTCCATTGATTTTTGTTCATATCATTTCCAAGGCAGAAAAAAATATGTTAACAAAAAAAGGCAAGATGACGATGTCATCTTGCCTTTCGTATATTCAGTATTACCCGCGAACAATATTAGGCGGTGTTTTTCCTTGTAACGCTGCAACTAAATTTTCAGCGGCGGTCATAGCCATTTGTTGCCTAGTTTTTAATGTTGCAGATCCGATATGTGGTAAGGTCACAACATTTTGTAATGATAAGAGCGGATTGTCTTTTTGAATCGGCTCTTGTGTAAAAGTATCGATGCCTGCTGCAAAGATTTTCTTTTCTGTTAACGCATCGATTAACGCTTCTTCATCTACTGTTTTCCCACGAGAAGCATTAATGAAGATAGCCGTTTCTTTCATGAATGAAAATTCCTTTTCTCCGATAAGATGGTACGTTTCATCTGTTAATGGAGTAAGAAGAACGATAAAGTCAGACTGCTTTAGAAGCGTCTGTAAATCACAATATGTAGCATCGAATTTTTGTTCAGCTTCTTCTTTTCGGCGACGGTTATAATAAAGAACATCCATATCAAATCCGAATTTCGCTCGTTTTGCAACAGCTTCACCAATTCGGCCCATACCGATAATGCCGATTGTACGATGGTGTACATCTAGCCCAAAGTGCTCTTTTCCAATTTCCGCATTCCATTTACCATTTTTTACGTAGGAGTCGAGTTCACAAACACGACGACCAGCAGATAACATAAGAGCAAAAACGAGGTCAGCTACTGTATCATCTAGTACGTAAGGTGTATTTGTTCCGATGACATTGCGCTTTTCCATCGCTTGTAAATCAAAATTATCGTAACCGACAGAAATGTTGCTTACTACTTTTAAGTTAGGAGCCGCCTCCAATAATTCTTCATTAATAGCAGATCCGAAATTTAATAAACCATCTTTATCTTGTATTTTCTCTAGTAGAACATCACGAGGTACCTTCTCATTTTGCTCCCATTTTTCATAATCACAGTGTTCTGATAAATAGTTTTCTACAAATGTTGGAACTGGTTCAGCAATATAAACTTTTGGTTTCACGATTCCATCCCCTTTCGCTTTATCATGCATTTTTCTACTGAGTAAAGTTTCACTTCACCCCGCTTTAACGAGCAGTAAGACTCCCACCTAAAAAGAGGGTTGAGACAAAGAAGTGAGGTGGGAGATCAACTGCTCGTAAAAGCCCGATTGGAGCGGGCTAATAATCCATGGGGTGAACCTTTCCATGGATTAAAGTTTCACTTTATTTTGACATAATTCACTAAAAAAATCTTCTTTTCAAACTGGAAAGGCTATTTGTATAATTTAGACACAAACGAAAAGGAAGGATGATTTATATGGTGACAGAAAAAGAATTAGAATTATTAGCTTGTCTTGAAAAAAGTAGTCGATTATCTGTAGATACATTAGCGAAGCTGTTAAATATAGAAGTAGAAGAAGTAAAGAAAATGGTTGAAAAATTAGAAGCGGAAAAGATTATCGTGGATTATGTAACACATATCGATTGGACGAAGGTGAAAGAACATACAGGTTTAACGGCAATGATTGATGTGAAAGTTACGCCAAAGCACGGCGTTGGGTTCGATGCGGTTGCTGAGCAAATTTATCGTTATTCAGAAGTGAAATCTGTGTATTTAATGTCAGGGACATATGACCTTTCTATTACATTAGAAGGAAAGACAATGGGAGAAGTGGCGATGTTTGTTTCTGAGAAATTAGCAACAATTGAATCTGTCGTTTCTACGACAACGCATTTTATTTTGAAGAAGTATAAACATGAGGGAATTATTTATGAAAAAAACGATGATGATAAGCGAATTGTGGTGACACCATGAAGCAATTTGAACTATCTAGAGCAGCGGAATCTTTACAACCATCTGGTATTCGAAAGTTTTTCGATTTAGCAGCAAATATGAAAGGTGTTATTTCGCTTGGAGTAGGAGAGCCTGATTTCGTTACACCTTGGAATGTGAGGCAAGCATGTATCCGTTCTTTAGAACAAGGATATACGTCATATACAGCAAATGCAGGATTATTGGAGCTCCGTCAAGAAATAGCAAAGTATCTAAAAAAACAATTTGCAGTTTCTTATGATCCAAACGATGAAATCATTGTTACAGTTGGAGCAAGTCAGGCGTTAGATGTAGCGATGCGCGCCATTATAAATCCTGATGATGAAGTACTCATTATTGAGCCAAGTTTCGTTTCTTATGCCCCGCTTGTGACATTAGCTGGAGGCGTTCCAGTTCCTGTGGCGACTACTTTAGAAAATGAATTTAAAGTACAACCAGAACAAATTGAGGCAGCTATTACAGCGAAGACAAAGGCAATTTTACTTTGTTCACCAAATAACCCAACAGGTGCAATGTTAAACAAGTCCGAGCTTGAAGAAATAGCAGTGATTGTTGAGAAGTACAATTTAATCGTATTATCTGATGAAATTTATGCAGAACTTGTATACGACGAAGCATATACAAGTTTCGCGAGTATTAAAAATATGCGCGAGCATACGATTTTAATTTCGGGATTTTCAAAAGGATTTGCAATGACAGGATGGCGTCTTGGTATGATTGCAGCTCCTGTTCATTTTTCAGAATTAATGCTCAAAATTCACCAATATTCTATGATGTGTGCCCCAACGATGTCTCAGTTCGCAGCACTTGAAGCGTTACGTGCGGGGAATGATGAAGTAATTCGGATGAGAGATAGCTATAAGAAACGCCGTAATTTTATGACGACATCTTTCAATGAAATGGGATTAACGTGTCACGTGCCGGGCGGAGCATTTTATGTCTTTCCTTCAATCTCGTCAACTGGACTATCTTCAGCGGAATTTGCAGAACAGTTATTATTAGAAGAAAAAGTGGCTGTTGTACCTGGAAGTGTATTTGGCGAAAGTGGCGAAGGGTTTATTCGTTGTTCGTATGCAACATCGCTTGAACAGCTTATGGAAGCAATGAAGAGAATGGAACGGTTTATAGAGAATAAAAAAAGGACAAAACACAATACGTTTTGTCCATAAAAGGGGGGGAATACTAGAAAGCCATGTGTTAGTATTCTATCCTAATATTGGAGAATTATACTTACTTAAGGAAATTTTTTCATGAATTTTGAATGAGCTCTTTCATAGTGGTATAATTTACTAATATAAGGTATGCGTATCCTGAGTAGCTTTACTTACGGTATGTATTAACTAATCGGATATTTAACAATAAATCATCTGCTTTGCTATCTACAATTGTAGAGAAAATGGTAAACGTATGGGAGTGTTTCATATGTCAGAACAATATACAACAGGAGTGGTTGTAACAGGGAAAGTGACTGGGATTCAAGATTACGGTGCATTTGTAGCGTTAGATGCAGAAACACAAGGACTTGTGCATATATCTGAAATTACAAATGGATATGTAAAGGATATTCATGACTTTTTAAAAGTCGGCGATACAGTAGAAGTAAAAGTACTTTCAATTGATGAAGAACACAGAAAAATGAGTTTATCGTTAAAAGCGGCGAAAAGAAAACAAGGACGGATTCTTATACCGAATCCATCTAAGGACGGATTTAATACGCTGCGAGAAAAGCTAACAGAATGGATTGAAGAGTCTGAGTTAACAAAGTAAAAGAGGAGCGCATATGAGCGTTCCTCTTTTACTTTTTCTTATGATATATATTTGCAAATATGATTGCATGCAATCATATTCGTATGTCGAAGGTGAGTAAGGACATACTGACTAGCGAATTTCGTTCGTTTCTGGGTGAGTACCAAGATTTTCTGATGGTTTAAAGAGTAAACCAAGATTGATCAGCCCAGAAATACCGACGATGCCGTAAATAATACGTGCAAGAGCTGAGTTTTGTCCACCGAAAATGGCTGCCACTAAGTCAAACTGGAAGAACCCAATTAATCCCCAGTTTACAGCGCCAATTACAGTAAAGACTAATGCGATACGTTGCAAAGTACTCATGAAAAAGCCCCCCTTAATTGTGAAGCATGAGCAAGTGATGAGTTAATTAACTCTTTTATAGAATGGGGTAGTTATGTTGTTTTTATACATAAAAAATGTTCGAAATAGGATGTATATACATCTATACCGAAAAATGCGAATTTTTATGCAAAAAATGAACTTTTTTTAAAAAATATATATTGGTTACGTTTACAAGGGGTGAATCGCTTGATTTACAACTTCAGTTTCGCTAAAGTGAATACAGAAATACATATCCATAATTGGAGGGAAAAAGATGAGTACACATGTAACGTTCGACTATTCTAAAGCGTTATCCTTCATCGGTGAACATGAAATCACTTATTTACGTGATGCAGTGAAAGTAACACATCACGCAATCCACGAAAAAACTGGAGCTGGGAACGATTTCCTTGGGTGGGTAGACCTTCCGCTTCAATATGACAAAGAAGAATTTGCTCGCATTCAAAAATGCGCAGAAAAAATTAAAAATGATTCTGACATTTTACTTGTTGTAGGTATCGGTGGTTCTTACCTAGGAGCACGTGCAGCAATTGAAATGTTAAACCATTCTTTCTACAACACACTTTCTAAAGAACAACGTAAAACTCCACAAGTGCTATTTGTTGGACAAAACATTAGCTCCACTTACATGAAAGATTTAATGGATGTACTAGAAGGTAAAGACTTCTCTATTAACGTTATTTCCAAATCAGGTACAACAACAGAGCCAGCACTAGCATTCCGTATTTTCCGTAAGTTATTAGAAGAAAAGTATGGAAAAGAAGAAGCTCGCAAACGTATTTATGCAACGACAGATAAAGCGCGTGGTGCATTAAAAACATTAGCTGATAATGAAGGTTACGAAACATTCGTTATTCCAGATGATGTTGGAGGACGTTTCTCTGTATTAACGCCAGTTGGTTTATTGCCAATCGCAGTGAGTGGCTTAAATATTGAAGAGATGATGAAAGGGGCAGCTGCTGGTCGTGAGGACTTCGGTACATCAGAACTAGAAGAAAACCCAGCTTACCAATACGCAGTAGTTCGTAACGCTCTATACAATAAAGGAAAAACAATTGAAATGCTTGTTAACTATGAGCCAGCACTTCAATACTTCGCTGAGTGGTGGAAACAGTTATTTGGTGAAAGTGAAGGAAAAGATCAAAAAGGTATTTTCCCATCTTCAGCAAACTTCTCAACTGACTTACATTCATTAGGTCAATACGTTCAAGAAGGTCGTCGTGACTTATTTGAAACAGTGCTAAAAGTAGGTAAACCTACACATGAACTAACAATCGAATCAGAAGAAAACGATTTAGATGGATTAAACTACCTTGCTGGTGAAACTGTAGACTTCGTAAACACGAAAGCATACGAAGGTACATTACTTGCACATAGCGATGGCGGAGTACCAAACTTAATCGTAAATATTCCTGAATTAAATGAGTACACATTCGGTTACCTTGTATACTTCTTCGAAAAAGCATGTGCGATGAGCGGCTACTTATTAGGCGTAAATCCATTTGACCAACCAGGGGTAGAAGCATACAAGAAAAACATGTTTGCTTTACTTGGTAAACCAGGATTTGAAGAATTAAAAGCAGAATTAGAAGAGCGTTTAAAATAATAAAAAGCGGCCGGAATCCGGCCGCTTTTTATTATTTCATCGAAAAGTCCATCAGTATATTCAAACTAGAGTGGGTATGCTAAAGAAAAAGTCTAGGAGGGATGGGCTTGATTCCGATTCAATCAAATTTAGAAGGACGTACATATGCGTTATATAAGTTAGAAGAAATAATGAAGCCGCTTGGATATAGCATTGGTGGCAACTGGGATTATGATAAAGGATGCTTTGATTATAAAATCGATGAAGAAGACGGCTATCAATTTTTACGAGTGCCATTTACAGCTGTTGATGGAGAACTAGATGTACCAGGCGTAATAGTTCGTCTTGGAACGCCGTATATTCTTTCGCACGTATATCAAGACGAACTAGATGATCATGTAAATACGTTAACAGCTGGAACGAGTGGAATGGATCAATTTGCTGAGCCGAAAGATCCAGATGGAGATGTAAAAAGAAAATATATCAATATTGGGAAAGTGCTCATGCAAGAATTAGAGCGTCATTTTACTAATGGTGAATAATAATGAGTATGTCGCTTTCAATGAGAACAAAGGAATGAACTGGATTAATGATATATTGTTCGTCGCGCTTTATACCTAGTAAGAGAATGTTTTGCTTTAAAAGAGTATAGCTACAATTGGCAAAAGTTTGTCCGGTGCAGGACATAGGAAGCTCCATCAGTTGTAATTTATTATCAGAGATTTCGTCGTAAAGTGAAAATAGTACACCTGAAATGGAAGGGAATAAAAGAGAAGCGGTAAATACATAGCTCGTTAATTTATTTCCTTCTATAATTTCTGACACGCCAGCTCTCGTTGCATTTTGTATTTGTTCAGAAGTAAGAAGTTCAGCGATGCAGTGAATGTTTGGGTTGAGCCCTTTTGCAGTTAAAATATTTAAAATGGACTGTGTATCCGCTAAGCTTTCATTTTTTTCTTTATCGGCTGTTATTAATATGGTGTGTGCCGTTGTAATATTAGCTTTTAATAACGTTTGGTCGTGATGGGGGCACCCCTTTATAAATTCTAAATGATGAAATGGTTTTGGCAGTAAAGAAAGTGTTTCATCAATTAAAACGATATCAAGGTTTGGTTGTAGTACGTGCATTTGTTTTACAACATGTTTTGCTCGTTCATTCCAGCCGACAATAATCATATGACCGTTAGAAGTCGCAGCTTCTTCTCCTTTAACTTTCATATATTGTTTATTGATCATTTCAGTAGCAAACAGCACCATATAATAAGAGCAAAATCCAGTTCCTAATAAAATAATACTCATACCGATAAGTTTCCCGATTAGTGTATGAGGGGCAAAGTCACCATAGCCAACAGTGAAAATTGTAACGATTGACCACCAAATTCCATCAAACCATGTGGTAAAGTGTGATGGTTCTAATCTATGTATAAGAAAGCCGGAAAAAGCAGTAAGTATAACAATAAAGCAAATTAAACGAAAAATAATGGAATCACGAAATGTATCTACTAAATTCGGACGGGATTTCAATTGCCTATTCCTCCTTACTTTGCAGGACTACATTCATTGTTGCCATTATAGAAAAAAGAAAAACTCTCTAATTTAAAAGAGAGTTTGTTTTACGTTATATACTTTCCACTTCAGTTTGTTGAACACTTTCAAGATGCTGGAGAGCATAGTAAACATCAGCAGTATGTCTTTTTTGATCGATACATAATTTAAGGTGCAGATAGTGCGAGCCATTCTCCAATGTTTTAAGCTTCATATTCTTCACTTTTATATCCATTTCTTTTATTTCTTCAATTACAACCGGGATATTGTCCATATTTCGCACAACAAGTTTTACTGCGATATCACGTTGACGAAATGATCTAGGTCCTACAAATTTCATTGTTAACGGTATAAGTTCAACGCTAATCATAAGGAAACACATTCCG